>NZ_LYVP01000001.1 GCF_001984065.1 Pseudomonas sp. KK4
CGGTGTGTCAGTCAATAATTACGCAGACTGACACACCGCCTTCGCGAGCAAGCCCGCTCCCACATGGGCTCGGATTTCAGGCAAAAAAAGGGGCGCATTCGGATGCGCCCCTTTTCGTTACAGCAGTGGATCAGAACGCCGGCACTACCGCGCCTTTGTACTTCTCGACGATGAAGGCCTTCACTTGCGGGCTGTGCAGCGCGGCGATCAATTTCTTCATGTCCTCGCTGTCCTTGTTGTCCGGGCGGGCGACGAGGATGTTCACGTACGGCGAGTCGCTGCCTTCGATGACCAGGGCGTCCTTGGACGGGTCGAGCTTGGCTTCGAGCGCGTAGTTGGTGTTGATCAGCGCCAGGTCGACCTGGGTCAGCACGCGAGGGATGGTCGCCGCTTCAAGTTCACGGAATTTCAGGTCTTTGCTGTTTGCGGTGATGTCCTTGACGGTCGACAGGATGTTGGTCGGGTCCTTCAAGGTGATCAGGCCGGACTTGGCCAGCAGCAACAGGGCACGGCCGCCGTTGGTGGCGTCATTCGGGATCACGACAGTGGCGCCGCCTGGCAGGTCTTCCAGCTTCTTGTACTTGCTGGAGTAAGCGCCCAGGGGTTCCAAGTGCACGCCGGTAACGGCGACCAGATCGGTGCCCTTGGCCTTGTTGAACTCATCGAGGTACGGCTGGTGCTGGAAGAAGTTGGCGTCCAGACGCTTCTCGGCCACCTGCACGTTCGGCTGGATGTAGTCGGTGAAGACTTTGACCTTCAGGTCCACGCCTTCTTTGGCCAGGGCCGGCTTCACGAATTCGAGGATTTCGGCGTGCGGGACCGGGGTGGCGGCGACGGTCAGGGTGTCGGCGTGGGCGGAAAAGGCTGCAACGGCAGCGAACGCGACGAATAGTTTTTTCATTCAGCTAACTCCATGTGAGGCGCCCGTTCTGGCGCCTGCCAGCGAATGGCCGGCTCAATTATTACTTACGGGAAAAATGCACAACCAGCTTGTCGCCGACGGTTTGCAGAACCTGTACCAGCACCAGCAGCAGGATCACGGTGACCACCATCACATCGGTCTGGAAACGCTGGTAACCGAAACGGATCGCCAGGTCGCCCAGGCCACCGGCGCCGACCACACCGGCCATCGCCGTGTAAGACACCAGTGTAATGGCTGTCACGGTAATCGCCGCGAAAATGCCCGGACGGGCTTCGGGCAGCAAGGCATTGGTGATGATCTGCCGCGTGGTGGCGCCCATGGCCTGGGTCGCTTCAATGATGCCGCGATCCACTTCACGCAGCGCGGTTTCCACCAGCCGCGCGAAGAACGGCGTGGCGCCCACCACCAGTGGCGGGATCGCACCGGCGACACCCAGCGAGGTGCCGGTGATCAACACGGTGAACGGGATCATCACGATCAGCAGAATGATGAACGGCAGCGAACGCAGGATGTTCACCATCAACGACAACAACGCGTAGATGCCTTTGGCCTCCAGCAACTGACGCGGGCTGCACAGGAATAGCAGCACGCCCAGCGGCAAACCCAGCAGCACGGTGAACAGCAGCGAACCGCCGAGCATCATCATCGTGTCGCCGGTGGCCAGCCAGATCTCGTACCAGTCGATGTTGGAGAAGAAACTTGTCAGGGCTTCCATCAGCGCAGCACCTCCATGTGGACGTCGGCCGCAGTGAAGCGGGCGAACGCTGCGTCCATGTCACCGCCGGTCACGGCCAGGGTCAGTTGGCCGTAGGGGATATCCTTGATGCGATCGATGCGACCGGCAAGGATGCTGTAGTCCACACCGGTTTCCCGGGCGACAGTGCCCAGCAGCGGCGCGTAGGTCGCTTCGCCCTGGAAGGTCAGACGTACGATGCGACCCGGCACATGGGCGAAGTCGTCACGCTGTTCGCCTTCATCGATCTGCTCGTCTTCTTGCACGAAGCGTTTGGTGGTCGGGTGTTTCGGGTGCAGGAACACCTCGGCCACCGTGCCCTGTTCGACGATCACGCCAGCGTCCATCACGCCGACCTGATCGCAGACCCGGCGAATCACGTCCATTTCATGGGTGATCAGCACGATGGTCAGCTTCAGCTCGCGATTGATCTCGGCCAGCAGTTGCAGGACCGACGCGGTGGTTTGCGGGTCCAGGGCACTGGTGGCTTCGTCGCACAGCAGGATTTTCGGCTTGGTGGCCAGGGCGCGGGCGATGCCCACGCGCTGCTTCTGCCCACCGGACAACTGCGCCGGGTACTTGTTGGCGTGATCGGACAAACCGACCCGGGCCAGCAATTGGGCGACACGCTGGTCGATTTCACTGCGGGACAGTTCACCGGCCAGGGTCAGCGGCAGCGCGACGTTGTCGGCCACGGTCTTGGACGCCAGCAGGTTGAAGTGCTGGAAAATCATCCCGACCTGTTGGCGGAAACGGCGCAGACCGTTGGCGTCGAGCGCGGTGACTTCTTCGCCATCGACGATGATCTTGCCGCCACTGGCGTTTTCCAGGCGATTGATCAGACGCAGCAGGGTACTTTTTCCCGCACCGGAATGGCCGATCAGGCCGAACACCTGACCGTTCTCAATCGTCAGGCTGGTCGGGTGCAGGGCGGGAATATCCTTACCGGCGACGCGGTAGGTTTTATGGACGTTTTGAAACTCGATCACGTAGCGAACCTTGTGGGGCGCGTTGGAAAAGGGTCAGCGGTTAGCCGGGCGCGCATTTTAGCCTGTCCGTATAGAGGTTCTTAGCATTTATTTCGCTTTCATCCAGTCATTTGGCAATAACGCGATCAAAGGTCAGATAAAAGGAACGGCCAAAAACGTCATCAGTCACTACTTAGGCAACGCGAAAACAGCCGAGGAGTTATGCCTGATGAGTACTAAAAAGCCTGCCACGCCAAAGAGTGACCTGGCCGGGACCGATACCCTGGACCGCAGCAACACCAACGCCAAGCTCGATAGCCTGGAAAAATTTCGTTCCGACGCCACGGGTCAGGCCCTGCGCACCAATCAGGGCGTGAAGGTGGCGGACAATCAGAACACCCTGAAGGTCGGTGCACGTGGCCCTTCGCTGCTGGAAGACTTCATCATGCGTGAAAAAATCACGCATTTTGACCATGAACGCATCCCCGAGCGCATCGTGCATGCCCGCGGCACCGGTGCCCATGGCTTCTTCCAGAGCTACGAGAACCATAGCGTGCTGACCAAGGCCGGCTTCCTGCAGGATCCCGGCAAAAAGACCCCGGTGTTCGTACGCTTTTCCACGGTGCAGGGCCCCCGCGGGTCGGGCGACACCGTGCGTGACGTACGAGGTTTCGCCGTCAAGTTCTTCACCGACGAGGGCATCTACGACCTGGTCGGCAACAACATGCCGGTGTTTTTCATTCAGGACGCCATCAAGTTTCCTGATTTCGTGCATGCGGTTAAACCCGAGCCCCACAACGAAATCCCTACCGGCGGCTCGGCCCACGACACGTTCTGGGACTTCGTTTCGCTGCAACCGGAATCGGCGCACATGGTGATCTGGGCCATGTCCGATCGGGCGATCCCCAAGAGCCTGCGCAGCATGCAAGGCTTTGGCGTGCATACCTTTCGCCTGATCAATGCCGAGGGCAAGTCGCGGTTCGTCAAATTCCACTGGCGCCCCACCGCCGGCACCTGCTCGCTGGTGTGGGATGAAGCGCAGAAGCTGGCGGGCAAGGACACCGATTATCACCGTCGCGACCTCTGGGAAGCCATCGAGATGGGCGACTACCCGGAATGGGAACTGGGCGTTCAGGTGATAGAGGAAGAAAACGAACACGCCTTCGAGTTCGACATCCTCGATCCCACCAAGCTCATTCCGGAAGAACTGGTGCCGATCACCCCGCTGGGCAAAATGACCCTCAACCGCAACCCGGACAACTTCTTTGCCGAAACCGAACAGGTCGCGTTCTGCCCGGGTCACGTGGTGCCGGGGATCGATTTTTCCAACGATCCGTTGCTGCAAGGTCGGCTGTTTTCCTACACCGATACGCAGATCAGCCGACTCGGCGGGCCGAATTTTCATGAGATCCCCATCAACCGTACGATTACCCCCTTGCACAATGGTCAACGCGATGCGCTGCACCGCACCACCATCGACAAGGGTCGCGCGGCCTATGAGCCGAACTCCATCGACGGTGGCTGGCCAAAAGAAACCCCGCCCGCAGCCCAGGACGGCGGCTTCGAGACTTACGCGGAGCGCATCGACGCCAACAAGATCCGCCAGCGCAGCGAGTCGTTCGGCGACCACTTTTCCCAGGCACGGCTGTTTTTCCACAGCATGAGCAAGCACGAACAGGAACACATCATTGCGGCCTACAGCTTTGAGTTGGGCAAGGTTGAACGTGAGTTCATCCGCGCGCGGCAAGTGAACGAGATCCTGGCCAATATCGATCTGGAACTGGCCAAGCGAGTGGCGGCGAACCTCGGTTTGCCGGCGCCGAAAGCCGGGACTGTCGAGGTGCCGAAGACGTCACTGGATCGCTCGCCGGCGCTTAGCCAAGCCAATTTGCTGCCGGGTGACATCAAGACCCGCAAGGTAGCGATTCTGGCGGCCAACGGTGTGGACGGTGCAGCCATCGATGCAATGAAGAAAGCGCTGGAGGCAGAAGGCGCCCACGCCAAACTGCTTGGCCCGACCTCGGCGCCGGTGACCACTGCCGACGGCAAGGCACTGCCGGTGGATGCGTCGATGGAAGGCATGCCATCCGTGGCGTTCGATGCGGTGTTCGTGCCCGGTGGCGCGGCGTCGGTCAAGGCCTTGAGCGGTGACGGCGTGGCGTTGCATTACGTGCTGGAGGCCTACAAGCACCTCAAGGCGATCGCGTTGCATGGCGAGGCGAAGCAGTTGCTGGACGTGTTGAAGCTGGAGGCGGATGCGGGGTTGATCGTGGCGGCTGATGCCAAGTCGTTCAAGGCGTTTTTTGCCGCGATCGGCGAACATCGGGTTTGGGATCGGGAGCCGAAGGCCAAAGCGATTCCGGCCTGAAGTTCTGCGCTGCCTGAAATGACGCCTTCGCGAGCAAGCCCGCTCCCACATGGATCTGCGATCAACGCAGAACCAATGTGGGAGCGGGCTTGCTCGCGAAGCTTTTAAGGTTTGCGCGGGCTCAAGACCATCTGCGCCGGCACACTGCGAATAATCTGCCGCTCCAGCTTCAGATCAAACTGCGGATCAAGCTTGTTCACTCGCTTGGTCAACAGATTGGCCAGCCAAGGGTAATCATCGGTACGCGGTGCCTGGATGCTCACGTCGCACTGATAATTCACCACATCGGCAGCAATCGCATCCAGTTGGCGGCGCAATTTCGCCATGTCGGTGATATTCAACGCCACAGTGGTGCTCTCGGCCGTCGGGTCGATGACCTTGGCCTTGGGCTTGGCTTCAGCGGCCTTGAGCGCGGCTTCGGCTTTTTCCAGTTCGGCCTTGCGCGCTTGAGCAATGGCACCGTTGACGCCACCGGTCAGCGCCGGCGCCTTGGGCATCAATGCGCGAGCACGGGCCAGGGCAGTGGCAGCAGCGTTGACGTCGCCTTTTTGCAGCACGATCTGGCTGCGCATCAGGTAGGCCTCAGCCAACTGGCGTTGATACTGCTCCAAGGATTGATCGTTGGGCGACTGCGCCTGCAACGCGGCCAATTGATCTTCGGCCGTGGCCAGTTCGCTGCTGGCCAGGCTTTGCTCAAGCTGTGCAATGGCCGTTGCCCGCGCATCCGGGGCCTCGGCTGCCGGCGGCGTGCTCTGACAGGCGCCCAGCAGCAAAAATGCGGCAATCAGCAGATAACGGGAGGTGAACGACTTCATTCCTGCGACTCTCTATTTGCGCAAAAAACGAGCAAGTCTACACCCCTCGACGGGGCAGAACAAAACTCAGCAGAAACAACGCGGCGGCCGTCACGACAATCGACGGGCCGGCCGGGGTGTCCTTGAACCAGGACAGCGCCAGCCCGCCACACACGGCGAGTATGCCCAGCAGGCTTGCGCCCAGTGCCATCTGTTCCGGCGAGCGGGCGTGACGTTGTGCCGCAGCCGCCGGGATGATCAGCAACGAAGTAATCAGCAGGACACCGACGATTTTCATCGCCACGGCAATCACCACGGCGATCAGCAACATCAGCGCCATGCGCAATCCCGCCACGGGCAGGCCTTCGACCCTGGCCAGCTCTTCATGCACGGTGATCGCCAGCAATGGCCGCCACAGCGTCACCAGCAAGACCAGCACCGCCGCGCTGCCGCCGAGAATCCAGGCCAGATCCGTCGGACTGATCGCCAGCAGGTCGCCGAACAGATAGGCCATCAGGTCGATCCGTACTTCGTGCATGAAGCTTAGTACGACAAGACCGAGAGAGAGGGTGCTGGGGGCAAGAATTCCCAACAGTGTGTCGGACGCCAGCGGCTGACGCTGCTGCAAGGTCACCAGCAACACCGCCAGCAGCAGACAGCCTACGGTAACCGCGACGGTGGGGCTGACATCCAGCAGGAAGCCCAGGGCCACGCCCAGCAATGCTGCGTGGGACAAGGTGTCGCCGAAGTAGGCCATGCGCCGCCAGACCACGAATGAACCCAACGGACCGGCGACGACCGCCAGGGCCAAACCTGCAAGCAGGGCGTAGAGCAGAAAATCAGCCATGCTTGCAGTTATCTCCGTGAACATGGGTATGGCCCGACCCGGGCGCCTTGACCACCGAGCCGTGCAAATCGTGGGCGTGGTCGTGGTGGTGGTGATAAATCGCCAGGCTCTGGGCATTTTTGCCGAACAGCTCGACGAAGGCCGGATCGCCGCTGACCTGCTCGGGGTGGCCGGAGCAGCAGACGTGGCGGTTGAGGCACACCACCTGATCGGTGGTGCTCATCACCAGGTGCAAGTCGTGAGAGACCATCAACACGCCGCAGCCGTGGCGATCACGCAGGCGGGTGATCAGGCTGTAGAGCTCGGCCTGGCCGGCCACATCGACACCTTGCACCGGCTCGTCGAGCACCAGCAATTGCGGTTCGCGCAGCAGCGCACGGGCCAGCAGCACCCGTTGCATCTCGCCGCCGGAAACACTTTGCACCGGGCTGTCGATCACCTGTTCGGCGCCGACCTCCTTGAGTGCCGACAGGGCCATCGCACGGTCCACACCCGGCACCAACCGCAGGAAACGCAGCACCGAAAGCGGCAAGGTCGGGTCCACATGCAACTTCTGCGGCATATAGCCAACCCGCAGTTTCGGCTTGCGCCAGACCGTGCCGCTGTCGGGCTTCAACAGGCCCAGTACGGCGCGCACCAGGGTGGTCTTGCCGGCGCCGTTCGGCCCGATCAGGGTGACGATCTGCCCCGGCTCGACGCTCAGTTCGATGTTATCCAGCACACGCTGCCCGGCAAAAGTGACGGCAACCTGCTCGAGGCGAATCAGCGCGTTGCTCATCAAGCCCCCTGGCAACCCGAGCACAGCCCCACCACTTCGACGGTCTGGCCTTCGACCACAAAACCGACCTCACTGGCGCTGGCGACGATCGCGTCGCTGATGGATTTTTGTTCAAGTTCAATGGCGGCGTGGCAATCGCGGCAGATCAGGAACTGACCCTGGTGCGCGTGCTCGGGGTGATTGCAGCCGATAAAAGCGTTCAGAGAAGAAATACGGTGCACCAAATTGTTTTCCAGCAGGAAATCCAGGGCGCGATACACCGTTGGCGGCGCGGCGCGACGACCATCCTGCTCGCTGAGCACCGCGAGAATGTCATAGGCGCCCAACGGCTTATGGCTTTGCCAGACCAATTCCAGCACCCGCCGACGCAAAGCGGTCAAGCGCAGGCCCTGACGTTCGCACAGGGCATCAGCCTCGGACAGAGCGCTGTGCACGCAGTGAGAGTGATCGTGGGGACGGCTGGCAAGCGGTGTTTTAGTCATGAGCGGCGACGCATTTGGTGAGAGACGTTATTATGTTACCCGTTCTCGCCTCCTCGAGTGGTCATCGTGTCCCGAATTTTTTCTATCTTTGTCGCATTTCTCGCCAGTTTTTTGCTGATCGGCCCGGCGCAAGCCGAGGTCACCGTCCTTACCAGTATCAAGCCACTGCAGTTGATTGCCGCTGCAGTGCAGGACGGCGTGGCGATCCCGGAGGTGTTGCTGCCGCCCGGCGCTTCGCCGCATAACTACGCGTTGCGCCCTTCCGACGTACGGAAGGTGCAGTCGGTGGACTTGCTGTACTGGATCGGGCCGAACATGGAAGGTTTCCTGCCCCGTGTGCTGAACGGCCGCACGCTGCCGAGCATCGCCGTGCAGGACTTGCCCGGTCTGAAACTTCGCCATTTCGCCGAAGACAACCAGTCGCACGCCGAAGAAGCCGACGAACATGATCACGATCATCGTCCGGGCAGCCTGGACGCCCATTTGTGGCTGTCCCCGGTGAATGCCCGAGTGATCGCGGCGAAAATGGCCGAGGACCTGAGCGCCGCCGACCCGGCCAACGCCACGCGGTATCAGAGCAACCTCAAAGCGTTCGATGAGCGTCTGGATGCACTGGACCTGCGATTGAAGGCGCGTCTGGCGGGGATCGCAGGCAAGCCGTATTTCGTGTTCCACGAAGCCTTCGACTACTTCGAAGACGCCTATGGCCTCAAGCACACGGGCGTGTTCAGCGTTGCGGCGGAAGTGCAGCCCGGCGCCCAGCATGTCGCAGCAATGCGCGCGCGGTTGCAGGAAGTGGGCAAGACGTGCGTGTTCAGCGAGCCGCCGTTGCGGCCGCGCCTGGCGGAAACCCTGGTGGCCGGCCTACCGGTGAAACTGGCGGAACTGGATGCGCTGGGCGGTTACACGCCCGCGACTGCTCAGGGGTATGAGCAGGTGCTGGAGAAATTGGGGAATGATTTGGCAGGGTGTCTGGAGTCGTTGTAACAGGCACTTACCTGTGGCGAGGGAGCTTGCTCCCGCCGGGCAGCGAAGCTGACCTCCGTGTCATGGGCCTGCTGCGCAGTCCAACGGGAGCAAGCTCTCTCGCCACAATTTAAAGGGCAAACGGCAACGGTGTGCTGACGGTCTGCCGCTGCGCCAGGCGCAACTGAAACTCCATCGGGTCGTGAATCAATACGTCCTGCCCGGCGAATGACTCCGCCGCAATCAACCGCGACAACCAGAAGCGTACGCA
This sequence comes from Pseudomonas sp. KK4, assembly GCF_001984065.1. Classification (GTDB taxonomy): domain Bacteria; phylum Pseudomonadota; class Gammaproteobacteria; order Pseudomonadales; family Pseudomonadaceae; genus Aquipseudomonas. The sequence goes on from NZ_LYVP01000001.1 coordinate 9,130, forward strand.
CGCCACCCGCAGCATGGTCGGCCACAACTCCGCCTCGGCGGCAGTGAACGGACGCAACCCGGCATAAGCCCCCAGCAACGCCCGCGCCCGTGGCCCGTCGATCAAGCCCTCATCGTCCGAGCACCAGTCGTTCAAGGCAATCGCCACGTCGTACAGCATCGGTCCCGAGCAGGCGTTGTAGAAATCGATCAACCCGGTCAGGTGCGTGCCTTCGAACATCGCGTTATCGCGGAACAGGTCGGCGTGGATGTTCGCGCGGGGCAAGGCGAGGATTCTTTCTTTCTGCACACCGATTTCATCCAGCGCCTTTTGCAGCAATTCTTTCTGCCGGGCGTCGAGGTGCGACAGCAACTGCGTGCCCTCCTCCAGCATCCAGTCCAGGCCACGGTCGGTCTTGCGCTTGATCATGTTGGCCTGGGTTGCCAGGTGCAGATGAGCCAGCAATTCACCTACCTGCGCGCAGTGCTGGGCGTTGGCCTGTTTGATGTGCTTGCCGGCCAGGCGCGGCTGCAGTAGCGCGGGTTTGCCAGCCAGTTCACGCAATGCCACGCCATCGGTCGTGCGCAAGGCGTACGGCACCGGCAAGTCGGCCTCGTGCAGCACGTCGAGCAATTCGATGAAGAACGGCATCTCCTGGACCGGGCCGCGCTCGACCAGGGTCAGGACAAATTCGCCCTGCTCCAGGCTGATAAAGAAATTGGTGTTTTCGCTACCGGCGGCAATCCCCTGGAAATCAAGCAGGCGGCCGAGGCCATAAGGGGCGAGAAAAGCTTCCAGCTCGGGCCGAGCCAGGGGGGTGAACACAGACATGTTTAAACTGCCAGTACGGGCGCCGCTCGCGAGCCAGCGCCAATTGAAATTAGGAAACTATTTCCACTCGAAGATTTTCCACGACGGAATCAGCATATCGGGCTGATCCGAGCGGATGAAGTTTGCATCCGTTCCATCCGCGCGCACCAGAAAATACGGCGGTGCGCCCTTCGGCGTGACCTTGATCGCATACAGGAACCCGTTCTGGCGGTACTCCTGAATGACTTTGTCTCCTTCGGTGCGGATCGTGACCTCAGGCTCCGGTGTAGGCGCATCGTCCGCTGCCATCACGGCCAGCGGTGTAATAGCAAACAACCCAGCCAGCAACAGGCGATTTAGTGTGCGCATGATAACCTTGTCCCTTTGTCGTCAACGGTCCCGCTATTCTAGCGCCGGACCCGCCGAAAAGGTTGATCCTGCTCATGAGCCAAGCCCCCCTCGTCCTGGTGGACGGTTCTTCTTACCTGTACCGCGCCTTTCACGCGCTGCCGCCGCTGACCACGTCCAAAGGCCTGCCGACCGGTGCGGTCAAGGGCGTGCTGAACATGCTCAGGAGTCTGCGCAAGCAGTACCCGGACAGTCCGTTCGCCGTGGTGTTCGACGCCAAGGGCGGGACCTTTCGCGATGAGATGTACGCAGAATACAAGGCCAACCGTCCGAGCATGCCCGATGACATGCGTGTGCAGATCGAACCGCTGCACCAGAGCGTGATCGCCCTGGGCTTCCCGCTGCTGTGCGTCGAGGGTGTCGAAGCCGACGACGTGATCGGCACCCTGGCCCGCAGCAGTGCCGCCGCCGATCGTCCGGTGGTCATCTCCACCGGCGACAAGGACATGGCGCAACTGGTCGACGGCCACATTACCTTGGTCAATACCATGACCGGTAGCAGCATGGACGTGGAAGGCGTGAAGGAGAAATTCGGCGTCGCTCCCGAGCAGATCATCGATTATCTGGCGCTCATGGGCGATTCTTCCGACAACATCCCGGGCGTGCCCGGCATCGGTCCGAAGACCGCGTCCGGCCTGCTGGTGGGTGTGAACGGCGGCCTGACCGAGCTCTACGCGCAACTCGACATCGTCCCGACCCTGCCGATCCGTGGCGCGAAAACATTGCCGGCCAAGCTTGAAGAGCACAAGGAGATGGCATTCCTGTCCTATCGATTGGCGACGATCAAGGTCGATGTGCCGCTGGATATCGGTCTCGATGACCTGCAAATGGGCCCGGAAGATCCGGCCAAGCTCTACGAGCTCTACACCCTGCTGGAATTCAAGAGCTGGCTGAACGATCTCGACCGTGACGCCAAACGCCAGGAACTGAGCAGCGCCGCCGAACCCGCACCGGCCGCCGATCTGTTCAGCACGCCCGAGGCCCAAGCGCCGGTGGCCGTGGCTGAAGCCGCCTACGAAACCATCCTCGACCAGGCTCGCTTCGACGTCTGGCTGGAAAAACTGAACAACGCCAAGTTGTTCGCCTTCGACACCGAAACCACCGGCATCGACGCGCAACAGGCGCAATTGGTGGGGCTGTCGTTTGCAGTACAGGCCAACGAAGCGGCCTACATCCCGCTGACCCATTCCTACATCGGCGTGCCCGAGCAACTGGACCGCGACACCGTGCTGCGCGCGCTCAAGCCGATTCTGGAAGACCCGAACAAACTCAAGGTCGGCCAGCATGCCAAGTTCGACATGAACATCCTGGCCAACTGCGCCATCGGCGGCGATCAGGCCAACGGCATCACCGTGCGCGGCGTCGCCTTCGATACCATGCTCGAATCCTACGTGCTCAACTCCACGGCCACCCGTCATGACATGGACAGCCTGGCCCTGAAGTACCTGGACCACACCACGGTGAGTTTCCAGGACATCGCCGGCAAAGGCGTGAAGCAGCTGACTTTCGATCAGATCGCCCTCGAACAGGCCGGCCCCTATGCTGCCGAAGACGCCGATATCACCCTGCGCCTGCACCAGGCGTTGTTCGACAAGCTCAACGCCATCCCGAGCCTGGCCAGCGTGCTGACCGACATCGAGATCCCGCTGGTGCCGGTGCTGGCACGCATCGAACGTCAGGGCGCCTTGGTCGACGCCGCGCTGCTCGGTGTGCAGAGCATCGAACTGGGCGACAAGATGGTCGCGCTGGAACGTGAAGCCTTCGAGATCGCCGGGGAAGAATTCAACCTGGGTTCGCCCAAGCAGCTCGGCGTGATTCTTTACGAGAAACTTGGCCTGCCGGTGCTGAAAAAGACCGCCAAGGGTCAGCCGTCCACCGCCGAAGAGGTGCTGGCCAAACTGGCTGAGGAAGACTACCGGCTACCCAAGGTGCTGATGGAATACCGTTCCATGAGCAAGCTCAAAAGCACCTACACCGACCGCCTGCCGGAGCAGATCAACCCGCGCACCGGGCGTATCCACACCTCGTACCATCAGGCCGTGGCTTCCACTGGGCGCTTGTCTTCCAGCGATCCGAACCTGCAGAACATTCCAGTGCGCACCGCCGAAGGGCGGCGCATTCGTCAGGCTTTCGTGGCCCCGGCCGGCTACAAATTGCTGGCGGCGGACTATTCGCAGATCGAACTGCGGATCATGGCGCACCTGTCCCGGGACGAAGGGTTGATGAACGCCTTCCGTCACAATCTGGACGTGCACACCGCGACGGCCGCCGAGGTATTCAAGGTGGAACTGGCGGACGTGACCTCTGATCAGCGTCGCAGCGCCAAGGCCATCAACTTCGGCCTGATCTACGGCATGGGTGCGCAGAAGCTCGGCAAGGACATCGGCGTCGATACCAAGACGGCCAAGGCTTACATCGACACCTACTTTGCCCGTTACCCGGGAGTGCGTGAGTACATGGACCGCACCCGTGCCCAGGCGGCGGATCAGGGGTTCGTGGAAACGTTCTTCGGGCGACGCCTGTATCTGCCGGAGATCAACTCCAACAAGCCGCAGGAGCGCGCCGCCGCCGAGCGCACGGCGATCAACGCGCCGATGCAGGGCACCGCTGCCGACATCATCAAGAAAGCCATGGTGGCTGTGGACAACTGGCTGGCGTCGTCCGGCCTGGACGCCAAAGTCATCCTGCAAGTGCACGATGAACTGGTGCTTGAGGTGCGTGAAGATTTGGTCGAGCAGGTCAGCGAGGAGATTCGCGTGCACATGAGCGGCGCGGCGAAACTGGATGTACCGTTGTTGGTCGAAGTGGGTGTGGGCAACAACTGGGATGAGGCGCATTAAGCCGTTGGTCGGTGAAAAACCGCTCAATCCGCGAAGAAATTATTCCGTTTACCGCGGCAAAGTGCCGCGGTATCGGGGCTGCACGCCCTTAGTCCGAAAAATGCACGGGGTTATTCCAAACACTTTGAAAGAAATTCTGAACTAATCTGGAGATTCACTACTCAGAGTTACTGAATGGCTGGTGAAGCCCTTCGATGCTCCTATGTTGTGTTAAGTGTTGGCAGATATCTGGACCCCGCCCTAGCGGTCTGGAACTTGAACCCCGGAACTTCCCCCTCCCCATAGAAGTCCGGGGTTTTTTTTGCCCCAAGAAAAGTGCCCAGGCACACCCCGGACAGTTCCCGCCCCTTACTGGGCCTCTGCCTCGGACCCCTTGTCCGCCAACTCCATCCAGTCCGCCAGCACCGTGTAAGCCTCTTCCAGGCCCATGCGCTTTGGCGCCGAAAACAGCTGGATCGTCACCGCGTCGCCCCAACCCTTGCGAATTTCCGACTGAACCTTGAGCAGTGTGTTCTTGGCCGCGCCATAGGTCAGCTTGTCCGCCTTGGTCAGCAGAATGTGCATTGGCATGCCGCTGGCAATGGCCCAGTCGAGCATCAGCAGGTCAAAGTCGGTCATTGGATGACGGATGTCCATCATCAGGATCAGACCCTTCAAACTTTCCCGACTACCCAGATAGGCCTCGAGGTGGCGCTGCCAGTGTTGCTTGAGCGGAATGGGTACTTTTGCATAACCGTAGCCCGGAAGGTCGACCAGACGACGTTCATCGTCTAGCTTGAAGAAATTCAACAGCTGCGTGCGACCCGGGGTTTTCGAGGTTCGCGCCAGGCTGGCATGGGTCAGGGTGTTGAGCGCGCTGGACTTGCCGGCGTTGGAACGCCCGGCGAAGGCGACTTCGAAACCTTCGTCATCCGGACATTGGTCGACTTTGGCGGCGCTGAGCATGAAGGTGGACTGTTGGCACAGACCGAGGATGGGATTCTTGAGTTGCATGGGATTTCCGATGTGGGCGGCGCCGGGAATGGGCGCGGCAAGCGGTGTCGCTTCCGTTTCAGTGACGCCAGTATATAATGCCGCAGATTTTGTGTGCGCTTTGTCCCAGCGTAGGATGAAGTTCACGAGAGCGACAGACCTTGATTGCGCACTAGAACGCAGCACGCTCTCAACCCTGAAAAGGTCGTTTTATGACGAAATGGCTGCTAGCTGCCGGTGTCTTGATGCCGCTTTACAGCGCTCAGGCTACACAGGATCCGGAAGCTGTGTACAACCGTGTTTGTGGTGCCTGTCATTCCGGCCAACTACCCATGGCGCCCAGAAGAGGCGATCAGGAAGCTTGGACGCCGAGGTTGGCGAAAGGTATGGAGACGCTGGTGCAACACGTGACCCAGGGTTTCAAGGCGATGCCGCCGCGTGGTTTGTGCATGGACTGCAGTGCCGAGGATTACCAAGCCATCATCCAGTGGATGAGCGAGTAAGCCCGGTCCATAACTCTTTAACCCTTAGCCGTAGTTGGATTAGCTGATGAAGAAATTGATCGTGAGTCTGCTGTTGACCGTGGGCATCTGCGGCATGGCCAATGCCGCTGGTGAGGCAGTACAGCCCGGCGATGCAAAGGCCGGCCAGGCAAAAGCTGCCGTATGCGGGGCCTGCCATGGCCCGGATGGCAACAGCATGGCGCCGAATTTTCCGAAACTGGCGGGCCAGGGTGAACGCTACCTGACCAAGCAATTGCACGACATCAAGTCGGGCAAGCGCACCGTTCTGGAAATGACCGGGTTGCTGACCAACCTGAGCGATCAGGACCTGGCGGACATCGCCGCCTACTTCGCCAGCCAGAAAGGCAGCGTCGGCGCCGCCGACCCCAAAGTCGTGGCGCGCGGTGAAGCACTGTTCCGTGGCGGCGACCTGGCCAAGGGCCTGCCATCGTGCACCGGTTGCCACTCGCCAAATGGCGCAGGCAACGCCGCTGCAGGCTTCCCGCACCTGGGTGGCCAGCACGCTCAATACGTCGCCAAACAACTGACCGACTTCCGCAAGGAAGAAGGCGGCCGGACCAACGACGGCGACACCAAGCCAATGCAGACCATTGCCAAGAAGCTGAGCGACGAAGACATCGCCGCAGTGTCCAGCTACATTCAAGGCCTGCACTGACCGGCGAATCGAGGGTGGCTCGAGGCGTACATCTCTTGCAACGTTAACGCTCGATTAATCCGTCGCAGCAAGTATAAAAAGGGTGGCTTAGGCCGCCCTTTTTTGTGGCCGCTGCCGTTACACTACAGAACTCAGGCCCGCCACGATCTGTCTTAATGCAGGTCGCGCGAGGCGATAAAATTTGTCCAGGAGTAAAGCATGCGTAATCTGATCATCAGCGCCGCACTTGTCGCTGCCAGCCTGTTCGGCATGAATGCCCAGGCCGCCGAAACACCCGCCGCCCCTTACGTCGAACTGGCCAATCCGGTTCCGGTCGCCGTTCCTGGCAAGATCGAAGTGGTGGAGCTGTTCTGGTACGGCTGCCCGCACTGCTACGCGTTCGAGCCGGTGATCAATCCCTGGGTCGAGAAGTTGCCTTCCGATGTTAATTTCGTCCGTATCCCTGCCATGTTCGGCGGTCCGTGGAATGCCCACGGCCAGATGTTCCTGACCCTGGAAGCCATGGGCGTCGAGCACAAGGTCCACGCCGCCGTGTTCGAAGCCATCCAGAAAGAACACAAGAAGCTGACCGACAAGAACGACATGGCGGACTTCCTGGCTACCCAGGGCGTCGACAAGGACAAGTTCCTGGCGACCTTCGACTCGTTCGCCATCAAGGGCCAGATCGTCAAGGCCACTGACCTGGCCAAGAAGTATGAAATCACTGGCGTTCCTACCCTGATCGTCAATGGCAAGTATCGCTTCGACGTAGGCTCTGCCGGTGGCGCCGAACAAGCGCTGCAACTGGCCGACAAGCTGATCGACAAAGAGCGGGCAGCCAACAAGGCCGCCTCCAACTAAAAGGCAGCACCCACCATGCGCCGCTGGGGAACTGAACGTGTCGTTGGCCTGCATGATCCGCGGGTCAACGAGCATCATCTGGAGTCGACGGGCCTGCCCGAAGACAGCCGTCTGCGCTTGCTCAGTTTCAATATCCAGGTCGGCATCAGTACCGAACGCTATCGGCACTACCTGACCCGGGGCTGGCAACACCTGTTGCCGCATACCGGCCGCGCCGACAACCTGCAGAAAATCGGCAGCCTGCTGGGCGACTTCGATCTGGTCGCCCTTCAGGAAGCCGACGGCGGCAGCCTGCGATCCGGTTACGTCAACCAGGTCGAGCACCTCGCCCAGTTGGGCGCCTTCCCCTACTGGTATCAGCAACTCAATCGCAACCTCGGACGCCTCGGCCAGCACAGCAATGGCGTGCTCAGCCGCCTGCGTCCATGGGCGATCGAAGATCATCCATTGCCGGGCCCCAAGGGTCGCGGCGCGATCCTGGTGCGCTTCGGCGAAGGTCCGGAGGCGCTGGTGGTGGTCATGATGCACCTGGCTTTGGGTGCACGGGCACGCAGCATGCAACTGGCCTACATCCGGGAGTTGATCGGTGGTTACAAGCATCAGGTACTGATGGGTGACATGAATACTCACGCCAGTGACCTGCTGCAAAACTCGCCATTGCGCGACCTGGGCCTGCTTGCACCACAACTGGAAGCGACATTCCCCAGCTGGCGCCCACAGCGCTGCCTGGACCACATTCTGCTGAGCCCGACCCTGACCCTGGAAAAGGTCGAGGTGCTGGCCCAACCCATTTCCGATCACCTGCCGGTCGCGGTAGAGATTCGTCTGCCGGGTTCGCTCACGGCCGATGCATTGCCCGCGTTGAGTCCTGCCCTTCGCGGAACCCCTGAATGAGCGACGAAGCCCAGCGCTGGAAAGAGAAATACCTCAAAAGCATCGAACAACAGGAAAAGCTCGAACGTCGCTGGGACGCCCGCCTCGACCTGCTGCGCCGGGGCCTGGTACGCAGCACGCTGGCGGCCGAAGGCACCGATCGCGCAGTTGATCAATGCATGAAGGAAATGCGCGAAGTCGTGCGCACCGACGACATGGACGCCGGTCTGGCCGCCCTGCTCCCGCGCCTGGAAAAAGCCGTGCTCGACTCCGAGCAGCGCAGGGAAACCCGCATCAACCAGACCAGCGCGGCGCTGACAGCGCTGGTCACTCAACTGCTAACCCTGCCGCTGCCGCGGGACGTCAGTCGCCCGCTGAAAAACTTCGCAAAACAACTGGATCACCGCGTCAGCCAGGCTCGAGAGATTCCGCTGCTGCTCAGCGAACTGAGCGGCTTGCAAGGCAAGGCCCTGAGCCAGCTGGAGGCCCCGGTCGAGCCCGAGCGCCCCGGCCTGCTGCAGCGGTTGTTCGGTCAGCGAGAGGCTGAAGAGGTCACGACACAGGCCGCGCCTATCGCTGAACACCAGCCCGAACCTATCGAGCCGGCGCCGATTGCCGCGACGTTGCCGGCAACGGCTGGCGTTGAACCGCACGTCGAAGCCTCAGCCCTGGTTGCCGTGGCCGACGAACCAGCACTCATCGAGCCTTTGCCGGACCAGCAGCCTCCAGCGACTGAACCCGCTGCACCGGACGAGCCGCCAGCAGTACAGTCATTGCCGCAAACCCAAGCCCAGGACAAAGCGGACCCGCCCGACGCCGTTGCAACAGTCACCGAGGCGCCCGTCGCTCAGAGCGAGCCACGCATCAATCCCGACGAACTGACCCACGCCGCGCTGCCTGAGCCTATAACCGCAATCGAGCCCGACGCGTCCGAACACGACATTCTGTACGCGCTACCGGATTCCCCCGAGCCATCCTACAGTTCTGTCGCCAAGCATATCGAAGAGACGTTGCTGGGCCTGCTCGACGACCTGACACTGCCGGAACGCCATCGCCCGCAAGCGGAATCGATGCGCGATCGTCTGAAAAACGGCTTGAACTGGTACGAACTGCTGCCAATCCTCGACGATCTGGCGACCCTGATGCTGGCCATTTCCGACAGCGGCCAACATGAATTCGAAGCGTACCTGCAGCACCTCAACGAGCGCCTCGAATCCTTCCAGAGCAATCTGCAAGCCGCCAGCGCCGGCCATGCCGACAGCCGTTCCGCCGCCCAAGCCATGGACACGCAGATCCGCGAACAAGTCGACGGCCTGCAGACCAGCATGCATGAAGCCGCCGACCTGGAAGACCTCAAGGTCATACTGGAAAACCATCTCGAAGGCCTGCTCGGCACCATGGATCAGCATCGCCAGCAGCGTGACGAGCGTGAGCAGGAAGTGGCCGCCCGCCTGCACAGCCTGGCCGAACGGGTGGCGCACATGGAACAGGAAGCCCTGGGCTTTCGCGAGCACCTCGAAGAACAGCGCCAGAAAGCCTTGATCGACCCATTGACCGGCCTGCCCAATCGCGCCGCCTGGAGCGAGCGACTGGAGCACGAAATTCGCGAATGGCAGCAACACGGCAATACCTTGATGCTGGCCATGCTCGACCTCGATCACTTCAAGCGCATCAACGACAACTACGGCCACCTGGCGGGCGACAAGGTGCTGAAAATCATTGCCACGGTGCTGCGCAAACGCCTGCGCGGGACGGATTTCATTGCCCGGTTTGGGGGCGAGGAATTTGTCCTGTTACTGCCTGCGACGGTACCGGCGGCCGGGATGAAACTCCTGGAACACCTGCGCGCATCCATCGAAGCCTGTCCGTTCCACTTCAAGGGCGAGCGAGTCACCGTGACGATTTCCATGGGCCTGACGGTATTCAAGACCGGCGAAAAAAGCGATCTGGTACTCAAAAGGGCCGATCAGGCGCTCTACCGTGCAAAAAATGCAGGACGCAACCGGGTTGAGCTGGGCTGAGGACAAGTGTTCCATTTTGTTTAAAACCCGGCGATTGCCCGCCGGACGCAGGTCAGTACGTTACACTGTTGCATTACTGTCCTGCGTGTATTGCCTCCGCCATGAAATTTTCCGCGTTCCTTCTGTCGCTGTTGCTACTGGCCGGTTGTGCCAGCGCCCCCCGCTACGACACTCGTCACCCTTCGGCCAATCACGACAGCCGCATTCAGTTCGTGGTGCTGCATTACACCTCAGCCTCTCTGGAGCGTTCTCTGCAATTGCTGACCCACGGCGAGGTCAGCAGCCATTACCTGATCGGCGACGACCCGAAGGCAACCATCTATAAGCTGATGGACGAAAACCTCAGGGCCTGGCACGCCGGGGAAAGCCAATGGCAGGGTCGGACCTGGCTGAACTCCAGCTCCATCGGCATCGAAATCGTCAACCCCGGTTTCAAGGAGACCCCTGCCGGGCGCCTCTGGTACCCCTACAGCGAAGCCCAGATCCAGTCCTTGATCGTTCTGCTCAAAGACATCACCACCCGCTACGCCATCAGCCCGCGCAGCATCATTGGCCACAGCGACATCGCCCCTCTGCGCAAGCTTGATCCGGGTCCGTTGTTTCCCTGGAAGCGCCTGGCCGCCGAGGGATTCGGTATTTGGCCGAATGAGCAGGCCGTGGCGCATCAGCAGCTACAGTTTGAAGTACAGCCGCCGAGCATCAGTTGGTACCAGGCGCAATTGGCCCGTGCCGGTTACGAGATTGCCCAGACCGGGGAACTGGACGTCGCCACCCGCCATGTGATCGCCGCCTTCCAGATGCACTTTCGCCCCTCGCACTTCGACGGTATGCCGGATGCGCAAACGGCGGCGCTGCTTCAGGTACTGAATCAGACAAAATAATGACGCCCGCCCGACGGTCAGCGCACCTTTGCCATTCAGCAGCTATAACTCATTGGTAATTCGTCGGATATCCACAATGCCTGCTGCCAGAGAGACATTCCGTAGTTGGTTCTATCGCCCATGGTTCCTGGCGATGATGGCGGCTGTCTTGAGTGCGACCCTGCTGATGTCCGGCAGCCTGTTCATTGCGCTGCATCAGGTCGAACAGAACGAGAGCCTGGAAATGAACGCTCAAGGCGAACGATTTCTAGCTCGTCTGGAGCAACTGTTCGGGCAGCTGCGCGAAAGCCTCGATGACCTGGAAGCTCAGCCTCTGCGCACCTGCGACGAGGAAATGATCGCGACTTTGCAGCAGGTCAGTTTCAATTACCGCTTCGTTTACGAAGCCGCCTACATGGATGCCACGCGCATCTGCTCCAATCGGCCGCGCCAGGAAGGGCTGTCGCTGATACGACCGCCGGACATCAAGGGCCCCACCTACAGCTACTGGCTCAACACCACCACCGAACCCGATGAAAACCGTGCTGCGCTGATGCTCGGACGCGGTAATTTCCGTGTCGCGACCTCCCGCGGGCATTTGACCGACATGGTCGATCTGACGCCGGGCAGCAGTCTGCTGGTGGTGCTCGATCACGGTACTCGGGCAATTCCGGTGCTCGGTTCTTCACAGGTCTGGCCACCCACCGAGCATTGGCCGCCGAAAAGTCGCGATGCGCTGCAAGTCACCCAGTCACGATTGATTTATCGCATGCCCACTGACAACCCGGAATACCAACTGGTGTTGATCAGTCCCCGCGGTGGTACCCACATACCGCTGATGTGGTGGTGGCTGTTGCCGGTCTGCCTGGGACTGTCGTTGTGCGTGGGTTTTCTGGTGTTCCTGCTGGTGCGCCAGCGCCAGTCCCTGGACGCGGAACTGACCGGCGCCATCCGCCGGGGCGAATTGCAGGTCCTGTATCAACCGATCTTTGACCTGGACAGCCGCAACTGCGTCGGCGCCGAAGCCCTGCTGCGCTGGCGACGGCCGGACGGCACCCTGACCAGCCCCGATCTGTTCATTCCAATGGCGGAAAACACCGGGCAGATCCGCCAGATGACCGACTTCGTTCTGCAACGGTTGCTGGAGCAACTGGGGCAATTGCTGCGGGCCAATCCCAAGCTGTACATCTCGGTCAACCTGGCGGCATGCGATGTGATGGTGCCGCGCATCGGTCAGGTGATGGCGCGGCTGCTGACCCTGCATCGAGTCGCCGCCCAGCAAATCGCCTTTGAGGTCACCGAGCGCGGGCTGATCGACGTGGTGGTGGCCCGGGAAAACCTGCAAGCGCTGCGCGATGTCGGCCATCAAGTGCTCATCGACGACTTCGGCACCGGATATTGCAGCCTCGCCTACCTGCAGACCCTGCCAGTGGACTGCCTGAAGATCGACAAGGCCTTCATCGACGCACTCGGCCATGATGCGGCCAGCAGCGGCGTTGCCCCGCACATCATCCACATGGCGCAATCACTGCACCTGAAGGTCATCGCCGAGGGCATCGAGCATGAAGCCCAGGCAGCGTTCCTGAGCAGTGAAGGCGTGAAGTTCGGTCAGGGCTGGCTGTTCGCCCATGCACTGAGCGCCGTGCAGTTCATCGAACTGATTACCCGTGGTCGTCGCCTGGCTGGCCGACGCCTGGATGACGAAGCGTAGCGTGCGTCAGACCGTCAGCGCCATGTAGAACTGCGTGCCCTGCCCCGGCCGCGAATAAACCCCCATCCGCCCGCCGTGCAACTGCACGATTTCCTTGCACAGCGCCAGCCCCAGCCCGGCACCGCCCTTCTTGCGGCCCACCTGCACAAAGGGCTCGAAGATTCGCCCCTGCTGCCCGTAGGCAATGCCTTCGCCGTTGTCTTCGACGCTGATGATCACCCGTTCGCCGTGGCGTCGGGCCTGCAAGCGGATGAGACCGCCAGCGGAGGTATGGCGCAGGGCGTTGTCGATCAAGTTGTCGAGCACCCGGTCCAGTTGCGGCTGATCGGCCTGCAAGCGCGGTAACGGCCCCTGCACTTCCACCAGCAACTCGATGCCCTTTTCCTGGGCGGCACCGTTGAAGCGTATCTGCGCCTGCTCCAGCAAGTCTTCGATGCAACAGGGCGACAGGGTGAGTTTCTGCAAGCCGTTCTGGTAGCGCGAGAAATTCAGCAGGTCGTTGATCAACTGCATCAGGCGCTGCATTTCCTCGTTCACCGTATCCAGCAGATCCGCTTCACGGGAGTCCGGGGCAAAATGCGCACGTTCGCGGAACAAGCCGAACGCCATGTGCATGCCGGTGACGGGCGTGCGCAGTTCATGGGAGGCACGCAACACGAACTCACTGCGCACTCGTTCGAAGGCGCGCTGCTCGGTGACGTCATGCAGCACCATCACCGCGCCGAGGATGTGCCCCTGGGTGTGAATGACCGGGGTCAGGCTGAAGGTCAGCAGGCGGATTTCACCATCGACCTCAATGCTCAGGTCTTCAGGCGCTCGCTCCAGCGTGCCGCCACGCAGCACCATTTGCAGCTGCTCATCGAGTTCGGGGCGTTGCAGGGCCACGCCCAGCGCTTGCCCGACCCGATCGTTGTCCCAACCCAATTGGCGCTGCGCCACGGGATTGAGGTGCTCCAGGCAGCCCTGGCGATCGATCATCAGCAAGCCGTCGTCGATGCTGTCGAGCACCGCCTGCAGGCGCTGCTGACCGGCCATCAGCTCATCCACATTGGTGGCCTGGTGTTCGCGCAGCGCCTCGGCCATGATCCCGAAACGCCGGGTCAACTGGTTCAGCTCCACGGCCGAGGAAACCGGCAGCGTGACATCGAAATTGCCCTGGCCGATGTTGTCCGCCGCCTGCGCCAACGCCTCGATGGGCTCACCGAAACGACGGGCAATGGCATGGGCGGTCACGAAACCGATGATCAGCACCGCCAACCCGACCAGCCCCAACAGACCGGCAATCAGCAATGCGCGTTCACGGCCGCGGCGCTCGATGTCGTTGATATTGTCCAGCGAGCGCTTGTGCTCGGCGATCAGCCCACTGCGCAGTGCGTTGAATCTGGCGGTGAGTTCGTCGTTACCGCTCAGCACGCGGGTCGTATCGGCCGCCTCTTCGTAGGCCTTGATGAAACCCAGGTAGTCCGCCTTGGCTTTCCTGAACCCGTAATCACTGCCGACATCTGCCGGTTCCTGGGCAATGCCCTGTTCCAGCAATTGGAAGTATTGCTGCCTGGATGCATCGAAGGCTGCGGGGTCAGGCTTGTCACTGAGCATGATGATCAACTGATCACCCAGGGTCTGGCGCAGCTTGAGGCCGATATCCAGGGTGGCGAAATTGTTGCGCACCAGCGCTTCCTGGCTGCCGGCCATCTGCATCACGCTGACCAGACCGAGCAGCAGCCCCAGGAGCGCCACGGTGATCAGCGCAGAAATGCTCAGGAACAGCCGGGTCCGCAGATTCATCGCCAGCTTCATGACCGGCGACTCATAAGTTGTACTGCTTGCGCTTGCGATAAAGCGTCGAAGCATCGATACCCAGTGTCTTGGCGGCTTGATCCAGAGTGCCGGCGGTGGCGAGAACCGCGCCGATGTGCGCTTTTTCAAGCTCGTCCAGGCTTAGCGCCGCGCCGATGCGCGGTGCATTGTTGATCGGCGTTTCCGCCATCCCCAGGTGAGTGATTTCGACTCGCTCCTGAGGGCAGATGATGCTCGCCCGCTCCACCACGTTGCGCAGTTCGCGAATGTTCCCCGGCCAGCGATAACCCAGCAGCGCCTCACGGGCTTCGTCACTGAAACCACGGGCCGGGCGCGCATACTCTTTGACGAAGCGAGCCAGGAAGCGGTCGGCAAGGTTGAGGATGTCTTCCCGACGCTCGCGCAGCGGTGGCAGGTGCAGGGTGATGACGTTCAGGCGGTAGAGCAAGTCTTCACGGAAGCGACCGTCACGAACCATGTCCTCGAGGTTCTGGTTGGTGGCGGCGAGGATGCGAACGTCAGCGCGGCGAGTGACTGGGTCACCCACGCGCTCGTATTCCTTGTCTTGAATGAAACGCAGCAACTTTGGTTGTAAAATCAGTGGAAAATCGCCAATTTCATCGAGAAACAGCGTACCGCCGTCAGCCTGATTCACTCGCCCCAAGGTACTCTCGCTGGCACCGGTGAACGCGCCGCGACTATGGCCGAACAATTCGCTTTCCATAAGTTCGGCTGTCAGCGACGGGCAGTTGATGGTGATGCACGACTTCTTCGAGCGTTTGCTCCAGCCGTGAATGGCCTGGGACAGTTCACCTTTACCGGTCCCCGATTCACCGAGAATCAAGATATTGGCATCGGTGTTGGCCACTTGGCGGGCAGTTTCCAGTACCACCTTCATGGCCGGGCTGTGGGAATCCAGGCCATCCTTGGGTTTGCGTACCTCGCCTTCCAGCGCTTCCAGTCGCGCCGACAATTGCCTCACTTCAAGCTGCTTGGCCGTGGCCAGGCGCAGTTGATCCGGGCTGCACGGCTTGACCAGATAGTCGGCGGCGCCGGCCTGAATGGCATCCACGGCGGTATCAACCGCCGAATGGGCGGTGACGATCACCACACGCATCCAGGGCGCCTGCACCCGCATCTGGGCCAGTACATCCAGGCCGTTGTCTTCACCCAGGCGCAAATCAAGGAAGCACAGATCGAACACCTGGCGTTGCAACAACATGTCGGCTTGCGCAGCGCTGTTGGCCGTTGCGACGCTGTAGCCTTCGTCTTCGAGGCAATAACGGAAGGTACGCAGGATGGCGGACTCGTCATCTACCAGCAGAATTCGGCCTTGATGCTCAGTGGCTGATTCCATTTTCCTACGCTCCTTTGAGAATTATCTTGGTTAGTCCCGGAAAAATCGGGCAAGTTGCATGGTTTATTCTGATCCATTCCTGCCATGGCAGGGTATTTATCTCCCGCCTCGGTGATTTCCGCCTGATTTTGTAAGCCTCTTACAGTCATCAGCTTTTCAAACACCGGATCGCGCCTTTTTCTGACAGCTGCGCCCTTCCCTCAATTCAAAATTATTGTGACGCCCGTCGTGCTGATCGTGCATTACGCACGACCGCACGAAGCCCCATCGTGCAGGATGCGTCCGACGGACATTGCTACGCGATTTTAAATCGTTGATTTATAAGGATTTTTTTGCATAAAAAATCTGGCACGACGGCTGCAATATCTTGAACAACGCAGGGCAATAACAACTCGCCCTCAACCGATTACCCCCCGTGGGAGGAGCTTCAGGATGAAACGCCAACGTGCAACCCAATTGCGGCTCTCGCCATTGCATCTACAGCAAGGTCTGTTTGCCGTACTGGCGCTGCTGATCACCTTGGTTGCCGGTCAGCAATTCTTGCGCTGGGAGCAAAGCCAGCAGCCAGAAGGGCCAAGCGTGTCGTTTCAACATCCGACTCAAACCCACTTCAGTGCCGCCACAAGCGGCATGGCCGACACCGCTGCAATGCGAATGATGGATGTCGACCAACACCAGACGATGCAAGACATGCCTCGTCAGGAACGCTGGGTGTTCTAGGTTTTATCACTTGGCGCGCTCCAAGCGCCGGGCAATGCACTACCTCTAAATAATAGAAGCGTAAGGAGAATCACCATGTTGAGCTGGGCAATCACATTCTTGATCATTGCCATTGTCGCTGCGGTACTGGGCTTCGGTGGTATCGCGGGCACCGCCACGGGTATCGCCAAGATTCTCTTTGTCGTGTTCCTGGTGATGTTCATCGCTTCCTTCTTCTTTGGCCGTCGCGGTCGAGGCTGACCGTGAAAGCCTTGAAGACACTGGCTGCCGCCCTGCTGTTGGGCGGCACCGTTCTCGGAACAAGCGCCACGGCGGTAGCGGCCAATGACGGCCAGACGCGGGTCAATGAGTTGATCAATGCAGACCCGCAGTACCGTGAAACCTGGCAGGGCGTCGTCAAGAAAGAGGAACGCCTGCCGGAATGGGTCATGAACCTGTCCGGCGATGCCGAACAAATGAATGCCGTCGAAGAGGATGGCGACAAGTTTCTGGTAGGGCCGCTGTGTGAATCACAGACGACCTGCCTGAACCAACGCTTGATCGTCGCCGTCAGTTTCGACAAAAAGGACGCCTACGCCATGTTGGTCGACGTGCCTGCCGCACTGCCGGCAGACAAGTCGCCCACCCGGCACGCCACTTACCGATTCCTCGGTAAGCCGGATCAGGGCATGCAGGATTTGTTGATGGAACAACTGCGCAAGGATCCGCGCTGGTATTGAGTTGTAACAAGAAAGAGGCAGGCTTGCTTCTTTCCCCTGCGCCACCCGAAGAAGGCAGGCGCATGACCAAGGGGTCGGGACGTTCTGCCTGATACTGGGGCGGAGTGACCTACGGGCACAAGGAGTGCCTGCGCAAGGGCCGGGTCAGGAACAGCTGCGACGCAAGTTCGCCGATCCTTTGAGAATCGACGGACTTGCGGAGAGCTTTCACAGGCCGTTGACACTGGTCTTGCCCTTCCCCATTCCTCATTTGCCTGCGACCAACACCGAAACAAACATTGCCCAGTGTTTCCCCCGCGACCGTATATCGAGAAAAAACCCCGCCGTTTTGCAAAGAATCTGTCCGACGCTGCGTAGGATTTTCCTGAAATTCTTCACCTGCACCCTTGATCAAAAAACACTCAACCCACGCTGTAATGGCCGGTTCACGGCACTTATGCCTGCCGAAATGTCGCATTCGAACCGATTGCGACGTCGCTTTCGGCAAAATTCCCTCATGCCGATTCGGCATGGGGTAGGCGTTTACGGCATTAGACGCCGCATCCTTGCATCGGAATAGTTGCGCCTTTTTTCGCCTGCCAGAGAGCCATAACAAGCGCTCCGGGGCTCCTTATACGGGGGCAGCGGCACAGGGCTTTCTCGCCACAAGCGAGCCAGTTCTGGCTTCTGTCCGAGTCAAACTGAAGTAAGGGTAAAGATATGAAGAAGGCAAAGCTTAGCCTCGCCTGGCAGATCCTCATCGGTCTGGTATTGGGGATTGCAATCGGTGCGCTGCTCAACCATTTCAGTGCCGAGAAAGCCTGGTGGATCAGCAACGTTCTGCAACCGGCAGGCGATATCTTTATCCGTCTGATCAAGATGATCGTGATCCCGATCGTGATCTCTTCGTTGATCGTCGGCATTGCCGGCGTGGGTGACGCGAAGAAATTGGGCAGCATCGGCCTCAAGACCATCATCTACTTCGAAGTCGTCACCACCATCGCCATCGTCGTCGGCCTGTTGCTGGCCAACCTGTTCCATCCCGGTGCCGGCATCGACATGAGCACCCTCGGTACAGTGGATATCTCCAAGTATCAGGCGACCGCCGCTGAGGTTCAGCATGAACATGCATTCATCGAGACCATCCTCAACCTGATTCCGTCCAACATTTTCGCGGCCATGGCCCGCGGTGAAATGTTGCCGATCATCTTCTTCTCAGTACTGTTCGGTCTGGGCCTGTCGAGCCTCAAGCCTGAACTGCGCGACCCTTTGGTCACCATGTTCCAGGGTGTATCGGAAAGCATGTTCAAGGTCACTCACATGATCATGAACTACGCCCCGATCGGCGTTTTCGCACTGATTGCCGTGACCGTGGCCAACTTCGGTTTCGCCTCGCTGCTGCCACTGGCCAAACTGGTGATCCTGGTTTATGTCGCCATCGCCTTCTTCGCCTTCGTGGTTCTGGGCCTGGTCGCTCGCCTGTTCGGTTTCTCGGTGATCAAGCTGATGCGCATCTTCAAGGATGAGCTCGTGCTGGCCTACTCCACCGCCTCCTCCGAGACCGTGCTGCCGCGCGTGATCGAGAAGATGGAAGCCTACGGTGCGCCAAAAGCCATCTGCAGCTTCGTCGTGCCGACCGGTTACTCGTTCAACCTCGACGGTTCGACCCTGTACCAGAGCATCGCGGCGATCTTCATCGCTCAGCTCTACGGGATCGACCTGTCGATCAGCCAGCAACTGCTGCTGGTACTGACCCTGATGGTCACCTCCAAAGGCATCGCCGGTGTACCGGGCGTGTCCTTCGTGGTGCTGCTGGCCACCCTGGGCAGCGTGGGTATCCCGCTCGAAGGCCTGGCGTTCATCGCCGGTGTCGACCGCATCATGGACATGGCCCGCACCGCACTGAACGTGATCGGCAACGCACTGGCCGTACTGGTCATCGCTCGCTGGGAAGGTATGTACGACGACGCCAAGGGCCAGCGCTACTGGAACTCCCTGCCGCACTGGCGCAGCAAAGAGCCGCTGCCGACGGGTGAAGTGTCCAAAAACTGACACAACCCTGTGGGAGCGGGCTTGCTCGCGAAGAGGTCGGCACATTCAGCCTCTCTGCTGACTGACACACCGCTTTCGCGAGCAAGCCCGCTCCCACAACAGATCCAGGCCAGCCCTCAGAGCTGTACCCACAAACCCCGGAGCAATCCGGGGTTTGTCGTTTCTGGCCGCACCGCTATCATTCGCCCATCTTTTGGGGGATTTGACTGATGCTCAATGGCCTGTGGCTTGGCTTCTTCATCGTGGCGGCCGTGTCGGCGCTGGCGCAATGGCTGATCGGTGGCAACGCCGGGATCTTCGCGGCGATGGTGGAAAGTATTTTCGCCATGGCCAAGCTGTCGGTCGAAGTCATGGTGCTGCTGTTCGGCACCCTCACCCTCTGGCTGGGCTTTCTGCGCATCGCCGAGAAAGCCGGGATCGTCGAATGGCTGGCAAAGGCTCTGGGCCCGCTGTTCCTGCGCCTGATGCCGGAAGTGCCGCCGGGCCACCCGGCCATCGGCCTGATCACCCTCAACTTCGCCGCCAACGCCCTGGGTCTGGACAACGCCGCCACGCCGATCGGCCTCAAAGCCATGAAGGCACTGCAGGAGCTCAACCCCAGCGCGACCATCGCCAGCAACGCGCAGATCCTGTTCCTGGTACTCAACGCCTCCTCCCTGACCCTGCTGCCGGTGACGATCTTCATGTACCGCGCCCAACAAGGTGCGCCGGATCCGACGCTGGTGTTCCTGCCGATTCTGCTGGCCACCAGTTGCTCGACCATCGTCGGCTTCCTGGCCGTGGCCTTCATGCAACGCCTGCGGGTCTGGGACCCGGTGGTGCTGGCCTATCTGATTCCCGGCGCCCTTGCCCTGGGTGGATTCATGGCGCTGTTAGGCACTATGTCGGCGACAGCATTGGCGGGATTGTCGTCGATCCTCGGCAACCTGACGCTTTTCGGACTGATCATGCTGTTCCTGATCATCGGCGCCATGCGCAAGGTCAAGGTCTACGAGGCGTTCGTCGAAGGCGCCAAAGAAGGTTTTGATGTGGCGAAGAATCTGCTGCCGTATCTGGTGGCAATGCTCTGCGCCGTAGGCGTGCTCCGGGCCTCCGGGGCGCTGGATTTCGGCCTGGACGGAGTTCGCCATCTGGTGCAATGGGCCGGTTGGGACACGCGTTTCGTCGATGCGCTGCCAACAGCCATGGTCAAGCCGTTCTCCGGCAGCGCCGCCCGGGCGATGCTGATCGAAACCATGAAAACCTCGGGCGTGGACAGCTTCCCGGCATTGGTGGCGGCGACGATTCAGGGCAGCACCGAAACCACCTTCTATGTGCTGGCGGTGTACTTCGGTGCGGTGGGCATCCAGCGGGCGCGACATGCGGTGGGGTGTGCGTTGCTCGCGGAGCTGGCGGGTGTGCTGGGCGCCATCGGGGTGTGCTACTGGTTCTTCGGTTGACCGAAAAAACCTGTGGGAGCGGGCTTGCTCGCGAAGAGGTCGGCACATTCAGCCTCTCTGCTGACTGACACACCGCTTTCGCGAGCAAGCCCGCTCCCACATTTTGATTGAGCGTGTTTTCAAGGTCTCGGTGGCGGGGCGAATTTCTGCCCTTGTTCTACCGCCCAAGCCACCACCTGCGCTGTCAACCGATCGCTGGCCTGACCAAACCCGGACACCGCCGCCGGCACCTTTACATCGCTCAATGCCTGGCGCACTTCAAAGCGCTTGCTGGCGAGCAGTCGCTGGTCATAACCGCGTACCAGCAGCGCATCGAAGCGCACCACGACACTGGCGGCAGTGCCTTGGTACTCAGTCTGAAACGCCTGCAGGCTGCCACCCAGCTCCAGGTCTGCCTGGAAATTGCTGTCGTCGGTGCTGAGCAGCGTTACCCGGCCATCGCGCTGGAAACCATCGAGCAGACGATTGCGCAGCAGCACCGGTGCCGGATCGCTCCAGCGTGAACCCTTGTAGCTGCTCATCACATCGCCCTGGGGAATGACGGCAATGTTCGGGCTGTTCAACGCCTCGCTGGCCTGGGGCTTGTTCAGGCGCAGCGACCAGCGTTGCGGGGCTGCGTGCGTGACCGATGCGCCGCTTTGCGCCGTCGGCAATCGATAGATCTCAAACGGCTCGGGCTTGGGCAGGATCGAGCACGCGCTGATCAGCGTGAAGCTGGCAAGGAGGGCGAGGGTAGTCAGCTTCATGGGGTGAATTCCTTGTGCTTGTCACTGCCCAGCAGGTAACCGCTGGGGTCGGCTTCCAGGCGATTGGAGATGGTCCGCAACGAGGTCAGGGTTTCACGCAACTCGCGGATCGCCGGCGCCAGCCCATTGAGGCCCTGCATGCCGCTGTTGAGTGAATCCTGATTGGTGACGAGCAGTTTGCTGATGGTCGCGCTGCTCTGTTCCAACGACTTCATGGCCTGCTCGGCACTGCCGAACATCTGTTTGCCCTGATCGTTGAGCAACCCATTGGCGTTGCGCATCAGCGCTGAGGTCTGCTCCATCATGCTGCTGGCCTGTTTACCCACAGACGCCAGTTGCTGCATGGCCTGGCGCAGATCGCCGCGCTGTTCGGCAATCACCCCGGTGGTCTGCTCCAGGTGCTCGAGGGTCTTGCTGATGCGCTCGATGTTCTCGGTGGAAAACATCAGGTTGGCGTTGTGCATCAGCGTGTTCACCCCCGCGACCAGGTCGTTGCTGTCCATGAGCAGGCGGGCGATGGGCGAGGGCGATGCAATGATGGTCGGCAGGTTGCCGTCCTTGCCCTTTAGCGTAGGGCTCTGGGGCGTACCGCCGCTGAGCTGGATGATCGAGGTCCCGGTGACACCGGTCAGCGCCAGTTTGGCCTGGGTGTCTTCCTTGACCGGCGTATCGCCGCCCAGGCGGATCCGCGCCAGCACCCGGCGCGGGTCTTTCGGGTCCAGGCGCAACGAAATCACGTCGCCGACCTTGATCCCGCTGTACGCCACCGAACTGCCCTTGGACAGGCCGCTGACTGCCTCGTTGAACACCACTTCGTAATCCTTGAACTCGGTGTCGACGCTGGATTTGGCCAGAAACAGGCCAAAGAGCAGGGCGCCCGCCACCACAATCACGGTGAACAGGCCGATCAATACATGATGGGCTCGGGTTTCCATGTCAGACCTCGTTGAGCTGTTGGGCGGCGCTCAGCGCCGCGCGGCCGCGAGGGCCGTGAAAATATTCGTGAATCCATGGGTCGTTGGTTTCTGAAACAACATCGATGGCATCGGCCACCAGCACCTTCTTCTGCGCCAGCACCGCCACCCGGTCGGTGATGGTGTAGAGCGTGTCGAGGTCGTGGGTCACCAGGAAAACACTCAGGCCCAGGGCGTCGCGCAGGGTCAGGATCAATTGATCGAAGGCGGCGGCGCCGATCGGATCGAGGCCGGCGGTGGGTTCATCAAGAAACAGGATGTCCGGGTCCAGCGCCAGGGCCCGGGCCAGCGCCGCACGCTTGATCATGCCGCCGGACAGGGACGCAGGGTACTTGTCTGCCGCCGACAACGGCAGCCCGGCCAGAGCCATTTTCACCGCCGCCAGATGCTCGGCGTCATCGCGACTCAAACCGGCGTGTTCAATCAGGGGCAGGGCGACGTTTTCGGTCACGGTCAGCGAAGAGAACAGGGCGCCTTTCTGGAACAGCACGCCAAAGCGCCGCTCCACCAACGAACGCTCATGTTCGGACAGGCTCGGCAGGTTTTTGCCAAAAACCTTCACTACGCCTTCACTGGGCTGACGAAGCCCGACAATGCTGCGCAACAACACCGATTTGCCGCTGCCGGAACCGCCGACCACTGCGAGGATTTCGCCCTTGTACAGGTTCAGGTCGAGGTTCTCGTGCACGCTCTGCAGGCCGAAACGATTGCACAGGCCACGGACTTCTATCACCGCTTCGCCAGGAATGTGGATTGAACGTTTCACCAGCCCATCTCCATGAAAAACATCGCAGCCACGGCATCGAGCACGATCACCACGAAAATCGACTGCACCACGCTGGAGGTGGTGTGCGCACCGACCGATTCGGCGCTGCCGCTGACCTTGAAGCCTTCCAGACAACCGATCGCCGCGATCAGGAAGGCAAACACCGGAGCTTTGACGATCCCCACCAGGAAGTGCTGAACACCGATGTCCGACTGCAGCAGCGAGAGGAACATTGCCGGCGAAATATCCAGCGACACCGCACACACCACGCCGCCACCGACGATCCCCGAAACCATCGCCAGGAAGGTCAGCATGGGCAACGAGATCAGCAGGGCCAGCACCCGCGGTACCACCAGCAACTCCATCGGGTCCAGGCCCAGGGTGCGGATGGCGTCGATTTCTTCGTTGGCCTTCATCGAGCCGATCTGCGCGGTGAACGCACTGGCGGTGCGACCGGCCATCAGGATCGCGGTCAGCAATACCGCGAACTCGCGCAGGAAGGCGAAGGACACCAGGTCGACGGTGAACACCGTGGCGCCGAAAGTGGCCAACACCGTCGCCCCGAGAAACGCCACCACGGCGCCCACCAGAAAGGTCAGCAGGGCGACGATGGGCGCGGCATCCAGACCGGTCTGCTCGACGTGCGCGACCATCGGCGTGATACGCCAGCGCTTGGGGCGAAACAGATTGCGCAGGATGGTTTCCAGGATCAGGCCGACGAAACCCAGCAGTTGCAGGGTGTCCTGCCAGACCGTGTCGACCGCGCGGCCGATGCGGGTCAGCAACTGAATGCCGACGCTGATTTGCGGCTCCTTGATGGGCGCGCAGAAATCCGTCAACGAGCGGTAGACCGTTTGCAACAGGGCGCGGTCGGCGGACGAGATGGTGCAATCGGGGTGTTCGGCGGACCGGCCCAGGCGCTCGGAGCCCAGCATCTCCACCAGCAGCGAGGCGCCGGCGGTATCCAGGGCGCCGAGGCCGTTGAGGTTGATGCGGGTACTGGCGTCGTATTGGCCTTCGAGCTTTTCGCTCAGGTGCTTGAGGTCGGCGTAATGGGCGAGCGTCCAGTCCCCGGTCACCCGTATCTGAGGCGGGTCGTACGAGGTATCCAGTAGGGCATTGCCGGGCGCTGTGTCGCTGGTCATGGGCTCCGTGCTTTTTCGATGATTACGCAGAACTACGTAATAGCACGAACCCGATCACTTTTCTTTGGTCGGTGTGCTGTCGGTGATCTCGAAGCGCAGTACGCCGATGACCTGGCCGTCTTCTGTCAGGACCCTGACCTGCCATTTGCCAGCAGGATTGCCGGGGAAATTCTGCTTGTGGGTCCAGGCCCGATAGCCTTCCTTGCGGCCGCCGTGGATGTCCAGGGCGATGCGGTCGACCTCTTTGCCGTTGAACTGCCAGACGTGATAGATCCGCTCGTCGAGGCCGCGCGGGGCATTGATCGCGGTGTAGGCGTACAAGCCGTCTGCGCGGATCTGATCGGCACTGACTTGTTCCAGGCTCTTGCCAGGGGTGCGGTCCTGCAATTGCGTGCTGATGGCGACGTCGGTCATCCACAGCGTCGCCGGCGGCACCCACGAGCGCAGCACCCAGCCCACGCCGCCGATGCCCACGGTGATGCAAAGGATCGCCAGGGCATTGCGCACGGTGCGGATCGGAAAGATCGACGCCAGGCTGGGGAACGATAACAGTACGGCAATGCCCAGCGCCCATTTGAAACTCTGTGAGGTGGTCAGGTGCATGATCACCGGCAACGCGGTGAGCAGAGCAGCGAACAGGGTCAGGGTATGCAGCGCCAGGAACGCCCAGCGCCGCGGTGCCAGCCATTTGTAGTAAAGCGGGTCGATGATGGAAATCAGCGCCGCGATGCCCAACAGCCCGGTGAAGAACAACTGCCCGCTGTTCCAGGTGGTGGTGATGAAGAAGAACGGCAGGACGAAGAATAGACTTTCCTGGTGGATCATCTGCGTCGCGTAACGCAGCAATGGCTGGGGAATTTCCCGTTTGAAGATCCGGGTGAACAGCTTGGTCAGGCTGTTTTCCAGCATCAGCCAGATCCAGCTGATCAGCATGATGGTGGTGATCCAGCTCGCCAGGCCCTGTTGCCGATCCACCAGAATGAAACTGCCAACGCCGGAGATAAAACCACCGAGCGCGATGACCCCTGGATAGCGCTTCATCAATTCGAGGATGCGCTGTACGAAAAGGGTCAGGTTCGGCATTCGGCGACTCACAGTAGTCGTAGGAAAAATCCTCGACAGGGTACCGCTGGCGGGGCGGTGTGGCGAGGGTTTACAGCCTGTTCACATGACACAAAACACCTGTAGCAGTTGCCGAAGACTGCGTTCGGCAGCGGCTACATCCGCGCTCGTCGATGTAAATGCCACCCCAAAAGTATCAGAACAATCAGCCCCAACACCCCGACAATCAGCCACAACAGTTGATCGTCACCCAGCAACGGTTTCTGAATCCGCACGTACCCGGGTTGCAGGAGCAGCTCGCGCATGGCCTTGTTGGCTTCCTCCAGGGTCACCGATTGCAACTCCCGGGCCGGGTCAGCGAAACGGCCGTCCTCGTAATCGCCTATGGCGCTCCAGTAGTAGTCGGCCAGGGCGCTGTTGCCTTGCACCGCCCAGGTCTGGCGGGCGATGGCCGCCTGTTTGAGGCGGTTGAAAGTCTCTGCGTTCAGGCCGTCCTTGAGCAGTTGGGCCTTCAGCTCATCCAGCACCTGCAACGCCTGATCGACGTCGTCACGCTCAAGGTCAGCATTGAGGCTCATGAAGCCCACGCCGCCGAAGACCTCGCGCTCGGCCCATGGCCCATAGGACAAACCATGGGCCAGACGCAACTGGCGGTACAGCGCCCAGTCCAGATAGTCCTTGAGCAGGTCGAACGTTTCGTCGTGCTGATTTTCCAGCACCGGTTCCGGTACCAGCCAGTGCAGCTTGGCGCCGCCGCCGACAAAGCCGCGGATCAGGCTGCGCTCATGGGCCGCACTGGCCTGAATTTGTGGCAGCTCGGGGTGTGGGGTCGGGTCGATCGGCTTCAATGCCCCATAGGTCCGTTCCAGATAGGCCGGCAGCAAGCGATCAAGGTCACCCACCACAATCAACGTCATGTTGTTGGGCGCGTACCAATCCTTGCGCACCTTTTCCAATTGTTCGTGGGTCAATCGACCCACCTCGGCGCGTTGGGAGCATTTGAGACCCAGCTCGACCGCCAGTTGATTACTGGCGGTGTGCCCCAGATCCTGACGATCCAGCCAACGCTGCAGATGCGAGTAATGACCGCCGTCTTCGCGCTCGACCACTTGCTTGGCGGCGTTGATGGCGTTGTCGTCGAATTGGGTCTGGGTCAGCAGCGCCAGGAGCAGATCGAGGACCTTGCGCTGGTTTTTCGCCGGAGCCTCGATCACGAAGGTGGTGTCGGCATTACTGGTGAAAGCGTTCCATTCGCCGCCCAACGCTTGCATGCGTTCCTCCAGGCCGCCTTCGCCGCTGGCGTCAATGCCGCTGAACAGCAAGTGCTCGAGCAGGTGCGGCAGTTCCTTGTCGGCGCAGGCAAAATCATCGATACCGACCCCTACCACCAGGCGAATCGCCACATGCCCGCGATCCGCACCGGGCTTGAGCAGCAATTGCAGGCCGTTGCGCAGGGTGTAGCCTTCGACCTGGAAACGATCCAGGGCAAAGGAGGGAAGTGAGCCCAGCAATAGGCAGGCGAACAGCAGACAACGCATAGCAGGCTTCCATACGACTGATTGGAGATCCGTGTCGTCAGTGAGGCCGTCTTCGCGAGCAAGCCCGCTCCCACAGTTGGATTGCGGCGTACACAGTACCGATGTGGGAGAGGGCTCGCTCACGAATGACCTTCAAGTCGAACTGATGTTACTGACTGGCCTCACCGCAAGACGTTCAAGGCGAATGCGTGGTATCCGCCAAATCATCGACAATCAACGCCCCGGTGTCGGACGTTTCCAGCACCACATACGCACTGCTGCAAAACAATGAATTCAGACGCTTCATGTCGGCAATCAGCTCCAGGTGCACGGAGCTGGTCTCGATACTCTGCACGATCTTACGTTGCAAACGGCTGACATGGGCGTGGGCCAGGCGGCGTTCCTGTGCGCGAAAGCGACGTTTTTCACGAAGCAACTGCCGGGCACTTTCCTTGTCGGCACTGAGGAACACCGACAACCCCAGTCGCAGGTTGGCAATCAGCTGACTGTGCAGCCCCGCCAATTCTTCCAGGCCCACTTCGGAGAACGAGCGACGCTGGGAGGTTTTCTGCTGCTGGACCTTGCGCAGCATGCGTTCGATCAGGTCGCTGGCCAGTTTCAGGTTGATCGCCAGTTCGATGATCTCCGCCCAGCGCCGACTGTCCTGGTCGCTGAGGTCCTCACGGGGCATTTGCGCCAGATACAGCTTGATGGCGCTGTAGAGCGCCTCCACGTCATCGGTCAGGCGGCGCATTTCCTGGGTGACGGCGGTTTGCTTGCCACGCAGCACGTCGAGCATGGCTTCGAGCATGTTGTCGATCAGGTCGCCCATGCGCAGGGTTTCCCGGGCCGCATTGGCCAGCGCCAGGCTAGGGGTGACGAGCGCGGTCAGGTCAAGGTGTCGCGGCTTGGCCGTGCCATTGGTTTCCGGGCGCTGCGGAAGCAACCAGGCGCAGAGCCTGGCCATCGGCCCGACGCTGGGCAGCAAAATCAAACAGCGCACGGTGTTGTAGAGCAGGTGGAAGCCAATGACCATTTCCTGCGGGCTGTAATCCAGGCTGTCGATCCAGTGCACCAAGGGGTCGAGTACCGGAATGATCAGCAACAGGCCAATCAGTTTGTAGAGCAGGCTGCCCAACGCCACCTGACGTCCGGCGGCGTTCTGCATGCTGGTACTGAGAAACGCCAGCACGCCACTGCCGATATTGGCGCCGATTACCAGGCCGATGGCCACCGGCAGGCTGATCACGCTGGCGCCGGCCAGGGTGGCGGTCAGCAATACCGCCGCCAGGCTTGAGTAGGAAATCATCGCGAACAGCGCACCGACCAGGGCATCGAGCAGGATGTCGCCGGTCAGCGAGGCAAAGATCACCTTCACCCCTTGGGCGTGGGTGATGGGCGCAGCCGCTTCGACGATCAGTTGCAGCGCCAGGATGATCAACCCCAGGCCGATACTGACGCGGCCCATCTGGCCCAGGCGGGTCTGCTTGCGTGACAGGAAGAAAATCACCCCAAGGAAGATCAGCAGTGGTGACAGCCAGGACAGGTCCAAGGTCAGCACCCGCGCCATCAGCGCCGTACCGACATCGGCCCCGAGCATGGTCGCCAGCGCCGGCGTCAGCGCCATCAGGCCTTGACCGACAAAGGAGGTGACGAGCATTGCCGTGGCGTTGCTGCTCTGGACCATCGCGGTCACGACAATCCCTGCGATAAAAGCCAGCCAGCGCTTGGACATGTTCTGGCCAATGACATGGCGCAGGTTGGAACCGTAGACCCGCAGGATGCCGGTTCGGACGATGTGCGTGCCCCAGATCAGCAAGGCCACGGCGGAAAGCAAATTGAGCAGGGTGAGCATAAGGGCCCCCTGTGGTGTAGCGCCCCAAAGGAGCAAGTTGACGGTACCGCGCGAGTTTCTACGTCTTGTACTTAAGCTGTAGTTGGCTAACGGTCTGGGCGCCAGCATCGCATAGCTAAACAGCGAGTTGAAACAAAACTGTCATGAAAACAGCTTCATGCCATCACGCAAAACAAATGTGGGAGCGGGCTTGCTCGCGAAAGCGGTGTATCAGGCAACAATGATGTCGACTGACACTCCCTCTTCGCGAGCAAGCCCGCTCCCACAGGTCTTGCTGCGTTACAGCATTCGGGTTATTGCCCTGGAATGTCCTTGCGCAGTTTCACCGGATCCTGCTGCTTTTTCTTTTTCGCGATGGCAGTGCGCATCTTGATGTTGATCGCTTCCACCGCCAGCGAGAACGCCATGGCGAAGTAGACATAGCCCTTAGGTACGTGGACATCCAGGGACTCGGCGATCAGCACGGTACCGACGATCAGCAGGAACGACAGCGCCAGCATCTTCAGCGACGGGTGCTTGTCGATGAACTCGCTGATGGTGCCCGACGCCCACATCATCACCAGTACGGCGACGATGATTGCCGCGACCATGACCGGAACGTGGGAAACCATGCCGACAGCGGTGATCACCGAATCCAGCGAGAACACGATGTCGATGATCGCGATCTGGATGATGGTGTAGAGGAAGTTGCCGCCCTTGCCGCTCGGCTCTTCGCTGGTTTCGTCTTCACCTTCCAGCGCGTGATACATCTCTTGCGAGCTTTTCCACAGCAGGAACAGGCCACCGAAGAACAGGATCAGGTCTCGTCCGGAAATGCCCTGGCCGAACACCACGAACAGATCGGCCGTGAGGCGCATGACCCAGGTGATCGACAGCAGCAACAGAATCCGCGTGACCATGGCCAGCGCCAGACCGAAGATTCGGGTGCGCGCCTGCATGTGCTTGGGCATGCGGCTGACCAGGATCGAAATCATGATGATGTTATCGATACCCAGAACGATTTCCAGGGCGGTCAGGGTAAAGAAGGCAACCCAGATTTCAGGGTTGGTCAGCCATTCCATGTGTATTCCTTTGAGCGATTGTTAAACCACAACGGGCCCCGACTTCGAACAGCGAAGCCTGGACCCGATGCGGTGAGTCTTGGGCTTATAGAGTGCTGAACAGCGGGAAAATCCCCATCAGCAATGCTGCAACCAGTATGCACATGCACACCAATACTGCCCACTTGAGGGTAAAGCGTTGGTGATCACCGAAATCGATACCGGCCAGGGCCACCAGCAGGTAGGTCGATGGTACCAGCGGGCTCAGCAAGTGGACGGGCTGACCGACGATCGAGGCACGTGCCATTTCCACCGCGGTTATACCGTAGTGGCTGGCGGCTTCGGCAAGTACCGGTAACACGCCGTAATAAAATGCATCGTTCGACATGAAGAACGTGAACGGCATGCTCACCAGCGCCGTGATCACCGCCAGGTACGGGCCCAGGAAATCAGGGATTACCGCCAACAGGCTCTTGGACATGGCATCGACCATGCCGGTGCCCGAAAGGATACCGGTGAAGATACCGGCGGCAAAGATCAGCCCGACCACTGCCAGCACGCTGCCGGCATGGGCCGCGATGCGGTCCTTCTGGTGTTGCAGGTTCGGGTAGTTGACGATCATGGCGATACTGAAAGCCACCATGAACAGTACCGGCAGCGGCAGCAGGCCAGCGACCAGGGTGCACATCAGGCCCAGGGTCAGGGCACCGTTGAACCAGATCAGGCTCGGACGACGGGCGTCCGGGAACTGCGAAACAGTGATTTCGCTGTGATCGATTTCATCACCGATCAAGTGCAGTTCACCCAGACGCGCACGTTCACGTTTGCCGTAGAAGTAGGCAATGGCCAGGATCGCCAGAACACCGGCAGCCATCGCCGGAATCATCGGGACGAAAATGGCCGACGGGTCCACGTGCAGCGCACTGGCGGCACGGGCGGTCGGCCCCCCCCAAGGGGTCATGTTCATCACGCCACCGGCCAGGATGATCAGACCCGCCATGATCCGCGGGCTCATGCCGATGCGGCTGTAGAGCGGCAGCATCGCGGCCACACAGATCATGTAGGTGGTTGCGCCGTCACCGTCCAGGGACACGACCAGTGCGAGCACGGCGGTACCGACCGACACCTTCAAAGGGTCGCCCTTGACCATTTTCAGGATCTTGCGCACGGCCGGGTCGAACAGGCCGGAATCGATCATCAGGGCAAAGTACAGAATGGCGAACATCAGCATCACGCCGGTCGGCGCGAGTTTGGTGATGCCTTCGAGCATCATCGGGCCGATTTTCGGGCCGAAACCGCCGAACAGGGCGAAGATGATCGGGATCAGGATCAGGGCGATCAGCGCGGACAGGCGCTTGGTCATGATCAGGAACATGAACGTGATGACCATGGCAAAGCCAAGGAAAGTCAGCATGGGAATACTCCAGGCGTAGCGCGGCTAGGGAATGAGCGGACCGGGTCGATCAGCGCAGAACGGGAAGCACGAGACGTACGGATGGAGTAGCGGCGAAGCGGCGGGTAGCAAAGGACATCAGGATCACCATTGTTGTTGTTAAATGGACCTGGCGAGCAATCGAACGCTCGCATTGGCCAACCGGTCTGTTGCCGGCAGTGAGGGCGATCCTAATCGCGCAAGCTTTCAGCCAGCTTTCGCCGATGAAAGCGTTGACCGGAAGTACAACCGGTCGTCGGACAGGGCAGGGCGGCACACCGGGCCGGAACCGTCGCGAGCAAACCCGCTACCACAGGGTACGGATACCAATGTGGGGGCGGGCTTGCTCGCGAAGGCGTTGTTCCAGACACATCAGGAGGCACCAGAATGGCTGACATCCACACAGGCGGCTGCCATTGCGGACAGCTGCGCTATCAGTTCAACGGGCCGCTGCACGACATCGCCCACTGCCACTGTTCGATTTGCCGCCGAGTCAGCGGCGGCATCGTCACCACCTGGATCACCGTCCCCGCTTCAACTTTTCAATGGCTGGCCGGGACGCCCAAGCGGTACGACTCGTCCTCCACCTGCCAACGCTATTTCTGCGAACACTGCGGGGCGCAACTGGCATTGATCACCGAACTCAGCCCCGAAAGCATCGACGTGACCATCGCCACCCTCGACCACCCCGAGCAGGCAGCTGCCGAGCGCCACATCTGGACCGACAGCCGTTTGCCCTGGTTGCACCTGGACGAACACCTGCCGGGTGAAGCCGAAGAATCGTTGTGATCAAAAAATAGACAGGTTCAGCGGCCGGATCGCCCCCATCCAGATCGCGTGCTCGCTGTGGTCCAGCAGATCGTTGCCGGTGTCCGGGTGCAGGAACACCACCAGCCCCTTGCGGTTGAGCGCCAGCCACGGCAGCACCTCGCCGATCAGCTCCGGTCCGAAAGCCAATTGGCAGCTCCAGTCCGGGTGCGGGCCCACGGCGCGCTCGTGAACGCGGCCCATTTTCAACGGGAACAGGCTCGCAGCCTGCTCACAGAGTGATCGGGCCTGATCGATGCTGTCGGCGTCGAAATACACGTGGGCGTGATAGCCCTTGATCTGTTGCATCTCAATCCCTCCAAAACCCAGTAGAACCCTCACCGTTTCCTACAGGTCACACGCCATATACACAGGAAAGTGTGGAGCTCAGCCATGAAAAATGCCGAAACCCCGGTGGTCAAAGTGGTGCTTTATGGTGCCATGAGTAGCCTGGGCAGTGCGCTGATGGCTGAAATGCTGCGGCGCCAGCATGAAGTGATCGCGATTCTCGACGACCTGACGGCGCTCGCGCCACGCCCGGGTCTGCGCACCAAGAGCGGCAATCTGTTCGATGCTGAACGCGTCAAGCAAAGCGTGGCCGGCAGCTCGGCGGTCATTTGCCTACTCGACGCACCCGGGTTGCCGTTAAACAGCGAATACGTGGAAAAATCCATCGTTCCGGGGCCGGTGGAGCAGGTACTCGCGGCCGATGCGTTGATCGACGGGATGCAGGCTGCGGGCATTAACCGGTTGTTTCTGGTTGGCGATTTCGACGTCCTGGACGATCCGGAGACTTTTGATCCCCTGCAGCGTCACGCCGCCGAGGAAATCCGCGAAGCCCTGCAAAGCAGCGCCTTGCAGTGGACCCTGGTGAATGCGCCTAGAGGTGTCCCCGGTTTGACCATCGAGCATTTCAGCCAGGTCAGCAGCTCCCTTGAGCCCGGCCTGAAAGAACCGCTGGAGCGCTTGATGCGCACGGCAACCGGGATTGCCGATGAATTGCGTTTGAATCTGCATATCGGGGAACACGTGAATTTCGTCGCGGCATCCGCGTTTTGAAATCTTTCACACTGCAATGGACGGCAGCGCCAATCCATTGAGCGATTGCGCGCTGCTCGCCTGCTCCGCCATCAACCAATCGACAAACCGCTGGATCAAGGCACCGCGCCGTTTGCGCTGCGGCAGTACCACGTAGTATCCCAGCCGCGACATCACGCTCTCGGCAATCGGCCGGCACAGCAAACCCTGCGCCAGCAAGTTATCCACAAGATGCCGCCAGCCTATCGCCACGCCTTGCCCGCCAATCGCGGCCTGGATCAGCAAGGTGTAGTTATCGAATCGCAGTTGGCCCGGGGCGGGCGGCGAGGTGATGCCCAATTGGCGAAACACGCCGCTCCAGTCGAACCAGTTGCTGCTGTTTTCACCCCGCAAATGCAACAACGGCAGCTCCAGCAACGCCTTGGCCGGCAAGGGCAGGGGGCGTTCATTGAGCAGCTGCGGGCTGCACACCGGGAAGACTTCCTCGCTGAACAACCAATGACTTTCCCCCTGCTTGAAGCGGCCATCGCCGAACAACACCGCCACATCGATATCGGTGCGCAACATGTTGTGGCTGCGCTCACTGGTCACCAGGCTGACGTCCACTTGCGGGTTAGCGGCGTGAAAGCGGTGCAAACGTGGCATCAGCCAGTAGGCGGCGAAGGCGAAATCGGTGGCGACCTGCAGCACCTCATGCTGATCCTGTGCACTGATTGCGCTTAATCCTGCGTCGATATTCTGCAAACCGAGTTGAACCTGCTCGAAAAGGATCATCCCGGCCTCGGTCAGTTCGATGCCACGGTAGATACGGTCGAACAGGCGAGTCGCCAGTTGCTCCTCCAGCCGCTTGATCTGCTGGCTGATCGCCGGTTGCGTGGTACCCAGTTCAACGGCTGCCGCCGTGAAGCTGCGTTGTCGCGCCGCCGCTTCAAAGGCGCGGAGCAGATCCAGGGACAGGTCACCGAGGGCGTCATACATAAGCTGTGCTTATCCTAGTCATTGTCGCGCATGGGCTTTACCGCAGAGTGTGAGGATTACATCCTCGATCACAGCACTCTCGCATAAATATCCACTATGGAATGCCGCGATCACATGAAGCGCAAGAACATTCTTTTCATCATGGCCGATCAAATGGCCGCGCCAATGTTGCCGTTCTACGGCCCTTCGCCCATCAAACTGCCCAATTTGAGCCGCCTCGCCGCCCAAGGCGTGGTGTTCGACTCCGCTTACTGCAACAGCCCACTGTGCGCGCCGTCGCGATTTACCCTGGTCAGCGGCCAGTTGCCGAGCAAGATCGGCGCCTACGACAACGCCGCGGATTTCCCGGCCGACGTGCCGACCTATGCCCACTACCTGCGTCGCCTCGGCTACCGCACCGCGCTGTCGGGCAAGATGCATTTCTGCGGCCCGGACCAGCTCCACGGTTACGAAGAACGCCTGACCAGTGACATTTATCCGGCCGATTACGGCTGGGCGGTGAACTGGGATGAGCCAGACGTACGGCCGAGTTGGTACCACAACATGTCATCGGTGCTGCAGGCAGGACCTTGCGTGCGGACCAATCAGCTGG
This sequence comes from Pseudomonas sp. KK4, assembly GCF_001984065.1. GTDB lineage: Bacteria > Pseudomonadota > Gammaproteobacteria > Pseudomonadales > Pseudomonadaceae > Aquipseudomonas. Next base: position 43,638 of record NZ_LYVP01000001.1, read on the forward strand.
ATTTCGACGAAGAGGTGGTGTTCAAGGCCCAGCAATACCTCTTCGATCACATCCGCGAGGATGGCGACCAGCCGTTTTGCCTGACCGTTTCCATGACCCATCCCCACGACCCGTACACCATTCCCAAGGCGTTCTGGGAATTGTATGACGACGCCGATATCCCGTTGCCCGCGACGCCGAATCAGCAGGATCTCGATCCGCACTCCCAGCGTTTGCTCAAGGTGTATGACCTGTGGGACAAGCCACTGCCTGTGGATAAGATTCGCGATGCACGCCGTGCCTATTTCGGTGCTTGCAGCTATATCGACAGCAACGTCGGCAAACTCCTGCAAACGCTGGAAGATACCGGTCTGATCGACGACACCATCATCGTGTTCTCCGGTGACCACGGCGACATGCTCGGCGAGCGCGGCCTCTGGTACAAAATGCACTGGTATGAAATGGCTGCACGAGTGCCCCTGTTGATAAGTGCGCCGGGGCAGTTTGGTGCCGGTCGGGTCAGCGCTTCAGTCTCCACCGCGGACCTGTTGCCTACGTTTGTAGAGCTGGCAGGCGGCTCCCTGGAACCAGGCCTGCCGCTGGACGGCCGTTCTCTGGTTCCGCATCTGCAAGGGCAGGGCGGCCACGATGAAGTCTTTGGTGAATACATGGCCGAAGGCACCATCGGTCCGCTGATGATGATCCGCCGCGGCGCCTATAAATTTATCTACAGCGAAGATGACCCTTGCCTACTCTTCGATGTGCACAATGATCCGCGCGAACTGGAAGAACTCAGCCAGTCGCCGCAACATCGCCAGCTGTTCGCCGATTTTATCGCCGAAGCACGGGCCAAATGGAACATTCCGGCGATACACCACCAGGTGCTCGCGAGCCAGCGCCGGCGGCGGTTCGTCGCCGACGCGCTGACCATCGGCAAGCTGAAGAGCTGGGACCACCAGCCGCTGGTGGACGCCAGTCAGCAATACATGCGCAACCATATCGACCTCGATGATCTGGAGCGTAAAGCACGTTATCCACAACCCTGCCAAAACCAATAATGTTAAGGGGAAGTCCATGCAAAGGTTATCCACAGTACTGACTGTCGGGCTTCTGGCCCTTGGCAGTGCATCGGCCTACGCCGATCAATGCGAGACGGTGAAAATGGCTGATCCCGGCTGGAGCGACATCGCCGCGACCAACGCCATCACCGGGTTTCTGCTGGACGGCATGGGCTACAAGGCCAAGGTCGACACCCTGGCCGTGCCGATCACCTTTGGCGGTCTCAAGGATGGCCAGGTGGATGTGTTCCTGGGTAACTGGATGCCGGCGCAGCAGGGCTTCTATGACAAGTTCGTGGCCACGGGCGATGTCACGCAACTGGCCAAGAACCTCGATGGCACCGAATTCACCCTCGCCGTCCCGGACTATGTGTGGGACGCGGGTGTGCATAACTTTGCCGACCTGAACAAGTTCGCCGACAAGTTCGACCACAAGATCTACGGCATCGGCTCGGGTGCGCCGGCGAACATTTCACTGCAAGAGATCATCAAGAAGAACGATTTCGACATGGGCCAGTGGAAACTGGTGGAGTCCAGCGAGCAGGCGATGCTGGCTGAAGTGTCCCGGGCGGTGAAGAAACAGAAATTCGTCACCTTCCTCGGCTGGACCCCACACCCGATGAACGTGCAGCTGAAAATGCACTACCTCAAGGGCGGCGAGAAATACTTCGGCGACACCGGCAGCGTCCACACCCTGACCCGCAAGGGTTATGCACAGGCCTGCCCGAACGTTGGCAAGCTGCTGACCAACCTGAGCTTCACCCAGGACATGGAGAACAGCATCATGGCCGAGGTGGTGAACAAGAAAGTCAGCAATGCCGATGCGGCCAAGGCCTGGATCAAGGCCAACCCGGCGGTACTGGATAAATGGCTTGATGGCGTAAAAACCGTGGACGGCAAGGAGGCGTTGCCGGCGGTCAAAGCCAAGTTGTGAAGATGACCGCTGGCCAGAACTTGCAATGATGACCGGAGGCGAGGGAGCTCGCTCCCGCTCGGCTGCGCAGCAGACGCAACCCTGACAACTCGGTAGCGATGTTGAAGGGTTTGGGAGCGCTCCGCGCTCCAGCGGGAGCACGCTCCCTCGCCACACACAGCGCCTTCAGAACACCAGGCTTGCCGGCCACAATAATTGCTTGATCCTGATACCCTTGCGCCAACCCCCAACCGAGAGGACCCATGGCCCTTCCCAGTCGCCATTCACTCTTCCCGTTCCTCAGCTGGCTGCCCCGCCAGACCCGCGCCAGCGTCGGCCGCGATCTGATCGTCGGCCTCAGCGGCGCAATCCTGGCGTTGCCGCAATCCATTGCCTACGCCTTGATCGCCGGTCTGCCACCGGAGTACGGCCTGTACGCGGCAATCATTCCGGTATTGATCGCTTGCCTGTGGGGCTCGTCGTGGCATCTGATCTGCGGCCCTACGGCGGCCATCTCGATTGTCCTGTACGCCAGCGTCAGTCCTCTGGCTGTTCCGGCGACCCAGGACTACGTGACGTTGATCCTGCTCCTGACCTTTCTGGCGGGTATCTTCCAATGGCTGCTGGGCCTGTTGCGCTTCGGCGCGCTGGTGAACTTCGTCTCGCATTCGGTGGTGCTCGGCTTCACCCTCGGCGCGGCCGTGGTGATTGCCATTGGCCAGTTGCCCAACCTGCTGGGGCTGGACCTGCCCAGCCAAGCCACCGCTCTGGACAGCTTCATCACCTTGTTCAAGCACCTGGGGGAAATCGACAAACCGTCCTTACTGCTGGGGCTGGCGACGGTGGTGGTGGGTGTAACGCTCAAACTGTGGTTGCCGCGCTGGCCGACCTTGTTGATTACCCTGGTGCTGGGAGCGCTGCTGGTTTGGCTGTGGCCATCGATGTTCGGTCACGTGAAGTTGGTCAGTGCCTTCACCGGCAAGCTGCCGCCCTTGAGCTCGCTGCCGCTGGACCTCGACCTGATTCTGCGTTTGCTGCCCAGTGCGGTAGCGGTGGGCATGCTCGGTCTGGTCACCAGCCTGTCGATAGCCCGCTCGTTGTCAGCGCGTTCGCAGCAGTTGCTCGATGCCAACCAGGAAGTCCGTGCCCAGGGGTTATCCAACATCGTCGGGGCGTTTTTTTCCGGATCGCTGTCCGCCGGTTCCTTCACCCGCTCGGGCCTGAGCTACGAAGCGGGGGCCTGTTCGCCCCTGGCGGGTATTTTTTCGGCGTTGTGGGTGTCGCTGTTCGCGATCTTCGGCGCGCAATTGATTGCCCACATTCCAATCCCGGCCATGGCCGGCAGCATTTTGTTGATCGCCTGGGGCCTGGTCGACCACCGCGGGATTCGCGCCCTGCTGCGGGTCAGCCGCGCCGAGTTCGTGGTCATGGCCCTGACCTGCATCGCCACGTTGCTGTTGGAACTGCAGACGGCGATCTATGCCGGGGTGCTGGCGTCGCTGTTCTTTTACTTGAAACGCACCTCGCAACCGCGGGTGCAGCATGTGTGCGATGGCGATGAGGATATCCTGCGGGTGGGCGGTTCGATCTTTTTCGGCGCCAGCCATTACCTGCAAGTGCGCCTGCAACGGATGCAAGGCGCGCGGGTGGTGATCGAGGCGCAGCAGATCAACTTCATCGACTATTCGGGGGTGGAGATGCTGCATCAGGAGGCGCGGCGGTTGCTGGGGCAGGATCGCAGTTTGACCTTGCGCCAGGCACGGCCGCAGGTGGTGGAAGAATTGAGGAAACTTGAGGGCGCGGAGAAATGCCCGATTCGCTTCGAAGATTGAAACCCGAATCTTTCTCCGTAGGAGCGAGGCTTGCCCGCGAAGCTTTTGGCGTACTTGAGGACGCCTTCGCGGGCGAGCCTCGCTCCTACAGACAGTCGGGGTGTTATGCGGCCAGTTGTCGGCGCAGTTCAGCCAGCACCGGCGCGGTATCCGGGCGCACGCCGCGCCACAGATAGAAGGCTTCGGCCGCTTGCTCGGCCAGCATCCCCAAGCCATCCATCGACACCGCCGCGCCGTGCTCGGTAGCCCAACGACAGAACGACGTCGGCTCCTTGCCGTACATCATGTCGTAGCACAGCGTCTTGCCCGGTTCGATCAGGCTGGCGGCAATCGGCGGCACATCGCCCGACAGGCTGGCGGACGTCGCGTTGATGATCAGGTCCACCGATTCCTGCAACCAGTCGTAGCCGCTGGCCGATACCGGCCCCAGGTCGCAGAACAATTCCGCCAGCAGCTCGGCCTTGTCCACCGTGCGGTTGGCGATGATCACCGACGCCGGTTGTTCGGTCAGCAACGGTTCCAGCGCACCGCGTACCGCGCCACCAGCGCCGAGCAGCAATATGCGCTTGCCCTTGAGGCTGAACCCGGCGTTGACCGTCAGGTCGCGCACCAGGCCGGCGCCGTCGGTGTTGTCGCCAAGCAACGAGCCATCAGCCAGCTTGCTCAGGGTATTCACCGCACCGGCCCGCTGCGCCCGGGCAGTCAGGCTGTTCGCCAGGCGGAACGCTTCTTCCTTGAACGGTACCGTGACATTCGCCCCGCGCCCTTCAAGGAAAAACGCCCGGGCAAACTCGGAAAAATCGTCGAGCGGTGCCAGCGAAGCGCTGTAGTCCAGCTGCTGCGCGGTCTGCTCGGCGAACAGACGGTGAATCAGTGGCGACTTGCTGTGGCCAATCGGGTTACCGAAAACGACATAACGGTCCATCGACACTCCTCGTTCAGGCCTCGGCCAACCAATCGCGATCTTGCAGGAAGTACTCGGTCAGGCGCGCTTCTTCGCTGCCGGGCTCGGCCTTCCAGTCGTAACCCCAGCGCACCTGCGGTGGCAGGGACATCAGGATCGACTCGGTACGCCCCCCCGATTGCAGGCCGAACAAGGTACCGCGGTCGTATACCAGGTTGAACTCGACGTAGCGCCCGCGGCGGAATTCCTGGAATTCGCGCTGTTGGGCGGTGAAGGCAGCGTTCTTGCGGCGTTGCAGAATCGGCAGGTAGGCGTCGATGTAGGCATCGCCGATGGCGCGCATGAAGGCGAAGCTGGTATCGAAGTCCCATTCATTGAGGTCATCGAAGAACAGACCGCCGATGCCCCGAGGCTCGTGGCGATGCTTGATGTGGAAATAGCTGTCGCACCAGGCTTTGTAGCGCGAGTAGACGTCCGGGCCGAACGGGGCGCAGGCCTGTTCGGCCACGCGGTGCCAGTGCACGCAATCTTCGACGTTGCCGTAGTACGGGGTCAGGTCGAAACCGCCGCCGAACCACCAGACTGGCTCTTCGCCTTCTTTTTCGGCAATGAAAAAGCGCACGTTGGCGTGGGACGTCGGGGCGTGCGGGTTGTGCGGGTGGATCACCAGCGATACGCCCAGGGCTTCGAAGCCACGCCCGGCCAGTTCCGGCCGATGGGCGCTGGCCGACGGTGGCAGGCCGCTGCCGAACACGTGGGAAAAGTTGACGCCGCCCTTTTCGATCACCGTACCGTTTTCGATGACCCGGGTACGTCCGCCACCGCCGGCGGGCCGGGTCCAGGCGTCTTCGACAAAGCGCGTGCCGCCGTCTTCCGCTTCCAGGGCGGCGCAAATTCGGTCTTGCAGGTCGAGCAGGTAGGCTTTTACGGCCTCGGTGCGGGTAGTCATGACATCACCTTGGATCGGGCAAAGCTACGCGACGCTCCATCGGAGCGGGCTGGCGCAAATGGGCGCGTAGCATACCACTGGCGGTGCACCGATCGCAGTTGACGAAGATCGTGGTTAGGAGTCCGATAGGGCGCTTCGTATCGACGAATCAAGGAGAAGGCAGATGGCAAAGCGTATCCAGTTCCGCGCCCATGGCGGCCCCGAAGTACTCGAGTATGTGGATTACCAGCCCGCCGAGCCCGGCCCGCAACAGGTCCGCGTGAGCAACAAGGCCATCGGCCTGAACTTCATCGACACCTATTATCGCAGCGGGCTCTATCCACCGCCGTCCCTGCCATCGGGTGTGGGTTCGGAAGGCGCCGGTGTGGTCGAAGCGGTCGGCAGCGAAGTCACCCGGTTCAAGGTCGGCGATCGCGTGGCTTACGGCAGCGGCCCGCTGGGTGCCTACAGTAATGTTCACGTCTTGCCTGAGGCCAATCTGGTCAAGCTGCCGGACGCCATCAGCTTCGAGCAGGCCGCCGGGGTCATGCTCAAAGGCCTGACCGTGCAGTACCTGCTGCGCCAGACCTACGAGCTCAAGGGCGGCGAAACCGTCCTGTTCCACGCCGCTGCCGGCGGTGTCGGGTCTCTGGCGTGCCAGTGGGCCAAGGCCTTGGGCGTAAACTTGATCGGCACCGTGAGTTCGCCGGAAAAAGCCGCCCTGGCCAAGGCCAACGGTGCCTGGGCGACCATCGACTACAGCCATGAGAATGTCGCGCAACGGGTGCTGGAGTTGACCGACGGCAAGAAAGTCCAGGTGGTGTACGACGGCGTGGGCAAGGACACCTGGCTGACATCCCTTGACAGCGTTGCGCCTCGCGGGCTGGTGGTGAGCTTCGGCAATGCGTCCGGCGCGGTGGATGGGGTGAACCTGGGGATTCTGGCGGCGAAGGGTTCATTGTATGTGACCCGTCCCACCCTTGGGACCTACGCCAACAACGCCGAGAACCTGCAGCGGATGGCGGATGAGCTGTTCGGGATGATCATCAGCGGCAAGCTGACCGTGGATATCAGCCAGCGGTTTGCCCTGGCCGATGCGGCGAAGGCGCAGACTGAGTTGTCAGCGCGGCGCACGACTGGGTCGGTTGTGCTGTTGCCCTGAGATTCGGGGCGGTACTAAGGGCCTCTTCGCGAGCAAGCCCGCTCCCACCTTTGATCGTTTTCGAACACAAGCTCTGTGTTCACTGATGATCAGAGGTGGGAGCGGGCTTGCTCGCGAATGGGGCCTGCTCGGTCTTAATCCGGTCGCACAACGCGACCGGTCGCCAAATCGCGAATCACGCTGGGATTCTTGCGCCCACCCAGCATCCCACCGAGCACCGCATCAACCTGCCCGCGGAAGTACTGCTCGACACGAATCCGCGAGCGCGCTGCCGGCCGGCCCTGTGGGTTGGCGGAGGTCGACACCAGCGGGCCGACCAGAGCGCACAATTCCCGCACCTGCGGATGATCGCTGACCCGCAGGGCCACCGTTTCATGCACGCCGGTAATCCACTGCGGCAATAGATTCTGGTGCGGCACCAGCCAGGTGTTGGGCCCAGGCCAGGTGCTGGCCATGCGGTCCATCCACAGCTCAGGGAAGTCTTCGAACAGGAAATCGAACTGGCGGATGTTATCGGCCACCAGAATCAGGCCCTTGTCCACAGACCGGCCCTTGATCAGCAACAAACGCTCCACTGCCTCTTCGTCCCACGGGTCGCAACCCAGACCCCAGACAGCTTCGGTTGGGTAGGCAAGCACCGCCCCGGCGCGAACGGCTCGTGCGGCTTGTTGCACACGCCAACTGTTGACCATGAATAAACTCTCCAGAATAAGGCTCTGCGCAGTTTACCGATCTTCCTTGTAAAACCTAGCTCACCCGCGCAAACCAGCGCCCGTTTTCGCAGACGGCGCTGCCTTCCATTTCCATTTCGGTCAGCGCCGCCAGCACTTTGGGCAGGCTCCAGCCGCTGGCATCGGCCAATGCTTCACTGCTATGGGGCGCGGCGTGGAGCAACGCCAGCAAAGGATGGCGCGCCATCGGGGCCGGGGCCAGAGAGAAGGAGGTCTGTTGCCAGCCGCGCAGGGCTTCGAGGATATGCTCGACGGTTTCCACCAACGCCGCGCCGTCGCGGATCAACTGGTGACAGCCCTTGGCACCGGGGTGATGGATCGAGCCCGGAATCGCATACACCTCGCGCCCCTGCTCCGCGGCAAGCTTGGCGGTGATCAATGAACCGCTGGCGACACTGGCCTCGACCACCAATACGCCGAGGGACAAACCGCTGATGATTCGATTACGCCGCGGGAAGTTGCTGGCGGTGGGGCCGGCGTCCAGCGGGAACTCGGAAACGACCGCGCTGCCGGTGGCTATCATCGCGTCGGCCAGTCGACGATTGCGCTGTGGATAAAACTTTTCCAGCCCTGTGCCCAGCACGCCGATTGTTTGGCCGCCAACGTCCAGTGCGGCTTGGTGCGCAGCAGCGTCGATACCCAGGGCCAGGCCACTGGTGATGACAAAACCGGCGCTGGCCAGGCTGCGGGAAAAGGCGGCAGCGGTGTCCATGCCGGGCCTTGAAGCGCGACGGCTGCCGACCATCGCCAGTTGCGGTTTTTCCAGAATGCCAGGGTCGCCCGCGACGAATAACAGCGGCGGCGCATCGCTGATCTCCGCCAGCAGCGCCGGGTAGTCTGGCTGGTCCCACATCAGTAAATGCTGGGCCGGACGCTCCAGCCAGGCCAATGCATGGCTGGCGCCATCGCGAATTTCCGTGCTTCGCCGAGCCTCGGAACAGGCCAGCGGCAAGCCCAGCGCACGCCAGGCACTGGCCGGTGCGCTGATGGCTTTTGACGCCGAGCCGAAGGCTTCCAGCAGTTTCTTGAACCGCGCCGGACCGAGTTCCGGCAAACGGTGCAGGCGTAAACGAGCTTCCAGTTCCGATGGGGAAACCGGTGCAACAGCAGACTGCGACATGGATCATCCTTGATCGTTATAAGCACCCGCCCAAGCGGGAATAAGCTGTGGATAACTCTGTTGGTAACTTGTGAAGCCTGCTTACGGATTGCGCACCTTGTCCAACACCGCCAGCGAGCGCGTTGCATTGAGCACCAGCCCGTAGCTGAGCTTGTCGTAGGTACGGAAAACCATCAGCAGGCCGGCACGTTCATCGGGGATCTTCAATGGCTGGCCGGTGATATGGTCACGTACGGTTTCACCGGTCTTCATGACTTCCAGCACGTTGCCTTCCACCAGACCATCGCGCTGGCCCTTGTTCAGCGTGACAACGTCCAGCGCTCCGATCTGGGTAACACCGCGCGGGACGTCGATGATCAGGCCGTCGACCTGAGTCTTGGGTGCACTGGGCATGAAGGTCGAATTGATCGAGCGCTCTTCACCGCTGAACAAGCGATCGCCCAAGCGCACTTCCTGGGTCGTGCGCTGCAGCTCGAGCGTGGCAACGTCGCCCTCGGTGGCAACGATTTCACCGCCACCGACGTCATCGGCGTTGATCCCCAGAAATTCCCGCGTTTGTGGATCGGTGTAGACCTTGCCCTGGCGGAAGATGCCGTAGACCGGCTGCGCCATGTCGAAGTGGCCGCGGGCGAAGATACGATCGCCCATGCCGCTGAGGACGCGTTCGGCATCACCGGCCACAATGTACGGCGCCTTGTCGAAGTCCTCGACCTTGTCGACGATGCGGTTGCTCAGCAGAAAGCTGTTGATCGCTTTGAGCGGAATGCTCGGGATGGCATCGGCCACCGGACTGCTGCGCACACTCGGCGAGAGTTTGATGGTGCCGCGCGAAGCGCCGCGATTGAGAGTCAGGCGTGGCTGGCCGTCGACGTAGCTCAGGGTCAGCGTATCGCCGGGATAGATGAGATTGGGGTTTTCGATTTGTGGATTGGCGCGCCACAGCTGCGGCCACTGCCACGGTTCACGGAGAAACTTGCCCGAGATGTCCCAGAGCGTGTCCCCCGAGACCACCGTGTATTGCTGTGGAAAACCTTCCCGAAGTTGCACTTGCGCCTGCGCCCAACCTGCCGAGACCAGAAGGAGCAGGGCGAGTAGTGATTTCCTCATGCGGTGAATCCCTTTATTATGTACGTTCGCGTGAAACGCCAGAGCCGTCAGTGGCTCGCTCCCGGCTTGCTTATGAAAAGAAGGGAGCTACGTTTTACAAAGGTAGCCTGCATCCTCGGACTCGCCAGGCACCGACCCGACCTTACCTCACACGTGCAGTCATCAAGCTTATGGCCATTTTGAACATCCTCGAATTTCCTGACTCGCGCCTGCGTACCATCGCCAAACCGGTGGACGTAGTGGACGACGAAGTACGTCAGTTGGTCGATGACATGTTTGAAACAATGTATGAGGCGCCAGGCATCGGCCTTGCGGCGACTCAAGTCAACGTACACAAGCGCATCGTCGTGATGGACCTTTCCGAAGACCGCACCGAGCCGCGAGTGTTCATCAACCCCGAACTCGAGCCCCTGACCGACGACATGGGCCAGTATCAGGAAGGCTGTCTTTCGGTACCCGGCTTCTACGAAAACGTCGATCGCCCGCAACGGGTCAGGGTCAAGGCGCTGGACCGCGACGGCAAGCCCTACGAATTGATCGCCGAAGACCTGCTCGCCGTGTGCATCCAGCACGAATGCGACCACCTCAACGGCAAATTGTTCGTCGATTACCTGTCTACGCTCAAACGCGATCGCATCAAGAAGAAACTGGAAAAGCTTCATCGCCAGAACGCCTGATGCCCCTCTTCAAAGGCTTGCCGCGGCAAGCCTTTTTCTTTTCAAGAAGCTTTGCAATAGAGAGCCCCCCATGACCGAGCCACTGCGCATAGTCTTTGCCGGCACCCCGGAATTCGCCGCTGAACACCTCAAGGCCCTGCTGAGCAGCCCTTACGAGATCGTCGCGGTCTACACCCAACCGGATCGCCCGGCAGGTCGTGGGCAGAAACTGATGCCGAGCCCGGTCAAGCAGCTCGCCCTGGAGAACGACATCCCGGTGCTGCAACCGCCCACTCTGCGCAACGAAGACGCCCAGGTCGAACTGGCCGCGCTGAAACCGGACCTGATGGTGGTGGTTGCCTACGGCCTTATCCTGCCGCAAGTGGTGCTGGACATTCCGCGCCTGGGTTGCATCAACAGCCACGCCTCCCTGCTGCCGCGCTGGCGCGGTGCGGCGCCGATCCAGCGCGCCGTCGAAGCCGGGGACCGCGAAAGTGGTGTGACCGTGATGCGCATGGAAGCAGGCCTCGACACCGGGCCGATGCTGCTGAAAGTCACCACGCCGATCAGCGCCGAAGACACAGGTGGCAGCCTCCACGATCGCTTGGCCGAAATGGGCCCACCGGCCGTGGTGCAGGCCATCGCCGGCCTCGCCGCCGGCACCCTGGAGGGCGAAGTGCAGGACGACAGCCTCGCCACCTACGCGCATAAATTGAACAAGGACGAAGCGCGCATCGACTGGACCCGCCCGGCGGTTGAGCTGGAACGCCTGGTGCGCGCGTTCAACCCGTGGCCGATCACCCACAGCACGTTGAACGGCGAAGCCTTGAAAGTCCTGGCCGCCAGCCTGACTGAAGGGAAGGGCGCACCGGGTGAAATCCTCGGCGCCAGCAAGGATGGCTTGCTCGTTGCCTGCGGTGAGCAGGCCCTGTGCCTGACCCGCCTGCAATTGCCCGGTGGCAAGGCGCTGAACTTCAGCGATCTGTTCAACAGCCGTCGTGAGAAATTCGCCACGGGCACCGTTCTCGGTCAAGCGGCGGACGCTCAATGAACCCTCGTCTGGCCGCCGCCAAGGCACTGGCTGCCGTACTCAGCGGAAAAGCCTCACTCAACAGCTCACTGCCAACGCAACTGGACAAGGTCGAGGACCGCGATCGCGGCTTCACCCAGGACCTGGCGTTTGGCACCGCACGTTGGCAGCCGCGCTTGTCGGCGCTGGCGGCCAAGTTGCTGCAAAAGCCGTTCAAGGCCGCCGATGCCGATGTCGAAGCGTTGTTGCTGGTCGGCCTCTATCAATTGCTCTACACCCGGGTGCCGGCCCACGCCGCCATCGGCGAAACCGTCGGTTGCGCCGACAAGCTGAAAAAACCCTGGGCCAAAGCCTTGCTCAACGCCGTATTGCGCCGTGCCCAGCGCGAAAACGAAGCGTTGCTGGCCGAGCTGGAACACGATCCGGTGGTACGCACCGCTCACCCACGCTGGCTGCAAAAATCCCTGAAGGCCTTCTGGCCTGAACAATGGGAAGTGATCTGCGCGGCGAACAACGCCCATCCGCCGATGATTCTGCGGGTCAACCGCCGCCATCACTCTCGCGATGCCTATCTGCAGCTGCTGGCGCAGGCTGGCATTGCCGCCAGCCCCTGCGTCTACAGCCGCGACGGCATCATCCTCGACGCAGCCGCCGACGTGCGCAGCCTGCCGGGATTCGCCGAAGGCTGGATCAGCGTGCAGGATGAAGCCGCGCAACTGGCTGCCGATCTGCTCGACCTGGCACCGGGCCAACGGGTGCTGGACGCCTGCTGCGCGCCGGGCGGCAAGACCTGTCATATCCTTGAAGCCGAGCCGGCCCTCGCCGGCGTGGTCGCCGTGGACCTGGAAGCCAAGCGCCTGGTGCGGGTGCGGGAAAACCTCGAACGCCTGGGCCTGAGCGCCGAACTGATCGCCGCGGACGGTCGCGACACCGACACCTGGTGGGACGGCAAGCCGTTCCAGCGCATCCTGCTGGACGCGCCATGTTCGGCCACCGGCGTGATCCGCCGCCACCCGGACATCAAACTCACCCGCCAACCCGATGACATTGGTGCGCTGGCGCTGCTGCAAGGCGAACTGCTCGACGCGATGTGGAAAACCCTGGAAGTCGGCGGCATCCTGCTCTACGCCACCTGCTCCACCTTGCCGACCGAGAACACCGAAGTCATCGAAGCCTTCCTCACCCGCACCCCGGGTGCACGTGAGCTGGACCTGGCCACCGCGGCCGGCATCAAGCAGCCCCACGGTCGCCAACTGCTGGCCCAGGAAGGCGGCCACGACGGGTTCTACTACGCCAAGCTGATCAAGATCGCCGCCGCGCGCGGTTAAACGGATTCAATGGAGTGACTGGATGAAAATCATCATCCTTGGTGCGGGGCAGGTCGGTGGTTCGCTGGCCGAACACCTGGCCAGCGAGGCCAATGACATTACGGTGGTGGACACCGACGGCGAACGCCTGCGCGACCTCGGCGACCGCCTGGACATCCGTACGGTGCAGGGTCGTGGCTCGATCCCGAGCGTGTTGCGTCAGGCCGGCGCCGATGACGCCGACATGCTGGTGGCCGTGACCAACAGTGACGAAACCAACATGGTCGCTTGTCAGGTCGCCCATACCCTGTTCCACACCCCGACCAAAATCGCCCGGGTCCGCGAAGCCGCGTACCTGACCCGCGCCGAACTGTTCGATAACGACGCGATCCCGGTGGACGTGCTGATCAGCCCGGAACAGGTGGTCACCAACTACATCAAGCGCCTGATCCAGCATCCGGGCGCCCTGCAGGTGATCGACTTCGCCGAAGGCAAGGCGCAGCTGGTTGCGGTGAAGGCTTATTACGGCGGGCCGCTGGTGGGTCAGCAACTGCGGCAGCTGCGCGAGCACATGCCGAACGTGGAAACCCGGGTCGCGGCGATTTTCCGTCGGGACCGGCCGATCCTGCCCCAGGGCGATACCGTGATCGAAGCGGACGATGAAGTGTTCTTCATCGCCGCCCGGGCGAACATTCGCGCGGTGATGAGCGAAATGCGCCGTCTGGACGAAACCTACAAGCGCATCGTCATCGCCGGGGGCGGGCAGATCGGTGAGCGCCTGGCCGAAGCCATCGAAAGCCGCTACCAGGTGAAAATCATCGAGATGAACCCGGCACGCTGCCGTCATCTTTCCGATCACCTGGACAGCACCGTGGTGCTGCAGGGCAGTGCTTCGGACCGGGATCTGCTGCTGGAAGAGAACATCGCGGACGCGGACATCTTCCTGGCCCTGACCAACGACGACGAGGCCAACATCATGTCATCGCTGCTGGCCAAGCGCCTGGGCGCGAAGAAGGTGATGACCATCATCAACAACCCGGCCTACGTCGACCTGATCCAGGGCGGCGACATCGATATCGCCATCAGCCCGCAGTTGGCGACCATCGGAACCTTGCTCGCCCACGTGCGGCGTGGCGATATCGTCAGCGTGCACTCACTGCGCCGGGGCGCGGCGGAAGCCATCGAAGCCATTGCCCACGGCGACGCTAAATCGAGCAAGGTGATCGGCAAGGCCATCGAAAACATCGGCCTGCCGCCGGGCACTACCATCGGCGCGATCATTCGTGACGAAGAAGTGATCATTGCCCACGACGACACCGTGATCCAGACCGGCGACCATGTGATCCTGTTCCTTGTGGATAAAAAGCATATTCGGGATGTGGAGAAGTTGTTTCATGTGGGGCTGAGCTTCTTCTGAGGTGCTGCGCAAACGGCGCTGGCTTCATCGCTGGCCGCTACCCCTGTGGGAGCTAGCCTGCTAGCGATAGCAACTCAACTGACTTACTTATCTCAAGGAATCCCCCTGTGATCGAATCCCTGGAAAAAATGCTCGCCAAGGGTGTGGATAACTCACTGCTGCGCTTCGGCCTGGGCAAGGGTTATCTGGATCTTGGGGAAAACGCCAAGGCTGCTGAGCATTTTCAGCGGTGCGTCGAACTCGATCCGAAGTATTCGGCAGCCTGGAAACTGTTGGGCAAGGCCCATCTGGCACTGGCGGACCCTGCAGCCGCACGCCTGGCCTGGGAGAAGGGCCTGGAAGCCGCGCAGAACCACGGCGACAAGCAAGCCGAGAAGGAAATGACGGTGTTCCTGAAAAAACTGGACCGTCAGGCGCCCTGATCAGAGATAGCGCAAACCAATGCCTTCGGCATCCACTTGCACCACTTCCATTCGCACCTTGGGCGCGCCTGTGGGTAAGTCCTGAACCTGCCCATACACCACCGCGCCTCTGGGCAGGTTGGACAAGGCGGGATGCTTGACGTAGACACCCGTGGCCGACAGGTTTCGTGTCTGCCCCAGGCATTCGCCAAAGCTTTCATGACTGATCTTGATGCGAAACGATTTGCGTTGTTCGGACATCTTCTGCGCCCTTGAATGAACCGTTGTGGATAACTCCCCCAACGAGGTTATCCACAGATCATGCCAAACCGACTCAGTACCAGCGTTCCTCACCCGGAGGACGCTTCTTGAAGCGCTTCATGCTCCACATGTACTGGCTCGGATAGGCCCGCACATAGCGCTCGACCACCTGGCTCATCGCCGCGCAGGACGTGGCAGTATCGGTGCTGTACATGGCCTCGGGCGCGGCTTCCAGAATCACCTTGTAGCCCGAGCCGTCCGGCAGCCGCAGCGCATGCAGGAACACGCCGACCGCCTTGCCGCCGGCGAGCATGTTCGGCACGAATTTGCTGGTCAGAGCCTGGGTGGCGAAGAAGGGGACGAAGATACCGGCGGATTCGGCCGGTTCCGGGTCAGCGGGAATGCCCACCGCACCACCTTTGCGCACTTCCTTGATGACGCTGAGGATGCCTTCCTTTGTGGAAGCAGCCACTTTGTTGCCCAGTTGAACCCGCTGCTTTTGCAGCAATTCATCCACAGCCTTGAGCTTCGGCGGGCGGTAGAAAATGATCGGTTTGCACTGGCTGCAGTAGAAGTGATTGAGCACTTCCCAGTTGCCGAGGTGGCTGGTGATGCCAACCACGCCCTTGCCTGAGGCGAGGGCGTCCTTCAGGACATCAAGGCCTTCAACTTCGCGCACCAGGTCTATGGAACGCTGGGCCGGCCAGATCCAGGCGCAGGCGCTTTCGGTCAGGGACTTGCCGATGTCTTTCAGGCTTTGACCCACCAGACGTTCGCGTTCGGCAGGGTCCATGTCCGGGAAGCACTTGGCGAGGTTGATCCGCACCACGTCGCGGGAACGGTTGGGGGTTTTCCACATCAGCCAGCCAATCGCTGAGCCGACGGCCTGCACTGCCCGCCACGGGAGCAGGGCAAACAGCCGCAGAGCGCCTACCAGCAAGGCGCCTTTAAACTTTTCCACAGGTCACTCCTGATCTTGTGCTGTGCGCGAGGCGGCCATTCTAACCGCCGTTGGCCAGCATCGCGTAGCGATCGCAGTCCTGCGTGTGGTCCATGACCATGCCCGAGGCCTGCATCAGCGCGTAGCAGATCGTTGGCCCGACGAAGGTGAAGCCAGCCTTTTTCAGGGCCTTGCTCATCTCCACGGCCTGGGGCGTGATGGCCGGCACTTCGCTGCGATCCTTGAAATGATTGATCACAGGCGTGCCATCGACGAAGGACCAGAGAAACGCCACCGGGTCCTCCAGCGCCAGCCAGGCCTGGGCATTGCGTCGGGCGGCATTGAGCTTGAGGCGATTGCGAATGATGCCGGGGTCGAGCATCAACTGATCGATTTCCGCGTCACTCATTTGGGCCACGCGCTGCACGTCAAAGCCAAACATCACCTGACGGTAATGCTCGCGTTTGCGCAACACGGTGATCCAGGAAAGGCCGGCCTGGAACCCTTCGAGCAAAAGCAACTCGAACAAACCCTGCGCATCGCGTAGTGGCGCGCCCCACTCCTGATCGTGATAAGCCATGTACAGTGGATCTTCGGTACACCAAAAGCAGCGTGGCATAAGGCTCCAGGGGGCGTGCGCAGCAATGAATCGGGTATACTCCCGCTCTTTAAATCGCAGCCCAAGAAACAGGTGAATTTCGTGAGCCAGCCTACGCCAGCCGTGCGTACCTTCCAAGACTTGATCCTCGCCCTCCAGCAATACTGGGCCGAGCAAGGTTGCGTGGTACTTCAGCCCTACGATATGGAAGTAGGCGCCGGCACTTTCCACACCGCTACGTTCCTGCGCGCCATTGGCCCGGAAACCTGGAACGCCGCCTACGTTCAGCCAAGTCGTCGTCCGACTGACGGCCGCTACGGCGAAAACCCGAACCGTCTGCAGCACTACTACCAGTTCCAGGTGGTCCTCAAGCCAAACCCGGACAACTTCCAGGAGCTGTACCTGGGCTCGCTAAAGCACGTGGGCCTGGATCCGCTGGTGCACGACATCCGCTTCGTCGAAGACAACTGGGAATCGCCGACCCTCGGCGCCTGGGGTCTGGGCTGGGAAGTCTGGCTCAACGGCATGGAAGTGACGCAATTCACTTACTTCCAGCAAGCCGGCGGCATCGAGTGCTACCCGGTAACCGGCGAGATCACCTACGGCCTGGAGCGCCTGGCCATGTACCTGCAGGGCGTGGATTCGGTCTACGACCTGGTCTGGGCCGACGGTCCTTTCGGCAAGGTGACCTACGGCGACGTGTTCCACCAGAACGAAGTGGAGCAGTCGACCTACAACTTCGAACACGCCAACGTCGAGAAGCTGTTCGAACTGTTCGATTTCTATGAAAGCGAAGCCAAGCGGCTGATCGAGCTCGACCAGCCGCTGCCGTTGCCGAGCTACGAAATGGTGTTGAAGGCCTCCCATACCTTCAACCTGCTGGATGCACGCCGGGCGATTTCCGTGACCGCGCGTCAGCAATACATCCTGCGTGTTCGCACCCTGGCGCGTTCCGTTGCGCAAGCCTACCTGCTGGCTCGCGCCAAGCTGGGCTTCCCGATGGCGACCCCGGACCTGCGTGACGAAGTACTGGCCAAGCTGGAGGCTGCACAATGAGTGCTCTGGATTTTCTGGTTGAACTGGGCACTGAAGAACTGCCACCCAAGGCCCTGAACACCCTGGCCGAGGCGTTCCTTGCCGGTATCGACAAGGGCCTGCAAGCTGCCGGCCTGAATTACGAAACCAAAACCGTGTATGCCGCGCCGCGCCGCCTGGCCGTGCTGATCACCTCGCTGGCCACCCAGCAGCCGGATCGCAGCATCAACCTCGATGGCCCGCCACGTCAGGCCGCCTTCGATGCCGACGGCAACCCGACCCAGGCGGCACTGGGTTTTGCCAAGAAGTGCGGCGTCGACCTGAGCGAAATCGATCAGAGCGGCCCAAAACTGCGCTACAGCCAGAGCATCGCCGGCAAGCCGACTGCCAGCCTGCTGCCGACCATCGTCGAAGATTCCCTGAATGACCTGCCGATTCCAAAGCGCATGCGCTGGGGCGCGCGCAAGGAAGAGTTCGTGCGTCCAACCCAATGGCTGGTGATGCTGCTCGGTGACCAGGTCATCGACTGCACT
This sequence comes from Pseudomonas sp. KK4, assembly GCF_001984065.1. Lineage (GTDB taxonomy): Bacteria > Pseudomonadota > Gammaproteobacteria > Pseudomonadales > Pseudomonadaceae > Aquipseudomonas. The sequence continues at coordinate 61,550 of NZ_LYVP01000001.1, forward strand.
ATCCTCGCGCAAAAGGCCGGTCGCGATTCCCGCGGTCACCGCTTCCATCATCCGCAAAACGTGCGCATCGGTTCGCCGTCCAGCTACCTGGCAGACCTGCGCGCCGCTTACGTACTGGCCGATGCCAACGAGCGTCGCGACATCATCAGCAAGCGCACCGAAGAACTGGCGACCCGCCAGGAAGGCACCGCCATCGTGCCGCCGGACCTGCTGGACGAAGTGACCGCACTGGTCGAATGGCCCGTGCCGTTGGTGTGCTCGTTCGAAGAGCGCTTCCTCGATGTACCGCAAGAAGCCCTGATCACCACCATGCAGGACAACCAGAAGTACTTCTGCCTGCTGGACGTCGACGGCAAGTTGCTGCCACGTTTCATTACCGTGGCCAACATCGAGAGCAAAGACCCGCAGCAGATCATCGCCGGTAACGAGAAAGTGGTTCGCCCACGCCTGACCGACGCTGAGTTCTTCTTCAAGCAAGACAAGAAGCAGAAACTCGAAGACTTCAACCAGCGCCTGCAAAACGTGGTTTTCCAGGAAAAACTCGGCAGCGTCTACGACAAGGCCGAGCGAGTGTCCAAACTGGCCGCCTACATTGCCGCACGCATTGGTGGCAACGCTTCCTGGGCCGCGCGCGCAGGCTTGCTGTCCAAGTGCGACCTGGCGACCGAGATGGTCGGTGAGTTCCCGGAGATGCAAGGTGTTGCCGGCTACTACTACGCCCTCAACGATGGCGAGCCGGAAGATGTCGCCCTGGCGCTGAACGAGCAGTACATGCCGCGCGGTGCTGGCGCCGAGCTGCCGTCCACCCTGACCGGTGCGGCCGTGGCCATTGCCGACAAGCTCGACACCCTGGTGGGAATCTTTGGTATCGGCATGCTGCCAACCGGCAGCAAGGACCCGTACGCCCTGCGCCGTGCCGCACTGGGCGTGCTGCGCATCCTGATCGAGAAGCAACTGGACCTGGACCTGAACGACGCCGTGGCGTTCGCCGTGAATGCGTTCGGCGCCAAGGTCAAGGCGGCCGGCCTGAATGACGCGGTGCTGGAGTTCATCTTCGATCGTCTGCGTGCGCGTTACGAAGACGAAGGCGTGGATGTCGCGACCTACCTGTCGGTCCGTGCCCTGAAGCCGGGTTCGGCCCTGGACTTCGACCAGCGCGTACAAGCGGTGCAAGCGTTCCGCAAATTGCCGGAAGCCGCTGCCCTGGCTGCGGTGAACAAGCGCGTGTCGAACCTGCTGAGCAAAGTCGAAGGCTCTGTGCCGACCGTCGTCGAAGCCAAGTATTTCGACAACGCCAACGAGTTCTCCCTGTACTCGGCGATCCAGCAGGCAGACCAGGCCGTTCAACCGATGGCTGCGGCGCGTCAGTACAGCGAGTCTCTGGCACGCCTTGCTGCATTGCGCGAGCCGGTGGACGCGTTCTTCGAAGCGGTCATGGTCAACGCCGAAGATGCCAATGTGCGCGCCAACCGCTACGCACTGCTGGCGCGTCTGCGTGGCCTGTTCCTCGGTGTTGCCGACATTTCGTTGCTGGGGTAAGTCTGTTTGAAACTGCTGATTCTCGATCGGGACGGAGTGATCAATTACGACTCCGACGCATACATCAAGTCGGTGGAGGAGTGGATACCACTCCCCGGTTCGATCGAAGCCATTGCGCAGTTGAGCAAGGCCGGCTGGACGGTAGCGGTCGCTACCAACCAGTCGGGCATCGCTCGCGGCTATTACGACATCGCCACCCTCGACGCCATGCACGAGCGCTTGCGCTCGCTGGTGGCGCAGCAGGGTGGGGAAGTCGGGCTGATCGTCTATTGCCCGCACGGGCCGGACGATGGCTGCGATTGCCGCAAGCCAAAACCCGGGATGTTGAAAAACATCGCCGCTCATTACAACGTATCGCTGACCAATCTATGGTTCGTCGGCGATACTCTCGGTGACCTGGAAGCCGCCAAAGCCGTCGATTCACAGCCAGTTTTAGTTAAGACCGGAAAAGGCGAAAAGACGTTGGGCAAGACCCTCCCGGTAGGCACTTTGATTTTCGACGATCTGGCGGCGATTGCCGCAGAACTTATCCACAATTAGAGCGCTTTCGAAATCCTGACCAAGGAACGTTCGGGAGTGCGCTTGAACCGTTACGGTAAACGTCGCCATGTCGATACTGCAGGCCATCAGAACCTTTCTCTTTTACCTGCTGCTGGGCACCAGCTCCCTGCTGTGGTGCAGCCTGAGTTTTTTTATCGCGCCCTTTCTGCCGTTCAAGGCGCGCTATCGCTTCATCAACGTTTACTGGTGCCGCTGCGCCCTGTGGCTGAGCAAGGTGTTTCTCGGTATCCACTACGAAGTGAAAGGCGCAGAGAACGTGCCTGATCGGCCCTGCGTGATTCAGTCGAACCACCAGAGCACTTGGGAAACGTTTTTTCTGTCGGCCTACTTCGAGCCGCTGAGCCAGGTGCTCAAGCGTGAACTGCTGTATGTGCCGTTTTTTGGCTGGGCCATGGCCATGCTGCGTCCGATCGCCATCGACCGGGACAATCCCAAGGCTGCGCTCAAGCATGTGGCGAAGAAGGGCGACGAGTTGCTCAAGGACAATGTCTGGGTACTGATCTTCCCGGAAGGCACCCGTGTTCCCTACGGCACCATCGGCAAATTCTCCCGGGGGGGGACCGCGCTGGCGGTCAATGCCGAATTGCCAGTGCTGCCGATTGCCCACAACGCGGGCAAGTTCTGGCCCAAGACCGGTTGGGCGAAAAAGCAGGGCGTGATTACCGTGATCATCGGCGCACCGATGTACGCCGAGGGCAGCGGCCCACGCGCCATCGCCGATTTGAACGATCGGGTTCAAGCCTGGAACGAGCAAATGCAGCGGGAAATGGGCTCGCTGCCACCGGCACCGCAAGCGTCGGCTTCCAACGATCAGCTGGCTGTCTGAGATTCTGTGGATAACCTGTGTACGATATCCCATGAAAGCGTCGAATTATTAACGCAACTTAATGATTTATATACATATTTCATAAACAGATAAAACACCGAAAAACGTGCATAAGTTTTTTTCGGGCGCAAAAAAACCGGCAGATATAGCCGGTTTTTTTATAGCTTCGATTACCCGTTTCACTCCTCATAGAGCGGGAAGCGCAAAGTGAATCGCGTGCCTTCTCCCACTATGCTGCGACATTCGATCTGTCCGCCATGACGGTCTACCACCGCCTTGACCATCGACAGTCCAAGACCCACACCATCGATGCCTTGAGCCGAGGAAAAGCGCCGGTACTGGCTGAACAGATCCGGTAGTTCATGGGTGGCGATTCCCTTGCCCTGATCAGTGAGTTCGCAGGTAAGCCAGCCCTCGCCGCGGTCGACGTGCAGACTCACACGCGTCCCCTCGGCACTGTACTTGATCGCGTTCTCCAGCAAATTGAACATCGCCCGAGTCAGCAATGGCTGGTCCGCCATGATCAAACTTTCCTGTGCCTGTTCATCAATCTCCTGGACCAGTTCGATGTGCTTCTGTTGAGCGATGGGCAGCGCCTGATCGAACACATCCAGCACCACCATGGCAAACAGACTCGGCTGAAACTCATAGGCTTCGGATTCGGCCTTGGCCAGTTGAACGAAGCCGTCAGTCAGGTCCAGTGCCCGACGCACCTGCAATTCGATCTGGTTGAACAACTGCGCGTCACCGCCGACCTGATGCCGATGTACATCCAGAAGGGCAAGAATCGCCGAGTGGGGCGCGCGCAGGTCGTGGGACAGGAACCGCAGCATTACACTGCGCTGCTCCTCCGCTTCGCGCTCAACGCTCAAGTCTGTCAGGCTCAACAGCCAACCGACCGGCGTATCGCCATCTACCGGCAGCAAGGGAGCGCTTTCCAGGCGCAGGCTTCGCTCCTTGATGTCGCGAAACTCCAGCAGCGGGAGCTCAGATAGCAGGGCGGGGGTGCCTTGCGTCAATGCCGGATAGCCCAGATGTTTCAATTGCATGAGTACGTCATCGCCGACCAGATCGCTATTGAATAACTCGCGGGCTTTTCGGTTGCCTAACAGAATCCGGCCCTTTGGATCGCTGATCAACGTGGCGACCGGCAGGTATTCGAGGCCGTCCGCTATGAAACGGCGGGCATCGCGGGTACGGCCGATGGCTTGCTCCAAGGCAATGACCTGACCCCGCAAGCGGTCGCCGGTGGGAAAATGCGAGCGACGGCGTTCCGGAAAGATTTTCGGTTCGCTGTCCAGCCGCGCCAGTTCCCATCCAAAATAGGTCAACACCACACTCAAGCGCCGCCAGTTCCAGATCAGGTATCCAAACAGGATCCCCAGCACACTCGGCGTCGGTGACCACCATTGTTGTTGCTCCGCCAGCGCCGCACTGGCCAGAAACGCGCAGCCCATGCCCGCCAGGGTCAGCCAGAGCGCCAGGCGCGGCAGCCACAGCAGCAGTCCCAGTACGCAGATCACCAGTGCAAAGGAAAGCAGCGCACCTAACGCAGGCGTGTCATCGCGCAGGTTGATTTGCGCGCGATAGGACAACAACGCAGTCAATGGCAGCAGAACAAGACTTATCCACACCCATTCGCGGACCAGTTTCCTGAACAGCCGTTGGACTTGAGTCGGCTCGCGGCTTTCCCGACGACGCTCATTCATGTTGTCATTCATAGGGCACGGGTCTGGAAGGGTGAGTGAAATCATAGCGGACGTCGACCAGTGGTGGGTCTCTTACTTTGACTCCTCCAACCCAGCCGCTATTGTCCTATGCATAACGCAATGGCCGCAGAGCCAAGGAACCAGCGCACAATGCGTATCGCCATTCTCGACGACGAACCGGCCGAATTGCGCCGCGTGGAACAGACCCTCCATCAGATGGCCGACCCCGCAGAGGATGCGTGGTCATTGCACAGCTTCGAGAGAGGAGAGGACCTACTGCGCCAACTGCGCCGGGAAACCTACGACCTGCTCATCCTCGACTGGCAGCTGCCGGACCTGACGGGTATCGCGCTGTTGCAATGGACCCGCGAACACATGGACGCACCGCCTGCGGCCATCATGCTCACCAGTCGCGACACCGAAAGCGACATCGTCCAGGCCTTGAATGCCGGGGCCGATGACTACGTCAGCAAACCCTTCCGACCCAACGAACTCAAAGCTCGGGTCGCAGCGGTACTGCGTCGACATAGCCAGCAGCGTACGGCGGCATCGGAAGTGCTGAGCTTCAATGACCTGGTGTTCGACGATGCCGAACTGACGGTCAAGCGGGCGGGCACGCCGATCGTCATGACCGAGCGTGAGTATCGACTGGCTCGCTGCCTATTCACCAATCTGGGCCGGCCGTTGTCGCGGGAATATCTTTATCAGCGGTTTTGGACCCACGAAGAAATGGACTCATCGCGACCGCTCGATACGCATATCTATCGACTGCGTAACAAACTGGGGTTAACGGCAGATCGGGGTTGGCAGTTGCTGACGATCTATGGGTATGGATATCGGTTGGAGAGTGTGGCTGCGGTTAGCTCGTAACGGTTTATAGATAGCAATAAAAAAGGCCAACGCATCTGCGTTGGCCTTTTTGTTGGCGGTAGAGCCGGATCAGAAATCCAGGTTGGAAACCGCCAACGCATTGCTTTCGATGAAGTCACGGCGAGGTTCGACCGCATCACCCATCAGGGTGTTGAAGATCTGGTCGGCGCCGATGGCGTCTTCGATGGTGACTTTGAGCATCCGGCGCACGCTTGGGTCCATGGTGGTTTCCCACAGTTGATCCGGGTTCATTTCGCCCAGACCTTTGTATCGCTGGATGGTGTGACGCTTGGTGCTTTCAGCCATCAGCCAGTCCAGTGCTTCCTTGAACTCGGTGACGGCTTTCTTGCGTTCGCCACGCTGGATGTACGCGCCGTCATCCAGCAGGGTGCTCAATTGGGCGCCCAGGGATACAACGGTTTTGTAGTCGTTGCTGCCGAAGAAGTCGCGGTTGAATGTGACGTAGTTCGACAGACCGTGGGAGATCAGCTCGACCTCTGGCAGCCAGACGTTACGCTCGCGGTCTTCACGCAGGCTTGCCTTGTAGACCAGGCCCGACTTCTCGACGGTGCGCAGGCGCACTTCGTACTGGGCCAGCCAATCCTGCATCGCTGCATGGTTGCTGAGCATTTCCAGGCTGACGGCCGGCAGGTAGATGAAGTGTTCGGTCAGCTCCTGCGGGTACAGGCGCGACAGACGCTTGAGGGTCTTCATCACCAGACGGAAGTCATTCACCAGGCGCTCGAGCGCTTCGCCCGAGATTCCCGGAGCATCTTCGTTCAGGTGCAGGCTCGCGTCTTCCAGGGCCGACTGCGTCATGTACTCTTCCATGGCGTCATCGTCTTTGATGTATTGCTCTTGCTTGCCTTTCTTGACCTTGTACAGCGGCGGCTGGGCGATGTAGATGTAGCCGCGCTCGATCAGTTCTGGCAGCTGACGGAAGAAGAAGGTCAGCAGCAGGGTACGGATGTGCGAACCGTCGACGTCAGCATCGGTCATGATGATGATGTTGTGATAACGCAGTTTGTCGATGTTGTACTCTTCGCGGCCGATGCCGCAGCCCAGCGCAGTGATCAAGGTGCCCACTTCCTGGGAAGAGATCATCTTGTCGAAGCGCGCCTTCTCGACGTTCAGGATCTTACCCTTGAGGGGCAGAATCGCTTGGGTCTTGCGGTTACGTCCCTGCTTGGCGGAGCCGCCAGCAGAGTCACCTTCCACGAGGTACAGTTCAGAAAGGGCAGGGTCTTTTTCCTGGCAGTCCGCCAGTTTGCCCGGCAGGCCGGCGATGTCCAGTGCGCCTTTGCGGCGGGTCATCTCACGGGCCTTGCGCGCGGCTTCACGAGCACGGGCAGCGTCGATCATCTTGCCGACGACCAGCTTGGCTTCGTTCGGGTTTTCCAGCAGGAAGTCGGAGAAGTACTTGCCCATTTCCTGTTCGACCGCTGTCTTCACTTCGGAAGAGACCAGCTTGTCTTTGGTCTGGGAGCTGAACTTCGGATCCGGCACCTTCACCGAAATGATCGCCGTCAGGCCTTCACGGGCATCATCACCGGTGGTCGCGACCTTGTGCTTCTTCGCCAGACCTTCGGCTTCGATGTAGGTGTTGAGGTTACGCGTCAGTGCGGAACGGAAACCCACCAGGTGAGTACCGCCATCGCGCTGGGGAATGTTGTTGGTGAAGCACAACAGGTTCTCGTTGAAGCTGTCGTTCCACTGCAGGGCGATTTCTACGCCGATGCCGTCTTCACGCTGGATGTTGAAGTGGAACACCTGGTTGACCGGGGTCTTGTTGGTGTTCAGGTATTCAACGAACGCACGCAGGCCGCCTTCGTACTTGAACAGCTCTTCCTTGCCGCTGCGCTCGTCCTTGAGGACGATGCCGACACCAGAGTTGAGGAAGGACAGTTCACGAATCCGCTTGGCCAGGATGTCCCAGCTGAAATGGATGTTCTTGAAGGTTTCGCTGGAGGCCTTGAAGTGGATCTGGGTACCCGTGGAGTCGCTGTCGCCCACGATGGCCATCGGCGCCTGTGGCACGCCGTGGACGTAGGTTTGTTCCCAGATCTTGCCGCTGCGGCGAACGGTCAGGACCAGTTCTTCGGACAAGGCGTTTACAACCGACACCCCTACACCGTGCAAGCCGCCGGATACTTTATAGGAGTTGTCGTCAAACTTACCGCCGGCGTGCAACACGGTCATGATGACCTCGGCCGCCGAGACGCCTTCTTCTTTGTGCACGTCTACCGGGATGCCACGACCGTTGTCACGGACGGTGATGGATTCATCCGGGTGGATGATGATGCTGATGTCGTCGCAGTGGCCGGCCAGAGCTTCGTCGATCGAGTTATCGACCACCTCGAACACCATGTGGTGCAGACCGCTGCCATCGTCTGTGTCACCAATGTACATACCGGGACGTTTGCGTACGGCATCCAGGCCTTTCAGCACTTTAATGCTCGTTGAGTCGTACGTATTTTCTTCGCTCAATGCCTTCACTCCCGATGGTCGTGGGTCTGGGTGATACGGCCCTGTTCCACGTGGAACAGAGCGACCGGCGTTTCCGTCTGCCAGCCTTCCCTCAATAATTCGTGATCTACACAGGTGATGAACACCTGGCAGCGTAAGTCTTCCAACAAGCGGCAAAGCGCGCGACGGTGATGCTCGTCCAGTTCGGACGGCAAGTCATCCACCAGATAAATACATTGACCGCGTCGTGCCTGGCTGACCAGATGCCCTTGGGCGATCCGCAACGCACACACCACCAACTTCTGCTGACCGCGAGACAAGATGTCCGCAGCATTGTGAGCGCCCAATCTGAGACGCAAATCAGCGCGTTGTGGTCCGGCCTGGGTATGACCCATTTGCTGGTCCCGTTGCAGGGAACCGGCGAGCACGGCGCTCAGTTCACGGTCTTTGTCCCAGCCTCTGTAATAGCTGAGCGTTAAGCCTTCCAGCTCAACCAGTTCGCTCAAAGTCTGTTCAAAGACTGGCTTCAAGGCTTTGATATAGGCGCGACGGTATTCATCGATTTCAGCGCTGGCCTGGCACAGTTCCCTGTCCCAAACCGCTTGCGAAACGGCGTCAAGTGTACCATGCCGCAGCCAAGAGTTTCTCTGGCGCAGGGCCTTCTGCAAACGCTGCCAGGTGGACATGAACCGGGGTTCCACGTGGAACACACCCCAGTCGAGGAACTGGCGGCGAATCTTCGGGGCCCCCTCCAGCAGTCGAAAGCTGTCGGGGTTGATCAGCTGCAGTGGCAGTATTTCCGCCAGTTGAGCAGCGCTACGAGCGTTTTGCCCGTCGATGCGGATCTGGAACTCCCCCTGTCGATCCCGAGAAATCCCAAGCGCACTGTTCCCCCCTTCAGCCAATTCAACCTGGCCGAACACCGTGCAAGCCAGTTGCTCATACTGAATGACCGGCAACAGTCGGGTGCTGCGAAACGAACGGGCAAGCCCTAGCAGGTGAATGGCTTCCAGAACACTGGTTTTGCCGCTGCCGTTGGCGCCGTACAGAATATTGATTCGGGGGGAGGGGGAGAAGGTCACCGGGTGCAGATTGCGCACCGCGGTGACCGAGACGCGACTTAAGGACATCTAGCTTCTGCTGAGCATGATTACAGACGCATCGGCATGACAACGTAAGCCGAGTCGTCGTTGTCGGACTCTTGCACCAGCGCACTGCTGTTGGAGTCGGACAGGATCAGGCGAACCTGCTCGGTGGTCATCACGCCCAGCACGTCGAGCAAGTAGCTCACGTTGAAGCCGATTTCCAGGGAGCCACCGTTGTACTCAACGCCCACTTCTTCTTCCGCTTCTTCCTGTTCCGGGTTGTTCGCCTGGATCTTCAGCTGGCCGTTGGCCAGTTGCAGACGGATGCCGCGGTACTTCTCGTTGGACAGAATCGCGGTACGGCTGAAGGCTTCGCGCAAGGCCTGACGGTCGCCCAGTACCAGCTTGTCACCACCCTTGGGCAGTACACGCTCGTAATCGGGGAATTTGCCGTCGACCAGTTTCGAGGTGAACGTGAATTCACCGGTGGTGGCGCGAATGTGGTGCTGACCAAGCACGATACTGACGATGCCATCGGGCTCTGTCAGCAAGCGCGCCATTTCCAGAATACCCTTGCGCGGCACGATGACCTGGTGGCGATCCGGCTGACCGATATCGGCCTGCATCGAGCACATGGCCAGACGGTGACCGTCGGTGGCCACGGCGCGAATGACCCCGGCGGAGACTTCCAGCAGCATACCGTTGAGGTAGTAGCGCACATCCTGCTGAGCCATGGCGAAGCTGGTGCGCTCGATCAGGCGGCGCAGTTTGCTTTGCTCCAGGCTGCACGTCAGCGAACCCGGGCCTTCCTCTACGGTTGGGAAATCATCGGCAGGCAGGGTCGACAGGGTGAAGCGGCTACGGCCGGCCTTCACCACCAGTTTCTGCTCGTCGACCTTGATGTCGATCAGCGCATCGTTCGGCAAGCTTTTGCAAATGTCCATCAGCTTGCGCGCCGGCACGGTGATGGAACCTGGTTCTGCAGGCTCTTCCAGTTGTACGCGACCGACCAGCTCGACTTCCAGGTCGGTACCGGTCAGCGACAGTTGCTGGCCTTCGACAACAAGCAGCACGTTGGAAAGCACCGGCAAGGTCTGTCGGCGCTCGACGACGCCTGCGACCAGTTGCAGGGGTTTCAACAGGGCTTCGCGTTGAATGGTGAAATGCATGGTCTAGTCCCTTGCCTTAATAAGCTGCGCTGGTGTCATCAAGTGGTCAGTGTACGCAGCAGGTTCTTGTAGTCCTCGCGGATGTCCGCGTCGGATTCCTTAAGTTCGTTGATCTTGCGGCATGCGTGCAACACGGTGGTGTGGTCGCGGCCGCCAAACACGTCGCCGATTTCCGGCAGACTGTGGTTGGTCAGTTCCTTGGACAACGCCATGGCGACCTGCCGCGGACGGGCGACCGAACGCGACCGGCGTTTGGACAGCAAATCGGAGATCTTGATCTTGTAGTACTCGGCGACGGTACGCTGAATGTTATCCACAGAGACCAGTTTGTCTTGTAGCGCCAACAGGTCCTTCAGGGATTCGCGGATCAACTCGATGGTGATATCGCGGCCCATGAAGTGCGAGTGGGCAATCACGCGTTTTAGCGCGCCTTCCAACTCGCGGACGTTGGAACGAATGCGCTGGGCAATGAAGAACGCTGCATCGTGGGGCAGTTCGACTTTCGCCTGATCGGCCTTCTTCATCAGAATCGCTACGCGTGTTTCCAGTTCCGGCGGTTCGACGGCTACTGTCAGGCCCCAGCCGAAGCGAGACTTGAGGCGTTCTTCCAGGCCTTCGATTTCTTTCGGGTAGCGGTCACTGGTGAGAATGACCTGCTGGCCACCTTCAAGCAGGGCGTTGAAGGTGTGGAAAAACTCTTCCTGGGAACGCTCCTTGCGGGCGAAGAACTGAATATCGTCGATCAACAGGGCGTCCACCGAGCGGTAGAAACGCTTGAACTCGTTGATAGCGTTCAGCTGCAGGGCCTTGACCATGTCTGCCACGAAACGCTCGGAATGCAGATACACGACCTTGGCGTTCGGGTTCTTCTTTAATAGATGGTTACCCACAGCGTGCATCAAGTGGGTTTTACCCAGACCAACCCCCCCATAAAGGAAGAGCGGGTTGTAGCCGTGCTTGGGGTTGTCCGCCACTTGCCAGGCTGCAGCCCGGGCCAGTTGGTTGGACTTGCCTTCAACGAAGTTCTCGAAGGTGAAGGTACGGTTCAGGTAACTGGTGTGCTTGAGCGCACCTTCGACCTGCACGTTGCGCTGTTCGGCGCGAACCGGTGCCTGCTGTGAACTGGCGCCAGCCATCGGGTCGAAGCTGTCCCGCGAAGGTTCTTCTTCGATGACCTCGGCGACCTTTTGCGCTGCGCGCTTGGTCGGTGTCGCTGCCGGCACGGAGGGCGCTGGCGACGAAGTGACCTGAGCCTGGGACGCCGCAGCGGCGGCAGCCAGTGGCGCATTCGGCGCAGCGCGTGGTGCCGAGCTGCGCTTGCTGCCTATTAATAAGGAAAGCGCTGGCGCGGTTCCATTGCCGTGCTCGTCCAGCAATTCCAGGACGCGGCCCAGGTATTTCTCGTTGACCCAGTCCAGAACGAAACGGTTGGGCGCATAGACGCGCAACTCGTCGCCTTCGGCTTCGACCTGCAGTGGACGGATCCAAGTGTTGAATTGTTGGGCAGGCAGCTCATCGCGCAAAAGCTCAACGCACTGCTGCCAAAGTTCCACTGACACGGATATCCCCTAAGTTGAAAGCCGGTGAGGCAAAAACAAGCGGCCATTGTAGCGACCGGACGCCTACTTATCCACACGTAGGTGGGTCATCGGCCAAGAAGAATCAACGCTTTATACGCAAAAAACACGACCAGTGGTCTGTGAATAAGCTCTGTGGATAACCGGGTCTGAGCTCATTGCACAACTGGGGGTGAAACTCGGTGGATAACCTGCCTGTGGATAACAGGCCGTTTCACACACAGGTTTTCCGACAGTGCAGCACAGGCTGAACACGGTTTTCCACTGTAGTTGTCATTCTCTGTACAGCTTGTCGAATAAGGGCCAAAGCTAGTTATCCACAGATGACGGGGTGCCTAGCTTTTATAAGCTTTACAGAAAAGCTTTAAATACTTTCCTTCTTTATTTTTATATCTACCGAATGATCTGCGCTCGAGCGAAAGCCCCGGAGATCTATTTATAAGGAAACGTTGGTTGGAAATTGACCTAGAGGCTTGCTTTCTCTAGAATCCCCGGTCTCTTAAAACGGGGGCCATTCCGGCCCGTTGTGGACGAACCAGGTAACACGACAATGAAACGTACTTTCCAACCAAGCACTATCAAACGCGCTCGTACCCACGGTTTCCGTGCTCGCATGGCTACCAAGAACGGTCGTGCCGTCCTGTCGCGTCGTCGCGCCAAAGGTCGTGCGCGTCTGGCAGTTTGATAATCCGGCACTGGAGGTGAGTCAGGACTTCAGTCGGGAAAAGCGTCTGCTTACCCCCCGGCATTTCAAGGCAGTCTTTGACTCCCCTACCGGCAAGGTTCCGGGGAAAAATCTCCTGCTCCTTGCGCGCAACAACGATCTTGATCACCCCCGTCTAGGGCTGGTTATCGGGAAAAAGAGCGTAAAGCTCTCCGTCGAGCGCAATCGCCTCAAACGTCTTATGCGCGAATCGTTCCGCTTGAACCAGGATCTTCTGGTGGGCTGGGACATCGTTATCGTCGCGCGCAAAGGTTTGGGTGATGTAGAAAACCCCGAATTGATTCAGCATTTCGGCAAACTCTGGAAGCGTCTGGCACGTAGCTCGCCGGTACCAGCGGTCAAAACCGAAACTGTAGGGGTAGACAGTCCAGATGCGTAAACTGGCACTCGTTCCGATCCAGTTTTACCGCTATGCCATCAGTCCCCTGATGGCCAGTCGCTGTCGTTTCTACCCCAGTTGTTCCTGCTACGCGTTGGAAGCCATCGAAAATCATGGCCTTCTGCGCGGTGGCTGGCTGACCTTTCGTCGTTTAGGTCGCTGTCATCCGTGGAATCCCGGTGGTTATGACCCGGTTCCACCTATCCCTACCTCCCGTTCTTCTTCGATGGCCGAGTAATCATGGATATCAAACGCACGATCCTGATCGTCGCCCTGGCAATCGTGTCCTACGTTATGGTTCTTAAATGGAACCAGGACTACGGCCAAGCTGCCTTGCCGACTCAGAATGTTGCTTCCAGCACGACCGCGCCGGGCCTCCCGGATACGGCAACTGGCAATAAAGCGTCCGTCAGTGACGACATTCCACATGCCGCAAACGATACCAGTGCTCCTGCCGAAACTCCGGTGGCTGCAAGCACCGACCTCATCCAGATCAAAACGGATGTGCTCGACCTGGCCGTCGATCCACAAGGCGGTGATGTTGCCCAACTGAAATTGCCGCTTTATCCACGTCGCCAGGACCATCCGGAAATTCCTTTCCAGCTGTTCGACAATGGCAACGAGCGTACTTATCTGGCTCAGAGTGGCCTGATCGGCACCAACGGTCCGGACGCAAGTCCTGCCGGTCGTCCGGTTTACTCCTCGGAGAAGAAGATTTATCAACTGGCTGACGGTCAGGACCAACTGGTCGTGGACCTGAAGTACAGCAAGGACGGCGTCAACTACATCAAGCGTTTCACCCTGAAACGCGGCCTGTACGACGTAACCGTTTCTTATCTGATCGACAACGAAAGTGCTCAGCCCTGGTCTGGTGCGATGTTCGCGCAATTGAAGCGTGACGCCAGTTCCGATCCTTCTTCCAGCACTGCCACCGGTACCGCGACCTACCTGGGCGCCGCCCTGTGGACAAGTTCCGAGCCGTACAAGAAAGTGTCCATGAAGGACATGGACAAGGCCGCGCTGAAAGAAACTGTTACCGGTGGATGGGTTGCCTGGTTGCAGCACTACTTCGTGACCGCGTGGATTCCGGCCAAGGGCGAAAACAATGTCGTCCAGACCCGTAAAGACAGTAAAGGCAACTACATCATCGGCTTCACCGGTCCTTCGCTGACCGTTGCACCGGGTGCCAAAGCCGAAACCAGCGCCATTCTGTACGCCGGTCCGAAAAGCCAGGCTGTGCTGAAAGAGTTGTCCCCAGGTCTGGAACTGACTGTCGACTACGGCATCCTCTGGTTCATTGCCCAGCCAATCTTCTGGTTGCTGCAACATATCCACGCGATTGTGGGTAACTGGGGCTGGTCGATCATTTTCCTGACCATGCTGATCAAAGGGCTTTTCTTCCCATTGTCGGCTGCCAGCTACAAATCCATGGCTCGCATGCGCGCAGTTGCACCGAAACTGGCTGCGCTGAAAGAGCAACATGGCGATGATCGGCAGAAAATGTCGCAAGCCATGATGGAGCTGTACAAGAAAGAGAAGATCAATCCACTGGGCGGCTGCTTGCCAATCCTCGTGCAGATGCCGGTTTTCCTTTCGTTGTACTGGGTTCTGCTGGAAAGCGTGGAAATGCGCCAGGCGCCATTCATGCTGTGGATTACTGACCTGTCGATCAAGGATCCGTTCTTCATTCTGCCGATCATCATGGGTGCAACCATGTTCATTCAGCAGCAGTTGAACCCGACTCCACCGGATCCGATGCAGGCCAAGGTGATGAAGCTGATGCCAATCATCTTCACCTTCTTCTTCCTGTGGTTCCCGGCCGGTCTGGTACTGTACTGGGTAGTGAACAACTGCCTGTCGATCGCCCAACAGTGGTACATCACTCGTAAGATCGAAGCGGCTACCAAAGCAGCTGCCTGATTTACACTGTGGATAACCACTCAAAACGCCCCCTAGTGGGGCGTTTTGCTATCTGCCACTTTTGTCTGGATACCGGTTTATGAGCGTTCCTCGTGAAACCATCGCCGCCGTTGCCACCGCCCAAGGGCGCGGCGGTGTGGGCATCGTCCGTATTTCCGGGCCCTTGGCCAGTGTTGCGGCCGAGGCCTTTTGCGGTCGCGAACTCAAACCGCGATTTGCCCACTATGGTCCGTTCCTGGGTGAAGCCGATGAAGTCCTGGATCAGGGGATCGCGCTTTATTTCCCCGGACCAAACTCGTTTACCGGCGAAGACGTACTGGAACTGCAGGGGCACGGCGGTCCGATCGTTCTGGATATGCTGCTCAAGCGTTGCCTTGAAATGGGTTGCCGCCTGGCACGGCCAGGGGAATTCAGCGAACGGGCATTCTTGAACGACAAGCTCGACCTCGCACAGGCCGAGGCTATCGCCGACCTGATCGAAGCGAGTTCTGCACAGGCCGCGCGCAACGCTCTGCGTTCTTTGCAGGGGGCGTTCTCGGCCCGTGTGCATAACCTTACCGAACAATTGATCGGCCTGCGGATCTACGTCGAGGCGGCAATCGACTTTCCGGAAGAAGAAATCGACTTCCTGGCCGATGGTCATGTGTTGAGCATGCTCGACAAGGTTCGCGACGAGTTATCCACAGTACTGCGCGAAGCGGGCCAGGGCGCTTTGCTTCGCGACGGCATGACCGTGGTGATCGCCGGTCGTCCGAACGCTGGAAAATCAAGTCTGCTGAATGCATTGGCCGGCCGCGAAGCCGCGATTGTCACTGAAATCGCGGGCACTACCCGGGACGTTTTGCGCGAACATATCCACATCGACGGCATGCCTCTGCATGTGGTCGACACCGCGGGCCTACGCGACACCGATGATCATGTGGAAAAGATCGGCGTCGAGAGGGCATTGAAAGCCATCGGGGAGGCTGATCGAGTGTTGCTGGTGGTCGATGCCACTGCCCCCGAAGCGCTTGATCCCTTTGCGCTCTGGCCAGAATTCCTTGAAACCCGACCTGATCCGGCCAAAGTGACGTTGATCCGTAACAAGGCGGACCTGACAGGGGAAGCAATTGCCCTGGATGTCAGCGACGATGGCCATGTGACTATCAGCCTCAGCGCCAAGTCTGCTGGCGCTGGGCTGGAATTGCTTCGCGACCATCTCAAGGCGTGCATGGGCTACGAACAGACTTCGGAAAGCAGCTTCAGTGCGCGCCGGCGTCACCTCGAGGCGTTGCGTCATGCCAGTGACGCACTTGAACACGGCCGTGCTCAGCTGACCTTGGCGGGCGCAGGAGAGTTACTGGCCGAGGATTTGCGCCAGGCACAGCATTCTCTGGGCGAAATCACCGGCGCGTTCAGTTCCGATGATTTGCTGGGAAGAATCTTTTCCAGCTTCTGCATTGGCAAATAGCTTCGAGAGCTGTGGAAAACTTATCCACAGCTCCCACTGCTCTTACCAGTTATAGGACACAGAACCGAGCAACGTGCGGTCTTCGCCCCAGTAGCAGCGACCCGCGTCGTTACAACCGGATACGTATTCCTTATCAAACAGGTTTTTTGCGTTCAGGTCCACGGTCCAGTGGTGATCGATCTGATAGCCGATCGCCGCATCCACCAAAGTGACATCGCCGGCATCGAGCTTTCCATACAGCGAAGGCGCGGTGTAAGCGAACGCACTGTCGAAGTAGCGGATACCACCCCCCACATAAAGTCCCTTGAGACTATTTTCAAGAAAGCGGTATTTGGCCCAGACCGAAGCCTGGTTGCGCGGCACGCCGGTCATTTGGTGATCCTTGACCAGCGACGTCTGCGAATCCTTGGTGATCCGCGCGTCTGTGTAGGTATAAGCCGCGGTCACATTCAGGTTCGGCGTCAGGTTGCTGTTGAGTTCGAGCTCCACACCCTTGGAGCGGCTTTCACCCACCTGGCGATAGGTGGAAGTGGTGGCGTCGAAATAGGTGTCGTCCTTTTTGCGCAGGTCATAGACAGACGCTGTGAATGCCGTATCCCAACCAACCGGTTCGTACTTCAGACCCACCTCATATTGACTGCTGGTAATCGGGTCCAGCGGCCGACCGGAATTGGAGATCTGCTGTACCGGAACAAAGGCTGTGGAGTAACTGACATAGGGCGTGAGGCCGTTGTCGAACTGGTACATCACGCCGCCCTGGTAGGTGAACTTCTTGTCCCCCGAGCTGATGTTGCTGGCGCTGGCCACCTTGTCGCGAAAATCACTGTCGACCCAGTCCTGGCGGCCGCCCAACAGGAATAACCAGTGGTCGTACTTGCTCTGGATCTGTGCATAAACACCCTTCATTTGCTGTTCCAGCAAGGTGTTTTGTACTGCAATCGGCGTGAGCGGATCGCGCAGATACACCGGGTTATAGATATCGATGGGGCCGACCAGTCCGGCATTCCAGTCCTGATTGAATGAGGTACGGTCAAAGCTGCCACCAAACAACACAGTATTTTCCAGGTCGCCTGACTGGAATTTGCCTTCCAGCTGGTTATCCAGCGAATACACCATCGATTTATTGAAGCGATCGTAAGCCGTCATGTTCAGGCGCGTGCCGAAGCCGGCATTGTTGAGGTTGCCTGGCCAGGTTTCATGGCGGGTGATACGGGACTGCATGTAGCGAGAATTCTGCCGGAACTGCCAATCTTCGTTGAAGGTATGGGTGAACTCGTACCCGGCGCTCCAGGTTTCCCGTTCGAATGTGTTCCAGTCCGGATCGCCCAGCATCGTGTCCTTGGACAATTTGCCGTTGGGGTTCTTCAGCAGCGTGCCCGCAGCGGGAAGGCCGAGCTCCATGTTGGTGTGATCCTTCTGGTAGTTGGCCAGCAGGGTCAGGGTGTTGAAATCATCGAAATTCAGAGTGAGGGAGGGGGCGATGTAGAGTCGATCGTCCGGCACATGATCGGTCTGGGTGTCGGCATTGCGCCCCAGCATCACTACACGGCCAAGGACGTTGCCGTTGTCGGTCAGCGGACCGGACACATCCACACCCAATTGCCGGCGATTGTTCGAACCATAGCTGAGCTGTACTTCTCCTTGCGACGCCGAGGTCGGGCGCTTGCTCACCAGGTTGACCAGTCCGCCCGGCGCATTTTCGCCGTAAAGCAGTGACGAAGGACCGCGGAAGACCTCAACCCGCTCGAGGCCATAAGGTTCGGTGGTGGTGTCATAGCGATTGCCTTGAACCCGCAGGCCATCGCGCAAAAGTCCGTAGCCATAATCCGTTGCGTTGAAACCACGAATGTAGAACAGGTCCCCGGCCAGACTGTCGCCTGCTGCGAACGGCGGCGCAAAGATACCGGGCACGTAACCCAGGACATCGGTCAGGGTTTGGGATTTTTGATCCTTGATGCGCTGTGCGGTGACAACTGATATCGAGCGCGGGGTTTCGGACAACGGCGTGCTGGTCTTGGTGCCGATCCGGCTATTGTTCGCCTTGTAGCCGGTGTCTGCGGCGTAATCCAGATTCATATCGTTGGTCTGCTGACCGTTGATGTTGGTGGCGCCAAGCAACAGCGTGCCGGCATCGGGCAGCGGCTGCAGAATGTAACTGCCAGGTGCCTCGGACACAGCCTGCAACCCGGAACCTTGCAACAGGATCGAAAAGCCCTGATCAATCGAATAGCTCCCCGACAATCCTTGAGTGCGCAATGCCGCGGTTTTCTGGGGCGAGAACGAGAGAATCACGTTGGACGCGGAAGCGAACTGGCTCAGGGCGTCATCCAATGGGCCGGCGGCGATCGCATAACGCTGAGTCGCATTGGCGGCAATGGCGTGGGGAGCGACCAGAACGCAGCTCACGGCACTGGTCATCAACAGACTGCAGGCAATGCAATGAGGGGTAAAACGCTTAGACAAGAAGGAAAGTCGCATGAGTAGGAAAGCCCTGAAGGTGGCAAATGCCGCGTTGGATCGCGATTACCTGTAGGGCCGTTACAGATAAAAAAAAGATAACCCCGGGACTGATTATTTTTATTCGCGGTCAGCCAGCCTTTTTGACCGACACCCAGTAACGCGTGAAATAGTCGACGCTGACGGGAAGAGAAGCTTGAAGATTGGCCAGTACCGCATCCGTTGAATCCAGTCGGAAAGTTCCGGAAACACGAATGTCCGCCGCGCGCTCATCACAGTGCAAAACGCCACTGCGGTAACGGCTCAGTTCACGTATCACTTCGGCCAATGGGGCATCGAGCACGATCAGTTGACCGTTGATCCACGCGGTTTCGGTTGAACGAAAGGGGTGGATGGCGCCGACACCCTGATTGTCAAAGTCCGCACTTTCACCGGCCACCAGCAATCCTGCATGTTCCGGCCTGCCACTTGGCTGAATGCTGACCCGGTCTTCGAGCACGCCGATTCGCGACGATCCCGATAACTGCCGCACTGAAAAACGTGTACCCAGGGCTTGAACTCGCCCTTCGCGGGTTTCAACGAAAAACGGTCGCGGGTCGGCGAGCTTGCCAGTGCGAACCAGAATTTCCCCCTCACGCAAGCGGATCAATCGTTGCTCGCCGTCGAACAACACATTGATGGCGGTACCGGTATTGAGATGAATCTGGCTGCCGTCGGCGAGCTCGATTTTTCGACGCTGGCCTACCCTGGTCCTGTAGTCAGCCCAGACATTGCCCAAGGAAGTGTGTTGCTGAACGTTCCAGCCGAGGTAACCCGTGCCGGCAAGGACCAGAAGCAGCTTGAGTACCTGGCGACGCTGTTGAGTCGATGACAGCGCCCGACGAGCGAGGTCCCGAGGCAGCCCATTCAGATGGCGCTGCATTTTTTCCATTTGGTTCCAGGCCGCCAGATGCGCAGGACTGCTGTCGACCCAATGCTGCCACGCCTTGCGTTGCGCGGCCGTTGGCGGCTCGGATTGAAACTGCACATACCAGCTGGCGGCGGCTTCGAAAACTTCGCGATCGGGAGCGGCGGCCATCAGAGCGTGGCCATGATCATGGAGCATTCAGTCAGGGCGCGGATCATGTGTTTCTTCACAGTGGTCAGAGACATCTTCATCTGCACGGCGATCTGTTGATAAGTCAGGCCTTCGATCTGCGACAACATGAAGATTCGCTGCGCTCGGGCACCGAGATTGGACAGTGCTTTATCCACAGCGAGCAGGGTTTCGATGATCAGCGCCTTGTCCTCTTCGCTGATTTGCGTGGCTTGAGGTCGTGCGGCCAGAGTTTCCAGATAAGCCACTTCGATGGCGCGTCGGCGGTAACGGTCGATCACAAGTCCTCTGGCTACGGTGGCTAGATAGTCTCGAGGTTCACGAATCTGACTGGCGTCGCGGGAGCCAAGGATGCGAACGAACGTATCGTGTGCAACGTCCGCCGCATCGCAGGCGTCATGCAGTTTTCCTTTCAACCACCCATACAGCCACGAATGGTGTTGCACATAAATGCGCTCAATTGCTGCGGTGTTGGCTGGCATGGACATAACGGGAAAAGGGCAAGTTAATGATAATGGCTATTATTAGCTTTTGTTACTCGTCGTCACAATAGCCCTGTCTCACTCTCCCTCAAGACGCAGTCATCGATCTTTCCACCGCCCCCATGCAGCAGGCTCTGTATTGGTGACGATTTTCCACACCCGAATTTCTATGTTTTAACGGTTTTCTGTGGATTAAGCCCTGTGAATAACCGCAGCTAAGGGCAGTTGATAACAGGGCCTGAAAACTGAACATAATTGCCTCTGTGGATAACCAACACTTTAATCCACAGGCTTACACCGGTTATCCAATGCCCTCATTGGCACATGACCACAGACTTTTGCACCTCTGTACACATTGATATTAAAGGGCTGTATCGATTTATCCACAGAAAGGTGGGTCAGTAGAAATAAACATAAAAACAAAGATTTAATAAATTTCTCTCTTTTTAATTTTTATAACCCCGACTTCTCCACAGCTGGTTAAATTTTGTGCAAAGGGTTCTTTAGGAAGGGCGAAGTCCCTATACTTGTCGACCAGGTCCAAAACCTGAGCCCAAACTATTCCTGAATTACCTACTTAAGCAGGCACGAGGTGCGTGGTGGATTTCCCTTCCCGTTTTGAAGTGATCGTCATCGGCGGCGGTCATGCCGGTACCGAGGCAGCACTGGCCTCAGCTCGTATGGGGGTCAAAACCCTGTTGCTGACGCATAACGTGGAAACCCTCGGTGCCATGAGTTGCAACCCGGCCATTGGCGGAATCGGCAAAAGCCATCTGGTCAAGGAAATCGATGCCCTAGGCGGTGCGATGGCCATGGCCACCGATAAGGGTGGTATTCAGTTTCGTGTACTGAACAGCCGCAAAGGCCCGGCCGTGCGTGCCACCCGGGCGCAAGCCGATCGGGTTTTGTACAAGGCTGCTGTGCGCGAAATCCTGGAAAACCAGCCGAACCTGTGGATATTTCAACAAGCCGCCGACGACCTGATCGTCGAACAGGATCAGGTGCGTGGTGTAGTGACCCAGATGGGTCTGCGATTCCTCTCTGATTCTGTGGTGTTGACCACTGGCACGTTCCTCGGTGGACTTATCCACATCGGTTTGCAGAATTTTTCCGGTGGCCGCGCCGGTGATCCACCGTCCATTGCCCTGGCTCGCCGTCTGCGTGAATTGCCGTTGCGTGTTGGTCGCCTTAAAACCGGTACGCCGCCGCGTATTGATGCCCGCTCTGTGGATTTCTCGGTGATGACCGAGCAAGCCGGTGACACGCCGATACCGGTGATGTCATTCATGGGCAACAAGGAACAGCATCCACGGCAGATCAGTTGCTGGATTACCCACACCAACGCCCGCACCCACGAAATCATTGCCGCGAACCTCGATCGTTCGCCGATGTATTCCGCTGCCGGAGAGATCGAAGGCGTCGGTCCGCGCTACTGTCCGTCGATCGAAGACAAGATCCATCGCTTTGCCGACAAGGAAAGCCACCAGGTCTTCATCGAACCCGAAGGCTTGACCACGAACGAGCTGTACCCGAACGGGATATCCACGTCCCTGCCATTCGACGTGCAATTGCAGATCGTTCAGTCGATCCGCGGCATGGAAAATGCCCACATCGTCCGCCCAGGTTATGCCATCGAATATGACTACTTCGATCCGCGGGACCTGAAGTACAGCCTGGAAACCAAGGTGATCGGCGGTCTGTTCTTCGCCGGCCAGATCAACGGCACCACCGGTTACGAAGAAGCCGGTGCCCAGGGTTTGTTGGCCGGCATGAACGCCGCACTGCGAGCGCAAGGCAAAGATGCCTGGTGTCCGCGCCGCGATGAGGCCTACATCGGCGTGTTGGTCGATGACCTGATTACCCTCGGTACCCAAGAGCCATACCGCATGTTCACCTCTCGCGCCGAATATCGACTGATTCTTCGCGAAGACAATGCGGACCTGCGCTTGACCGAAAAAGGCCGTGAACTGGGTTTGGTGGATGACGCGCGTTGGGAAGCTTTCAGTAAAAAACGAGAAGGCATCGCACTGGAAGAACAGCGCCTGAAAAGTACCTGGGTTCGCCCCGG
The DNA here is from genome assembly GCF_001984065.1 of Pseudomonas sp. KK4. Lineage (GTDB taxonomy): Bacteria > Pseudomonadota > Gammaproteobacteria > Pseudomonadales > Pseudomonadaceae > Aquipseudomonas. The sequence goes on from NZ_LYVP01000001.1 coordinate 83,928, forward strand.
AACTGCACAGGGCGACGCGATTGCCGAAAAATTCGGCACGCCGCTGACCCACGAATACAACTTGCTCAACCTCTTGAGCCGTCCGGAAATCGACTACGCTGGTCTGGTCTCGGTAACGGGGGAAGGCGCGCCAGATCCACAGGTCGCCGAGCAAGTCGAAATCAAGACCAAATACGCCGGCTACATCGATCGTCAACAGGATGAAATCGCTCGTCTGCGCGCCAGCGAAGACACGAAACTGCCTGTGGATATCGATTACACGAACATTTCCGGTCTCTCCAAGGAGATCCAGAGCAAGCTCGGTGCGACACGTCCGGAAACCCTGGGCCAGGCGTCCCGAATCCCGGGCGTTACTCCGGCGGCGATTTCACTGTTGATGATTCATTTGAAAAAACGCGGCGCCGGCCGTCAGTTGGAGCAAAGCGCTTGAGTTCGTTGGTTACTTCGCAACACGCAGAAGAGTTATCCACAGGTGCACGCCAGCTTGGCGTCGCACTGACAGAGGCCCAGCATGCACAGTTGCTGGGTTATCTGGCGCTGTTGATCAAATGGAACAAGGCCTACAACCTGACCGCGGTGCGTGATCCGGACGAAATGGTGTCCCGTCATTTGCTCGACAGCCTGAGTGTGATGTCGTTTATCGAAAACGGTCGCTGGCTGGATGTCGGCAGCGGTGGCGGTATGCCGGGTATTCCACTGGCGATCCTGTTTCCTGGGTCTCAAGTCACTTGTCTGGACAGCAACGGCAAGAAAACCCGTTTCCTGACCCAGGTAAAACTCGAGCTCAAACTGGATAACCTGCAAGTTATCCACAGTCGCGTCGAGGCCTTTGAGCCTGCGCAAGCGTTCAACGGGATCATTTCCCGTGCGTTCAGCAGCATGGAAAACTTCACCAACTGGACTCGCCACCTCGGGGACACTGATACACGCTGGCTGGCAATGAAGGGCGTTCATCCCGCCGATGAACTGGTAGCATTGCCGACGGACTTCCACCTCGATAGCGAACACGCCCTGGCCGTACCCGGTTGCCAAGGCCAACGCCATCTGCTGATACTGCGCCGCACGGCATGATTGGGAACACAAGCAAGAATGGCTAAGGTATTCGCGATAGCGAACCAAAAGGGTGGTGTGGGCAAGACCACCACCTGCATCAACCTCGCAGCGTCGCTCGTCGCCACCAAGCGCCGGGTGCTGTTGATCGATCTTGATCCACAGGGCAACGCCACCATGGGTAGCGGTGTGGATAAACACGGTCTGGAAAACTCGGTCTACGACCTGCTGATCGGGGAGTGCGACCTGGCTCAGGCCATGCATTTTTCCGAGCACGGCGGTTACCAGTTGTTACCGGCCAACCGTGACCTGACGGCCGCCGAAGTGGTTCTGCTGGAAATGCAGATGAAGGAAAGCCGCCTGCGCAGTGCGTTGGCGCCTATCCGTGAAAACTACGATTACATTTTGATCGACTGCCCGCCGTCGCTTTCGATGCTGACGTTGAACGCACTGGTTGCCGCCGACGGGGTCATTATCCCCATGCAGTGCGAGTACTTCGCGCTCGAAGGTCTGAGCGACCTTGTGGATAACATCAAGCGCATCGCTGAGTTGCTCAATCCTGAACTCAAGGTCGAAGGGCTGTTGCGTACGATGTATGACCCGCGCCTGAGCCTGATGAACGACGTGTCCGCGCAGCTCAAAGAACACTTCGGCGAGCAGCTCTACGACACCGTCATCCCGCGCAACATCCGTCTGGCTGAAGCTCCCAGCTACGGCATGCCGGCTCTGGCGTACGACAAGGCATCCCGCGGCGCCGTGGCCTATCTGGCCCTGGCCGGTGAAATGGTTCGTCGTCAGCGCAAAAATTCACGCATCGCCGCCGCCCAGGCAACTTAAGGAATCCCCATGGCCGTCAAGAAACGAGGTCTCGGACGTGGACTGGATGCACTGCTGAGTGGTCCGACCGTCAGTGCGCTGGAAGAGCAGGCGGTGCAAGCCGATTCGCGTGAGCTGCAGCATTTGCCACTGGATCTGCTCCAACGCGGCAAGTACCAGCCGCGTCGGGATATGGATACTCAAGCACTGGATGAGTTGGCGCAGTCGATCAAGGCGCAGGGCGTCATGCAGCCGATTGTGGTTCGACCCATTGGCGGCGGGCGCTTCGAAATCATCGCCGGTGAACGGCGGTGGCGCGCGAGCCAGCAAGCCGGGCAGGAAACCATCCCGGCGATGGTGCGCGATGTGCCGGACGAAACCGCAATTGCCATCGCGCTGATCGAGAACATCCAGCGTGAAGACCTCAACCCCATCGAAGAAGCGGTCGCGCTTCAGCGCTTGCAGCAGGAGTTTCAGCTGACTCAGCAGCAAGTGGCGGAAGCTGTGGGTAAGTCCCGGGTCACAGTCGCCAACCTGTTGCGCCTGATTTCGCTGCCGGAAGTCATCAAGACCATGTTGTCCCATGGCGACCTGGAAATGGGCCATGCCCGTGCATTGCTCGGTTTGCCGGACAATCAACAGGTTGAAGGGGCGCGACATGTTGTCGCACGTGGCCTGACCGTGCGCCAAACTGAGGCACTGGTTCGTCAGTGGTTGAGTGGTAAACCCGAGCCTGTCGAGCCAGCAAAACCCGACCCGGATATCGCCCGATTGGAACAGCGCCTGGCCGAGCGCCTAGGCTCTGCGGTGCAGATTCGCCACGGAAAGAAGGGCAAAGGTCAGCTGGTTATTGGTTACAATTCCCTGGATGAGCTTCAAGGTGTCCTTGCTCATATCCGCTGAAACATTTCCTCATGTAGCGCGCAGTCGGAAATCACTACCTGACAGTTGAATAGGGGCAGAACCGCCCCTATACTCTGCGCGCATTTTGTCGGCACAAATTATGCCAAGTTATTGAATTTCGGCAGCCGACCATTGGAGAGCAATAGTGATGGAAACCCGCACGCCAAACCGCTTGCCGTTCCATCGCCTGGCAGTTTTTCCGGTGTTAATGGCTCAATTTATCGTTTTGCTCATTGCCGCTTTGGCGCTTTGGCAATGGTACGGAGTCGTTGCCGGGTACTCGGGACTTTGCGGAGGCCTGATAGCCTTGCTGCCCAATGTTTATTTCGCTCACAGGGCATTTCGGTTTTCCGGCGCCCGAGCAGCCCAGTCCATTGTCCGGTCGTTTTATGCCGGCGAGGCAGGGAAACTGATTTTGACGGCAGTGCTGTTTGCACTGGTGTTTGCAGGTGTGAAGCCATTGGCGCCGATTGCAGTCTTCGGTGCCTTCGTGCTGACTCAGTCGGTCAGCTGGTTCGCTCCCCTGCTGATGAGAACAAGACTTTCGAGACCTTAGGGCGTTTGAGGCAACCATGGCAGAAACAACCGCTTCGGGCTATATCCAGCACCACTTGCAGAACCTGACTTTCGGTCAGCACCCTACCGGCGGCTGGGGCTTTGCCCACACCGCAGCAGAAGCCAAAGAGATGGGCTTCTGGGCTTTCCACGTCGATACCCTCGGCTGGTCGGTCGCATTGGGTCTGATCTTCGTACTTCTTTTCCGCATGGCGGCAAAGAAAGCGACTTCCGGTCAGCCAGGTGCCTTGCAGAACTTCGTTGAAGTACTGGTCGAATTCGTCGATGGCAGCGTGAAAGACAGCTTCCATGGCCGTAGCCCGGTGATTGCACCGCTGGCACTGACCATCTTCGTCTGGGTGTTCCTGATGAACGCCGTCGACCTGGTACCGGTCGACTGGATTCCTCAGCTGGCCATCCTGATCTCCGGCGACCACCACATCCCGTTCCGCGCCGTGTCGACCACCGACCCGAACGCGACCCTGGGCATGGCGTTCTCGGTTTTCGCACTGATCATTTTCTACAGCATCAAGGTCAAGGGCCTCGGCGGCTTCATCGGCGAGCTGACCCTGCACCCGTTCGGCAGCAAGAACATCTTCGTTCAAGCCCTGCTGATCCCGGTGAACTTCCTGCTGGAATTCGTGACCCTGATCGCCAAGCCGATCTCCCTGGCTCTGCGTCTTTTCGGCAACATGTATGCCGGTGAGCTGGTGTTCATTCTGATCGCTGTGATGTTCGGCAGCGGTCTGCTCTGGCTCAGCGGCCTGGGCGTCGTTCTGCAGTGGGCGTGGGCGGTATTCCACATCCTGATCATCACCCTGCAGGCGTTCATCTTCATGATGCTGACCATCGTCTACCTGTCGATGGCGCACGAAGAAAACCATTAAGGCCAGTCTCGACTAGTCTGATGTCCCTCTCGGTCAAACGAGAGGGGGTCCTTACGGGCCTCTGAAACGATTTGTTTTACCGCTTTAATCTAAAAAACCTAAACCATACGACGTAAAAGTCGGGAGGAAAGATGGAAACTGTAGTTGGTCTAACCGCTATCGCTGTTGCACTGTTGATCGGCCTGGGCGCACTGGGTACCGCAATTGGTTTCGGCCTGCTGGGCGGCAAGTTCCTGGAAGGCGCAGCGCGTCAGCCAGAAATGGTTCCAATGCTGCAAGTTAAAATGTTCATCGTTGCCGGTCTGCTCGACGCCGTAACCATGATCGGTGTTGGTATCGCTCTGTTCTTCACCTTTGCGAACCCGTTCGTTGGTCAGATCGCTGGCTGATTACTCGGATCTTCCGGGTAATTTGGTGTGATGGACAACGTAACTGCGAGGTGTTGGCGTGAACATTAATGCGACCCTGATTGGCCAGTCCGTTGCGTTCCTGATTTTTGTACTGTTCTGCATGAAGTTTGTATGGCCTCCGGTCATCGCAGCTCTGCACGAACGTCAAAAGAAGATCGCTGATGGTCTGGACGCTGCCAGCCGAGCAGCTCGCGACCTGGAGTTGGCCCAAGAGAAAGCGGGTCAGCAACTGCGCGAAGCGAAAGCTCAGGCAGCTGAAATCATCGAGCAAGCCAAGAAACGCGGTACCCAGATTGTCGACGAAGCCCGTGAACAGGCTCGCGTCGAAGCTGACCGTGTGAAGGCTCAGGCTCAGGCCGAGATCGAACAGGAACTGAATAGCGTCAAAGACGCGCTGCGCGCCCAAGTGGGTAGCCTGGCCGTTGGCGGTGCTGCGAAGATCCTGGGTGCCACAATCGATCAAAACGCGCACGCAGAGCTGGTTAACCAACTGGCTGCTGAAATCTAAGCGAGGGCGATCATGGCAGAACTGACCACGTTGGCCCGACCTTACGCTAAGGCGGCCTTCGAGCACGCTCAGGCCCACCAGCAACTGGCCAATTGGTCAGCCATGCTCGGCCTGGCAGCAGCGGTGTCGCAAGACGACACCATGCAGCGCGTGCTCAAGGCCCCGCGACTGACGAGCGCAGAAAAGGCCGCCACGTTCATTGACGTGTGCGGCGACAAGTTTGATGCCAAGGCACAGAACTTCATTAACGTCGTTGCCGAAAACGACCGTCTCCTGCTGTTGCCGGAGATCGCTGCTCTGTTTGACCTGTACAAGGCCGAACAAGAGAAGTCGGTAGATGTTGAAGTCACCAGTGCATTCGCATTGAACCAAGAACAGCAAGACAAACTCGCCAAGGTTCTCAGTGCACGACTCAACCGGGAAGTGCGCCTGCAAGTCGAGGAAGATTCATCCCTGATTGGGGGTGTTGTCATCCGCGCCGGCGACCTGGTTATCGATGGCTCGATTCGCGGCAAAATCGCGAAACTTGCCGAAGCATTGAAATCTTGAGTTTGAAGGGGCAGCAGAGCAATGCAGCAACTCAATCCTTCCGAAATAAGTGAAATTATCAAGGGCCGCATCGACAAGCTCGATGTGACCTCCCAAGCCCGTAACGAAGGCACTGTCGTCAGCGTATCTGACGGTATCGTGCGGATTCACGGTCTGGCCGACGTCATGTACGGCGAGATGATCGAGTTTCCGGGCGGCGTCTTCGGTATGGCCCTCAACCTGGAGCAAGACTCCGTAGGTGCCGTTGTATTGGGCGCATACACCAGTCTGGCTGAAGGCATGAGCGCCAAGTGCACCGGCCGCATCCTCGAAGTTCCGGTTGGTAAGGAACTGCTGGGTCGCGTGGTCGACGCACTGGGTAACCCAGTTGACGGCAAAGGTCCGCTGAACAACACCGAGACCGACGCGGTCGAGAAAGTTGCTCCAGGCGTGATCTGGCGTAAGTCGGTAGACCAGCCTGTACAGACTGGCTACAAGGCTGTCGATGCCATGATCCCTGTCGGCCGTGGCCAGCGTGAGCTGATCATCGGTGACCGTCAGATCGGTAAAACCGCTCTGGCGATCGACGCGATCATCAACCAGAAAGACAGCGGCATTTTCTGCGTCTACGTAGCCATCGGTCAGAAGCAATCGACCATCGCCAACGTAGTTCGCAAGCTGGAAGAAAACGGTGCACTGGCTAACACCATCATCGTTGCAGCCAGTGCCTCCGAATCGGCTGCACTGCAGTTCCTGGCACCGTACTCCGGTTGCACCATGGGCGAATACTTCCGCGACCGCGGTGAAGACGCGCTGATCGTTTATGACGATCTGTCCAAGCAAGCAGTGGCTTACCGCCAGATCTCCCTGCTGCTGCGCCGTCCACCAGGACGTGAGGCTTACCCAGGCGACGTGTTCTATCTCCACTCCCGTCTGCTGGAGCGCGCATCCCGCGTTTCGGAAGAGTACGTAGAGAAGTTCACCAACGGCGCAGTGACCGGCAAAACCGGTTCCCTGACCGCGCTGCCGATCATCGAAACCCAGGCTGGCGACGTTTCCGCGTTCGTTCCGACCAACGTGATTTCCATCACCGACGGTCAGATCTTCCTGGAATCGGCCATGTTCAACTCGGGCATCCGCCCTGCAGTGAACGCCGGTGTTTCGGTATCCCGTGTGGGTGGTGCCGCTCAGACCAAGATCATCAAGAAGCTCTCCGGCGGTATCCGTACCGCTCTGGCTCAGTACCGTGAACTGGCGGCATTCGCCCAGTTCGCTTCTGACCTGGACGAAGCGACCCGTAAGCAACTTGAGCATGGTCAGCGCGTTACCGAGCTGATGAAGCAGAAGCAATACGCGCCAATGTCGATCGCCGACATGTCGCTGTCGCTGTATGCCGCTGAGCGTGGGTTCCTGACTGACGTTGAAATCGCCAAGATCGGCAGCTTCGAGCAAGCGCTGATTGCTTACTTCAACCGCGATCACGCCGACTTGATGGCGAAGATCAACGTGAAGGGTGACTTCAATGACGAGATCGATGGCGGCCTGAAAGCCGGTATCGAGAAGTTCAAGGCCACCCAAACCTGGTAAGCCGCAGCGGGAGCCGCAAGGCTCCCGCTTGCTAACCTGATAGGTGTTACATGGCAGGCGCAAAAGAGATTCGCAGTAAGATTGCGAGCATCAAAAGCACGCAAAAAATTACCAGCGCCATGGAAAAAGTGGCGGTCAGCAAAATGCGCAAGGCACAAATGCGCATGGCTGCTAGCCGTCCTTATGCGGAGCGTATCCGCCAGGTAATTGGGCATCTGGCCAACGCCAACCCGGAATACCGCCACCCATTCATGATCGAACGCCCATTGAAGCGTGTTGGTTATGTCGTAGTGAGCAGTGACCGTGGTCTGTGCGGCGGCTTGAACACCAACCTGTTCAAGGCCCTGGTCAAGGACATGGCGGTAAACCGCGAAAACGGCGTCGAGATCGATCTGTGCGTGATTGGTAGCAAGGGTGCGGCTTTCTTCCGCAACTTCGGCGGTAACGTCGTTGCAGCTATCAGCCACCTGGGTGAAGAGCCGTCGATCAATGATCTGATCGGCAGCGTCAAGGTGATGCTGGATGCCTACCTGGACGGCCGTATTGACCGTTTGTCCGTGGTATCCAACAAGTTCATCAATACCATGACGCAACAGCCTACCGTGGAGCAATTGGTTCCGCTGGTGGCAACCCCGGATCAAGACCTCAAGCACCACTGGGACTATCTCTACGAACCGGACGCCAAAGAGCTGCTTGACGGCCTGATGGTGCGCTACGTGGAGTCGCAGGTGTACCAGGCGGTGGTCGAGAACAACGCGGCTGAACAGGCTGCGCGGATGATCGCGATGAAGAACGCTACCGACAACGCCGGTGATTTGATCAGCGATTTGCAGCTGGTCTACAACAAGGCGCGTCAGGCTGCGATCACCCAAGAGATCTCGGAAATCGTCGGCGGCGCTGCCGCGGTTTAACGGTTCAAATATTCAGAGGATCCAGCTATGAGTAGCGGACGTATCGTTCAAATCATCGGCGCCGTTATCGACGTGGAATTTCCACGCGACAGCGTACCGAGCATCTACGACGCCTTGAAAGTTCAAGGCGCCGAAACCACTCTGGAAGTTCAGCAGCAGCTGGGCGACGGCGTGGTTCGTACCATTGCGATGGGCTCCACCGAAGGCTTGAAGCGCGGTCTGGACGTCAACAACACTGGCGCAGCCATCTCCGTACCGGTCGGTAAAGCGACTCTGGGCCGGATCATGGACGTACTGGGCAACCCGATCGACGAAGCTGGCCCGATCGGCGAAGAAGAGCGCTGGGGTATCCACCGCGCCGCTCCTACCTTCGCAGAACAAGCCGGTGGCAACGAGCTGCTGGAAACAGGCATCAAGGTTATCGACCTGGTTTGCCCGTTCGCCAAGGGCGGTAAGGTCGGTCTGTTCGGTGGTGCCGGTGTAGGCAAGACCGTAAACATGATGGAACTGATCCGTAACATCGCCATCGAGCACAGCGGTTATTCCGTGTTCGCCGGTGTGGGTGAGCGTACTCGTGAGGGTAACGACTTCTACCACGAGATGAAGGACTCCAACGTTCTGGACAAAGTGGCACTGGTTTACGGTCAGATGAACGAGCCGCCGGGAAACCGTCTGCGCGTAGCCCTGACCGGCCTGACCATGGCCGAGAAGTTCCGTGACGAAGGTAACGACGTTCTGCTGTTCGTCGACAACATCTATCGTTACACCCTGGCCGGTACCGAAGTATCCGCACTGCTGGGCCGTATGCCTTCCGCAGTAGGTTATCAGCCGACCCTGGCTGAAGAGATGGGCGTACTGCAGGAGCGCATCACTTCGACCAAGCAAGGTTCGATTACTTCGATCCAGGCGGTATACGTACCAGCGGACGACTTGACTGACCCGTCGCCAGCGACCACCTTCGCCCACTTGGACGCCACCGTCGTTCTGTCCCGTGACATCGCTTCCCTGGGTATCTACCCAGCGGTAGACCCACTGGACTCGACTTCGCGTCAGCTGGATCCGAACGTGATCGGCAACGAGCACTACGAAACCGCTCGCGGCGTTCAGTACGTGCTGCAGCGTTACAAAGAACTGAAGGACATCATTGCGATCCTGGGTATGGACGAGCTGTCGGAAGCCGACAAGCAGTTGGTAAACCGTGCTCGTAAGATCCAGCGCTTCTTGTCGCAGCCGTTCTTCGTGGCTGAAGTCTTCACCGGTGCTTCGGGCAAATACGTTTCCCTGAAAGACACCATTGCTGGCTTCAAAGGCATCCTCAACGGTGACTACGACCACCTGCCAGAACAAGCGTTCTACATGGTTGGCGGCATCGAAGAAGCGATCGAGAAAGCCAAGAAACTGTAATCCCGGCGCCCGGTAACGGGCGCTAATTTAGTTTGAGGCAATCAGATGGCTATGACAGTCCATTGCGATATCGTCAGCGCGGAAGGGGAAATCTTTTCCGGCCTGGTCGAGATGGTGATTGCGCACGGTGCACTCGGTGATCTTGGTATCGCTCTGGGTCACGCGCCGCTGATCACTAATCTCAAGCCAGGTCCGATCCGCCTGGTCAAGCAGGGCGGGGAAGAGGAGGTGTATTACATCTCCGGTGGTTTCCTCGAGGTTCAGCCGAACATGGTCAAGGTTCTTGCCGACACCGTGCAACGAGCTGCCGACCTGGACGAAGCCTCCGCTCAGGAAGCCGTTAAGGCTGCCGAGAAGGCCTTGCATGAGCGGGGCGCGGAATTCGATTACGGTTCTGCCGCCGCACGCCTGGCCGAGGCCGCAGCTCAGCTGCGCACCGTCCAGCAGATCCGCAAGAAGTTCGGCCATTAAGGCGCGCTTGTTGTGTGATTGATTAAAAAGGGTAGCCTCGGCTACCCTTTTTTATTTTCCGATGTTCATCACGTTGGTCGCAGCCGCTGACCACCCAGGATTGGTAGCCAGTCATGTCTCTTGAAATCGTTATCCTCGCTGCTGGCCAAGGCACGCGTATGCGTTCGGCCTTGCCGAAGGTTCTGCATCCGATTGCCGGTAATTCGATGCTCGGCCATGTTATCCACAGCGCCCGCCAACTTGATCCACAGCGCATTCATGTGGTGATCGGCCATGGCGCCGACGCTGTCCGTGAGCGTCTGGCCGCCGACGATCTGAACTTCGTCCTGCAGGACAAGCAACTGGGCACCGGGCATGCCGTCGCTCAAGCTGTTCCTTTCATCGAAGCCGATACCGTGCTGGTTCTTTACGGCGATGTGCCGTTGATCGAAGTCGAAACCCTGCAGCGCCTGCTCAAGCTGGTTGTACCGGGCCAGATGGGGTTGCTGACGGTGGAACTGGACGACGCGACCGGCTATGGCCGAATCGTTCGCGGAACCGACGGCAAAGTCGCTGCCATCGTAGAGCACAAAGATGCCAACGAAGTGCAACGCGCCATCAAGGAAGGCAACACCGGTATCCTCGCCCTGCCTGCCGATCGCCTGGCTGACTGGACTGGGCGCCTGTCGAACAACAACGTTCAGGGTGAATACTACCTGACCGACGTTATCGAGATGGCCGTCCACGACGGCCTGACCGTGGCCACCGAGCAACCTCACGATGCGATGGAAGTGCAGGGCGCCAACGATCGAAAACAGCTTTCCGAGCTCGAGCGCCACTATCAACTGCGTGCCGGTCGTCGCTTGATGGCCCAGGGCGTAACACTTCGTGACCCTGCACGTTTCGACGTTCGTGGTGAAGTCACCGTCGGCCGTGACGTACTGATCGATATCAACGTGATCCTCGAAGGCAAGGTAGTCATCGAAGACGACGTGGTGATCGGCCCGAACTGCGTCATCAAGGACAGCACATTGCGCAAAGGCGTGGTGGTCAAGGCGAACAGTCACATAGAAGGCGCGATTCTCGGTGAAGGCAGCGATGCCGGTCCGTTTGCACGTCTACGCCCAGGTACTGTTCTCGAAGCACGGGCTCATGTGGGTAACTTCGTCGAGCTGAAAAATGCTCATCTGGGCGAAGGCGCCAAGGCCGGTCACTTGAGCTATCTGGGCGATGCCGAAATAGGCGCACGCACCAACATCGGCGCAGGCACCATCACCTGCAACTACGATGGCGTGAACAAGTGGAAAACCGTACTGGGCGAAGACGTCTTCATCGGCTCGAACAACTCGTTGGTTGCTCCTGTGGATATCTCGGCGGGTGCAACCACGGCTGCCGGTTCGACCATCACTCAAAATGTGGATAAAGATCAATTGGCCGTGGGTCGTGCCCGCCAGAAAAACATCGATGGCTGGAAACGCCCGGAGAAGGTCAAAAAGTCTTGAGTTGTCCACAGGTCATGATCGCCTGAAGTTATTCACAGGCATGATCGATCAAGGTTAGCCGGCACGCCTCGCGACTGCAGATTTGTTTCGTTCAGAACGATGCACATCCTGTAGGCGCAAAGCTTGCCGGCGAATCTTTTATCCACAGACATTTTTATCACTCCCCGCTTGACGAAGTTTCACCGATAGGTTTTGATTGCTTCCGTTATCTTTCGAAACGAAACTTATCTCCTTCATGTCCAAGCGTAATACTCCACAGCGCCGTCACAACATTCTTGCCTTGCTCAACGAGCAGGGTGAAGTCAGTGTGGACGAGTTGGCCAAACGCTTCGAAACCTCTGAAGTTACGATTCGCAAGGATCTTGCGGCACTTGAGAGCAATGGTCTGCTGTTGCGTCGATATGGCGGAGCGATCACCATGCCTCAGGAACTGGTGGCCGACCTCGGTCAGACCGTCTCCAAATACAAGCAGGCCATCGCCCGCGCTGCGGTCACGCGGATTCGCGAACATGCACGGATCATCATCGACAGTGGCAGCACCACGGCGGCGATGATTCCGGAGCTTGGTCAACAACCCGGCCTGGTGGTGATGACCAATTCGCTGCATGTCGCCAACGCTTTGAGCGAGCTGGAACACGAGCCCGTACTGCTGATGACGGGCGGCACCTGGGATCCGCATTCAGAGTCTTTTCAGGGGCAAGTTGCGGAGCAGGTACTACGCTCCTACGACTTCGATCAATTGTTCATCGGTGCCGATGGCATCGACCTGGTTCGCGGTACCACCACCTTCAATGAATTGCTTGGGCTGAGCCGAGTCATGGCTGAAGTCGCCCGGGAAGTGGTGGTCATGGTTGAAGCTGACAAGATTGGCCGCAAGATTCCCAACCTGGAACTGCCCTGGAGCAGCGTCCATACCCTTATTACGGATGATCGCCTGTCACTCGAGGCCCGCGATCAGATTCAAGCTCGCGGTATCACATTGATTTGCGCGGCTGTCAGTCAGGAGAAATAACATGTGTGGAATTGTGGGTGCAGTTGCAGAACGTAATATCACCGCCATCCTGGTCGAGGGTCTCAAGCGTCTCGAATACCGCGGGTACGACAGCGCCGGTGTGGCCGTCTATACCAACGACGAAAAACTCGAGCGCGTGCGTCGTCCGGGTAAAGTCAGCGAATTGGAACAGGCGCTGGCTGAGTCGGCACTGACCGGTCGCCTGGGCATCGCTCACACCCGCTGGGCTACTCACGGCGCACCCTGCGAGCGCAACGCGCACCCGCATTTCTCCGGTGACCTGGCCGTGGTGCACAACGGCATCATCGAAAACCACGAAGCCCTGCGCGAGCAACTCAAGGCATTGGGTTACGTCTTTACCTCGGACACCGACACCGAAGTCATCGCGCACCTGCTCAATCACAAACTCAAGGAAGTGCCGGACCTGACCGCGGCGCTCAAGGCGACTGTCAAAGAATTGCACGGTGCCTATGGGCTGGCGGTGATCAGTGCCCGTCAGCCTGACCGCCTGGTAGCAGCCCGCAGTGGCAGCCCGCTGGTAATCGGCCTGGGCCTGGGTGAGAACTTCCTGGCGTCCGACCAATTGGCCTTGCGTCAGGTCACTGACCGCTTCATGTACCTGGAAGAGGGCGACATCGCCGAGATCCGTCGCGACAGCGTGCAGATCTGGGATGTGACCGGCCAAGCGGTCGAGCGCCAGACCGTTCAATACAGCGACGGCGCTGAAGCTGCCGACAAAGGCGAGTTCCGCCACTACATGCTCAAGGAAATCCACGAGCAACCGTCCGTGGTGCAGCGCACCCTCGAAGGTCGTCTGAGCCCGAACCAGGTGCTGGTCCAAGCCTTCGGTCCACAGGCTGCCGAGCTGTTCGCCAAAGTGCGCAACGTGCAGATCGTGGCCTGCGGCACCAGCTACCACGCCGGCATGGTCGCCCGTTACTGGCTGGAAGAATTGGCCGGCATCCCGTGCCAGGTCGAAGTGGCCAGCGAATTCCGCTACCGCAAGGTGGTGGTGCAGCCTGACACCCTGTTCGTCACCATTTCCCAGTCCGGCGAAACCGCCGACACCCTGGCTGCGCTGCGCAATGCCAAGGAGCTGGGTTTCCTTGCCAGCCTGGCGATCTGCAACGTCGGCATCAGTTCCCTGGTGCGCGAGTCCGATCTCACGCTGCTGACCCAGGCCGGCCGTGAAATCGGCGTTGCATCGACCAAAGCGTTCACCACGCAATTGGTCGGCCTGTTGTTGCTGACCCTGTCCCTGGGCCAGGTCCGCGGCACCCTGGCGGCTGGCGTAGAAGCCACGCTGGTCGAAGAACTGCGTCGCCTGCCAGCCCGTCTGGGTGAAGCGCTGGCGATGGACAGCACCGTGGAGAAAATCGCCGAGTTGTTCGCCGAGAAGAACCACACCCTGTTCCTGGGTCGTGGCGCGCAATTCCCGGTGGCGATGGAGGGGGCGCTCAAGCTCAAGGAAATCTCCTACATCCACGCCGAAGCCTACCCGGCAGGCGAGTTGAAACACGGCCCGCTGGCGCTTGTGGATAACGACATGCCAGTGGTCACCGTTGCGCCGAACAACGAGTTGCTGGAGAAGCTGAAGTCCAACCTCCAGGAAGTCCGCGCCCGGGGTGGTCAACTGATCGTGTTCGCTGACGAACAGGCAGGCATGACCAATGGTGAAGGCACCCACGTCGTGCACATGCCGCACATCCACGACATCCTGTCGCCGATCCTCTACACCATCCCGCTGCAGTTGCTGTCGTATTACGTCGCCGTGCTTAAGGGCACCGACGTTGACCAGCCGCGTAACCTGGCGAAATCGGTGACTGTGGAATAAGTTATCCACAGCAGGTCGAGCCTATGGTTTTAGACAATAAAAACTGTCGCTGAACAATAAAGACTGTCGCAGAGGAGGATTCCTCCTCTGCCGATCTTGAACGCTAGGCCCCTTGTAGCGCGGCTGCATATTCTATGCTCTTGCGAATCCAACCTGACGAGTCCTTACGTTCGTACATCGAGCGGAATCTCTATCTGAATTGGCAAAATCCGAACGCCAAGGTGTTCAGAAGCCTTTCTAGGTCCAGCTTACGCTCAACGGACCTACGTAAAATTGCTGCGCAGATCGGATGGCCAGGATGTAATGGGTTCAATCGTCTTTTGCACCTCCATACTCACTATCCAACGATCGCGGCCTTCAAGAACAGCCAAGAGCTGTCTTACTCTGACTGTGAGTACGTTGATGGCAGTAGCTGCTACGGCACCGACTGGAGTGGAGCAAGATATTGCCCAGAGTGTCTGAAAGAAGACCTTAAAAGGCTTGGATTTTCATACTGGCGTAGACAGCTGCGACACGAACTTGAGGTATGTGCAGCACACAACGTTGTTCTTGTAGATGCTTGTCCAAACTGCCGGCAGCCGTTTTCCAGCGAGGGGCACAATCTAGATGTGATGTGGGGAACGTGTGAGGGCGTTCATCTAAGTGAATGTTCATCGCAGAAGAACGACGATCCTCGGAAACTGAAAAAGGCAAGGTTCTATGCCGACTTGGCGAGGTTGGACCTGACAATTCCAGTGGACGCAGCACTCGACGTTTTAAAGTCGAAGATCGTGCTTGTTCAGCGTGCAGGGTCATTGAGTCATGACGCGCAGGAATGGGTTGAGAATGATGTCAACCGCGCATGGGAGAGGCTAGTTTTCGACCAGAGTAACGGTGCACTCCTCTTCCACGTGATGGAGATGCTCATAGAGGCATTGCTTGAGCTTTACGACTCTTTTGGCCAATTCGTGGATGAAGTGGTGGCACAGGGGTATGGGCTGCGTCGCGTGGACACACTGTGGTCTACATACAGTGTTGGAGGTAGTAACCCCACCCAGTATGTAAAAGAAGAAAGTTTGTAGGGGTGTTGCTCAATCGCGACGGCAGCTCCGGTTTGAGTGCCCATGGATGGCTACGGGCGTTCTTAAGCCACTGTCGGTAACCTTGAGTCCAGCGCGAATTCAATATGATCGAAGGTATCTCATAAGTTTAACTTCGACATGATGATCGCCTGAGTGGTGGGAAAGCGACGTGGGCTTTCAAGAGCTCGAGAAAATCCTGTTATAAGGTCGCATAGCTCACATCTTGAAAGACTCTTGGCGTCACCATCGGAAATATTATTGATTATCTCGAAGACAAGACGCGCTAGGTTATGATCTCGTTCGTTCCAGTCTACATGACAGTTATTGCCTAGACGACCGCTTGGAATCTTTCCATTTATTTCAAATAACCAGTCACGTTCATATCGGTACAGCCACTGATATGACGCTGGTGCTTTTTTTCGAAGGAGCGTGGGGCTGAGCGTTGGATTATCCATAATAATTTTATTCCACGTTTCACGATGTTTAGTTCTACTAATCGTAAAGCTAAGGTCTTTTCTGATTTTTTCGACAGCTGGCTCAGATTTCAGAATTCGGTTAACCGTGCTTATGCTTATTGAAAATTTTGAGCAGACCTTGCTTTTACTTATGCCACTGCGCAGTTCTTCCAAAATAAATGTTTGCAATAGCGGCTTAATTTTCTTAGGACGTTTTTTTACCAGGAAAGCATTATTGTTTTCCTCAGTTTCTTGCGATAACTGGCTCGTGTGATCGATAGTATGTGCCTGAAATGCCTGGCTGCGAAGGCCGGTTATAATATCGTAGGCTTCAATAAATTTACTAAACTCGCCAAAAAGCCAATTAATCATTACCAAGTGTTTTAGTGGGTGGCAATGACTGCGTGGTTTACGTGTCATGGAGTAGAAGAATGCTGCTGCCCCTCTGGGCTCTGTGGACAGGGCGGTAAATGGTGGGAAGGGTTGTAGCAATGATACAAATGTAGCGAATGAGTTGAGAGCAGCAGCTTGACCGACACCTGGCCAACCGAGTGCATTCAAGGCTGCTTTGTAGATCTCACGAGTGATATCTGGGTCAAAATGCAGCGAGTAATGCTTCACCAGATCGACAATTGAAATCCCTAGGTTGGAACGCGCTTTGGTGGAGGCACTCGTGGTGGGCTTTTGTGTGCATGGGTGAAGTAGATTTTTAGTCGGTAAAGCCCATTCAAATATGCCCGACCATTGTCGATTGACTTTGCTAACGTTCAATATGGTGCCATGAGTTGGACACAAGATCATCCCTGGGTATTGATGTGTAAGATGCCAGTAAGCGACACCTCGCGAGGCATTGTCCTCATCCATACATGTGACGCACGCCTTCAAGGGATGTTCTGCACCAAACTGACCTGTCAGGAGGCCGAGGCGATATTTCAAGGATCCTAGTTGAGGCCCTTTGAGCACCTGCACTGCCTCTTCAATCCGTTGTTCTGTTTGAAATGGACAGAAGAAATTAAGAATTGTGTGATGATGAATTATCGATAAAGCGTCACCCCAAGTAGCGGAAACTAATGGGTTCAGTGAGTTAAAGTTGTTGGGAAAGTCGTGAGTAATAGTTTTGTAGCCGCCGCCATAAAGCCAACGCAAGGTACTATTGGTATTTAGATGCGATAGATAGCGGTGCTGCCGGCTGCAGATGCTGTAAAAAGTCTCGTCATCAAACCAGCGCAAGACGGGATTTCTTAGGTTGTCGATTGTTTGCGTCATCACCAAATCCCATGGAGTTCAAAGCTCTATGGTACGAGTTGCCAGACCGAGATATAAATTCTTTGTCGAGATAACGTGACGTGCTGTTTATGACTTTAGGTTTGTAACTAACTGAAAGATCTGTAACGAGAGCTTTGCCTCTTACGTTACTGAGATTGACCATGCGGTTTCACCCCTTGAGCGGCGGCCATGCGGTCGCTAAGCCGTGCTCAAAACTTTTCCATTGTCATATGTCAATTTGGAGCGATAACATATTCCGCTTTACTCAAAGCGGTGCACCTGATTATGGGGTAAAAAACCGCCTCGGCAAGCCTCGATCATATTTTGCTCGAGTTGAACTTGCAGACCATAGATGAAACATATCAAGAGGGATTCGATGACAGCTAGCTAATAGAGAGCGCTAGAAGTCAGATAGACAAAGGCCCAAGTGTCAGCTTGGGCCCCTGTGGATAAGTCAGATTTCGAGGCTGACCAATCCATTGTCTATTCATGCATGTGGGACGTCAAGTCCTGCACGACTTCGCTCATCCACAAGAAATCCGGCGTTATCCACAACGCTAGGTATGAGCGCCTGCCCGTCAGGAAAGGCTTTGCTGTGCCCCCGGATAGTTATCCCCAGCCGGGGTCTCGGCCGATGTAAGTTAAGATAATTGGAACGCATGAATGAACCAACAGCAGAAATTTGATCTCATTACGAGCCGTCAGGCACGGTTCGAATGGGGTAATCCCTACATCCCTTCCACCCTGGCGCTACCACGAGAAGCTCCTAAAGGCTCGCGCATTTCACGACTCAACAGTCGTAAGCTCGGTCGAACTCTTCATGCTTTATCTACACCTGAGCGTGTGTTCACTCAACTCGCGCTTTACTACCCAGACCTTTTCGATCTCCACGAACAGAAAATGCTATGGCCGTACGGAGCAGCTCACCCGCTTCGGGGGCACCCGCTGACCAAGGGAACATTCCCTCCACCGCTACGCGGCACAACAGAGATTGCCAAGGATATTGGCTTCAAGCATCACGAAATTACCGTGACCATGCCAGATGGAGTTCGTCGACGAATTCCCTTCCCGTATCAGGGGGATCTCCTGCTCTATCTGCTCGACGCCGCCGGCCGGCCTTACGCGGTGAATTGGAGTATCAAAGATCGTGAAGCAGCCTTCAGCGAGCGGCGGCTCTCCAGTGCTAAGACTCCACAGCAGCAGAGGAAAGATCGGGAGCATGCTGAACAGCGTGCTGAACTTGAGCGAGCCTATTACGCGAGCGCTGGCATCCGGACGCTGCAGCTATCCCTCGAGAGAATCGAATCCACGGTACATGCGAATCTTGACCTTCTTTTTGCGATGCATGGATTGCCTTTGTCGCAACCTCTGTCGCTACTTGAGCAGTTTAGCGACGATGTCCAGAGTGCAGTTCGTCGCGGTAATCCCGTAGCGTATTTAGCGCTTGAGTATGGGGCTCGATGGGGAGCTCGAGATCAGTTTGTCGCACGAATTTACCAGGACATCTGGGAACGGCGCCTGCTCGTGAATTTCTTCAAGCCTATCCTCATTGATCACCCCTTAGAAACGGGTGGGGGAGATTTACTGGAGGTTTACGGCTGCCTGTTCGAAGAGCGTGCATCGTGATTACCGGCGCTCGACTGATAGCGCCTGAGGGATTCTTGCATCTCTCAAAAGGCATCACTTATTACTTTCTAATCAATGATTCGGTCCAGAACCGCGTAAGGCTGATTGAGTTCACTGATCATGGCAAAGAGCTCAAACCATCGTTGGTGAAGCTCACGGCAATTGAATTTGAAGAGGCGCTTGAAGCCGGTTTTATCAGGGAGGAAAACGCAGCTGCCAAGTTTCCCCCTTGGTTGGAGCCTATCCAAGGTGTAGCGATCCCACATCTTGAGAATCGTCGGTTTTCGTCAAAAGAGTCCTACGATCAGAAGGTGAACCGGCGTTTCCTAGCAATCGCTGAACTGGTGCCTCGTATTCGGGAGATCCTGACCAGCGAAAATCCCGACGCGATCATAAACGCTCACGCTAAAGCCCAAAGGCCACAGCAAAACGCAACCCGTTTGCGACTATGGTTTTATACCTACATCACCTTCGGGCAAAACAAATGGGCACTCATACCGCCGCTTCATCGTATAGGTGGCTGGAACCGGGAAAGCCCCACGCGAACGAGCAAGCTCGGTCGGCCATCTCCGCGGGGGAAACGTGCGGGACATAACTGTGACGCAGCGATGAAGGAGAAAATTCGTTCCGCTTTTCTCAAATATAAATCGCCCTACAAGACCTGGAACACAATCTATCGAGAGATGCTAACTAAAGAGTTTGGGTGTATTTCCACTGAAAGACATAACAATTTTACATTCCATCATCCTGAGGGACTTCCTTTCCCCTCATTTCCCCAGATGAGATACTGGATTGACAAACTGTTTAGTTCCAGGTCGCGCTCGATCGCTGTAAGAGGGCAGCATAAAACGCGTGCTCTGTTTGCTGATCAAGGAAGCTTTTCAGAGCGTCTATTCAATGTAAATCAAAGCGTGGAATTCGATGGCTACAACATATCTGAAAAAATAACCGGTTTGCTGGAAGGTAGCGCTATAGACAGTTTTTGTGTTGTCCGGGCGGTATGCGCCTTATCAGGAATGATAGTGGGAATTGGTTTTTCCGAAGGTGCCGAAAACATGCAGGCATACAAGAACTGTTTGTTTTCCATGGCAATGGACAAAGTCAAATATTGTGAGTTGTTTGGCGTCGATATAACACCAGACCAATGGCCTTGTGCAGGTTTGTCGGGTGGTATTGTATTTGATCGCGGTCCAGGTGCTAACTACGAAACAGACTCGCACATTAATTGGCTTGGTGCTCTCGAGAATACGCCAGTTTTCTCTGGGCAGTCGAAAGCTTCCATCGAGTCGTCGCATCCTAGGGATAAAAAAACTCTTGACCAGCCAACGTACTTCCACAGCAAGCTCAATTTTGTAACGATGGCCCGGCGTGAAATATATCAGGTACTGGCTGATAACATGAGCTCCAATGCTGGAGATCGAATGGAGGAGTGCATGTATACAGCGGGCGTAAAACCTACCCCGCTAGGAGTCTGGAATTACTGGAGTATGCGTGGGCGGGACTCTTCTATTGGTATGCTCTTTGAAACTGCAATAAGAACTTTCCTTTCCAAGCATCCTGCGGTCATCCGTCAAGACGCTCTGTATTTCTATGGACGTAAATACCGGTCTGACGAGTTGGTAGCTACTGGAGTTCTCGATCGAGTTGCAAGAGCGGGAGTAATTCCCGTCCAAGTTTATGCGCTTTCCATGTGCGTGCGCCACATATGGGTTGAGGTCGAAGGGATTCTCTTTGAATTGGATATGGTACGTTCACAACGAACCGTTCAAGGTGACATAGATATTTCGCTCAGGGACCTACAAGAAATTGACCGACTCAGGCGCGAAAGCCTGGGCAAGCTTCGGGAGGAGCAGCCTGCTGCGCACCAGTTCGTTCGAGACAAATTCAAACAGGAGGCGGACGAGCATTGGGACTCAGGTGAGAGAAAGCTAGGTCGCGTCTCCAGAAGCGGGGCCGCACAACGTGATAAGGCTGACTACAACAGGTTCCGAGGTAAGGCAAAGTGACTAATTTCATTCACACCCGTTTTAGTTCATGCTTGGACTCCGAACGTGTTCGAAATAAAATCACGGTTAGACCAGCTTCGATAGACTCTTTAAAGGATACGCATCCGCTAGTTGGTGCGGAGGTCCTAGCTAATTCCCTGAAAAAGATTTATATACCTAACCAGTTCTCTCTGTTGTTTATTAATGAAATGCTTATTAAAGCATACATGCATCAACTTAATGTTTTTTCTAGTGATGTTGAATACACATCAAGGATTTATAATCCACCTGAAGTTGAGGTGTCGCCAGTGTGTCTCACCGGGTTAGCCGGTGTAGGAAAGAGTAATACAGTGACGGCATTGCGGAAGGTTATGCCAGAACCTATGGAATATTTTTCAGAGCACTGTACTGGTCCCGTGACTCTCGTGTCTCACTGGTATGCGAGCGCAAGAGGTAAACTAAGTGGAAAAGGTCTGCTCTGTGACTTTTTGTCTATTGAGAAAACTCCACTGGTATCTATGGGAAAGCTACTGCTGGAGGCACGCCGCCGCGCAAACAGGGATGCTGTTTCACTAGTCTTATTGGACGAAACTCAACATATCAACACTGGTAGTGGTTCAGTTAAGGTAACGGATATACTGTTGACTATGGCAGCGATCGGCCCTCCAATGGTGTATTTGAGCAATTACAGCTTGGTGCATAAGCTGTTACGTCGAAACAGTGAAGATAAGCAGCGTTTGTTGTCTGACCCCAGAATAATGTTGCCAGATGAGCCTGACAGCAAAGACTGGAAAGATTATATCGACGAATGCGTTAGGGTTAGCGGCGGGCATATACGACCAAGTTCAACTGAGTTTGCAGCAGAGGTTTATCGCTGCACTTTTGGTATCAAACGTTTGGCGGTGTTGTTGCTGAAGCAGGCGTATGTGGAGTGTCGCAATGATGGTCGTCCATGGGTGGAGCTTTCAGACCTTGGCCGTGCCTACCGCTCTGCTGCATTCACCAGCAATGCGAGTGAGGTGGAAGAGCTCCATCTACAAGCATTGAATAGTCGGCAATCGAAGCGATTGGATCTCTGTTGCCCATTCGATCTGCCAGTCGCTCATAAATCCAAAATTCTGAAATTTGTCAGAGCCGAGCGTCAGAGCCACGTGGTCGCAACAGTCTTTGACTCGGCTCTTACATCACGTGAGCGAGCAGCGAAGAATCGCATTGAGGAGCCGACT
Source organism: Pseudomonas sp. KK4 (assembly GCF_001984065.1). Classification (GTDB taxonomy): domain Bacteria; phylum Pseudomonadota; class Gammaproteobacteria; order Pseudomonadales; family Pseudomonadaceae; genus Aquipseudomonas. The sequence goes on from NZ_LYVP01000001.1 coordinate 105,904, forward strand.
GCTCACAGCTCAGCTAAGGCAAAGCAAAGACGCAAGCCCCTAGCGGAAAAGCAGAGCGAGGTAGACCAGGCTAAGGCTTTCTTTGAGTACCTCGCCAACTCAAGCAGCCCAAGCAAACCGAAAAAGCTCGATGAGGATTGAGCCGAGGTGCTCTTAAGCCCGAATCCGAATGGCGGTGCGGCTATCAGGATTTCAATCTCATGCGCGTACTTTTCTGTTGTGAAATCCTATCCGACTTTTTCAGCAGAATCGGCCATTAGGGCAAACCAGAGGGAACAACGTCGGTCTGTTCGCGCTTCGCCTTTTTGCGGGATAGCCTCTTGCGGTCTGAGGCACCCATGAGCATGGCGTGATAAAAGCTAGCAAGGCCCCCACCAGAAGTTCGATCGTGCGGGGAAATAAGTGCTTCGGTAGCCATTGCTACGAATAGCAGTGCGCCGAGCTTGGGCCAAGAGCGATGCATAACTAGACCACCGCCCATCATTTCACCACCAGCCTGCGAGTGCGGCTGTCGGCAGTTTAACCCTTTCCGATTCAAAGCTGACGGTTGCGATAACGTGTGAGTCTTGTAGATATATTGCTATTAATTCCTATACAAAAGCAGAAAAATCTACAAATTTTCCTTTATGCGCAATTATGGGGAAATTCATAATTTGCTGACAAGCAAGATTCGACGACGAGATCATATCACCAGAAAAGACCTTGACTTTGGATTGTTTCCGGTATGCCATTTGTCCACGTTTTATGGAATGTGGACGCGCTAGCCTTATTAATTTACGAAGAGTCAAGACGTTCGTTTCAGCTCAAACGGCCAGATGAATCAAATACGGCGGCTAATAGGATCCAAACCTCAGGCGCGGTCGACCTCCGGCTCGGGCGCTAGCGACCGTTTTTGAACGCTAGGAGGTCCTGCATGGCACGGAACTTCAACTACTTGCCTATTAGGATTCCGCCTTTACTGACCACTCTACTGTGCCGGATCGAAATTCTTTCTTTGTTGGTACTCGTTTCTCCAGTTTTGGAAACATTAAACTTTCTGACGATTGGGCTGTTTACAAAGTGTTGGCCTGGCGAGCCTAGTCAGTTCCAAGTTAGAATGCGTGACTACTATTGAAACATCACTTAGCATCTGAACGTATATTCCGTGCAAACCCACATCATAAGGACGCTATCCCATGTCTCGTTTGGCTGAATTTCGTAAGCTTGAACAACAACTCGCCAAGCAGCTCGCAGAGCTCGAGTCAATGAAAAATGATTCAGGCTTGAAGAAAGAAATGGAGTTTGAGAGTAAGCTCCGTGCATTGCTGGGTGAGTATGGCTTTAGTCTTCGGAACGTCATCAACCTGCTTGATCCTGAGAGAAACCGTCGGTCCCCAGCCACTACCGCACCGAAATCAGTCCGTAAAGCCCGCAACGTGAAGGTTTACAAGAACCCGAATACTGGTGAATTGATTGAATCCAAGGGCGGTAACCACCGGAAACTGAAAGAATGGAAAATAGAGTTCGGTACAGCCGTTGTTGAATCATGGCGTACGCAGTAAGGATTGCAAAGGGCCCACATACATGGGCCCTTTTTGGCCTAGGGAACCAAGGCTCGGTGAGCGGTTACTCGATAATTCCATTCAATTCGCAATACTCCTTTCAGTCCATTTCTACCAATTCTGCAACACTCAATGAAACTCTAGCGTCAGACTTTTGAGTTTAGGGAACTTTTAAATAAGTGTAAGCGTTAGCTCCCACAACTCATCCCCAGACGTGTTGCCTCTTGGTCACACGCCGACTCAATGGACAAGTTTCTTTCGTTCTGACTCTGCCCCTGTACCCATTATTGAGTAAAGAGTTGCCCTTGGAGAATTTCGCGAGTACTAGATCTCTTCGTAAATCATCTGAGTGTTTGCGCTGATGTTGAATTTATTTAGTTGCCGAGGGATCCAGACCCAGTTTGAGACTTCCTGAAGCATTACGTGCCTGAGGGTTATGCGGTTCTGATGGTAGGTCAGCTGGGCCCCGGCATATGGGGTCAATTCGGCATCAGTGCGAACGAGAAGCCGACTTTTTCTACAGAATCGGCCAAAAGTGGCCATTCACCGTCAACAAAATTTTCGATTTGAATTATTAATTAACTCATCTTGGGCGATTAACTTATTGAGTTCGACACCGACTTGTGAACGCGTGTTTTTTGACTCAGGAAGAACGTCCAATGCCAATGGTTGGTGTCGGCTGTCTCACGCGACAGTTTGCGCAGCACGTGCATTCGCGTATCGCGCCAAGCCAATCTTGATCCCGACCAGTATGGGGGCGGCGAATACAAACAACAGGACAACAGCAAAAAACGCGGTATCAAACGCAATTACGATGGCCTGCCCTGACACCGCCTTGCTCAACAGGCTCGTCGCTGCCTGGCCAGCGGACACTGCGTCCATGCCCTTCCCCGCCAGCATTGCCGTGGTGGTGGTCAGCCGTTCGATCAGCGCGTTGCCGCCCGGGGTGACGTTGGCGCCGAGGACTGCATCATTGATGACAATGTGATGGTCGATCAGTGTCTGGAGCCCTGCGACGCCCATCAAGCCACCTAACTGGCGTCCCGTATTGAACAGGCCGATGCCGCAGGCAAGATTGCGACAGTTGAGGTGGGTAAAAGCGATCAGCGTGATCGACAGAAATAGAAAACCAAGACCCAGGCCACGCAGCAGGATGCCTGCCATCATGTCGTCAGCGCCGCTTTCGCTAGTGGAACCTGACAATAACCACATCGCCCCCATGATCAGCAGGATGCCAAATGGCACCGTGGCCACCGGCGGAACGTGACGGACTGTAAACAGAAAAGCGGCAATGAGCAGCGAGCCGATAAATAAGCCGCCACTGGGTAACAGGAGCAGCCCGGCATCGGTCGGCGTGAACGCGAGTACCGACAAGGCGAACGCCGGTATCAAATACGCGCTGCCAAACAAAGCGGCACCGGCGACGAAACTGACGCAAAAGGCAAAAGTGAAATCGCTCGATTTGAACACCGTGAAATCGAACAGGCCCTGACCCTTGACCCACACTTGCTGACCGATAAATGCCGGCAGCGCGATGGCGCCGATTATCGTCAGTAACAGGATGTCAGGCTCCTCGAACCAATCCCAGCGGCTGCCTTGGCTGAGCACGTAGGTGAAACAGAACAGGGTCGAAGCGATCAGTGAGAAACCCAGCCAATCAAAGGAACGCTGTCGCACGCTGGCGGCCATGGGGTGGTCGACGATGAGCAAGAGACCGGTCGCAGCCAGGGCCAGTGGCACCACGCTGAAGAAAATCCATGTCCAGGATTGGCTGTCGATCAACCACCCTTGCAGGGCTGGGGCAAGGGTCCCCGGCGCGACCACCGAGCCCATGGCAAACAGGGCTTGCAGGACCGGCTGAAGCGCGCGCGGATAGGCGCGAAAAATCATCGCCTGGCCCGAGACCAGCAGCGCGCCGCCCGCGAAGCCTTGAAGGATGCGAAGCACGATCAGCAACTCCAGCCGGGCGGTGATGGCGGACATAAAGCACGCCAGGCCCATAACCAAGGTTGCGCCGATGATCACATCGCGGGCTGAAAAGCGTTGCATAAGCCAAGGAGCCGTCATGAACCCGATCAGTTTGAGCGCGATATAGCCGACATCCAGCCAGGCGAACTCGTCAGGCGTGGCATAGGTGTCACCGATGATGTCGCTGCGTCCGAGTGCCAGAACGGTACTGGCGAACGCTTCCGTCAGCGTGGCCAGCACGATGCCCAGCATGAGAAGAATGTCGTTGGTGGACCGGGCGGTGCTTGGTATGGCGCGGGTTATCGTGCTCATGTGCCGTCCCCGTGCGCCACCTCCACTCGCGCGGATAGGCCTGGCACGATGCGCCCCGGCAGCGGATTGTCAGCCATCAGGATTTTCACCGGGACGCGCTGCACGACGCGTACAAAATTTCCGGTGGCGTTGTCGGGCGGCAACAAGCTGAACGCCGAACCACTGCCCGGTGCAAAGCTGTCGACCACGCCATCCAGTGCCGCGTTGGGGTAGCCATCGACCGTGATGCGCACGCGCTGACCGGGGCGGAGGTGTTCGAGTTGGGTTTCCTTGAAGTTCGCTACGACCCACACAGGGTTGACCGGCACGATATCGAGCAGGGCAACACCCGGCGTCACGAAGCGGCCGAGACGAACCTGGCGGTTACCGATGACGCCATCTACAGGTGCGCGCACCACGGTGTGGTCGAGGTCGATCTGGGCCAGATCCCGCGCGGCTTCTGCCTGGGACACTGCGGCAACGGCCGCCTCTCTTTCAGCCATAAATACGGCGATCTTTTGCTGTTGCGCCTCGACCGTTGCCGAAGCGGCCGATACCGACGCCACCGCTCTGGATTGCGCGGTGCCGGTCTCATCGACCAAGGCTTGGCTGACTGCGTTGCTGACTATCAGTTTGCGGCTGCGGTCATGGGTCTTGGCCGCCAGATTCATATTGGCTGTGGCCGAGCGTCTTTGCGCTTCGGCCTGCCGAATCAGCGCACGCTGCAGCTGGATCTGCGCATCGACATGGATCAGGCGCGCCTGAGCAGCACTTACATTGGCCATGGCTTGCGCCAGTTTGGCGCGATAGTCGCGATCATCGATACGGAACAGCACGTCCCCCGCGTGCACGGTCTGGTTGTCCTCGATCTCCAGCGCCGTGACATAGCCGGCGACCTTGGCGGCGAGCGAGGTCACGTCACCGCGGACATAGGCGTTGTCGGTCGAGGTCACGCCGCTCGAAAGCGCAATGGCTGCCCAAGCCGCAACGACCACTGCGGCACCGACGCACAGCAACAGTCCGAGAGCCTTGCGCTTGCTTCGCCCCTGCACGACGCCGGGCGTCCCGGTACCTGCGCGTGTGGCCATGGCGGCCTTGTCCTGGAGCGACTTCATATTTCATGTCCTGTTCAGTGCCAATAACAATAGCCGTCACTGGGCGGCAGAAGTCTGCCGCCCGGCTGTCGCTCCTTCATGAGCGCGTTGATCGGCTTACTTTTTGAGAGGTGTGACGAGCATCGTTTCGTCGGTATCGAGGACGAACACCGCCAACAAGCGAGCCGGTTGGGTGTCGCTGGCGTTGGCGCTGACCAAGTGCACGGAACCCGGCTCCTCTACGAAGTTTTCGCCGACGTTGTAGATCTTTTCCGGCTCGCCTTTGACTTTGATGCGAAACGAGCCTTCCAGAACCGTTGCATAGATAAAGGCGGTTTTCGGATGGGTGTGGGATGGCGATGCAGCGCCCGGCCCATACTCGACGAGCACGCCCCGCATGCTCTTGCCGGGGATGTTGGGAATGGGACGGTCGAATACGACCGTCACCTTGCCGGAGGGTGGTTCGGCGGCCGATGCGACGCTGATCGAGAGCGCTGCAAAAACCGCGGCCAGCAGGATTCGAGTGACCATGGGATTGCTCCTTGATGTTTAGGAAGTTGAGGGTGTGAACCTTTACCGGGACATCGACTCAGCGAGCCAGTCTTCGAAGTGGATCGCGCCCACACGCGAGTTCTTGCCGGCGGTCAGCGACTGATCGTCAAGCACGGCGCCGAAGTAGCGTGCGTTCACGTCCGGCACGACCTTGCGGTTGTCCTGGGTGATCCGCAGAAAGCGCCTGGCCAGTTCGTCGAGCGGGAGGGCTTCCGGGCCGCAGACTTCAACCGTGCCATTGACCGGTGCTGCCAGCACGACATCGGCCAGCGCCGCCACCACATCGTCGGACGCTATCGGCTGGATCAGCGCCGGCGAAACACGAAACTCTTCGCCGATGGCGAATGACTGGACGATGCCGTCGACAAACTCGAAGAACTGCGTGGCACGCAGGAGCGTGTAGGGAATGCCGGAGGCCTTGATCAGGTTTTCCTGCGCGATCTTGGCCCGAAAATATCCGCTGTCGGGCAGCCGTTCGCTGCCGACAATCGACAGCGCAACGTGATAGTTAACGCCAGCAGCCGCTTCGGCGGCCAGCAAGTTGCGGCTGGAGGTTTCGAAAAAATCGAGCACGGCCTGGTCTTCCCACGACGGCGCGTTCGCCACGTCGACAACGACATCTGTGTTATCCATCGCCTCGGCCAGGCCTTCGCGGGTGATGCTGTTCACGCCCGTGCTTGGGCTGGCGGCGAGCACGTCATGGCCGTGCGCGCGAAGGGTGTTCACAAGTTTCGATCCGATGAGGCCGGAACCTCCAATGACGACGATTTTCATGGCGTTCCTCCACTTGTCGACGGCAACGATTGCGTCGGTGTAGGTAGAGAGTGCCTGCGCGCATGAGGCAAGTCCTTGCGCCGGGCTTGGATTTGCCTTGGCGAACGCTTGGTTTTACGTCCAGAGAGACCGTTGTTCCAGCCGCCCTTGGGTGGACGGTGCAGCGGGTTTCGAGCTGCCGTATGATCAGCGTCAGGTTCTAATCGCCAGCCGCCTGGAACACGGAGTTGAGGGCGCTTCGCCAGGAGATTATTGCTTTGCAATTCGCGTTTGAAGATTTTGTGCTCGATCAGGATCGTCGGGAGCTGACTTTGCGCGGGTACGTCGTGGCTGTCAGCCCGCAGGTCTTCGATCTGTTGCTGCTGTTCGTAAGCAATCCCGATCGCGTCGTCAGCAAGGACGACCTGCTCCAGGCGGTGTGGAGCGGCCGCATCGTCTCGGAATCTACGATTACCAGTCACATCAATGCGGTGCGTAAGGCCATCGGCGATAGCGGCGAGGAACAACGCCTGGTGCGCACTATCCCCCGCAAAGGTTACCGCTTCGTCGGGCAAGTCATGGTCGACACTCGCGGGCAAACGCCACACCCTGACATCGACGAACCCGTGGCCGCTAGGCAAATGCCTGCCTCTACGCTGACACTCCCGGAGAAACCCTCGATTAGCGTATTGCCCTTCCACAACCTGAGTGGCGATCCGGAACAGGACTATTTCGCCGACGGCGTCGTGGAGGACATCATCGCCGCCCTGTCGCGGATCCGCTGGCTGTTCGTCATCGCGCGCAATTCGAGCTTTACGTTCAAGGGCCGGGGGATGGACGCTAAGGGTGTCGGTCTGGAGTTGGGTGTTCGCTACGTGCTCGAAGGCAGTGTGCGCAAGTGCGGAAACAAGGTCCGCATCACTGGTCAGCTCATCGACGCGACAACCGGGACGCATCTCTGGGCCGAGCGATTCGAAGGCCTGCTCGATGACATTTTCGAGCTGCAGGATCAAATCACTGAAAGCGTCGTCGGCGCCATCGCGCCGCAACTCGAAAGGGCAGAAATCGAACGGGCCAAACGCAAACCCACGGAAAGCCTGGACGCTTACGACTATTACCTGCGCGCCATCGCAAAACTGCACACCGGCACATGTGAAGCCATTGATGAAGCGTTGCCGATGTTCTACAAGGCCATCGATCTCGATCCGGAATTTTCATCGGCTTATGGCATGGCCGCCTGGTGCCATTTGTGGCGCAAGCTCAACGGCTGGATCACCGACCGGACTGCCGAGACTGCCGAGGGCACACGGCTGGCGCGTCTGGCAGTAACACTGGGCCGGGATGATGCCGTCGCGTTGACACGCGGTGGGCATGCGCTCAGTCATTTGACCGGAGATCTTGACGGCGGCATTGCGTTGCTCGACCGGGCACGGCTGCTCAACCCCAACCTCGCCCCCGCCTGGTTTCTGGGCGGTATTCTGCGCGCTCTGCGCGGTGAGACAGACGCCGCCATCGAGAATCTGAACCATGCCGTTCGCTTGAGTCCGCTGGATCCGGAAATATTTAGGATGCAGGTCGGGATGGCGCTCGCGCATTTCTTCGCTGGGCACTTCGATACTGCGGCAGGCTGGGCGGAAAAAGCGCTGGGCAACCTGCCCAGCCTGCTGCCCGCGGCGGCTCTGGTGGCGGCCAGTCATGCGCTAAGCGGGCGCATGGATAAAGCCAGGTGCGCGATGCAGCATCTGCAGGCACTGGACCCTTCTTTTCGCCTCTCCAACCTGAAAAACTGGCTGCCGATCCAGCGGCCCGAGGATTTCGCCCTGTTCGCCGATGGGCTGCGACTGGCCGGGTTGCCCGAGTGATCACGCTGCCTGACAGATATGGATTGCTACCTGTCGCGACAGGCAACAATCGACCGATTCTGTGAAAAAGTCGGCTATGGTTTTCACGGCAGAAAAGTACGTGCTTGAGATTAAAATCTTCACTATGAGCAGAGGATTCGGGGCTCAGATTTCGCATAGCTGCGCGCAAAAAAGTCGCTTTCAGCAACCAGTACGCGGTCAAGGACCGACTTTTTCAACACAATCGACCTAATAGTCCTTCGTTTGCCTACCGGTTTATGGAGACTTGCTGTCATCCAGCTTCTCTAAATATTTTAGACGCACTGTGGTTAACGCCTAGGTTTCGGACGTGCCTGCCAAGCCGCCTCAACTATTTCTGGCTGATTGTGCTCCTGCAAAATACGCAGCGCGTTATCTGAGAAGCGCGCGTGTTTTTGGCTGCCAAACTCAAAAATCATCATGTTAGATTGGTCGTTGTCGAGCCCCAGCATCTCTCGTAACGCTTTGCATTTGTTCGGGCTGAGCCCTAACCGTTCAGCAAGTGCAGTGGGGCTGAGGTGGTACTTTTTCTGTAAATCAACTTCCCGTATTGCACCTGCGGCTTCGGGATCATCGCCTGAAACATACCGAACAGGTGCGCCTTCCCTTTTGCTGATGTGGACGCGAAGAGTAGGGCCCTCACCGGTGATGTTGCTCGCTAAGGCAATCAACCTTGGGAAGACCTGATCTACTTGAGTGCCGACCTTGATTGCCTTCTCGATACGATCAATGTCCCTTTCTGACACCTCAACGGTTTCGCTCACATGAGCTTCCATTGCCAGAAGGGTTCGTATGCGTCCTCTTGCCTCGTCTCGGGCGCGCTTATTGGGTGCGAGAAGTTCGGCGATATGCCGAAATTCTCGGTCCACTAGAACATCAAAGCTGGGTAATGCGGTGGTTGAGAGTGGCATAACGCGAAGAGGAAGATTGTCTGCCAGCGAGTCGTCAAAATGCTCGACCAATACTTCATCCAGCGTTGTCAGCAGCGCTCTCGCATTAACGAACAACGCGTCTTCAGGCACAACAATCATCCAATGCTGAGCAGCATCTCGCATGGTGTTGAGGGCACGGATAGAGCCTGCCTGTGCAGCTGTCATGTATCCACTAGCTGTGGCTACATTTAGTGCCCGATCAAGCCCAATGGCAATTCCCTTCTGCTTATCGAAAACTTCCTTCGACTTTTGCACGAGAAGTGCCTTGGTCAGCATCTCACTGCTGTGCTGGAGATGAAGGAGAACTGATTCTGTGCGACCGTGATCGTCGTGGCCATTGAAAACCTCCAATCCGCGCCGCAATGAGGCAATAGCCTTGTTCTTCAGGGTTTTAGCTTCCCGCTTGAGCTTCATCCGGCGACGTCCACAGGACTGATGGGTAAGTCAAAATGATAGCTATTGTTCCCCGACCCACATGCTTTTCGTCCCAAGTAACCGATCGCTTTCCTGCCCGTTTCAGAAAACCGAATTTTTCCACAAAATCGGCCTGAAGCACGGTCGAGCCAGGTTCGTTTCCGGCCATTTTCTGCCTCTCGTGATAGGCATAAACGGCCAAGATCGGACGCTCGGTTCCAGCGTTAAAACCCAATTGACAGCGGGCTGCAATACATCAGCGTGTTGCACACAAGTATCTGGGCGACCATGAATCCCAAGGCAGCTCCCAGAAAGCCAATGCCCGCGACGATCCACGGCAAACTTGCTTTCACGCGGTACCTCAACAGCCAGGCCGACGCTGCTGCGCCGAGCAACAAGCCAGGCATGGAGAAAACGTGCCGAGCCCAAATAACCTTTCAGAGTTGTCGAGGCTGGGATGATGTTCATGTAGCAACCTGGAGAGCAGCCTGGCTTTTTGGTTTCTTGTCTGGGGTTCAAAGTAGCTTATCAACGCCCGGAAGATGGATTTGCATACCTTGATTTAAATGGTGCTCAAGTAATGCTTGAGCATGTTGATTCGGACGCGGGTCAATGGCTGACTGCGCCTTTGACCATGGGTCAACTAGAGCTTGTGCGAAAAGAATCATTTTCTGCTTTATCTGTTGTTCCGTGTGCGCGGCGAACCCCATGACCAGGCCCGGCGGTATATCACCACTCTGAGTGTATCGGCTCAGGGGAAAGGCGCCGATACCAACACGGTGCAGCAACGCTATCGCTTCAGCCTCTGTCAAACCCTTCAGCCGTCCTGCCACGTCAAGCCCGGCGTGGATCGGCGCGAACTCGATGATGTCGGCCCATAACTGCCGGGCCAGGGTTTCAAAAGTCTTCGCCCTGGCGGCGTAGATCTTGCGCATCTTGCGGATGTGACGATCGAAATGCCCCTCGGCCATAAAATCCGCCAGCACAGCCTGGGCCAGGCTGTTGGCATTGCGCGCTGTCAATGACATGGCCCGGGTGAAGGGATCGACCAGTTGAGGCGGAAGGGCCAGATAAGCCAGTCCAATTGCGGGAAAAAGCAGCTTGCTGAAGGTGCCGGCGAGGATCACATGGCGGTCGGCATGAGGCATGCTCTTGAGCGCAGGGATAGGTTTGGCGATAAATCGGTACTCACTGTCGTAGTCATCTTCGAACAGGTAGGCGCCATTGTTCCTGGCCCATTGCAGGAGCTTCAGCCGTCGCTCGGGCGCCAGGGCTACGCCCATGGGTGCCTGTCGACAGGGAGTCACGTAGGCAAGACGGGCCGTCGGCGCTTTCCTGATGCCCTCGTCGACAACCACCCCGAACTCGTCCACCGGTACGTCGACGATTTGCGCATTGGCGCCTTGCATGATTTGCCGGGCACCGGGGTAACCCGGGTCCTCCATCCACACAGTATCGCCAGGCTCGATGATTAGGCGCAGGCAAATATCCAGGGCCTGCTGAACGCTGCTGACCAGCACTATGTGTTCCGCGCTCACCGCCACGCCTCTCGCGATTGCCAGGTGATCTGCCATGGCCTTGCGCAGTGCCGGTGACCCTTGCGCATTACGCCTGGACAGGATTGAAGGCTGGACGGCGGCCAAGTGTTTGGCGTGCAACCGACGCCAGGTATCGATCGGAAAGTTGGCAACATCGCAGCAGTGAGGCACGAAAGGTTTTGACGGGTGGTGGGTATCAAGGAGAAACGCGGGCGACTGTTTGACTAGATCTCGGGCCCAGCGAGAGGTCGGTAGAGGGAGAGCCGCCTCCGTTGGTTCGGTGATTTTGGGCGTATCGTTCGCACGCGCGAGGTGGTCGTGCGGGAGTGTGAGGCTGACCCTGGTTCCGCTGCCTTGCACGGCCTCAAGATATCCTTCGGACAGCAACTGATTGTATGCCGCCTGGACTGTGCCTCTTGCCAGCCCATATTGGGCGGCCAAGTTGCGTGTACTGGGCAGTAGATGGTTGCGCGGAAGGCGCCCACCTAGAATGTCCTGGCGAAGTGCCCGGTACAGCCACGTCTGGAGGGTTTCACCTTCCTGGCGTGCATCGAGCGAAAGCGACCAGGTGACTTGGTTTGAAGCTTTGACTTTCATGGAGAGTGCTTGAAGTGGCTCAATTATATTGTTGAAAACTGGATCAATACTTTAGTCCAGATCCAGTCAAAGATGCTCACCTCTCAATGGTTTTCACGCTACTGGATTTTTTATGCGCACATTTGAAATGCAGTCGGTTTGGGAGGTTTCGGCAGTCAAGCCTCAGACGGAGTTGAAAGACCCATGGAGCATCCGTCTGTTGCCGTGTTGTTTCCTGGCGGTGTTCCACGTCATCTCCCACGCATTCTGCGGTTTGCGTGGCTTCATGCTGGCGCACAGTGGCAGCGAACGCACAGCGTGGCGAGTGCTGGCCTCGGGAACGGTAATGGCGGCACTGGTGGCGGTCATCATTATTCTGGCGATATCGGGCATGCGGGTAGGTTTCGATTAGCGGGGGATTAGGAGTTGCTGAAATGTTCGCTTTTGCAAGCTACGTTCAACATCGGTAGTTGACTACCGTAAGCAACGTTATTGGATGCAGGTTATGGCGTTAATGAGATTGTGATCCTAGTCGCCGGTTTTAACTGTCCCTCCCGCAAAACTCAGCAAACGATATTTGCACGAAATTTCAGGAGGGGCATGGTGATTAGTCAAAATAAGAAGTCTTGTTCAAATTCATGATAACACTACCGGCTTATCTTCTCACATCAACCACTGATGGCCTTTCGGATGATTCAAGCAGTGATGTGAACATGAAAGTTAACAAGCAGACGTAGTTAGGCGCGAGCCTGTATTAGATGTTATGGAACTTAATGAGGGTGGATTAATTAACTGCGAGGGTCGAAAATATTACAAACTTTCTCATTTGGTACATAAGTTCGAGGGCTCGCGGCAATCAATCTCGACTACCAGTAGATCAGTTTGCCATAACACGGTCGCAGGACAGCTTTCCTGCACCTTCGATCAATACCACTATACAGCCACCGAGTAAACTTAGAGCGAACTCACAGCCGTTGTTAACCATGAACAATCCATTGCTGATGTGTACCGAAAAAATCGCCACCAGTGTTAAGAAAGTTAGGCCTAATGCAGCAGGCCGAACCAGCAGGCCAATAATGAATGCCAAACCGGCGAGGAACTCGGTACCGCCCGCCAGCGTCGCCATTAGGTAGCCTGGCGTCAGTCCCAGGCTTTCCATGTATTGCGCAGTTCCGACCAAGCCGTAACCCCCGAATGCTCCAAATAGTTTCTGCGAACCGTGGGCAGCGAAGATGATGCCGACGAAAATTCGTAAAACAGTCACCCCGTAACCAGCGCGGGTTAACAGTAATTTATTGATTAGTGTGCTCATACTTGTATCCATTTTTTCAAAGGAACGTCGTGGGGTTGATATTGATCAATAACTCTATCCGAGGAAATCGGAAGCTACAATAATACTTCAGTTTGTTCTGTTGATACGTTGTTGATGTATTGCCCATAAATCTCTTGTGGATTTTTCTACGGCGCATGTCCCGCTGTGCACAGACAACAGGGAGGACTGGTGGAAATATATGTATCGTGCATTTATACCATTCGTCGGATTTTACTGATTAAAATATACCAAGGTATTAAAAAAATAAATATTTGTATGCGTGCATCGACATCCGTTCAGTGACATTTTTCTGCTCCTTTCATACGCCTAATGATTATTTCTCATCGCGTATTGTCGAGAACGAAAATTTCATGCTGCATTGCAATATCTAAATAAGTGAATGTACGCCTGCGTTCCATGGAATCTGCCGTTGCGCTGTTTTAGACAGTCAAGCTTCAAAAGAAAATCCCACGGATGGGATCGGCGTAAAATTTTTTTTAGTTTTAGTTCTTTGGATTTCAGCATGCAAATATTATGGGGCGACAGTGAGCGCGTCTTCTGTCGGGTATTGCGTACAGGCGCAAATGGTGATCGCAGCATTTTGTTGTCAATGCCTGCCACCCAACAACCTTTGCCAGCTAGCCTTGCTCGTCTAGCCAACGAATTTGCATTGAAGGAGGAGTTGAATTCAAGTTGGGCAGTTCAACCGTTGGAGATGTTGCGTGAAGACGGGCAAATGCACCTGGTACTTGAAGATCCGGGCGGCCAGCCTTTACTGCATCTGCTAGCAACTCCCATGGGTATCACAACGTTTCTACAGCACGCTATCAGTATCGCAAGGGCATTGGGTAAGCTTCATCAGCGAGGACTTGTTCACAAAGACATAAAACCCGGTCATATTCTGGTTAATTGCTCCGATGGCCAAGCCAGAATTACAGGGTTTGGCCTGGCAGTCAGGGTGGCCCGTGAACGTCTGGTGCCGGAGAAGATTGTGGGTACGCTGGCCTACATGTCCCCCGAGCAGACTGGCCGAATGAATAGCTCGATCGATTCGCGCAGCGACCTGTATTCCTTCGGCGTCACCTTGTACCAAATGCTGACCGCCACGCTGCCATTCACCGCCGTCGATCCGATCGAATGGGTGCATTGCCATATCGCGAAAAAACCAGTTCCGGCTAGTTCCAAGGTCCCTAGCATTCCCAAAGTGCTCTGTGACATTGTCAGCAAACTCCTAGCCAAAACTGCGGAGGAGCGCTATCAATCCGCTGTTGGAGTCGAGATCGATTTACGCCGATGCTTGGATGAATGGCAGCAGGCGGGCCAGATTAAGCCCTTCACCCTCTGCCAGCATGATGCGTCGGACCGGCTGCTGATTCCGGAGAAACTCTACGGACGTCAGCGGCAGGTCGAAACGCTGGTGACTGCGTTCAATAGGATTATTACTAGTAGCGCGACGGAACTGGTGCTAGTCACCGGGTACTCGGGTATTGGCAAGTCCTCGGTGGTCAATGAACTCCACAAGGTGTTGGTGCCGACGAGGGGAATCTTTGCTTCCGGAAAGTTTGACCAATACAGTCGCGACATACCCTATTCCACACTGGTGCAGGCTTTTCGAAGTCTGGTACGTAATCTATTGGGCAAAAACGACAGAGAACTAGCTGCTTGGCGTGACGCCCTGCAGCATGCGCTGCAGCCGGATGCGCGGCTTATGACCAACCTGATCCCCGAACTAAAACTGATCATCGGCGAAACCCCACCGGTCCCGACGCTAGATCCGCAACAGGCACAATGTCGATTTCTGCTGGTGCTGCACCGCTTTATCGGGGTGTTCGCGCAGGAGGATCATCCGCTGGTACTGTTTCTCGACAACCTGCAATGGCTCGATGCGGCAACACTCGATTTGCTCGAGAAACTGTTGACCAGCTTGCATACGCCACACCTGATGCTTATCGGCGCCTACCGCAGCAACGAGGTGGATGCCGGGCATCCATTGTCGGAGAAGATTCAAGCTATACGCGAAGCCGGTGGCAGGGTCGTGGAAGTTAACTTAGAACCCTTTACCAAGAACCATATCGAACAATTGATCGCTGAGACGCTCGATGATCAAGTTGATCGGGTCGTACCTCTGGCACAACTGGTGCTGGACAAGACTGCCGGTAATCCATTCTTCGTGATCCAGTTCTTGCAAACCCTCGTCGATGAACAGCTGCTGACGTTCGATCACCACCTGAGTCGCTGGTTCTGGGACCCGGATCGAATCCATACCAAGGGCTACACCGATAACATCGTCGACCTGCTGGTCGACAAGTTGGCTCGCCTACCGGCTGACACTCTCCATGCGTTGCAACATCTCGCCTGTTTGGGCAACGTCGCCGATGTCCAAATGCTCGCCACCGCCATGGAAGTTCCAAAGGAGCAGTTGCTCACTGTGATGTGGGAGGCAACGCGCCAAGGGATTATCGAGAGACTAGAGGATGGATATGGTTTCGTTCATGACCGAATCCAGGAGGCCGCCTATTCGTTAATCCCCAAGGACTCACGGGCCCAAGCACATTTGCGAATTGGCCGGCTTCTTTCCGCGCAGTCTCCAGCGCAAGACGTAGAAGAGGCGATCTTCGAAATCGTCGGCCAGCTCAATCGAGGCATCGACTTAATCACGGAGCAGGACGAGCGTGAACAACTTGCCGAGTACAACCTGATGGCCGGTCAGCGCGCCAAGGCGTCGTCGGCTTACGTCTCGGCGCTCAATTACCTCACCACCGGTGCCCAGCTATTGGATAACGATTGCTGGACGCGGCGCAAAGAACTCAGCTTCGCCCTGGAGTTGAACCGGGCCGAGTGCGAGTTTCTTACCGGCGAGTTGCTCGTTGCCGATAAACGTTTGACCGCACTGGCCAAGCACGCAACGACTGTGATTGATCGCGCCGACGTCGCCCGCCTGCATATGGATGTCTACCTGCTGCTGGATCGCAGCGACGCTTCGGTTGCTGTGTGCCTGGACTATTTGCGGCATGTTGGCATTGAATGGTCGCCCCATCCAAGCGACGATGAGGTTCGCCAGGAATACGACCGAATCTGGCCACTGCTGGGCGATTGGAAAATCGAAGAGCTTGTCGATTTACCAATGATGGAGGACATCCCATCTCTGATAGCAGTCAATATTTTGGCCAAGCTCTTCCCGCCTGCTTTGCAGACGGATGAGAACTTGACGTGCCTGTCGATCTGTAGAGCGGTCTGCCTAAGTCTTGAACGCGGCAACAGCGATGCATCGTGTGTGCATTATGCCAATGTATTCCGAGTAGCCGGACGGCGGTTTGGAGACTATCAGGCAGGGTACCGCTTTGGCCAACTGGGTTGCAAACTCGTCGAACAGCGTGGGTTTACACGCTTCGAGCCGAGTACCTTTCTTTGCTTTTCCAACTTCACAGTGCGCTGGATGAGTCCAGTTGCGCACTGTCGGGACCTGCTGCGCCGCTCGTTTTCGGTGGCGAATCGTGTAGGAGATTTGCCTTACGGTGCTTACGCTGGCAATAGTCTTATATCTGACGCTTTGTTCGCGGGAGAACAATTATGCGATGTACAGCGCGAAGCCGAGCGTGGACTAGCATACGCCGTTAAGGTGAAGTTCGGCTTGGTTACCAATCTAATCGAAACTCAATTTGCGCTGATCCGGATGCTTCGAGGCAAGACGTCATCTTTGGGTTGCTTTGACGATCAACTGTTCAACGAACGCACGACCGAAGCCTATCTGTCTAGCAGTCCGGACTTGGCCCTTGCGGAATGCTGGTACTGGGTACGAAAAATACAGGCGTACTACATAGCCGGCAATTATCCGGCGGCGATGGAAGCTTCTGCACAGGCGGAGCGGTTGCTTTGGACGTCGAACTCGTTCTTCGAGGAGGCCGAGTTCTACTTCTATCATGCACTGGTTCGGGCCGCGTGGTGCGACTGCGTTCCGGAGCGTGAACATGCACTGCACCTGGTCGTGATGGAGGCCGCTTTTCGGCAGCTTCAGATGTGGGCTCAACAGTGTCCGGAGAATTTTGCGAGTCGGGCTACTTTGGTCGGCGCGGAGATCGCTCGGGTCGAAGGGCGAGTGATGGATGCCGAGTTGCTTTACGAACAAGCCACCAGTCTGGCGCAGCACAATGGCTTCACCCAGATCGAGGCGCTCGCCAATGAGCTGGCATCTCGCTTCTATGCCCAGCGTGGCCTTAGCAAGATATCCCAGGTTTATCTGCAGGACGCCCGTTATTGCTATCTGCGCTGGGGGGCTGACGGCAAGGTGCTCCAGCTTGATACGCAGTATCCGTCGCTGCGTACAGATGAGCATACCTTTGGCCCGACCACCACCATGGCCACGGCGGTCGAGCACTTGGATCTGGCGACTGTGCTCAAGGTCTCCCAGGCCGTCTCGAGCGAAATCGTTCTGGATAAATTCATTGATAAGTTGATGTTCACAGCCATCGAACAGGCCGGTGCCGAACGCGGACTGCTGATCCTGTCGGATGTTGGCGAGCCTCGGATCGCCGCCCAAGTGACTAGCGGACACGACGTGACAGAGTTGCGCGATGCGCCAGTCAGCGCCGAGCAATTACCTGAATCCGTTCTCTATCATGTTCTGCGAACCCGAGAGAGTATTGTCCTGACCAATGCTGCTGCTGAAGCGCCGTTCGCTGCAGACTATTACATCTGTGAGAATCGTGCCCGCTCGATTCTCTGCCTCCCACTGGTGATTCAGGCCAAGCTAATAGGGGCCCTTTACCTCGAAAACAATTTGATGGCTGGCGTGTTCAGTCGAGACCGGATCGCCGTACTGAAATTGGTGGCGTCTCAGGCGGCCATCTCGCTGGAAAACGCGCGACTGTATCGTGAAGTAGCCGAGCGCGAATCAAAGATTCGGCGCCTGTTGGACGCCAACATCATCGGAATCGTGGTCTGGAAGTCCGACGGTGACATCGTCGAGGCCAATGATGCCTTTCTGGATATGCTTCACTACACCCGCGAAGACTTTGCGTTGAGCCGGCTACACTGGCGCGATCTGACGGTACCGCAGTATTTCGACATCAGCGAGCGGTCCATTGAGGAGGCGGCTCGCAGCGGTCGCGCGCAACCTTTCGAGAAGGAGTATTTCAAAAGGGACGGCAGCACGCTGCCGGCGATCGTTTGTCTCGCCAGGTTGGACGCCGATATGAGGGAAGGGGTCGCTTTCGTGCTGGACCGGACAGAGCTTAATCAGGCGGAGGAAAAAATCCGTGAAAGCGAGCGGCGCTATCGCGAGGTGCAGACCGAACTGTCTCATGCGAATCGTGTCGCCACTATGGGAGAGATGGTGGCCTCGATCGCACATGAGGTTAACCAACCGATTGCTGCGGCCGTCCTCAACGCTAATGCTGCACAGCGGTGGCTGAGCATTCAACCTCTGAACCTCGACGAGGTTCGCCAAGTACTCGCTCACCTGATCCAGAATGCCAACCGGGCTGCAGATGTGCTGGGGCGAATCCGTAGTCATATCCGCAAGGCACCGCCGCAAAAAGGTCCGGTAGACATCAACGAGGCCATCGGTGAAATGGTCGAGTTCAGCCGTGGCGAGATTACGAAGGCAGGCGCGTCGGTGCAGATCCAGCTCACCGATAATTTGCAACTCGTCGTCGGCGATCGTGTAGAGCTGCAGCAAGTACTGCTCAACCTGATCATGAACGCGCTTGAGGCGATGGACGCTACACCCAAAGGCGAGCGTCATTTGCATATCAGCGCGGTGCCGGGGGACAAAGGCTACCTGCTGGTGAGCGTCAGCGATTCGGGACACGGTTTTGACACGGATAATCCCGACCAAGTTTTCGCCTCCTTCTATACAACCAAGGCTACCGGGTTGGGCATGGGGCTGTCGATCTGCCAATCGATCATCGAGGCGCATGGTGGGCGATTGAGGGCGAGCGCCAACCAACCCCGCGGTGCCACTTTTCAATTCACACTTCCAGTAGTGAAACAGTGAATCACCGTCCGCCAGCCCGAGACAACAGTCTGCGCCACGACGCTTCCAGTTTTATGAATTACCGTCAGGCCTCGAGCTGTTAGTGACGTTGTTATTCACTGTTTTCCTTTTTTGGAGTTCCTCCATGAGCAACCTATTCTGTAAATCTCAGGATAATGATTCCACTGTTTTCGTAGTCGATGACGATGCCTCCATTCGATACGCCGTGAGCAATCTTTTGCGCTCTGCTGGTATGCATGTCGTTGCTTTCTCGACTCCTGCGGAGTTTGTAAATCATCCGAAGTCAGGAGGGGCGAGCTGTTTGGTGTTGGATGTGCGCTTGCATGGAGTCTCCGGCCTCGACTTCCAACGCCAACTGGTTGAGTCGAATGAGAAAATTCCGATTATTTTCATCTCTGGTTACGCAGATATCGAAATGTCAGTCATGGCGATGAAAGCTGGTGCGGTGGATTTTCTAGCGAAGCCTTTTCGTGATCAGAATCTATTGGACGCGGTGTCCGTCGCACTTCAGACCGACCTCAAACGTCGTGAGGTTGAGCGGCAAATTTTGAATCTGCATACTAACTACCAGTCTCTGACAGTGCGTGAAGCACAGGTCATGGCGTTAGCGGTTAAAGGCCTGATGAATAAACAGATCGCAAGCCAAATGAACCTGAGTGAAGTCACGATCAAGGGCTATCGCTCCCGCGTAATGAAAAAAATGCATGCCAAATCTTTCGCAGAGCTGGTGCGAATGGCTGTAGCCATTTCTGAAAACCGGGCCTGTGTTAAGCCCATGACCTACATGCCAAGGCGCAGTCCGTGAGACCGCGGCCATGATTGTGGCCGAATTGCTCCACCGTCCCAAGCTTGTAAATTCGCTGGGAAGAGGGGCAGCAAAAAGCTTCCAAGCAACCGACCTCGCGAGACCCAAAAGGATACAGCGAACCATTAAGTTTTCAGTCGCTTCTGAGGATTCATAGCGTCCTGCTTTGGAAAAAGATTCGAATTTGTGACAGCTCAGCGCTGCGTCATCTGAAGCAGCCCTTCAGTGGACTCGCCGCCCCCGGTGTCTTTAATTAAGTCAGCCACCATGTCGATCAACAACGCGCGCGAGTCAGTACGTTTCGCCCACGTTGCAAGATCCTTTTCATCGATCCATTGCATGTGTAATCCTGTTTTGGTTTTGGTTGGCAGACTAGATTTTCGCATCGCATTTGCGGGAGCGCCAAGATCCTGGCGAAGCAGCTGCACGAAGTTTTGCCGTGATCCTCGATGATTTCGCAAGGCCAACAACGCGCATATTCCGTTGTTTAATCGATATTACACGTACCACTGAAGCACTGAGCTGGTACCCGGGCTTGTTGGGTCAATGCGTAAGCAGCGAGCGAGAGATGGGGCAAGTGATAACGGCATGGGGCCACGCGTAAGGCAGCAAGAACTCATAAGGGCGCGAGGCAGAAGATGCACGATGTGAACTTACTGCCATTCGCGGAACCGATAAGAAATAAAAATCATGAAAATCATAAACTTACCGATCAGCGACAGTTTTAATTCTCTAGAGCTTGCGCTGTTGACCGCTTTTGAGGCTGTTGCGACAGTTTTGCGTTTTCTTTCGGCGAAGCTACAGCCCGCGAAACTGAAGGGGTAGTTGCGACAGTTTTAATTCTCTAAAATCACCTATGAAAATCGCAGCCCTTGGGTTGCGATTTTTTTATCTGAATCGGGGATTTCTGATGGACCGCTTCCAGGAAATGCAGGTTTTCGTTGCCGTTGCCCAGGACCAGGGCTTTTCGGCGGCAGCGCGGCGTTTGGGTATGTCTGCGGCCAGCGTGACCCGGGCGGTGGCGGCGCTGGAAAAGCGAATCGGCACTCAGTTGCTGACGCGCACTACGCGCAATGTGTATGTAAGCGAAGCGGGTCAGCGTTTCCTTGAAGACTGTCGCATGATTCTTTCGCAGGTGCAGGAAGCGGAGAATTCTGCAGCTGGCAGCCACACACAGCCGCGAGGACAGCTGACAATCACGGCGCCGGTGCTGTTCGGTGAGTTGTTCATCACACCGATCATGGTGGATTTTCTCAAGCAATACCCGGACGTGACCATCAATGCGCTGTTGGTGGATCGAGTGGTCAGTGTGGTGGAGGAGGGCGTGGACGTTGCCCTGCGCATCGGTGAACTGCCGGACAGCAATCAGCATGCGATCAGGGTGGGTGAAGTGCGTCGGGTGATTGTTGCGTCGCCACAGTATCTGGACTCTCACGGTCGGCCAATACATCCGCAGGATCTTTGCCAGGCACCGATCATTGGAATTTCCTCGATTGGTCAGCACAGGACCTGGCCTTTTATCGATGGCGACGAACCATTGAATATCCGCCCGGAACCACGTTTGGTGGTGACAGCGAATCAGGCTGCGATCAAGTCGGCCGCGCTCGGCCTGGGTTATACCCGGGTCCTGTCTTACCAAGTGGCAAGTCAGGTGGCTGAGGGAACATTGGAGATTGTACTAGCGGATTTTGAAGTGCCGCCGCTGCCCATCCATGTGGTTTATCAGGGTGGTCGCAAGGCGCCTACGCGGGTTCGCAGTTTCGTCGATTTCACGGTCAAGACTCTCAGGGAGCATCCGGCATTGCAGAAGTGAGCGTTTATTTCACCCGATGAAACAACGGATTTCGTTTGCTGGTGATTCTGCTGCTGCACCCGTCGGTGGATGATGGGCTTACCTCGGGAGCTGATCATCGTGAGCAGCGCCACTCATTCTGCGGAGTCGACCATGCAAGCCATCAAACTCTACAATTTCCCAAAATCCGGCCACGCTCATCGCGTGCAGTTGATGCTCTCGCTGCTGAATTTGCCGACCGAGTTGATCTTCGTCGACCTCGCGAAAGGTGAGCACAAGAAGCCGGAATACCTGGCGCTCAATGCGTTCGGTCAGGTCCCGGTGTTGGATGATCAGGGTCTGGTGCTCGCCGACTCCAATGCGATCCTGGTTTATCTCGCGAAAAAGTACGGTAACGGTCGTTGGCTGCCTTCCGACCCGGCTGGTGAAGCAAAAGTGCAGCGCTGGTTGTCCGTCGCCGCAGGCCCCATCGCGTTCGGCCCTGCTCGGGCAAGGCTCATCACCGTGTTTGGCGCGCCGTACAACCCTGATGAAGTGATCCCTTACGCCCATACCGTGCTCAAGGTGATCAATCAGGAACTGGCAGATACTCCGTTTCTCGCTGGCAGCGAACCGACCATTGCCGACGTCGCGGCGTACAGCTACATCGCCCATGCGCCTGAAGGCAATGTATCGCTGGATGACTACGCCAACATTCGCGCATGGCTGGCACGTGTCGAAGCGTTGCCAGGTTTTGTCGGCATGCCGCGCACGGTTGCCGGCCTGCAAAAAACTGTGTGATGAATTGCCGGGGCAAGCAACCCCTGCCTGCAAAATCGATGGTTCCACGTGGAACATAAGTCGCGTAGTTTCATTGTTCAGGGTGTTTATTACCCAGGACCAATGGGCGAACAAAGGGCCGTTAGCGGCCCTTTTTGCATCTTATGGAACATTTTTTTCATGGCGTTATTTTTACGATTGCTGGCGGGGTTGATGGCGCTGGCGCTCCTCACTGGTTGCGAACGCAAAGATGCGCCGCTGCTCGATCAGCAGCTTTATGTCTGGCAAAGACAATGGACGGCGGGGCACGAAGTTGCCTTGAGTGATTCACGCGACGATTTTTCGACCCTGCGCGTGCTGGCATTACAGGCGTTTGCGCAGGCAGGTTGGAGCCGGGCGAGGATCGATCCTGTGCTGCTCAAGACGGATGGTCGGCCACTCATTGCCGTGATCCGCCTGGATGGCCAGCTCCAATCATTGAATCAGGATGAGATCACCAGGCAGGTCCAGCAACTGATCAATGATTGGCAGTCCCAAGGCCTGCACCTTGCCGGCGTGGAAATCGACCATGACGCAGGTGTCGCCCGACTCCCGGCCTATCGCGAATTTCTCACTCACCTGCGCGATGCACTACCGTCCTCCTTGCCCCTGAGCATCACTGCGTTACCCGCTTGGTCCGACAGTCCCGAATTGCCCAAGCTATTGTCCACCGTCGACAGCAGCGTGTTGCAGGTCCATGCGGTGCGTGACCCGCGTCGCGGTTTGTTTGATCCCGACCAAGCCCTGCAATGGGCCAACGCCTGGAGCCGCATCACGGTGAAACCGTTCTACCTGGCACTGCCCGCCTATGGCGTGGCGCTGTTGCCCAGCGCCAGCGGTGCGCCCATTGTCGAGAGTGAAGTCAGCATCGAACGTGTGGGCGAGCGTCGGGAACTGCTGGCCGATCCGCAGCAACTGGGCCGACTCGCCACGCAATTGCGCGATGCGCCACCGGAGCACCTGAAAGGGTTGATCTGGTTTCGCCTGCCCTTGGCCAACGACCGTCGGGCGTGGAGCCTGACGACGTTGCGCGCGGTGGCCAATGGAGATGAGCTGCACAGCCAATTGAAGCTTAAGCTCTCGGCACAGCAGGGCCTTTACGACATCGGCATCGCCAACGAAGGCAACCTCGACAGCGCCTGGCCCGAGCGCGTTACCTTGGTGGTCCAAGGTTGCGAGGGCGCGGATGCGCTGGCAGGTTACGCATTGCAACAGGAGACGGATCTGCTTACCTTCACCCGCCTGCGCGAAGGCCGGATAGCGGCCGGCGGGCAGCGAGCCATTGGTTGGGCACGCTGCGCAACAATTGATCAAGGAGAGTCGAATGTTCACCCGTAACTGGCCCCGTCACCTGCTGTGCCTGAGCCTGAGTCTGCCACTGGGTTCGGCATTGGCGTGCGGCCCCGACTTCCCCATGCGCCTGCTGGATAATCGGGACCAGTCACTGGCGGAACTGCCAGAGGGCAACTTCCGATTTGAGATCAATCGACTGGGGCATGCGATTGCGGGGCTCAAGGACGTCACCGAAGTCACCTACGGGGTGGATGCCAACGACTATGCCGAACAGCGCAGCCAGGCCGAGCAGATTGGTTTGAGCACCGAGCAGCAAGCGTTGGTGCAACAACTGCGCGGGCTGACCGATGCCCGCCAGGTCGAGGTGCAAGGTGCGGGTCTTCCTGCCGAGCTACGGCTGTACCTGGCTGGAGCAGTGGCGTTTACCAACGGTGAACAGGGGCTGGCGGCAGAGTATTTTTACAAGGTACTGGCGTTGCCGAAGGATCAGCGCGCGTTGCGCAGCACCTGGGCGGCGTACTCGTTGGGGAGGGCATTGTTCGCTATGAGCTCAGCGGCAGACGCGAACCCCGACTTGCTGGCGCAATCACGAAAGGCGTTCCAGCAAACCCGGCAACTCAGCATCGAGGGTTTCAGTGATCCGCTGGAGCTGGGCGTGGCCAGTCTCGGAGAAGAGGCACGTGTGGCTCGCACCGCAGGAGACTGGAACAGTGCCATCGAGCTTTACGCCACGCAAAACCGCCACGGCTCGACAGTGGGCTACACCTCGTTGAAATTGTTGATGGCCGATCTGGCAGCGATGCCCGATGCGCAACTGGCGGCCCTGCTCAAGAATCTACCGGTGCAGCAACTGGTGACGGCATCCTTGATCAGCCGTCTCGGCTGGTCCTTCGGTGAGCAGCCGGAAAACGAGAAGAAACTGATCAAGCTCCTGCAAAGCAGTACCCGTGGCAGTCTCGACAACGCCGATCGACTGGCCGCGATGAATTATCAACAGGGTGATTACGCCAGCGCCAAGGCGTTTCTCGAACACGCCGGTGATGGCGGCCTGGCCTGGTGGCTGCGGGCGAAGCTGGCGGTGCGCGATGGCGATAAAAACGCAGCGGCCGCAGCCTACGCGAAAGCGGCTCAAGCCTTCCCGCAGGATGAATCCTGGGGCGAGCGGCGGACACCGGACTGGGCTTTCGAAAGCCTGCAGCCCAAATGTCGCGTCGACGGCGAAAGCGCGATTCTGGCCTTGCAGCGCGGCGATTATCTGCAAGCCTTCGATCAGCTTTATCGCAGCAAAGGTATCTACTGGTTTGATGCGGCCACCGTTGCCGAGCGCGTGCTGACACTCGATGAACTCAAACACTACGTCGACACCCAGGTGCCTGCACCGCCGGAGCTGACTCAACAAGATCGCGATCACTACGTGCCACTGCCGGTGGCGGCGAAATTACGCAATCTGCTCGGGCGGCGTTTGCTACGTGAAGATCGATTCGATGAAGCACCTGCTTATTTCGACAATTCCGAGTTGCAGGCCAGGGCCAAGTGGTACGGCGACTTGCGCCAGGAGGCCGAATCGAAATGGTGGCCGAGCAAGCGTGCGTTCGCCTATTACCATGCCGCGACCGTAGCCCGTTACAACGGTATGGAATTGTTAGGCTATGAAATGGCACCGGATTTCGCGACTTTTGACGGTAACTACAGCCTGGAGACAAGCGAGCTGAAGGTGGGGCCTCTGATGGCCGAGCAAGAGGTGCAGCGTCAGCGTGCCACAATCGCAAAACCGGACGAGCGCTTTCATTACCGTTACGTCGCGACGGCACTTGCCAATAAGGCAGCGGATCACTTGCCCCACAGCAGCCAGGCATTTGCGGCAGTGCTATGCAAGGCGTCGATGTGGGGGACAAGCCAGAAGGAGCAGAGCGCGTTCTATCAGCGCTATGTCGAGAATGGCCCCTACGTTGTATGGGCCGGTGATTTCGGGCATCAATGCCAGGACCCGGACTTCCAGAAAGCCGACAAACGCTACATCACCCAGATCACCGACGGGTTGCGCTCGACCCTGCGGCCTTATAAAACTCCGCTGCAGATTGGCAGCGTGCTGGCAGTTACAGCCGCCGCGCTATTGTTGATCCTGCGCCGCCGCAAGCCCCTGTAGGAGCGAGCTCGCTCGCGATGGTCGTCAACGATAACGCTGGGAAACTGAGAGCCCGCGGCGCTCTCTGGTTCATCGCGAGCGAGCTCGCTCCTACAGGTGATCGCGTACGGTTCAGGCTTGCTGAACGAAGGTCAGTCGTATTGCAAAGCCAATCAGCAGGCTGCCAAACAACCATTGCTGCATACGTTGGGCTGACGGACTGCGTTGCAGCCATCGGCCGAGCACGGTGCCGAGCAGGGCGTAAGCGCTGTCGAACAGAAAGCCTATGGCGACCAGGACCACGCCCAACAGGGCGAATTGCGCGAGCACCGGGCCCGCGTGTGGGTCAACGAATTGCGGCAGTAGCACCGAGCAGAAGAGCAGGGCCTTGGGATTGAGCAGGTTGGTCAGCAAACCACGCTGGATCGCCTGTCGATACTGCGGTGCTTCGCCGGTTGCGTTGGGGTCATTCACTGTTGGCATCAATGTCGTGCGCAGGCATTGAATGCCAATCCACAACAGGTAAACAGCGCCTGCCAGACGGACCACATCGAATGTCCAGGGTGCGGCCTTGAACAGTGCCGCCAGTCCCAATGCCGCCAATGCCACGTGACAGCCTCGGGCTATGGCCAACCCCACCGCTGTGGCCAGCGCGGCAACTTTGCCTTCACGAGCACCGGTCTGCAACAACAGGATCATGTCCGGCCCCGGTAACAGGAAAACCACCGCCAGCGCCATGAAAAACAGCCAGAACTCCGCCATCTCTAACCCCTTTTAGTCGTCGAATCAGTAGGCCCAGTCTAGGGCTTGGGGGCGGAGCAAGTGCTTGCGTACTTCGCTTCAAATAAGCGTGGTATTGGCATAATCTGCCGATCCATGCCAATCAAACCATCAGGATCTGCCAAACCATGAAACTCGATGCCTACGACCGCAAGATACTTGCCGCGCTGCAGAGGGACGGTCGCTTGAGCAACGTGCAGTTGGCGGACGAGATTGGCCTGTCGGCATCGCCCTGCCTGCGCAGGGTGCGGATGCTGGAGGAGGCCGGGGTGATTCGAGGCTACCAGGCCAATCTGGATCGCGATGAAGTGGGGCTTGGCTTGACGGTGTTTGTCGGCGTGAAGGTCGAGCGGCATAACGACGAACAAGCCGAAGCCTTTCGCCTGGCCGTCACGGCATTGCCGGAGGTGATTTCGGCATTCCTGGTGTCAGGGGAGTCGGATTTCCTGTTGCAAGTGGTGGTGCCGGACTTACGTGCCTATGATCGGTTTCTGACCGGGCGGTTGCTCAAGTTGCCGGGTGTCAGCGATATCCGCAGCAACTTTGCGATTCATACGGTGAAGTCGCCTGGGGCTCTGCCGTTGGAGCATTTGCCGATCTGAAGAGACCGCAGCCTTCGGCGCGCTTCTGCAGGCGTTGCCCTGGGCTGCGATCCTTTGATCTGGCTACATCTGCGTCGCCATCCCCTCCACATTCATCGCCGCCTGACGCAACGCCTCGGAGCGTGTCGGGTGTGGATGGCAGGTCAGGGCGATGTCCTCGGCCGAGGCGCTGAACTCCATGGCCACGCAGTACTCGCCAATCATTTCACTGACGCTCGGCCCCACCAAGTGGACGCCGAGGATTTCATCGGTGCGCTCATCGGCCAGCACTTTGGCGAAGCCTTCTGTTTCGTGGTTGATCTTCGCTCGGCTGTTGGCGGTGAAGGGGAATTTGCCGACCTTGTAGGCGCGCCCTTCGGCCTTCAGTTGTTCCTCGGTCTTGCCCACGCTGGCCAGTTCGGGTTTGGTGTAGATCACGTTGGGAATCAGCGCGTAGTTCACTTCACCGGCCTTGCCGACGATCTGCTCGACGCAGGCCATGGCTTCGTCTTCGGCCTTGTGCGCGAGCATTGGCCCGGACGTCACGTCGCCGATCACCCAGACGCCGGCGGCTTCGGTGCGATGGCCCTTGTTGGCGAGCATGCCGCGTTTATCGGTGGCGAGGCCGACATTCTCCAGCCCCAGCCCTTGGGTGTACGGCCGGCGCCCGATGGCCACCAGCACATAGTCGGCCTCGAGTGTCTCGGCGGTGCCTCCGGCCGCAGGTTCGATGGTCAGCTGTACACCGCTGTCGCTGGTGGTTGCACGGGTCACTTTCGAACTCAACTTGAAACTGATGCCTTGCTTGGTCAAAGAACGTTGCAGGGTTTTGCCCGCTTCGCCATCCACGCCGGGGCAAATTCTGTCCAGGAATTCGACGACGG
The DNA here is from genome assembly GCF_001984065.1 of Pseudomonas sp. KK4. Taxonomy (GTDB): domain Bacteria; phylum Pseudomonadota; class Gammaproteobacteria; order Pseudomonadales; family Pseudomonadaceae; genus Aquipseudomonas. The sequence goes on from NZ_LYVP01000001.1 coordinate 133,808, forward strand.
TCACCTGAGCACCCAGGCGCCGCCACACTGAGCCAAGCTCCAGACCGATCACGCCAGCGCCGATCACCACCAGATGCTTGGGCACTTGTTCCAGCGACAGCGCACCGGTTGAGTCGAGGATGCGCTGGTTATCGATGTCCACACCGGGCAGGGGAGTGGGTTCCGAGCCGGTGGCAATGATGATGTCCTTGGCGCTCAGTTCGGTTTTAACACCGGCGTTGTCCGTCACCGTGATCTTGCCCGGCCCGTCGATGTGGCCCCAGCCCTTGATCCAGTCGACTTTGTTCTTGCGGAACAGAAACTCGATGCCCTTGGTCAGCCCGGCCACGCTCTCATCTTTCTGTTTCATCATTTGCGCGAGATTGAGGGTGGGTTTGACCTCGATGCCCAGGTTGGCGAATTCCGTACCCATGGCGGCATCGTAAAGCTCCGAGGCATGCAGCAGTGCCTTGGACGGCATGCAACCAACGTTCAGGCAGGTACCACCCAGGGTGGCGCGTCCTTCCACGCAGGCGGCTTTCAACCCCAGTTGCCCGGCGCGGATGGCTGCGTTGTAGCCGCCGGGACCACCACCGAGTATCACGACGTCATAAGTGCTCATGGATCTGCTCCTGGAGGGAAAGGGATCGAGAAAGGAGTAAACGTAGTCTTTGGAAAAAATTACGAACGTAATATGTGCGCAATCGCGCCTTTCGGTCAAGGCTTCAGCCAAGCGACAGGTTCAGGGTTTTTAGATAGCTGAGTGAGTACAAATATTTCACCGCTTTCGTTATATCGTAACGAACTGTTATGAGAACCAAGCCGGCACTGGAGTGGTATGCAAGTTGATCTAGAAATGGAAGGGACGCAGGTAGCCGAGCTGCCGCGCTTTCAGCAGGCGCTTTTCCAGGCGCGTCGCTTGCGTAAGCTCGCGATGGGTTGCGCTGTGCTGGTGACGATGGGGCTGGTGCTGGGTTTCTTCACCGGCCTGTTTGCACCGCAATCCCTTTGGCCAGCGCTGCTGTTCAATCAAAGCGCCGCGATGCTGGTCCTGATGGCGGGCCTGCAATCGGCGTGGTGGGTCAGTCGATGGCGTGCGCAAGCGATGGGCCCCGCACAGCTGCCGCAGGCTTTACAAGAGCGCGAGGCGCCGGTGGGATGGTATGACCGGCTGCTCGATCGGATGTCGCAGCGTTGGCTGCACCTGCTCAGGCAGATCGGTGCGCCGACCCTGTGGCTCGGTGGTTGGGCATTGCTGGCGCTGCTGTGCGTGCAAGCGTTGTGGAACCTGGCGTTGCCATCCACCCCGTTGGGTTCGTCGGCCACGGTCGGCGCGGCGCTGGCGTTGTTGCTGGCGTTTGGTTTGCTGGTGCTGGAGCGTCAACTGGCCCAGGAAAACCCGGCTCAGTGGCCCGAAGCGCAAGCGCTGGCGCAATGGGTGCGGGTGCCGATCATCAGCCTGGTGTTGGGCGCGCTGTGTCTTTTTTTCGGTAGCGAAACGGCGGTGTGGCCGGTTCGGCTGGCTGTATTGATCGGTCTGCTGCCGGCGCTGGTTGCAGCGGAGTTATTGCTGCGCGCCGGGTTGTCGCTGTTCAGTCCCCGTCGCGAACAGCTTGAGCCCAGGTTACTGGCGCGCAGTTTCGTTGCCGACATGCTGCGCTGGCCTCCGCAGCCGTTGTTGGCGTTGCAGCACGAGGTGCACACCCGATTCGGCATCGACTTGCGGCAAATCTGGGCCTTCACCTACATACGTCGCGCTTTTCTTCCGGTGCTGGCGGTGGTGGTGTTCGCAGCTTGGTTGCTGACCGGCATTCACGAAATACCGCTGCAGGGGCGGGGCATCTACGAGCGGTTCGGCAAACCGGTGGCAGTGATCGGTCCCGGTCTGCACGCCGGTCTGCCTTGGCCGCTGGGCCGGGTGCTGAATGTTGAAAACGGCGTGGTGCATGAGTTGGCCACCAGCGTGGGCGAGACATCGATTGCCACTCAGGCAGATCCTGCCGAGGGCCCTGCGCCGATAACGGCCAATCGCTTGTGGGACGCCAGCCATGTGAACGACAAGTCCCAAGTGATCGCCAGTAGCCGTGGCGACAAACAGAGCTTTCAGATCGTCAACATGGACGTACGCTTCGTCTATCGCGTCGGCTTGAGCGATCAGGCTGCGCTGGCAGCCACCTATAACAGCGCCGATGTCCCGACTCTGGTGCGCAGCATCGCCAGTCGCATCCTGGTCCACGATTTTGCCTCACGAACGCTGGACGGTTTGCTCGGTGAGGACCGCGAAGGGCTTGCCGAAGACATCGGCCGTGCGGTGCAAGCGGATCTGCAGAAGCTCGACAGTGGCGTGGAAATCCTCGCCACGGTGGTCGAGGCGATTCACCCACCAGCCGGCGCTGCCAACGCCTATCACAGTGTGCAAGCGGCGCAGATTGCTGCTCAGGCATTGATCGCCCGAGAGCGTGGCGCCGCCGCCGAAGCCACCAACCAGGCGCAATTGCAGGCGAGCGTCGCCCACGATCAGGCCACCGCCCGCGCCCATGAAATCAACGCGACTGCGCAAACCGCCGACCGCAAGTTCAGTGCCGAGCAAAAGGCCTACGCCAATGCGGGCCAGGCTTTCGTGCTGGAGCAGTACCTCAGCCAACTTTCCCAAGGGTTGGCCAATGCCAGATTGCTGGTACTCGATCATCGTCTCGGCGGCGACAGCAATGCGCCAACCATCGACCTGCGAACTTTCACGCTGCCGGGTGACCCCGCGCCGTCGCGTAAAACCGCTCAGCCAGGAGCCTCAAATTGAGCCATGCGCACACGCCAGACCATGGTCACGATCACACCGATCATGGTCATGCAGGGCATCATCATCACGGTCATCATCACCATCATGGCGCTCCAGAGCAGGCCGGCCCTTTTCCATGGCGACGCATGGGGTGGGCCGCGTTGCTGGTGGCGTTTGCCATTGCCGCTGCGTGCCTGGTGCAGGTGAGGTCCGGGGAAGCCACGGTCATCACGCGTTTCGGCAACCCTGCGCGAGTGTTGTTGGACCCGGGCCTGGGCTGGCGTTGGCCAGCGCCATTCGAATCAGCCATTGCGGTGGATCTGCGACTGCGTACTACCTCCAGCGGTTTGCAGGACGTGGGCACGCGGGACGGATTGCGCATCATTATTCAGGCCTACGTGGCCTGGCAGGTGCAGGGTGATCCGGACAATGTGCAGCGCTTCATGCGCGCGGTGCAGAATCAGCCTGACGAAGCCGCGCGGCAGATTCGGACCTTCGTCGGTTCGGCACTGGAAACCACGGCCAGCAGTTTCGACCTGGCCAATCTGGTCAACACCGATGCCAGTCAGGTGCACATCGCCGAGTTCGAAGCGCAACTGCGCCGGCAGATTGACCAGCAGTTGCTCACCACTTATGGCGTGCGCGTGCTGCAAGTGGGGATCGAGCGTTTGACGTTGCCGTCGGTCACGCTGACCGCCACGGTTGATCGCATGCGCGCCGAGCGAGAAACCATTGCCACCGAACGCACCGCCATCGGCAAGCGCGAAGCGGCGCAAATTCGCTCAGCCGCCGAACGTGATGCGCGAATCGTGCAAGCGGATGCATCAGTGAAAGCAGCCGACATCGAAGCGCAATCCCGGGTGGAAGCGGCGCAAATCTATGGCCGCGCTTACGCCGGTTCGCCGCAGCTTTATAACTTGCTGCGCTCACTCGATACACTGGGAACCGTGGTGACCCCAGGGACAAAACTGATTCTGCGTACCGACGCCGCGCCATTTCGCGTACTGGTTGACGGGCCGCCGAGCCTCGATAGCCAATCCGGATCGCAGCCATGAGTTTGGTTCCACGTGGAACACATGAGTTGAGCAGCCCCTGGATTCAGGCAGGTCGCCTGGCATTTCTTACTTTGTACGCGGCAACAGTATTGGCCGCATTGGCATGGACGTTTTCCAATGTGCGGCAGATCGATCCGCAGGATCGTGCAGTGGTATTGCACTTTGGTGCGCTGGATCGTATCCAGAATGCCGGGTTGTTGTGGGCTTGGCCGCGCCCCATCGAACAGGTCATCTTGTTGCCGGCAGCGGATCGGGTGGTTGAACGGAGAGTCGATAATCTGCTGCGCAGTGATGCCGCTTTGCAAGCTGATCGCGTTGCCAGTTTCGCCACACCGATCAGCGACGCCCTGGCGGGATCCGGTTATCTGCTGACCGGTGATGCCGGGGTGGTGCAACTGGATGTGCGTGTGTTCTATAAAGTCACCGATCCCTATGCCTTTGTGTTGCAAGGTGAACACGTGTTGCCGGCGCTGGACCGACTCGTGACTCGAAGCACTGTGGCGCTGACCGCAGCGCGGGATCTGGACACCATCCTGGTGGCGCGACCTGAGCTGGTGGGCGCTGACAATCAGGCCGCTGAGCGACGTGAACGACTGCGTGGCGATCTGGTGCGGGGCATCAATCAGCGGCTGGCAGAGCTCTCTGCGACCGGGCAGGGGCTGGGCATCGAAGTGGCGCGGGTGGATGTGCAATCGAGTTTGCCGGGGCCTGCGGTCAATGCCTTCAACGCGGTGCTGACAGCCAGCCAGCAAGCCGACAAAGCCGTGGCCAATGCACGAACCGACGCCGAAAAACTGACCCAGAGCGCTAACGAACAGGCCGATCACACACTTCAAGTCGCCCACGCCCAGGCCAGTGAACGGCTGGCCAGGGCCTCCGCCGACACCGCCACGGTGTTGAGCCTGGCAAAGGCTCGGCAACAAGGCACCGACCCGCAGATGCTGCTGCGAATCTACCGCGAGCGGATACCGAAAATTCTCGGCCAGGCGGGATCCGTGACCACGGTCGACCCCAAAGACGATTCCCGCCTGATCATTCAGGGAGCTGCCCAATGACTGCGCAAACCGCCGCTGCACCGAGCCTCTTGTCCTCGGCCGAACAACGCAGCGCTGCCCGCCAATTGACCCTGGCCATGCTCGCCCTCGGGTTGCTGGCGCTGGGTTTGATCTGGCGCTGGTTGGCACCTGAGCAGACCGGTGTCAGCCAGTTATTGCTGGGGTTCGCTTCGCTGCTGGTGGCCGTGCCGGTGATGCGGTCGGCGTGGTACAGCCTGCGTTATCCGAGCTTGCACGGCATCACCGATCAGTTGATCGCCCTGGCCATGCTCGGTGCCTGGGCCACCGGTGATCTGCTCACGGCGGCCTTGCTGCCAATCATCATGATTTTCGGCCACGTCCTGGAGGAGCGCAGCGTGATCGGTTCGCAGGAGGCCATTGATGCCTTGGGCAAACTGACGCGCAGTCATGCGCGCAAGGTTCAGGCGGATGGGTCGATTGTCGAAGTCGACAACGGCACCCTAAAGACAGGGGATCGGGTGGAGGTGCGCGCTGGCGATCGGGTGCCGGCGGATGGGCGGGTATTGTCCGGTCAGGCCAGTCTCGACACGGCTTCCATCACCGGCGAATCGGTACCGGTAGAGGCCGGCGTCGGCATGTCGGTGTTCGGCGGGGCGATCAATCTCGACGGCCTGTTGCACATCGAAGTGACCCGCACCGGCCGCGAGTCGACCCTGGGCAAAGTCATTGCCCTGATGCAGAACGCCGAGCGTTCCAAACCACCGATCACGCGATTGCTGGAGCGTTATGCGGGCAGCTATATGGTGCTGGTATTGCTGCTGGCCGCGGTGACCTGGTTCGTCACCAACAACGCTCAGGCCATGCTCGCGGTGCTGGTGGCGGCGTGTCCTTGCGCGTTGGTGCTATCGGCGCCGGCCACGGCAATCGCCGGGGTAGCGGTGGCCGCCAGGCACGGGATTCTGATTCGCAGTTCGGCGTTTCTCGAAGAACTGGCCGACCTCACGTCTCTGGTGGTCGACAAGACCGGCACACTGACTTACGGCACCTTGCGGCTGCAGTCCATCGACAGCCCGGCGGAGGCTACCCCGACAATCCTGGCGCTCGCTGCCAGCCTCGGTTCCGCCAGCAGTCACCCGGTTAGCCGGGCACTGGCCGGACTGGTGGAACAGGACCGCTTCTTTTCACTGACCGACATTCATGAGCGACAGGGTCTGGGTGTGGTAGCCATGACTGACCAGGGTGAGGCTGCGCTCGGCCGACCGGAGTTGTTCAATCAGTTGGGCATCCGGGCCTTGGCCGTTCCCGACCACGACGGTCCGATTGCCGGCCTGGCCCTCAATGGGCAATTCCTTGCCTGGCTGTTGCTGGCTGACAGCGTGAAACCCGAAGCCCGGTACGCCTTGGACGAGTTGCGGGAGCTCGGGCTGGGCCGGCAACTGTTGCTCACCGGTGACCGCCAGAGTGTCGCGCATGCGCTTGCCGGGGAGGTGGGTATCAGCGATGTCCAGGCGCAAGCCTTGCCTGAGGACAAGCTCAACCGTGTGCTGAAAGAAATCGGTCATGGTTTTCGACCTATGGTGGTGGGCGATGGCATCAACGATTCGCTGGCCCTGAAGGCCGGTGTCGTGGGCGTGGCCATGGGGGCGGGCGGTGCGGATATCGCATTGGCCTCGGCGGACATCGTGTTGATCGGCAGCGACCTGCGTCGCCTCGGAACCTGTGTTCGCCTGAGTCGTCAGTGCCGCAAAACCTTGCAGGTCAACGTGATCATTGGCCTGGGCTGGACACTGGCCATCGTGGCCTTCGCTGCGTTCGGCTGGCTGGGTGCCGCTGGCGCGATGATTGCGGCGGTACTGCACAACCTCAGCACTTTGTTGGTGTTGGGTAATGCAGGACGCTTACTCCGTTTCCAGGAGCCACTGCTGAAACTGTAGGAGCGAGCAGGCTCGCTCCTACATAGGGGAATTCAGAGATTCATAGAACTGTAGAGAGATATCGCAGTCATCTAGGGAGATAGCAGTCATTTATGTGATTTTCTTCGGATAGAAATCCGCTATCAAATCGATAGGCAGCTATTTTTCCAGGATGGTCTAACCTCTCAGCAGACGTCTGAAACAAGGGGGATAATCCATGCTCGCGCAACTTCCACCGGCCTTACAGAACCTGCAGTTACCGCTACGCCTGCGACTCTGGGATGGCCATGAGTTCAATCTGGGGCCGACGCCCAGCGTCACGATTGTGGTCAAGGACCCACAAATGGTTACCCAGTTCACCCATCCCAGTCTCGACGCGCTAGGAGCGGCGTTTGTCGAAGGCAAGCTGGAGCTGGAAGGTTCCATCAGCGATGTGATTCGCGTCTGCGATGAGTTAAGTCAGGCACTGGTGGAAGATGACGATAGCGCAACACCGGTGCGCACGGTCCATGACAAAGAAACCGACGCCAAAGCGATTTCGTACCACTACGACCTTTCCAATGCCTTCTATCAACTGTGGCTCGACAGCGACATGGCCTATTCATGTGCGTATTTCGAGACCGGAAGCGAAACCCTCGAGCAGGCCCAGCAAGCCAAATTCCGACATCTGTGCCGTAAGTTGCGCCTGCAGCCGGGCGACTACTTGCTGGACGTAGGTTGCGGCTGGGGTGGTTTGGCGCGGTATGCGGCCCGGGAGTTCGGCGCGAAAGTATTCGGCATTACCCTGAGTAAGGAACAACTGGCCCTGGCCCGCGAGCGGGTCAAGGAAGAAGGCCTGGAAGACCTCGTCGAACTGCAATTGCTCGATTATCGCGATCTGCCTCAGGACGGGCGATTCGATAAGGTCGTCAGCGTCGGCATGTTCGAACACGTCGGCCACGCCAACCTGGCGCAGTACTGCAAAACCCTGTTTGGCGCTGTGAAAGAAGGCGGACTGGTGATGAACCATGGCATCACCGCCAAACACACCGATGGACGTCCCGTGGGTCGCGGAGCGGGTGACTTCATCGAAAAATATGTATTCCCCAATGGTGAGTTGCCCCACCTGTCGATGATTTCCGCCGAGATCAGCGAGGCTGGGTTGGAGATTGTCGACGTCGAAAGCCTGCGCCTGCATTACGCACGAACTCTGGATCACTGGAGCGAACGCTTGGAAGACAACCTTGAGGCGGCCGCCAAACAAGTGCCAGACCAAGCGTTGCGGATCTGGCGCTTGTACCTGGCGGGTTGTGCCTACGCGTTCGCCAAGGGCTGGATCAACTTGCATCAAATCCTTGCGGTGAAGGCGCACCCCGATGGCAGCCATGAACTGCCATGGACCAGGGACGATATCTACAACCCCTAGAACGCGTTAGAGAATCGGTGAAATAAGCCGGGCGATCCGCATGCCCACTTTTTGCAGGCGGTGGGTCTCCCGGCTTTCTTCCTTGGCTATTTCGTGGGCCTGTGCGAAGTCGTCGTTGAGCATGTGTTCCACCTTGGCGGCGAACACGCTGTCGACGGTCAGGAGCATCACTTCAAAATTCAGCCGGAACGAACGGTTGTCCATGTTGGCGCTGCCGATTGCGCTGATTTCACTGTCGATCAATACCACTTTCTGATGCAGGAAACCGGGTTCGTACCGGAATACGCGCACGCCTGCGCGCACGGCTTCGAAGGCGTAGAGGCTGGAGGCGGCGTAAACGATTTTGTGGTCGGGGCGCGATGGCAGCAGGATCCGCACATCGACCCCGCGCAGCACGGCCAGACGCAGGGCGGCGAACACCGCTTCGTCGGGGATGAAATAGGGGGTGGTGATCCACACGCGCTCGGTCGCTGCGTGGATGGCCTCGACGAAGAACAGCGAGCAGGTCTCGTAAGGGTCTGCCGGGCCGCTGGCGAGCATTTGGCACAGCACACCATCGTCCGGGTACACCTCCGGAAGGATGAGCGGCGGCAGTGAACGGGCCACCCAGAACCAATCTTCGGCGAAGGACTCCTGCATGCAGGCCACCACGGGACCGCGCACCTGCACGTGGGTGTCGCGCCACGGCGCCAGGGGCGGTTTCTCGCCCATGTATTCGTCGCCGACATTGTGCCCGCCGACGAAGCCGACCATGCCGTCGACCACCACGATCTTGCGGTGGTTTCGGAAGTTGACCTGGAAGCGGTTGAGCCAGCCACTGCGGGTCGCGAAGGCTTTGACCTGAACGCCGCCATCGCGCAACGACTGTACATAGCCGTGGGGCAGGGAATGGCTGCCGATGCGGTCGTAGAGCAGGTGAATCACCACGCCTTCGGCGGCTTTCTTAAGCAGCAGTTGGTGCAGACGCTGGCCGAGGCGATCGTCGTGGATGATGAAAAACTGGATCAGCACCGCTTCTCGTGCCTGGCTGATGGCGTTGAAGATCGCATCGAACGTGGCACGGCCGTTGATCAGCAGTTGTACTTCGTTATTGGCCAGGCAGGGCATGCGCCCCAGCTTCGGCATTGCCCGTAGCGAGGCGTAAGCGTTGGAGGCGCGGGCGGTGAGTGCCTCCTCGACCCAGGGGCGCCAGTTGAGCTCTGAGACGGCTTTGCGCATCTGTTCGTTGGCCTGACGACGAGCCTTGATGTAACCGTCGAAAGTACTGCGGCCGAAGACCAGGTAGGGAATGAGGGTCAAGTAGGGCATGAAGACCAATGACAGCGCCCAGGCGATGGAGCCTTGGGCGGTTCGAACGGTCAACACGGCATGGATCGCTGCGATCGTACCCAGGGTGTGCAGCAATGCGATGGTGTAACCGAAAATGTGTGGTCCAAAATAATCCATGGGGGCAGCCTTGCTCCTGAAGATTCAGTGCTTAACAGACCATGTTCCGGGCAGAATGTCGCTAATTAATTGACCCATGAACCGAAGCCCGTGGCCGGCGTCTAACGGCCACTATCGATCAGGAGTGACATGATGAAAGTTCGTCTGCTGGGTTTGGCCATTACGCTGGGGTTGGCGCTTCCTGTGGCAGCTCAAGCGCAAATGCTTCAGCCAGGTTTATGGGAATTGACCACCAGCAACATGAAGGTCGACGACCAGAACCTGCCGGATCTGCAACTGATCCTGGGTCAGATACAAAGCCAGATGACCCCGCAACAGCGTGCTCAGCTTGAAAAACAGGGCATCACAATGGGGGGCAAGGGGATTCGTGCGTGTCTGACGCCTGAGCAGGTCAAGAGTGATGATATTCCACTGACCGATCCACAATCGGGCTGCAAGCAGGAGATCACCGATCGCACCGGTAATCAGTGGAAATTCCGATTCAGCTGCCCGAAAGCGCAGGGAGCAGGTGTCGCCACCTTTCTCAGTGACCGTGAGTTCACCACCAAGGTCAATGGCACCTTCAATGCCACGGGCATTCAGCAGAAAGGCAGCCTGGAGAGTCGCGCCGTATGGTTGGGACAGGATTGCGGTACCGTCAAGCCAAGGGCTTAACTTAAAATACCGCGGGCTAGCCGTGCTCCCACTCGCATACGGTAGGGATGGCTTTGCCCGCGATAGCGTTTGCCGGAACGCTATCAAACCTCAGGCGGACGCACACACGCACACGCCACCTCCAACCAATCCTTTCCTGATTCCTTTCAACGCTCCCTCGGGCGCCGACGATTGCGTCATCGTTCAGTCTCCGAATCATCCATTCCCCCTGTTCTAGCAAATTTCGACGACTGCATCATGGGCGTGCAGGCTTTCCATGTGCTCGCTTGAGTGTGAGGGAACAAACAACTTCGGTTGTTAGTTCCACGTGGAACATCGCGTTTTCAAATGGGCATCAACCCTGAGCGAGTACTTCCAAGCGTATGGCTTGTGGTGAGGAGGGTGCGGCGCTGGGCGGAATCCGGGCGTTCATGAGCAGTTCCATCGCGCTACCGATTTGGATGTTATACTATAACCTAAACGGCGCTGCTCATTTAATGAACAGCTATCTGTTTTCGGATAACTGTGAGGAACCTCTGATGTCATATCGCCTTCCCGTTACGGTCCTGTCGGGCTTTCTTGGCGCAGGAAAAAGTACACTTCTAAATTACATATTACGTAATCGTAATGGACTGCGCGTTGCTGTAATCGTCAATGATATAAGTGAAATCAACATCGACGGCAGCGAGGTACAGCGTGATGTCAGCCTCAGTAGGGGGGAAGAAAAACTCGTCGAGATGAGCAATGGTTGCATCTGCTGCACCCTGCGCGAAGACCTGCTGGAGGAAGTGAGCATGCTTGCCCGGGACGGGCGTTTTGACTATCTGCTGATCGAATCCACCGGTATTTCCGAGCCGTTGCCCGTGGCAGAAACATTCACCTTTCGCGATCAAAACGGTCAGAGTCTCAGCGATATCGCCCGCCTCGATACCCTGGTGACTGTGGTCGATGGCGTAAATTTCCTGGCCGATTATCAGGCTGCCGAGAGCCTGGCTTCCCGTGGTGAAACCCTGGGCGAAGAGGACGAGCGCGCCATCACCGATCTGTTGATCGAGCAGATCGAGTTCGCCGACGTCATTCTGATCAGCAAGGTCGACCTGATCAGCAGCCACGAACGGCAGGAGCTGATGGCGATCCTGGCACGACTCAATTCGCAGGCGCACATCATCCCGATGCTCATGGGTGAAGTGCCGCTGGAGACGGTCCTCAATACCGGCCGGTTCAACTTCGAGAAAGCGGCGCAGGCCCCTGGGTGGTTGCAGGAGCTGCGCGGCGCACATGTACCGGAAACCCTGGAGTACGGTATAGCCTCGAGCGCCTATCGCGCGCGTCGGCCGTTCCATCCGCAGCGTTTTTTCAATTTCATCGACCGTCCCTGGCCCAATGGCAGGCTGCTGCGCTCCAAGGGCTTTTTCTGGCTGGCGAGCAAGTACATGGAGGCCGGCAGTTGGTCTCAGGCCGGTGGCTTGATGCGTTATGGTCATGCCGGGCGCTGGTGGCGGTTTGTGCCCAAGGATCAGTGGCCGCAGGACGAGGAAAGCACCGCGGCCATCATTAAGAACTGGGCCGTGGACGGCGGTGATTGCCGACAGGAGCTGGTGTTCATTGGTCAGGACATGGATTTTGTGCAGCTCACATCCGAGCTCGACGATTGCCTGCTGACCGACGACGAGATGGCGATGGGCGAACAAGCCTGGCAATCGCTGCCGGACCCTTTCGGTCCATGGTTCGATGAGGCGGCCTGAACCAACGACCGCGTCAGGGCGTGAGCCAGGTTCCCTGGCTCTGAGCCTGGCAAAATGGCTTCAGATACGCCGCATCCGTGGCCACGCCGTAATAGTGAATATCCTGTCGATAAGGCATATTGGCGACTTGGGCGTTGCTGCACACGCCGAACGCTCCCTCGGGGCATTGGTCGACGTATTGCACCTCGACTTTCTGCCCGGCCAGGGTCGGCTGGCAGAAACCGTCGGCGAACAGTTTTTCCGGGATATTGCGGTTCTGCTGGCAGACTTTCACGTCGAGCCGTTCCGCCTGGCTGTGGACCACGCAGGCTTGGGCCAGGGCCTCGCCGCACGTCAACGTCAGCAGTAACGACCATGCTGTCCACTGCATCCTTACCTCCTCAGAAGCCTTTTATCATGTTGCAGAACATTCCCACCCACGTCATCGCCGGCCCTTTGGGGGCGGGCAAGACCAGCCTGATCAAGCACCTGTTGGCGCAACGCCCTGATGACGAGCGCTGGGCGGTACTGATCAATGAGTTCGGCCAGATTGGTCTGGACGCTGCGCTCTTGACCCAGGATGCTGATGGTATCGCACTGGGGGAAGTGGCCGGAGGCTGTCTGTGTTGCGTCAATGGCGCGCCGTTTCAGATCGGCCTGGGCCGATTGCTGCGCAAGGCGCGGCCTGATCGATTGTTCATCGAACCTTCAGGCTTGGGGCACCCTGCGCAATTGCTCAGGCAGTTGAGTGAGGCACCCTGGCAAGGTGTACTGAGTGTACAGCCAAGTGTACTGATACTGGACGCTCAGGCGCTCGCGTTGGGCAAGGTGTTGCCGCCGGCGCAACAGGATGCATTGAGTGCTGCCGGATTGCTGGTAATGAACAAATCGGAAAACCTGGATGAGGCCGATCGCCGGCGCCTTGCTGCACAAATGCCGTCGCGGCCGCTGTACTGGACGCAACAGGCGCAGATGCCATTGAGCGAATTGCCCGGTCTGACGGCGAAAGCAGTGGCGGGTGTGGATAACCTTGCAGCACCCAGAGGATTGGCCCAGCTGCCGGCTATCTGGACGGATCCAGCGTTGCCGATTTGTTTAAGCCATGAACAGGACGGTGGCTGGAGCATCGGATGGCGTTGGCACCCGAGCCAGACATTCGACGCATCACTTGTCGATCAATGGCTTGCCGGCCTCGGATGGCGGAGGGCCAAACTGGTCATCCACAGTACCGATGGCTGGGTGTCGGTCAATGCCGTGGATAACTCGGTGCGGCAATGGCAACCGAGTGAATGGCGGCAGGATTCGCGGGTTGAACTGATTTTCAGTGAGCCGCAGGAGGCTGATTGGCTGAACGCGGGTTTGGCCCGATGCAGGCTTCAGGCTGGTTAAGAGATTGATGTGGCGCTTTGCTGGGCCCCTTCGCGAGCAAGCCCGCTCCCACAGTTGGGGCTGTGTTCGCAGTTCCAAGTGTGGGAGCGGGCTTGCTCGCGAAGGGATCTAACGGGCAGCAAGGCGCGTCATGGCCGCCACTTGCTGTGCTCCTGCCGCCAATGGCTCAGTTCGACCACATTGCCGCCGGGCTTGACGACATCGACCACGGGCGGGGTGTCGTCGAAGGGAACCGGGTAGGGTGCCAGTTCGATCTGCGCACTGTGGGCGCCGAACTGAGTGATGGTGCCGTTATGCCGGGTCTCGCCGGTCACGGTGAATTCGAAGTTATATACCCGCGCCAGACGTCGCCGGCCACGTCCATCCTTGATGAAGGCGATTTTTTTCAACGCCACGTTGCCATCCAGCAACTCGATGCCCAGGTTGCTGCAATGCTGTTTGACCCGCTCCAGCGCACGTTCGCGCAAGCCGTGGTTGTGCCACAGCCAGGCACCAGCGGTGGCGAACAGCATCAGCACGAAAATATTTCCAAGGGTCAGCATCAACAGGGTGCTCCAACAAGATAGTGTCAGCTTAACTGCGTCGCCGGTCTGTCGTACAGGCAGCTTTTCGTCGCATACTGCGCCGCTCGAATTTCATTCGTTTTACGGAAAATCACCGCATGAAACGTACGCCCCATCTGCTCGCTATCCAGTCCCACGTGGTGTTCGGTCACGCGGGCAACAGTGCCGCGGTATTTCCGATGCAGCGGGTCGGGGTGAATGTCTGGCCCCTCAACACCGTGCAGTTCTCCAACCACACCCAATATGGCCAGTGGACCGGTGAAGTGTTGGCGCCGCATCAGATCCCCGACCTGGTGGAGGGCATCGCGGCAATCGGCGAACTGGGCAATTGCGACGCGGTGCTGTCGGGCTACCTCGGCAGCGCCGCTCAGGGCCGGGCCATTCTCACGGGGGTGGAGCGGATCAAGTCGATGAACCCCAAGGCACTGTACTTGTGCGACCCGGTGATGGGCCATCCGGAGAAGGGGTGCAGCGTGCCTGCCGAAGTCAGCGATTTTCTGCTGGAGGAGGCCGCCGCCGTGGCCGACTTCATGTGCCCGAATCAACTGGAGCTCGACAGCTTCTCGGGACGCAAACCGCAATCGTTGTTCGATTGCCTGGCGATGGCCAGGGCCCTGCTGGTGCGCGGACCCAAAGCGGTGCTGGTCAAGCATCTGGACTACCCTGGCAAAAACCAGGACGTGTTCGAGATGCTGCTGGTGACGGCTGAAGGCAGCTGGCATCTGCAGCGACCGCTGCTGGCGTTTCCGCGACAGCCGGTAGGTGTGGGTGACCTGACTTCCGGGCTGTTTCTGGCGCGCGTACTGCTGGGCGATAGTCTGGTGGCGGCTTTCGAATTCGCCGCATCGGCGGTGCATGAGGTATTGCTGGAAACCCAGGCCTGCGCCAGCTATGAGCTGGAACTGGTGCGGGCCCAGGACCGGATTGCTCATCCGCGGGTACGGTTCGAGGCGACGTCGATCAGTCTTTGATTGTGCGTTGACCCCATTCGCGAGCAAGCCCGCTCCCACACTGAATACGGTCGGACACGCATGTTGTGTACGACAGGATCCATTGTGGGAGCGGGCTTGCTCGCGAAGACTATTTAAAAAGCACCATCACACTATCTGACAGAGCCTCAGGCATCGCCCTTGATTTCCTGATAGCGCTTTTCCAGTTCCTGACGAACCTGACGACGTTGCTGTGCCTGGACGAAACGACGTTTGTCTTCGCTGTTTTGCGGTTGCAGTGGCGGCACCGGGGCGGGTTTGCGCTGGTCATCTACCGCCACCATGGTGAAGAAGCAACTGTTGGTATGGCGCACCGAGCGCTCACGAATGTTCTCGGTCACCACCTTGATGCCCACCTCCATCGAAGTGTTCCCGGTGTAGTTGACGGACGCCAGGAAGGTCACCAGTTCACCGACATGGATCGGCTCACGGAAAATCACCTGGTCCACCGAGAGGGTCACCACGTAGCGGCCGGCGTAACGGCTCGCACAGGCGTAAGCAACTTCGTCGAGGTATTTGAGCAAGGTACCGCCGTGAACATTGCCAGAGAAGTTGGCCATGTCGGGGGTCATCAATACCGTCATCGACAGCTGGGCGTTTCCGGGTTCCATAGCGCTCTCACGGGTCAGGGCAAGGTTTGAAGGACGCACCTCTGCGGGTGCCTCGGTGGTTTTTGCAAACCAACAGTTATCGGGACGCCGGGCGGCGAGTCGCCGTCACGCCGGATCGATCTGTTTCCATATATTGCACCGCCTTTCAGCCGGAAGTCGCGGTGTTACCCTGCAAAAGCGCTCTTTAGGGGGCAATTCCTACGCGGAAGGCGGATTTTTCACTTTGCTTGAGCGGACGCTTCCTACGTCTGACGCTTGAGCTATGTCACCAGGGAGCCCCACATCATGCATGCCATCAGTTTTATTCAGGACCTGGCAGTGATCATGTTGGTCGCAGGCGTGGTGACCGTGCTTTTCCATCGGCTCAAGCAACCCGTGGTGCTGGGCTACATCGTGGCCGGTTTCATCATTGGCCCGCACACCCCGCCGTTCGGTCTGATTCACGACGAAGAGACCATCAAGACCCTGGCGGAGCTCGGGGTGATCTTTCTGATGTTCTGTCTGGGCCTGGAATTCAGCCTGCGCAAGCTGTTCAAGGTGGGCGCCACGGCGTTTATCGCGGCGTTTCTGGAAATCGTCCTGATGATCTGGATCGGCTATGAAATCGGCCGCTGGTTCGACTGGAACACCATGGATTCGCTGTTTCTGGGCGCGATCCTGGCGATCTCCTCGACCACCATCATCGTCAAGGCACTCAACGATCTGAAAATGAAAAACCAGCGCTTTGCCCAGCTGATTTTCGGTGTGCTGATCGTCGAAGACATTCTGGGCATCGGCATCATCGCCTTGCTCTCGAGTATCGCGGTCAGTGGCACGGTCAGCTCGGGCGAGGTGTTTTCCACCGTCGGCAAGCTTTCGCTGTTCATGATCGTCGCGCTGGTGATCGGCATTTTGCTGGTACCGCGCTTGCTGGCTTACGTGGCCAAATTCGAAAGCAACGAAATGCTGTTGATCACCGTGCTGGGCCTGTGTTTCGGCTTCTGCCTGCTGGTGGTCAAGCTGGAATACAGCATGGTGCTCGGCGCGTTCCTGATCGGCGCGATCATGGCCGAATCCCGGCAATTGCTGAAAATCGAGCGCCTGATCGAGCCGGTTCGCGACTTGTTCAGTGCCATATTCTTCGTGGCGATCGGGCTGATGCTCGACCCGATGATCCTGCTGCAGTATGCCTGGCCGATCGCCGTGATCACGGTCGCGGTGGTGCTGGGCAAGATGTTGTCCTGCGGTCTCGGCGCCTTTATCGCGGGCAATGACGGACGCACGTCGCTGCGGGTGGGGATGGGGCTTTCACAGATCGGCGAGTTTTCTTTCATCATTGCGGCGCTGGGCATGACCCTGCAGGTCACCAGTAACTTCCTGTACCCGGTGGCGGTGGCGGTATCGGTGATCACCACCTTGTTGACGCCCTATCTGATCCGCGCGGCCGATCCGTTGTCCATCAAGCTCGCCGCGGTCATGCCACAACGACTGGGTCGAGTGCTGGGGATGTATGGCGAATGGTTGCGCAGCATCCAGCCCCAGGGCGAGGGCGCGCTGCTGGCGTCGATGATTCGGCGGATTCTGTTGCAGGTGGGCGTCAATCTGGCGTTGGTGATCGCTATCTTTTTCGCCGGGGCGTACTTCGCCGAGCGCATCTCGACCAATTTGCAGGACTGGATCAGCGACCCGAGCTGGCAAAAGGCGCTGATCTGGGGAGGCGCGCTGCTGGTGTCGCTGCCGTTTTTGATTGCCGCTTATCGCAAGCTCAAGGCGTTGTCGATGTTGCTGGCGGAAATGGGGGTGAAACCGGAGATGGCCGGGCGCCACACGCAGCGGGTGCGTCGGGTGATCTCCGAGGTGATCCCGATCATTTCGCTGCTGGTGATTTTCCTGCTGTTGGCAGCCTTGTCGGCCAGTATTTTGCCGACCAACAAGTTGCTGATGCTGATCGCCGTGGTGGCGGCGGCCGTGGCTGCGCTGCTGTGGCGCTGGTTTATCCGTGTGCACACGCGCATGCAGGTGGCCTTGCTCGATACCCTGGATAACCACAAGGATTCGCCAGGGCACTGAGCCCATGTGGCGTGCGCTGACTCAGCTTTCCAGCCAGACGTCCCGCGCCCAGTGCCATACCGATTCCCAGGTTTCTTCGGTCACCAGCTCTTCTTCGGCGGACCACAGTACCACCGTGCCGTCTTCTTCAACGCAGTAGTAGTCGTCACCGTCCTGGCAGATCGGGATCAGGCTGCGGTCGACACCGGCGTCCCAGGCATTGGCGGCTACATCCGGCAGGTAGGTATGGGATTGTGGATCGGTGACGGTCACCGGTTCCAGGCTGCCGTAGACCACGTCGCTGACAGTCAGCAGAAATTCTCTGAATACGAATGGGATGTCGATGAACAGTTGTTCTTCGATTTCGACCAGCAGATCTTCGTCGGGCAACTCCAAGGGGACCGGTACCGGTTCGTTGGCTTCACGCAGTTGTTCGATGATTTCTTCCACGTCCGGGATCCTCTTGCTTGTGTGGCGCGGTTTATATGGGGCGGTTTATACAGTAGCTCGCTATAGATGCAACCGCGAAATAGAAAACCCCGGCAAGCCGGGGTTTTTATTACAGCGTGAAAAGCGCGGGGGGATATCAGCCGTTCTGACGGATACCTGCCACCAGCCAAGGCTGGTTCTCGCCCTGGGCACGTTCCATGTTCCAGCTTTCGCTGAACACTTCGCCCTGATCGAAACGCGAAGTCTTCGACACGCCGCTGAAGGTCAGGGTGGCGATGGTCTTGTCGGCGCGATCATCCACACCGTCCAGCTGCACATTGAGGTTATCGATGTAGGTGGACTGGAAACCATCACCGAGGTCGGCACGTTCGCGCTTGAGGAACTCCAGCATTTGTGGGGTCACGAACTCGGAGATCTTGTCCATCTCGTTCGCGTCCCAGTGCTGCTGCAGGGACTGGAAGTGGTTGCGGGCCGCTTCGACGAAGTTCTTTTCATTGAACCAGGCCGGCGCATTGATCACCGGACGGGCGGCAACAGGTGCTGACGAACCACCGAAGATCGACCCCATGGCTGGCTTCTGCTCAAAGGCTTCACGCTGCATTGGCGCGTGACCGGCCGGAGCGTACTGCTCCTGCTGCTTGCGACGACGTGCGGCGATGAAGCGGAAGACCAGGAACGCGATGACCGCCATGATCAGGATGTCGAAGATCTGCATGCCCTGGAAGCCGTCGCCCATGAACATGGAGGCCAGCAGGCCACCGGCCGCGATACCGGCCAGGGGGCCGAGCCAGCGCGAAGCACCGCCGGCCTTGGCGGCGGCGCCAGCGGCACCGGCAGCACCAGCGGTCGCCGCAGCGCCGCCCATGCCTGGAGAAGAAGGCGCCATCTGGCTGGTCTGGTGAGTCGGCGCAGCGCCTGCGCTTTTGCCACCACCGAAGCGCTTGGCGGCATTGACGTCGAGACTCATCGTCAGGCCGATGCACAACGCCATGGCGATGCTAAGAAAACGTTTCATAAAGGGAATTCCCGTTTGTGGAAGGCACGCGCGCCATGTTGCACAGCTGAAGTGTTACTGGCTAGCGGCAGAGTGTTTCGGGCTTTTGCCTGACAGGTCGGGTTCAGCTTCAGTCAGTGCAATAAGGCTTGTTCGATTGGGGCTGTAGGATAAGTGGATAAGTTGTGTAGGAAAGTATGTCTAGCGTCGCAACGCCAGCATCACTACCCCGGCCGTGATCAGACCGATTCCGCCCCATTGGCGCAGGTCGAGCCTTTCACCCAGCAGCACAACACCAAGCACGGCCACCAGCACCACGCTGAGCTTGTCCACTGGAGCGACCAGCGAGGCTGGCCCGACCTTGAGGGCGCGGAAATAGCAGATCCACGACGCACCGGTGGCCAGGCCAGACAGCACCAGGAACAGATAACTCTTGGCGGAGATCGATCCTAATGACTGATATTGGCCCGTCGCGTACAAAATCAAGGCCAGACTGACCAGTACCACCACTGTTCGCAGCAGCGTGGCAAAGTCCGAATTGACATTCTCGATGCCGATCTTCGCGAAAATGGCCGTCAATGCCGCGAATGCTGCGGATAACAAGGCCCAGAATGTCCAGGAAGAAAAGAAACCTGAGCCCATGATGTTGCCCCCGGCATTGCAAAAAGGATCGCAGCTAGATCGCTTCCAGCTTCGCATACCCCAGCATCAACCACTTGCTGCCTTCGCTGAAGTTCACCTGAACCCGAGCCTGAGCCCCGGCGCCTTCGAAGTTGAGGATCACGCCGTCCCCGAAGATCGAATGACGCACAGTCTGGCCGAGACTGAAGCCGGTTTCCGGAATCTCGCTGCCGCTGAACAGGTTGCTCCCACTCATCGACTGGTTACCGCCGAACGGACGGCTGACGCTATTGGAAAGCCGAACTTCCTGGATCAGGCCTTTCGGTACTTCGCGTACGAAGCGCGACACCTTGTTGTAGGTCTCGCTGCCGTACAGGCGACGGGTTTCAGCGTAGGTCATCACCAGGTTCTGCATGGCGCGGGTGATGCCGACATACGCCAGGCGGCGCTCTTCCTCAAGACGACCCGGTTCCTCCAGGCTCATCTTGTGCGGGAACAGGCCTTCTTCCATGCCCACCAGGAAAACGTACGGGAATTCCAGGCCCTTGGCGCTGTGCAGGGTCATCAACTGAATGCTGTCTTCGTGTTCGTCGGCCTGGGTATCCCCGGCCTCAAGCGAGGCATGGCCGAGGAAGGCGGCCAGTGGCGTCAGGTCCTCGTCCTCTTCGCTGTTCTCGAAGTTGCGCGCGGCGCTGACCAATTCCTCAAGGTTTTCTACCCGAGCCTGGCCTTTCTCGCCTTTTTCCGCTTCGTGATAGGCGATCAGCCCCGACTGCTCGATGACAGTCTGGGTCATCAGGTGCAGCGGCATTTCCATGCACTTGGCGGCGAGGTTTTCGATCAGCTCGATAAACGCGCCCAATGCACTCGCGGCACGCCCGGTCAGGCCCTTGTTGGCCACCAGTTGGCGCATTGCTTCCCACATCGACACTTCGCTATGGCGCGCGTGATCGCGAATCGCCTCGACGGTTTTTTCACCGATGCCACGGGCCGGCACATTGATCACCCGCTCCAGTGCGGCATCGTTGCCACGGCCTTCGAGCAGACGCAGGTAGGCCATGGCGTTCTTGATTTCCGCCCGTTCGAAGAAGCGCTGACCGCCGTAAATGCGATACGGGATGCGCTCACGCAGCAACGCTTCTTCCAAAACGCGGGATTGGGCGTTGGAGCGGTACAAAATTGCAATATCGCTGCGGGAAAGGCCCGTTTTCAGCGCGCTTTCAATGGTTTCGACAACGTAGCGCGCCTCGTCGTGTTCGTTGAACGCGGCGTACAGGTTGATCGCTTCGCCATCGCCGCCATCCGTCCAAAGCTCTTTGCCCATGCGGCCGGTGTTGTTGGCAATCAGGGCGTTGGCGGCTTTGAGAATGCCGGCGGTGGAGCGGTAGTTTTGCTCCAGGCGAATGATCTCGGCATCGGGGAAGTCGTCGGAATACTGGTAGATGTTCTCGATTTTCGCGCCACGCCAGCCGTAGATCGACTGGTCGTCATCGCCCACCACCATCAGGCTGTCACCGCCCTTGGCCAGCAGGCGCAACCAGGCGTACTGCACGGCGTTGGTGTCCTGGAACTCGTCCACCAGAATATGCCGGAAGCGCTTCTGGTAGTGCGCCAACAGCCCCGGATGGTCGCGCCACAGGTCGAGGGCGCGCAGCAGCAATTCGGAGAAGTCGATAACGCCGGCGCGCAAACAGGCCGCCTCGTAGGCTTCGTAAATGCTGCGCATGGTGGCCAGGAACAGATCGCCGCTGGCTTGGATGTGTTGCGGACGCAGGCCTTCGTCTTTCTGCCCGTTGATGAACCATTGAGCCTGACGGGCCGGCCAGCGTTGCTCGTCAAGGCCGAGTTCGCGGATCACCCGCTTGACCAGTCGCTGCTGATCGTCGCTGTCGAGAATCTGGAAAGTCTGGCTCAGCCCGGCTTCCTGCCAGTGCGCCCGCAGCAAGCGGTGCGCCAGGCCGTGGAAGGTGCCGACCCACATGCCGGCCGGGTTGATACCCATCAGCTGCTCGATGCGATGGCGCATCTCGGCGGCAGCCTTGTTGGTAAACGTCACCGACAGGATGGAGTGGGGCGAGGCGTTCTCGACCTGGATCAACCAGGCGATACGGTGCACCAGCACTCGGGTTTTACCGGAACCAGCACCGGCCAGGACCAACTGACGACCCACGGGGGCGGCTACGGCCTGCCGTTGGGCATCGTTGAGGGAGTTCAGCAGAAGGGAGAGGTCATCGCGCATCGGGGCATTCTAGGGGGCGGCGCCACACCGGGCAAACCCCGCTTTGCATTAGCCGATGAAAGAGGCGTGAGGGACGACCGGTCGGTCAGCGGCTGCAAGCGTTGGCCGGTCTCGTCTGACGGCTTTGCGGCCGGGTCGAGAGGCCGACACTTTTGATTGTTTTTTGACCGGGGGCAGTTTGGTCCGGGCACTGGCTTGTGTATGCTCCGTCGACGTTTCGGGCTCATGCTCATCATTATAAGAACAAGAAACTGCCTATGACCCTCAACTCCGACCTGTCGGGCCCTTCTGTGGAGCCCCGGGTTATCCGTAAACAATACGCCATGGAAATGGCTGTCGAACGCACGCGCCTGCTGTATCAGGGCTCGCTGCTGCCCACGCTGTTCATGTTGACCAATGGTCTGGTCTGCGCCGCTTTGCTCTGGAGCCCGCAGCGCTACTTCCTGGTCTCGGTCTGGCTGGTGTGGCTGTTGTCGCTGGTGGCGTTGCGAGTGATTCAGGTCGCAGCCTTCGACTCGGCGATTCCCAATCGCCAGGCCCATCCAATCTGGCGCCGCATGTTTTTGCTGGGCTCGGGCCTCACCGGCCTGACCCTGGCCGGGGCCGGCATCGCCCTGGTGCCTGCCGACAATTTCATTCAGCAAGCCTGGGTCTTCGGCCTGATCGGCGCGGCGGCCCTCTCGGCGAGCGTGGCCTACGCGGTCAGCCTGCCAGCTTTTCTTTCGTTCACCTTGCCCTGCCTGTTGCCGGCTATCGCTTACCTGTTCTGGGACGGCGACGGGCAGGGGCAAGGGTGGGGCTGGTTTGGCCTGATCTTGCTGGGTGCATTGACCGTGGTGGCCTGGCAGGTCCATCGGTTGATCGATCGTGGCTTGTTGCAGCGCTTCCAGAATCAGGCGCTGATCGAGCATCTGCAGCAGGCACGAAGCTGTGGCGACCAGCTCAATCAGAAGCTGGCCCGGGAAATCGAGCAGCGCCGGCGGGCCGAAGCGGAGCTGCGGGAAATTCAGGTCGATCTGCAAAGCCGCGTCGCCCAGCGTGGTCTGGAACTCGACGCGGCCAGCGACGCATTGAGCAAAAGTGAAGCGCGGCTTGCGCTGGCATTGAAGGCCAGCGAGTTGGGGCTGTGGGACTGGAACCTGCAAACCGACGAAGTCCATCACACACAGATTCAGGAACTGTTCGGCCTGGCACCGGAATACGTGACGGCCATGCTGCGTCACCTCAAGCCGCGACTGCATCCCGAGGACCTGCCAGCGCTGAGAAGGGCATTGGTCGAGCACTTCAAAGGGCGTACCGAGGATTATCAGGTCGAGTACCGCGTGCGCCACAGCGACGGTCATTGGGTGTGGATCGAGGACCGCGGGCGTGCGGTAGAGCGGGCGCAGAACGGCCGGGTGATCCGCATGGTCGGCACTCGCCGCGACATCAGCATCAGCAAGGCGCATGAAGAACAGCAGCAATTGGCAGCCACGGTGTTCGAGGCCGCCAGCGAAGGCATCGTGATTTTCGACCCTGACTATGTCCTGATCGCCGTCAATCAGGCCTTTAGCCGTGTCACTGGCTACGGGGTCGAGGAATTACTCGGGCGAAGTGTCGTCGAGCTGCCGTGCAGCCGCGACGCCCGCCGTCACTACGCTGCGATTCACCACGCACTGGAACAACACGGCAGCTGGCAGGGCGAGCTGGTGGAAACGCGCAAGAACGGCGAGATGTACCCGCAATGGCTGCATCTCAATGCCGTGCGCGATACCCGGGGGAATGTCAGTCATATCGTCGGCTTCTTCGCCGATCTGTCGGCGCGAAGAGAGTCGGAAGAGCGCATGCGCTACTTGACCCATCACGACGAACTCACCGGCCTTGCCAATCGCTCGATGTTCCGCGAGCGGCTCAGCGAGGCGCAACAGCGCGTTCGCCAGGGCGGTTATCGCAGCCTGGCGCTGTTGCACATCAATCTGGATCGCTTCAAACAGCTCAATGACAGCCTGGGTCATGAAGTGGCCGATCAGCTGTTGCAGAAGATGGCCCGGCGGCTGATCAATGCCTTGCCGGAGGCAGACACCATTGCGCGCCTGTCCGGTGACGAATTCGCCGTGCTGTTCAATGCCTACGGCAACCTGTCGAGCCTGGCGCGGGTCGCCACGCGCCTGGCGAACAAGTTGCGCATGCCGGTGACGGTCGACGGTCATGAGCTGGTGGTCAGTGCGTCGATGGGCATCAGCCTGTTGCCGGACAGCGCCCGGGACATCTCCACATTGGTCGCCCAGTCGAACATGGCCATGCAGCATGCCAAGCACTTGGGCGGTAACAATTTCCAGTTCTACACCGACAGCCTGCAAGCCAGCACGCTGGAGCGATTGCAGCTGGAAAACCAACTGCGCAAAGCCGTCGAAGAGAAGCAGTTGAAGGTGTTCTATCAACCGAAGTTGTGCCTGGCCACGGGCAAATTGAACGCTGCCGAAGCGCTGGTGCGCTGGGATCACCCGACCATGGGGCGCGTGCCGCCGGGGGATTTCATCGGCCTGGCCGAGGAAACCGGCCTGATCGGTCCCATCGGCGAGTTCGTGTTGCGCCAGGCCTGCTGGCAAGCCTGCGAGTGGCAACGCCAGGGGCTTGAGCCGATTAGGGTATCGGTCAATTTGTCGGTGCACCAACTGCGTCAGGGCAAATTGGTGAGCCTGGTGCGGCAGGTGCTGCAGGAGACCGGGCTGGCGCCGTGCTATCTGGAGCTAGAGCTCACCGAGAGCCAGTTGCTGGACAGCGTCGAGCACATCATCGCGACGTTCCAGCAACTGCGCGACCTGGGGGTGAAACTGGCGATCGACGATTTCGGTACCGGCTATTCATCCCTGAGCTATCTCAAACGGATTCCGGTGGATTACGTGAAAATCGACCAGGCGTTCATTCGCGGCCTGGGGGAGGGCACGGAAGATGCGGCGATCACCCGGGCGATCATCGCCATGGCCCATGGGTTGTCGTTGAAGGTGGTGGCCGAGGGTGTAGAGCGACGCGAGCAGTTGGAATTCCTGAAAACCGAGCACTGTGACGAGGTGCAGGGTTATCTGATCAGCCAGCCGATAGAGGCCGAGGGGCTTGCAGGGCTGTTACGTGAGCAAGACACGGGTGCTACATCCGGCGCGAGCACCTGAAATCGAGGGATGTGGTTACGCATTGAGCAGGCAAAAAGCCGATTCATGTAGTATAACTACAAGCTTGCTACATCCCCGGCAACTGCCAATAACAAAGAGTCCAGCCCTTTGAATCTGCTGCAACACATCGCCCAGTCTCGTCACCTGTTACGCAAGTCGGAGCTCAAGGTCGCCGATCACGTGCTGCTTGACCCCGCGGCCGTGATGCACAGTTCCATGGCCGACCTGGCCCATAGCGTCGGCATCAGCGAACCGACCATCGTGCGTTTTTGCCGTGCCATCGGCTGCTCCGGGTTTCAGGACCTGAAGTTGAAGCTGGCCCAGAGCCTGGCGGCAGGCGCCAGTTTCGGGCAATTCGCTATCCATGAAGATGACTCGGTTGCCGACTACAGCCTGAAAATTTTCGACACCACCCTGCACACCCTGATGGAGGTTCGCGAGAAGCTCGATCCGGTGGAACTGCAACGGGCGGTGACGCTGATGTCCCAGGCCCAACGGGTCGAATTCTATGGCTTCGGTGCTTCTGGCGCGGTGGCGGCCGATGCCCAGCACAAGTTCTTCCGCTTGCTGCTGACTGCGGCGGCGTATTCCGACCCGCACATGCAGGCGATGTCGGCAGTGACCCTCAAGCCCAGCGACGTGGCGATCTGCATCTCCCAGTCCGGGCGCTCCAAGGACCTGCTGATCACCGCCAACCTGGTGCGTGAAAGCGGAGCCTCGCTGATCACTCTGTGCCCGAGCCAGACGCCGTTGGCTGAGCTATCGACCGTCAACCTGGCAATCGATGTGCACGAAGACACCGAAATATATACGCCGTTGACCTCGCGGATCGCGCACCTGGTGGTGATCGACGTGCTGGCGATGGGCGTGGCCATGGCACGTGGTCCGAGCCTGGTGAACCACCTCAAGAGCGTCAAGCGCAGCCTTCGCAGCTTGCGGCTGTCGCCCAAGTCAGTGAAAGCGCTGGACGATTGATCCAAGGGTTGGCGCTATCCCTGTGGCGAGGGAGCTTGCTCCCGTCGGGCTGCGAAGCGGCCCTTCAAAGCCGGCGACTGCTGCGCAGCCGAGCGGGAGCAAGCTCCCTCGCCACAAAAGCAGTGGTAACTTTCATCTTGCTGTAACCCGCCAGCCGCCAAACCGTCATCCCCTGCGCCTATCTTGAAGCTCCCGTACTCGCCTTGGGAGACTCGAAATGGCCCAGCCCTACGAAGAACGCAACAGCGCTGTCAAAACCCGTCGTCAGCAGGAAGATCAGCGCCGCATGGAATTCCGTCGCGCTATTGAAGATCGCTGCGAACGCCGCCAGCTTCTCGCCGAAATCGGCGATTTTCCCGAAGACTTCGAACTTAATTTCTGGCAGGCAGCGTCGACGACTTCCCGTCGAAACGCTCAACCAGCCCGCTGATCTGCACCCGCTCGCTGCGCACGAACGCCAGGAAGGCGTGAGCCACCGGTGACAGGCGTTTAGCCTTGGCCTGCACCACGCACCAACTGCGGTACAGCGGCAATTCTTCGACCGGCAACTCGATCAAGCCGCCGGTCGCCAGCTCCAGGTTCAGGGCGTGACGCGTCAACAGCGCAACGCCCAACCCCGCCAATACACACTCACGCTGGGCTTCGGCCGACGACACTTCCTGGGTCTGGTTGAAGTGCACGCGCTTCTCTTTGAAATACTCCTCGCACGCCATGCGCGTACCCGAGCCGGGCTCGCGCAACAGCAGCGTGTAAGGCTCAAGATCCTGCAGGCGCAACGGGCCCATATGGCACAGCGGGTGATCCGGTGGTGCGACCGCGACGATCGGGTTGTTGAGGAATGGCAGAAACTCCAGCCCCATGTCCTGCGGGACCATGGACATGATCACCAGGTCATCGCGGTTGTCAGAGAGGCGGCGGATCACCTGCCCGCGATTGACCACCGTCAGTTGCAGGTTGACCTCCGGATGCTGGCGCTTGAACGCCGCAAACAAATGCGGGACGAAATACTTGGCGCTGGATTCGACCGCCAGTTTCAACTGACCCTGTAACGAGCCCTGCATGTCGGACAGCTGCATGTCGAGGTTTTCCAGGCGCCCGAAAATATCCCGGCTGGCCCGCTGAAGGGCTTCCGCGGCTTCGGTCATGTAGAGTTTTTTGCCGACGTAATCGAACAAAGGTTGACCAATCAGCTCCTCGAGTTGACGGATCTGTAGGCTGACGGCTGGTTGCGTGAGGGACATTTCGTCGGCAGCGCGGCTGTAGGAGCGTAAATCACAGACCTCGTTGAAGATCTGCAATTGACGCAATGTCATACGCATCAAGGACTTACGCATTTTACCGGAACTCTCAACGCAGGCAGATCCACCAACTATAAGTCTTTACTTATGCATGACCCAATAATTATTCATTTTTGTTAATCCCTTGCGAGCGCTAGTGTGGGGCTGCGACCAAATTGAAACATTTGGTCACGCGTCGACCTGGGTCTATCGGGTCGTGGGTACTACCGGCTCAAGGGAAACTCCAAGTGATAAAAAAGATCCTGATCGCCAACCGTGGTGAGATCGCCGTCCGAATCGTACGAGCCTGCGCCGAAATGGGCATTCGCTCGGTAGCGATTTATTCCGACGCCGATCGCCATGCGCTGCATGTGAAACGTGCGGACGAGGCCCACAGCATCGGCGCCGAGCCTCTGGCCGGTTACCTGAACCCGCGCAAGCTGGTGAACCTGGCGGTGGAAACCGGTTGCGATGCCTTGCACCCTGGCTACGGCTTCCTCTCGGAAAACGCCGAACTGGCGGACATCTGCGCCGAACGCGGTATCAAATTCATCGGTCCATCGGCGGAAGTCATTCGCCGCATGGGCGACAAGACCGAAGCGCGCCGCAGCATGATCAAGGCGGGCGTACCGGTCACCCCCGGCACCGAAGGCAACGTGTCGGGCATTGAAGAGGCCCTGACCGAAGGCGATCGCATCGGTTATCCGGTGATGCTCAAGGCCACTTCCGGTGGTGGCGGGCGCGGTATCCGTCGCTGCAACAGCCGCGAAGAACTCGAACAGGCATTCCCCCGCGTCATTTCCGAAGCCACCAAGGCCTTCGGTTCGGCGGAGGTGTTCCTGGAAAAGTGCATCGTCAACCCCAAGCACATCGAAGCGCAGATCCTCGGCGACAGCTTTGGCAACGTGGTGCACCTGTTCGAGCGTGATTGCTCGATCCAGCGTCGCAACCAGAAGCTGATCGAGATCGCCCCGAGCCCGCAGCTGACGCCGGAACAGCGCGCCTACATCGGTGACCTCTCGGTGCGTGCGGCCAAAGCCGTGGGTTACGAGAACGCCGGCACCGTGGAGTTCCTGCTCGCCGAGGGCGAGGTGTACTTCATGGAGATGAACACCCGGGTGCAGGTGGAACACACCATCACCGAAGAAATCACCGGCATCGACATTGTCCGCGAGCAGATCCGCATCGCCTCGGGCCTGCCGCTTTCGGTGAAACAGGAAGACATCCAGCACCGTGGTTTCGCCCTGCAATTTCGGATCAACGCCGAAGACCCGAAAAACAACTTCCTGCCCAGCTTCGGCAAGATCACCCGTTACTACGCGCCCGGCGGTCCCGGCGTGCGTACCGACACGGCGATCTACACCGGCTACACCATTCCACCGTTCTACGACTCCATGTGCCTGAAACTGGTGGTCTGGGCGCTGACCTGGGAAGAAGCGATGGACCGTGGCCTGCGCGCCCTGGACGACATGCGTCTGCAAGGGGTCAAGACCACCGCCGCGTACTACCAGGAAATCCTTCGCAACCCGGAATTCCGTAGCGGCCAGTTCAACACCAGCTTCGTTGAAAGCCACCCTGAACTGACCAACTACTCGATCAAGCGCAAACCCGAAGAGCTGGCCCTGGCCATCGCCGCCGCCATCGCCGCCCACGCAGGCCTGTGAGGAATAAAACAATGTCCAAGAAGATTCACGTAACCGACACCATCCTGCGCGACGCCCACCAATCGCTGCTCGCCACCCGCATGCGCACCGAAGACATGCTGCCGATCTGCGACAAGCTCGACAAAGTCGGCTACTGGTCGCTGGAATGCTGGGGCGGCGCCACGTTCGACGCCTGTGTGCGCTTCCTCAAGGAAGACCCGTGGGAACGTCTGCGCCAACTGCGCGCGGCGCTGCCTAACACTCGCCTGCAAATGCTGCTGCGCGGCCAGAACCTGCTGGGCTACCGCCACTACAGCGACGATGTGGTCAAGGCCTTTGTCGCCAAGGCGGCGGTCAACGGCATCGACGTGTTCCGTATCTTCGACGCGATGAACGACGTGCGTAACCTGCGCGTGGCCATCGAAGCGGTGAAAGCTGCCGGCAAACACGCCCAGGGCACCATCGCCTACACCACCAGCCCGGTGCACACCATCGATGCGTTCGTGGCCCAGGCCAAGCAGATGGAAGCCATGGGTTGCGACTCGGTGGCGATCAAGGACATGGCCGGTTTGCTGACGCCTTACGCTACTGGCGAACTGGTCCGGGCATTGAAAGCCGAGCAGTCGCTGCCGGTGTTCATCCACTCCCACGACACCGCCGGTCTGGCCGCAATGTGCCAACTCAAGGCCATCGAGAACGGTGCCGACCACATCGACACCGCCATCTCCAGTTTCGCCTCCGGCACCAGCCATCCGGGCACCGAGTCGATGGTCGCGGCCCTCAAAGGCACCGAATACGACACCGGCCTGAACCTGGAACTGCTGCAGGAAATCGGCCTGTACTTCTACGCCGTGCGCAAGAAGTACCACCAGTTCGAAAGCGAATTCACCGCGGTCGACACGCGTGTGCAGGTCAACCAGGTGCCTGGCGGGATGATCTCCAACCTCGCCAACCAGCTCAAAGAGCAGGGCGCCCTGAACCGCATGAGCGAAGTGCTGGCAGAGATCCCGCGTGTTCGCGAAGACCTCGGCTTCCCGCCGCTGGTGACCCCGACTTCGCAGATCGTCGGCACCCAGGCGTTCTTCAACGTGCTGGCCGGCGAGCGCTACAAGACCATCACCAACGAGGTGAAGCTGTACCTGCAAGGTGGTTACGGCAAGGCACCGGGCACTGTGAGCGAGAAGCTGCGCCGTCAGGCCATCGGCAGCGAAGAAGTGATCGACGTGCGCCCGGCCGACCTGCTCAAGCCGGAGATGGCCAAACTGCGTGCCGACATCGGTGCGTTGGCCAAGTCTGAAGAAGACGTGCTGACCTTTGCCATGTTCCCGGACATCGGCCGCAAGTTCCTCGAAGAACGTGCTGCCGGCACCCTGACCCCTGAAGTGCTGCTGCCGATCCCGGAAGCGGGCAAGGTCGCTTCGGCCGGTGGCGAAGGTGTGCCGACCGAATTCGTCATCGACGTCCACGGCGAAACCTACCGCGTCGACATTACCGGTGTCGGCGTCAAGGCTGAAGGCAAGCGTCACTTCTACCTGTCCATCGACGGCATGCCGGAAGAAGTGGTGTTCGAACCGCTCAACGAATTCGTCAGCGGCGGCAGCAGCAAGCGCAAGCAGGCCACAGCGCCGGGCCATGTCAGCACCACCATGCCGGGCAACATCGTCGATGTGCTGGTCAAGGAAGGCGACACTGTCAAGGCCGGCCAGGCTGTGTTGATCACCGAAGCGATGAAGATGGAAACCGAAGTCCAGGCGGCCATCGCCGGTAAAGTCACCGCGATTCACGTGGCCAAGGGTGACCGCGTTAACCCGGGCGAGATCCTGATCGAGATCGAAGGCTGAGTTAACAGCCTCGATACACCGCTTTAAACCTCGGGGGGGCATGTGCTCCCCTTTTTTTATCCTTTTGAAACTCTGCACACCCTGTGGGAGCGGGCTTGCTCGCGAAGGCGTTGTGTCAGTCGATGATAGTGGTGACT
>NZ_LYVP01000002.1 GCF_001984065.1 Pseudomonas sp. KK4
ACCCAGGACGGCGCCATCCTGGGCGGCGATGATTTCGACTTCTGCGTCTTGGTCACAAACACCTGAAACATAAACATTGACTGCGGAATAGGTAACGCCGTTGACTGGGAAAAGAACAAGAGGCGGGGACATTACGAAATTTACCGTGACGGTATGGCTGTAATCCGAGAACTCTGAACCGTTCACCTGCTGCTTTACACGGAATTGGAGCGAAGCACCGAAATCCAAATAGTATTTATTCCGCCCCCTTGAAAACCATCTCGTACCGACAACGCTCGCTGTGTACTCCTCGCCATTCTCTTCAACGATGACCGTTGCCCCCTGCGCGCATTCGCCAACGATCTGCAATTCTTTCTCTACTAATTGATTGGTTCCGTTCGCGGGCGAAACAATAGTAGGAGATCCAGGTTTTTGAGCATTCGTCGATGCAGCGTCGCAAAGCTTTTCAGAAGACGAGCGCGCAGACCCTACGTATTTGACGGTAACAAGCGGACCAGGATCGGAGGGTAAGTAACCGGGTACCGTCTGCCGGACTTGATAAGTGACGGTTCGAGGATAAGAGGACCAGTTGGTGCTAAACCAGACGCCGCTATGCTCTACGGCGTATCGCACATACCAAGCTCCATCGATGGCCACATCAACTCCAGCGCCGAGATCGCATATACCCCACAAGATAATTCCGGGATCGCCTATCGGATGCTCACTTCCATTCTCGGGTGACCCCATCTGCGGAACGGGCGACTTTTCGAGATTCCCCACTGAAAATGTCTGAGTACCGCTCTGTATGCGATCGTTGCCTACCGTTTGAATGACAAAGCAACTCAGTGAACCCGCTCCATGCCCAATCCAGCCGAGCCAAAGGCCCGTGTATAGCGGGTGGGCCGCTTCTCCCCACACGACATAGAAATACCAGCGAAAGCCGATGACTACGGCGTCACCCATTTTGCCCTGAAGGCTGTACACCTCAATTTTCGCATCCGTCGCGCAGGTGCCACTGAGTAGCACTGATGTACCGGCTGGATGCTGGCTCATCTGGGAAGGCGTAATGATCACCGGGTTAACCAGCGTCTTCTTCGGTAGCCCAAACCTCTGTCCGTGAGCATAAGGATTCAGGTCAGACTCAGCGACTTGCGACTCTGAACTCGATTCATCGATTTTGCTGGACATGATTGCAATGCTCCTTTGCGACGCACGGCGTGCGCTCTTCTGGCGAAGTGTTTAGCAAAAGGAGAACGGGATTTGACCTGTCACAAATGACAGTGAGGACGAATGGCAGGGGCAAAAGCCTGTGGATGTCCGTTCCCACGCAGAGCGTGGGAACGATCAAGGAGGTTACGCACCGTAGTGCTTTTCGCCCCAGGCCAGCAGGCCCTGGAGCAATTCTTTCAACACCACGCGGGTGGGCTCGGCGAGGTCCGGACGGTAGCGGAACGGTTCGAATTCTTCCATGTAGGTGCACTGGCCCAGTTCCAGTTGCACGGCGTGGATGTTGTCGGCCGGGTTGCCGTAGTGGCGGGTGATGTGGCCGCCCTTGAAACGTCCGTTGAGCACATGGCTGTACTGCGGGTGGCCGGCGCAGATGGCCTCCAGTTGCGAGGCCAACTGCGGATCGCAACTGGCGCCGTTGAAGGTGCCGAGGTTGAAGTCCGGGAGTTTGCCGTCGAACAGGTGCGGGATGATCGAGCGGATCGAGTGGGCGTCGAACAACAAGGCGTAACCGAACTCGGCCTTCAGGCGCGCCAGTTCCTGCTGCAGGGTGCTGTGATACGGCGTCCAGATCTGCTCCAGGTAGGTTGCGCGTTCTTCCTTGGACGGCTCCAGGCCTTCGCGGAACAACGGCACGCCATCAAACAGGGTCGCCGGGTACAGGCCGGTGGTCGCGCCCACGTATAGAGGTTTGTCGTCGGACGGCCGGTTGAGGTCGATGACGAAACGCGAATACTCGGCCGCCAGGGTGCTGGCGCCCAGTTCGGCAGCAAAGTCGTACAGCTGCGGGATATGCCAGTCGGTGTCCGGCAGGCTTTTCGCATCGGGGATCAACCCGGCCTCGACCGCAGGCGTCAGGCGCACGCCGGCGTGGGGCATGCTGATCAGCAGCGGCACGCGGCCTTGTTTGAAGTTCAGAACCTTATCCACTACTGCCCTCCTACAGGCTTGTTTCGACGCCGTGACGCACGACGCGTTTGTCCAGGTCACCGCCCAGCCAGTACGACAGGTCGGCCGGGCGATCGATTTGCCAGGCGACGAAGTCCGCGACTTTGCCGGCTTCGATCGAACCGTGGGTGTCGGCCATGCCAAGTGCCTGCGCGGCATGAATGGTCGCGCCCGCCAGGGCTTCTTCCGGGGTCATGCGGAAACAGGTGCAGGCCATGTTGAGCATCAGGCGCAACGACAGCCCTGGCGAGGTACCCGGGTTGAGGTCGCTGGCGATGGCGATTTTCACGCCGTGCTTGCGCAAGGCTTCCATCGGCGGCAACTGGGTTTCGCGCAGGAAGTAGAACGCGCCGGGCAGCAGTACAGCGACGGTGCCAGACTCGGCCATGGCAATGGCGTCGTCTCCGGTCATGAATTCCAGATGATCGGCGGACAACGCCTGATAACGCGCCGCCAGGCTCGAACCGTGCAGCGACGACAGTTGCTCGGCGTGCAGTTTCACCGGCAGCCCCAGTTCCTGGGCCTTGATGAATACGCGCTCGACCTGCGCCGGGGAAAACGCCAGGTATTCGCAGAACGCATCCACGGCATCTACCAGCCCTTCGGCGGCCAAAGCCGGGAGCATTTCGGCGCAGATGTGCTCGATGTAGTCGTCGGCGCGATCTTTGTATTCCGGCGGCAAGGCATGGGCCGCCAGGCAGGTGCTGCGCACGCTGACCGGCAGCTCGGCGCCAAGGCGACGTGCGACCCGCAGCATCTTGCGCTCGTTGGCCAGGTCCAGGCCGTAACCGGACTTGATCTCGATGCTGGTAACGCCGTCGCGCATCAGGCTTTTCAGGCGCTTGGCGGCGCTGGCGAACAATTCGTCTTCGCTGGCGGCGCGGGTGGCGCGCACGGTGCTGGCGATGCCGCCACCGCTGGCGGCGATTTCCGCGTAGCTCACACCTTGCAGACGCTTTTCGAATTCGCCGCTGCGGTTACCGCCGAACACCGTATGGGTGTGGCAGTCGATCAGGCCCGGCGTGACCCAGGCCCCGTTCAAATCATTGACCGCCGGGTATTCGCCGGACGGCAGCTCACTGCGCGGGCCGACCCACTCGATGTGTGCACCGCACGTCACGATGGCCGCGTCCTCGATGATCGAGTAGACGCCTTGCGCCATGGTTGCGACGTGGCAGTGTTGCCAGAGGGTTTTCATCCCTTAGTCTCCACAGTATTCAAAATCGATTCGCGAGCAAGCCCGCTCCCACCTTGGAATGCATTCCCCTGTGGGAGCGGGCTTGCTCGCGAAGAGGCCCTTACAGGCTCGGCAAAAGCTGGGTCGAGACCAGCTCATTCAGGCACCGCGACGCCAGAAGCTCAGTCGCCGCAATGATGTCCGGCGCGAAGAAACGGTCCTTCTCGTAGAACGGCACTTCGTTACGCAGGATGGCGCGGGCCTTTTCCAGTTTTGGCGAAGTCTTCAGGCCGTTGCGCAAGTCCAGGCCCTGCACCGCCGCCAGCCATTCCACCGCCAGAATCCCACGGGTGTTCTCGGCCATTTCCCACAAGCGCTTGCCAGCAGCCGGAGCCATGGACACATGGTCTTCCTGGTTGGCGGAGGTCGGCAGGCTGTCCACCGAATGCGGATGGGACAGGGCCTTGTTTTCGCTGGCCAGGGCCGCTGCGGTCACCTGGGCGATCATGAAGCCGGAGTTCACGCCGCCATTGGCCACCAGGAACGGCGGCAGTTGCGACATGTGCTTGTCCATCATCAGCGAGATGCGACGCTCGCTCAGGGAGCCGATTTCGGCGATGGCCAGGGCCATGTTGTCGGCGGCCATGGCCACCGGTTCGGCGTGGAAGTTACCGCCGGAAATCACATCGCCTTCAGCAGCGAACACCAACGGGTTGTCGGAAACGGCATTGGCTTCCACCGCCAGCACCTCAGCGGCCTGACGGAACTGGGTCAGGCAGGCGCCCATGACTTGCGGCTGGCAGCGCAGGGAGTAAGGGTCCTGGACTTTTTCGCAGTTCTCGTGGGAGTCGGACACTTCGCTGCGCTCACCCAGCAAGTCGCGGTAAGCGGCGGCGGCGTCGATCTGGCCTTGCTGGCCACGGGCGGCGTGGATACGTGCATCAAATGGCGAGCGCGAGCCGAGCACCGCTTCGACGGTCAGGCTGCCCAAGGCCAAGGCACCGGCGAACAGGTCTTCACCTTCGAACAGGCCACGCAGCGCGAATGCGGTGGACACCTGGGTGCCGTTGAGCAGCGCCAGGCCTTCTTTGGCGGCCAGAGTCAGCGGAGTCAGGCCGGCGACTTTCAGCGCTTCGGTAGCCTCCATCCACTCGCCCTTGTAGCGAGCCTTGCCTTCACCGAGCAGCACCAGCGACATGTGCGCCAGCGGTGCCAGGTCGCCGGACGCGCCCACCGAACCTTTCAATGGAATGTGCGGGTAGACCTCGGCGTTGATCAGGGCGATCAGCGCGTCGATCACCACACGGCGAATACCGGAGAAGCCACGGCTCAGGCTGTTGACCTTGAGCACCATGATCAGCCGTACCAGGTCGTCACTGATCGGCTGGCCGACACCGGCGGCGTGGGACAGCACCAGCGAGCGCTGCAGGTTTTCCAGGTCTTCGCTGGCGATGCGGGTCGAGGCCAGCAGGCCGAAACCGGTGTTGATGCCATAGGCCGTGCGGTTTTCGGCGAGGATCTGTTCCACGCAGGCAACGCTGGCTTCGATCTGCTTCGATGCGCTGTTGTCGAGGGTCAGTTTCACCGGTTGCTGGTACACGTCACGCAGTTGGGCCAGGGTCAGTTGGCCGGGAATCAGGTTAAGCGCAGTCATTTTTGGCTCCTTTTGAGAGTTGTCAGTAACTACCAGACGCTCCGGAAATGTCCGTTGTCCGTCGCTTCCCGCCTTTTGGGCGGGCTGGCGCCTTGGCACGCTGGTGTCGGGGAAAATCAGTGCAAATTCGGTATGGCCTGGTGCAGCACAATCGGGTCTTTCAATACGCTTGCAGCGGCGGCAATGTCCGGCGCCAGCCAGCGGTCCTGATCGTAGGCCGGCACCCGCTCGCGCAGCAGACGCCACGCCGCATCGGTGCCCGCGCCGAAACGTTGCGCTTTGAGGAACTCAAACGCCTGGGCCGCCAGCAGGTATTCGATGGCGAGGATCTGCGTGCAATTTTCCAGTGCGCGATGCAGCTTGAGCGCGGCGTTGGTCCCCATGCTCAGGTGGTCTTCCTGCAGGCCCGAGGTGACGTAATTATCGAGCACCGCCGGTTGTGCCAGTTGGCGGTTTTCCGCGCACAGCGAAGCGGCGACGTACTGCACGATCATCATCCCGGAATTGACCCCCGGGTTGGCCACCAGGAATGCCGGCAGACCGCTGACGTGGGGGTTGATCAAACGATCGAGGCGACGTTCGGCGATCGAGCCGATTTCCGCCATGGCAATCGCCAGCAGGTCAGCCGCCAGCGCCACGGATTGACCGTGGGGATTGGCCTGTGACATCACACGGAAATTGTCCGGCGTACCCAGCAGCAGCGGGTTATCGGTGCAGCCGTTGAGTTCGGTTTCGATCTGTTTTATCGCGTGTTCCAGCTGATCGCGAGCGGCGCCGTGCACCTGCGGAATCGAACGGATGCTCAATGCATCCTGGGTGCGAATGCCTTTGCTCGAAGCAATCACTTCACTGCCATCGAGCAGCGCCCTCAGATTGATTCCGACCTGCTGCATGCCCGGGTGCGGCTTGAGCGCAATGATCTCGGCATCGAACGCGGCGATCTGCCCGCGCTGGGCTTCGAAGCTCATGGCGCTGATCACATCGGCCCATTGCAGCAGGCGCGTGGCGTCGGCGATCGCCAGGCAGCTGAGGCCGGTCATGCATGGCGTACCGTTGACCAGGCACAGACCGTCCTTGGCGCCGAGCTGAACCGGTTGCAGGCCTTCCTCTGCCAGCGCCTCTTGAGCAGAAACGATCTGCCCGCGATAACTGACGTTGCCGACGCCCAACAGCGCGATGCCGACGTGGGCCATGTGGGTCAGGTAACCGACCGAGCCCTGGGACGGCACCTGCGGGGTGATGCCGTGGTTGAGCAGCGCCAGCAAGGCCTGAACCACTTGGCGATGAATGCCGGACTTGCCCTGGGAATAATTGCGGACCGCCGCGCACATGATCGCGCGGGTCTGTTCGTCGGCCAGTGGCGCCCCGACACCGCAGGCGTGGCTGAGCAGGGTGTTGCGCGACAGTTGGCTGAGCTGTTCGTCCTTGAGCGACACGTTGCACAGCGCGCCCAGGCCGGTGTTCACGCCATAGGCGCGTTCGCCGCTGGTGACGATGCGCTGGACGATGGCCTGGGCATTGTCGATGCGTGCCCAGGCTTGCGCCGACAGCTCGAGTTGCGCGCCATGACGGGCTACCGCGACCACATCCTGCCAACGCAATTTGGCGTCGGCGATAACGATTTTTTCAGCCTGGGACATCTTTGACCTCAAACAAAATTCATGGCGCATGAAACCTGTGGCGAGGGAGCTTGCTCCCGTACGACCGCGCAGCGGTCGCCAAAGTCGGGTCTGCTGCGCAGCCCAGCGGGAGCAAGCTCCCTCGCCACAAAGGCGTTCGATCCTCAGACCACTGCAGCCCGGCGCTGCACGAAGCGGTCGACATACTCGTCCGCGGGCGAATGCAGGATCTCTTTCGGCGTGCCGACCTGAATCAGGCGGCCGTCCTTGAGGATCGCGATGCGGTTGCCGATGCGCACGGCCTCGTCGAGGTCGTGGGTGATGAAAACGATGGTCTTGTGCAGGGTCTTTTGCAGCTCGAGCAACTGGTCCTGCATTTCCGCGCGGATCAGCGGGTCGAGGGCACTGAACGCTTCGTCCATCAGGATGATGTCGGTGTCCGCCGCCAGGGCGCGGGCCAGACCCACGCGCTGGCGCATGCCACCGGAGAGCTGGTGCGGGTATTTGTTTTCGTAGCCCTTGAGGCCCACGGTGTTGATCCAGTGCAGCGCACGTTCGTTGCACAGGGCTTTGCTTTCGCCACGGATTTTCAGGCCGTAGGCGACGTTGTCCAGCACGGTCTTGTGCGGCAGCAGGCCAAAGCTCTGGAACACCATGCTGATCTTGCGCCGACGAAATTCGCGCAGGGCTTCCATGTCGTATTGCAGGATGTCCACGCCGTCCACCAGGATCGCGCCGCTGGTCGGGTCGATCAGGCGGTTGAAGTGGCGCACCAGGGTCGATTTGCCGGAACCGGACAGGCCCATGATCACGAAGATCTCGCCGCTGCCGATGCTCAGCGACAGGTCGTTGACGCCGACCACGCAGCCGATTTCCGACAGCACCTGATCCTTGGTCTTGCCCTGGCCGACCATGGCCAGCGCATCTTTGGCGCGGTTGCCGAAAATCTTGAAGACGTTTTTGACTTCGATCTTGCTTACGGTTGCGTTGTTCATTTGCTCACCTCATGCCGTGCGCGACCGTACGCCTGTGTAATGCGGTCGATCACCACTGCCAGAATCACGATCGCCAGGCCGGCTTCCAGGCCACGGCCGACGTTGAGGGTCTGAATCCCCACCAGCACGTCTTCACCCAGGCCACGGGCACCGATCATCGA
This sequence comes from Pseudomonas sp. KK4, assembly GCF_001984065.1. Lineage (GTDB taxonomy): Bacteria > Pseudomonadota > Gammaproteobacteria > Pseudomonadales > Pseudomonadaceae > Aquipseudomonas. The sequence goes on from NZ_LYVP01000002.1 coordinate 7,761, forward strand.
GGCGATCACCACCATCGACAGGGCCATCATGGTGGTCTGGTTGATCCCGGCCATGATGCTCGGCAGGGCCAGCGGCAGTTGCACGCCGAACAGTTGCTGCCAGCGGTTGGCACCAAAGGCGTTGATCGCTTCCATCACTTCGCCGTCCACCTGGCGGATGCCCAGGTCGGTCAGACGGATCAGCGGCGGCGCGGCGTAGATCACGGTGGCGAAAATCGCCGGCACCTTGCCCAGGCCGAACAGCATCAACACCGGGATCAGGTACACGAAGCTGGGCATGGTCTGCATGATGTCCAGCAGCGGCATCAATACCGAGCGCAGACGATTGCTGCGGGCCGAGAGAATGCCCAGCGGGATGCCGATAAGCACCGAAATGATCGTCGCCACCATCATCAGCGCGAGGGTCTGCATCAGCTTGTCCCAGAGGCCGACCGCCCCCACCAGGAACAGCAACCCGACGATCACCGCCGTGGTCACCACTTTGCGGGTGGCGTGCCAGGCCACGCCGGCCACGATCGCCAGCATCAGCCACCAGGGCGCCGCGCGCAGCAGGCCTTCGAGATTGACGATGGCCCACAACAGGGTGTCGGAGATGTGCCGGAACACGTCGCCGTAGTTGGTGACCAGCGAATCGACCCAACCGTTGACCCAGTCGGCGATGGAAAAGGTAAAGCTTTCGGGAAACATAAGAGACTCTCAATCAAGGGCTTCGCAGCACCACAAAGCAGTGCTGTAAAGCTTTGCCCTTATAAACAAGCTGTTTGAAAACGTAGCGAGCGAAGGCAAGACAAGGCGAAAGCAGGCGAGAAAGCGGAGTTGACTTTAGTCAATGAGCATTTCGAGTCTGCTTTCAACGCAGTATTGCCGAGCGCAGTAGTTTTCAAAGCGCAGCGTCGATTTTCTTGGCTGCGTCTTCGCTCACCCATGCGTGCCAGACTTCAGGATGTTCCTTCAGGAAGATCTTGGCCAGTTTTGGCGACTCGATCCGCTCCTTGGTCATGCGGCCCAGGTTCTGGTTGAGCAGGTCGATCGGCAGGTTGACCTTTTCCAGCACGGTCACCAGTTCCGGGGCTTCGTCGTGGAAGGTCTTGGACAGGCCGACCTTGATGGTCACGCTCTTGTCCACGCCTGGCTTCTCTTCGAGCTTGACCACATCGACCTGGCCCATCAGCGGCGTTGGCGACCAGTAGTAGAACAGGATCGGCTCGCCACGCTTGTAGCTCGACAGCACGGCGGCATCCAGCGCCGGGCCGGTGCCTGGGCGGAAGTTGGTGTAGGTGCTTTCCAGGCCGTAGCTCTTGAGCATCTCGCTGTTGTCCAGCTCACAGGTCCAGCCGGCCGGGCAATTGTAGAAACGGCCTTTGGAGGGCTCTTCGGCGTCCTTGAAGATGGCGGAGTACTTGGCCAGGTCGGCGATGTTTTTCAGGTCCGGCGCCTTGGCTTCCAGTTTGCGCTTGGCGTCGCCTTCGATCACATAACGTGGCACGTACCAGCCTTCAACGGCACCGACGACTGGGGCGCCAACGCCGACGACCTTGCCGGCCTTCTCCGCCTTGTTCCAGACTTCGCTGCGGCCGACCCACTCTTCGGAAAACACCTGGATGTCGTTGCTGCTCAGGGCGTTTTCCATGGTGATGGAGTTGCCGGGCAGGCTGTCGGTCTTGCAGTCGTAGCCTTTTTCCAGCACGAACTGCATCACGTCGGTCAGCAGCATGCCGCTTTCCCAGTTCAGGCCGGCGAATTTCACCGGTTTGCCCGACTCGCACCAGCCCGCCGCCTGAGTGGCGCCGGCACTGGCCAGCAGGCCCATGGAAAGCAGTGTGGTCAGCAGGGTCTTGTTCGATTTCATTGTTGTGACGCTCCTAATCATGAATTGGCTTACGGCAGTCAAGAGGCATCCAGCCCTGTCCACGTCCAATCAGGCCTGCGCCGCAGCGCGACCAGCCCCACTTGTTTTTTGTTCGATGACCGCGTCCTGCTCGACCGGCAGGATCAGTCGATCAGGCACGCTGCCGTGCCATTTTTTCGCACACACGTAATACAGGGCAGCGGGTAGCACCAGACCGATGATCCAGGAAATATCCACATCACCCAGGGCCGCCACCAGCGGACCGGTATAGAACTTGGTGGAGATGAACGGCAGCTGCACCAGCACCCCGAAAACATAGACGCTGATGCCCAGGGCGTTCCAGCGACCGTAGCGACCTTTCGGATCGGCCAGCGCCGGCACGTCATAGCGCTCGCGGGTGATGCAGTAGTAGTCCACCAGGTTGATCGCACTCCACGGCGTGAAAAACGCCAGCAGGAACAGGATGAAGGACTTGAATGCACCGAGGAACGAGTGCTGGCCGAGCAACGCCATCAGGGTCGCGGCACCGACGATCACCAGCACGAAGACCAGACGCTGCAGGCGCGAGACCTTAAGCTCACCACGGAAACCGCTGATGATGGTCGCAATGCACATGAAGCTGCCGTAGGAGTTCAGCGTGGAAATGGTGACCTTGCCGAACGCGATGCTGAAGTACAGCAGCGCGGCGGTGGCACCGGTCCCGCCCAGGCCCACGATGTAGGCCACTTCGTGACCGGCGAATTGGCCATTGGCCGAGGCTGCGGCAAACACGCCGAGGATCATCGCCACTTGTGCGCCGATCACCGAACCTGCGCCGGCAGCGAAGAAGGTTTTCACCGAGGAAACCTTGCTCGGCAGGTAACGGGAATAGTCAGCCACGTAAGGGCCGAAAGCGATCTGCCAGGAAGCCGCGAGCGACACCGCCAGCAGGAAGCTGCTCCAGCTGAAATGACGGATTTGCAGGAGTGCGCCAATGTCGACCTGGCTCATCAAACGACTGAACAGGTAAACGAAGGCAATGACACCAATGATAGTGGCGACACGGCCGATGAAGTGAATCACCCGATAACCCAGCACCGTCACCAGCACGATGACACTGGCGAAAATAAGAATGCCGGCACTGTCGCTGACATCAAACAACTGACCCAGCGCCTGACCGGAAAGCACGGTCCCCGTTGCGGTGAAACCGAGGTACATCAAGCACACCAGCACGATCGGGATGGCTGCGCCATAAACACCGAACTGGACACGGCTGGAAATCATCTGTGGCAGGCCCAGTTTCGGCCCTTGCGCCGCATGCAACGCCATGACGGCGCCGCCCAGCAGTTGACCGATCAACAGACCGATCAACGACCAGAACACGTCACCGCCCAGCACCACGGCCAGGGCCCCGGTGACAATCGCGGTGATTTGCAGGTTGGCCCCCATCCAGAGGGTGAACTGACTCAACAGACGACCGTGTCTTTCCGCTTCCGGGATGTAGTCGATCGAACGCCTTTCGATCAACGGTTTGTTACCTGCACGATCATCATTGACAGCCATGGTTCAACCTCTGTGGATTGTTCTGGGTAAGTTCTTGTCCAGCCCCCCGTGGGAGCGGGCTTGCTCGCGAAGAGGCAGGCACATTCAACATGTGTGCTGACTGATCCGCCGCATTCGCGAGCAAGCCTGCTCCCACAAAGAGCAGCGCCGACAGGTCCGGGTTACTTGCCGGTAATCATCGGCAGGTTCAGCCCTTGTTCCTTGGCGCAGTCGATCGCGATCTGGTAACCGGCATCGGCGTGACGCATCACACCCGTCGCCGGGTCGTTGTGCAGCACGCGAGCAATACGCTCGGCCGCTTCATCGGTACCGTCGCACACGATCACCATGCCCGAGTGCTGGGAGAAGCCCATGCCGACGCCGCCGCCGTGGTGCAGGGAAACCCAGGTCGCGCCGCTGGCGGTGTTGAGCAAGGCGTTGAGCAGTGGCCAGTCGGACACGGCATCTGAACCGTCCTGCATCGATTCGGTTTCGCGGTTCGGGCTGGATACCGAACCGGAGTCCAGGTGGTCGCGACCGATGACGATCGGTGCCGACAATTCGCCGCTGCGAACCATTTCGTTGAACGCCAGGCCGAGCTTGGCGCGCAGGCCCAGGCCGACCCAGCAGATACGTGCCGGCAGGCCCTGGAAGCTGATGCGCTCGCGGGCCATGTCCAGCCAGTTGTGCAGGTGGGCGTCGTCCGGGATCAGTTCTTTGACCTTGGCGTCGGTCTTGTAGATGTCTTCGGCGTTGCCCGACAGCGCCGCCCAGCGGAACGGGCCGATGCCACGGCAGAACAGCGGACGGATGTAGGCCGGTACGAAGCCTGGGAAGTCGAATGCGTTTTCCACGCCTTCTTCCTGGGCCATCTGACGGATGTTGTTGCCGTAATCGAAGGTCGGGATGCCTTGCTTCTGGAATTCCAGCATGGCTTTGACGTGCACGGCCATCGACTGCTTGGCGGCCTTGATCACAGCGGCTGGCTCGGTCTTGGCGCGAGCGCGGTATTCGTCCCAGGTCCAGCCGGCCGGCAGGTAGCCGTTCAGCGGGTCGTGGGCGCTGGTCTGGTCGGTGACCATGTCCGGGCGTACGCCACGGCGAACCAGTTCCGGCAGGATTTCGGCGGCGTTGCCCAGCAGCGCGATGGAGATGGCCTTGCCTTCCTTGGTGTATTTGTCGATGCGGGCCAGGGCGTCGTCGAGGTCTTTGGCCTGCTCGTCGACGTAACGGCTTTTCAAGCGGAAATCGATGCTCACTTGCTGGCATTCGATGTTCAGCGAGCAGGCACCGGCCAGGGTGGCGGCCAGTGGCTGAGCGCCGCCCATGCCACCCAGGCCTGCGGTCAGGACCCAACGGCCTTTGAGGTCATCGTTGTAGTGCTGGCGACCGGCTTCGACGAAGGTTTCGTAGGTGCCCTGGACGATGCCCTGGCTGCCGATGTAGATCCAGCTGCCGGCGGTCATCTGGCCGTACATGGCCAGGCCTTTGGCGTCCAGTTCGTTGAAGTGTTCCCAGCTCGCCCAGTGCGGCACCAGGTTGGAGTTGGCGATCAGTACGCGCGGGGCGTTGCTGTGGGTCTTGAACACGCCGACCGGCTTGCCCGATTGCACCAGCAGGGTCTCGTCGTCGTTCAGGTGGGTCAGGCTCTCGACGATCTTGTCGTAGCACTCCCAGTTACGCGCGGCACGGCCGATACCACCGTACACCACCAGTTCCTTGGGATTCTCGGCCACTTCCGGGTCGAGGTTGTTCATCAGCATGCGCAGCGGCGCTTCGGTCAGCCAGCTTTTGGCGGTCAGCGTGTTACCGCGGGCAGCGCGGATTTCAACGTCACGGTATTTAGTAGGTTTCTGGGTATTGTCAGTCACGAAAAAGACTCCTCAGCGATCAATCCAAACCAACCCTGGCGGTGGGTAAGCCAGCCTGTGCGCCTCGTTGCGCTACAGGCGAATCAGTGGACGCTGCGGAGAGTCTCTGTCGACTCATACGCATACGTCTTTACTTGTACATACAAGCATATGCAATCAAGCGGCCAACTTATTGGATGGGTGTTCAAGAAAAATTCTGAAACACCTTGGAGGGCTTGTGGATCAAGGGGTCTGGGGGAGATGAAATTTTTTGAGGGGTATTTTTGTCAGGAGGCAGCGCTGTTACTTGAGCATGGTTTTGCGCCACGCTGGGGCGTTCGGTAACAAGTTGGTGCGGTGAGGGAAACGATTTTTCACTGTAGGAGCGAGCATGCTCGCGAGGGTCGCGGACGATGACGCGCGGAGCCGCATGCCCTGCGGCGCTCTCGGGTTTTCTCGCGAGCGTGATCGCTCCTACAGGGGATAGTGCAAGGATCAGGAATCAGCGTGCAGTCAGCTCGATCACGCAGCAGGCGCCATTGCTGGAGACTTCCAGAAGGCCAGTGTTACCGTCGAATTGCAGGCAGTCGTGGCGACCCAGTTGCTGGGCACTGTTACCGACCGTCACTTCCAGCGCATCACTGACGCTGAACACCAGCACCGTCCCGGCTTCGCTGAAAAACCGCTGGTCACCCGCCAACCATTGCAGCCGCGCGCTGTAGCGCTTTGGCGCGTAGATCAGGTTGAAATCCCGAATCGGGCCACCGAGCAGGGTGCAGGACACCTGGCTCTCGCCGCTGAAGGCAAACGGATCGATAGGCAGCAGTGACCGGGTGACCTGCCCGTCGACGGACAAGGTCATGCCGTCGCCCTGCAATACGGTGATGACCCGCTGGTAACCGGCGAAGGTGGAAAACCCGCCCGACTCACCGATGTCGGCAATCGACAGGCGCCAGCCGAAGCCATCGAGGCCAGCGCCGGCATCGCGGGTGATTTCTTCGGTGCTGCCGCCGCCGTTTTTCCACGGCATGCGCGGATAATCTTTGGCGCGTAGGACTTTTACGTTACTCATTTATGGAAACGACCTTCCAGACGATGACGAGAACCGGGGTGGATCAAGCGAGCGGCGGTCACCGGTTGACGGCCGGACCAGGTGCGACGACGAATCAGCAGGCAGGGCTCGCCCTTTTCAATCTGCAGCAACTTGCATTCGGACGGCTCGGCCAGGATCGCCTCGACCACATGCTCGCCTTCGGTCAGCGGAGCGACCTGGTTCAGGTAGGCGTAAGGCGTTTGCAGGGTGAAGTCCTGCTTGAGGTATTCGGGCGCCACCAGCGCGTTGACGAAACGGTCCTCGATTTGCACCGGGATGTCGTTTTCGAAATGCACGATCAACGAATGGAACACCTTCTGCCCTTCGCGCATGTCCAGAGCCAGGGCGCGTTCGGAACCGGCGGCCTCTTCCTCCAGGGTGATGACCTGACAGGTGTGGCGATGACCACGGGAGGCGATTTCGTCGGCAATGTTGTGGACTTCAAACAGCGCGGACTGGCTCTTGGGCTCGGCGACGAACGTACCGACGCCTTGCATGCGCACCAACAGACCGTCGGCGGTCATCTCGCGCAGGGCGCGGTTGATGGTCATGCGGCTGAAGCCCAACAGGCTGACCAGCTCGCTTTCCGACGGAACGCGGTAGTGCGGCGGCCAGTTTCCGCTGTCGATTTGCTGGGTGATCATTTGTTTGACGCGAGCGTACAAGGGCGCCGGACTGTCGCCCATGTTCGCGGCCAACGGAGAGACTGGAGGCGGAGTCGGCACGGTTGATCCTTGTTCGTTTGGATAGGGTGGCTAGCTTGCCGGAGTTTACCGGGCAGGCAAACGTCTGTATATGTATATACAAATAACACACGATGGGGTGCTGAACCATGTCCGCCTTCTTTGCCGAACGCGCGCTGCTGCCTAGTGGATGGGCCAACAATGTACGTCTTGAGGTCAGCGCCGATGGCGTCCTGACCCATATCCAGGCCGATTCCCACGCAGATGGCGCCGAACGGCTGAGCGGCCCGCTATTGCCGGGTATGCCGAACCTTCACTCCCATGCGTTCCAGCGGGCGATGGCCGGGCTGGCGGAAGTGGCGGGCAATCCGAACGACAGCTTCTGGACCTGGCGCGACCTGATGTATCGCCTCGTCGGAAAAATCAGCCCGGAACAACTCGGCGTCATCGCCCGTCAGCTGTACATCGAGATGCTCAAGGCCGGTTACACCTCGGTCGCCGAATTTCATTACGTGCACCATGACACCAGCGGCCAGCCCTACGCCGATCCGGCGGAACTGGCGTTGCGCATCAGCCAGGCCGCCAGCGCCGCCGGCATCGGCCTGACGCTGCTGCCGGTGCTCTACAGCCACTCCGGCTTTGGTGGCCAGACGCCAAACGACGGCCAGCGCCGCTTTATCAACAGCACCGAAAACTACCTCAAGCTGCAATCGCGCCTGCAACCGCTGCTGGCCGAGCAGAAGGCCCAATCCCTGGGCCTGTGCTTCCACTCGTTGCGTGCGGTCACGCCACCACAGATCAGCGAAGTTCTGGCAGCCAGCGATAAGCAAATCCCGGTGCATATCCATATCGCCGAACAGCAGAAGGAAGTCGACGACTGCCTGACCTGGAGCGGCCGTCGCCCGCTGCAATGGCTCTACGAAAACGTCGAGGTCGATCAGCGCTGGTGCCTGGTCCACGCCACCCACGCCAACCCGGAAGAAGTCACGCTGATGGCCAAGAGTCGCGCCATCGCCGGCCTGTGCCTGACCACCGAAGCGAACCTGGGCGACGGGATTTTCCCGGCAGTGGATTTTCTCGCCCAGGGCGGGCGCATGGGCATCGGCTCCGACAGCCATGTGTCCTTGAGTGTGGTGGAAGAACTGCGCTGGCTCGAGTATGGCCAGCGTCTGCGCGATCAGCGACGTAACCGCTTGTATGGGGCAGACCAACCAATGGTCGGCCGCACGCTCTACGACGCAGCGCTGGACGGCGGCGCCCAGGCACTGGGCCAGCCGATCGGGGCCTTGGAAGTGGGCAAGCGCGCCGACTGGCTGGTGCTCGATGGCAGCGATCCATACCTGGCCACGGCCACCGGTGACGGGATTCTGAACCGCTGGTTGTTTGCCGGGGGCGATCGTCAGGTGCGCGATGTGCTGGTCAATGGCCAGTGGGTCGTGCGCGATGGGCGGCATGCTGCCGAAGAGGAAAGCAACCGCGCGTTCACCCAGGTGCTGCGCGATCTCCTGGGCTGATACACAAACAAAATGTGGGAGCGGGCTTGCTCGCGAAGAGGACGTCACATTCAACACAGATGTTGACTGACAGTCCGTCTTCGCGAGCAAGCCCGCTCCCACATTTTTGCCCAGCGCTGCCCGCTAATTCGAAGTCTTGGCCATCTGCGTATCCGACGCCCGCCAGATCAGCCTAGTGGTGTCGTAGCCCTGCTGACGCGCCTTGCTCAGCAATTCTTCACGCACGACACCATTGACCGTTGGCGTGCGTGACAGCAGCCACAAGTAGCGACGGCTCGGGTCGCCGACGATGGCTGTCTTGTAGTCATCGCTGACGTACAGCACCCAGTATTCACCCTTGGCCACGCCCGGTATCAAGCGCGAGAACCAGGTATCGAACTCGACCCACAGCTTGTCGGTCTTGCCGGGGACCTGCGGATACGCCGTACCCTTGACCTCTTCCCATTGCCACTGAGCCGTCAGGCAACGGTTCAACACCGCCACATTGCCGTCAGGCTTGAGGGTGTAATGAGCTTCCGATTGCGCACAGTCGCGCTGGAAATACATCGGCAAACGCGCCAATTCGTACCAGGTGCCCTGGTAACGCTTGAGGTTCACACTGCTGGCGGTCTTGGGCGCCAACGAATCCTGGCCAGAAGTGGCACAGCCAGCCAATACCAGGCTGGCAAAAAGCATGATCAATAACCGCTTCATTGTTTTTCTCCCGTGGGCACAGCGCCCCGGTTTACTTCAGGCCTTGGCCGGAAAACATCAACACTTTGTCACCGGCGTATTGCACGCTGATAAAGCTGTTCTTGTCGCCCCATGTGCAACTGGACATGCCGAGCGCGCCTGAACAATCGGCGGGCTTACCCAGCAAGGATTCGACCTCGGCCTTGGCCATGCCGGCCGAAAGCTTCGAGTAGTTTTCCTGATTGACCTTGCTGCATGCAGCCAACAACACACAGAACGAAAGCAGGGCGAGGGATCGCAGCGACATGGTGTAACTCCGGGGGGCGAAGAGGGTTGGCATGGCTGCCAAGCAGAACCTTAGAAGAGAAAACGCCCTTCTGGTTCCCTGGCGAGGCGCCTATTTATAGGGCCGCTCGTCTGCCTTTTGCCGAATAATCAACCACTTTTTCTGGCCATCGAGCCTTTTGTCGTTTTTTGTGAAAAACGACTAATCTTTGGCGCCGCCTGGCCGACATCGAAGGCAGCGCAATGCCCAGGGATGTGGACGTTGCCCCCTCTTTGTCGACAAGCCTTTTTGCGGTAGCTCATTTAATGACCAGAAACATGAAATTCAGCCACAAGATCCTGCTGGCTGCCGCCCTCGTGGTGGTCGTCGCGTTCGCTTGTTTCATCCTGTTCAACGACTATCGCCAGCGTCAGACGTTGCGCAGCAGCACTGAAGCGTCGATGCAGGAACTGGGCAGCCTGACCACCAGCAACATCCAGACCTGGCTGGTCAGCCGCATCCAATTGCTGCAATCGCTGTCCCAGCAAATCGCCGTGGACGGCAGCGCCCCGGCCAGCCTCAAGCGCGCCATCGACCTGCCCGCCTACACCGGCAACTTTCAGCTGAGCTACTTCGGCGGCACCGATGGCGTGATGTTCTCGATCCCGGCGGGCAACCGCGCGGCAGACTACGACCCACGCGCCCGGGGCTGGTACAAGGCGGCCAACGGCGCGCAACAGACCATCGTCACTGAACCCTACATCGCGGCTTCCTCCGGCAAACTGGTGATTACCGTGGCAACCCCGGTGCAGCGTCAGGGCCAGATGATTGGCGTGGCCGGTGCAGACATCGACTTGTCCAGCGTCAGCGCGATCATCAACTCGCTGAATTTCGGCGGCCACGGCCATGCTTTCATCGTCGGCGCCGACGGCAAGATCCTGATCCACCCGGACAGCAAACTGGTGCTCAAGAGCCTGGCCGAGGCGTATCCGAACGACACCCCGAAAGTCAGCCCGGGCATGCAGGAAGTCGAGATCGACGGCCAACGCCAGTTCATCGCCTTCACCCACGTCAACGGCGTGCCGTCGGCGGATTGGTATGTAGCGCTGGTTCTCGACCAGGACACCGCTTTCGCGATGCTCAGCGAATTGCGCACCTCGGCGATCATTGCCATGGTGATCGCAGTGGTGATCATCATCGCCTTGCTGGGCATGCTGATCAGTTTCCTGATGCAGCCGTTGCTGACCATGGGCCGCGCCATGCACGACATCGCCGAGGGCGAAGGGGATCTGACCAAACGCCTGACCATTCACGGTCACGATGAATTCGGCGCGCTGGGGCTGTCGTTCAACCGTTTCGTCGAACGCATCCACACCTCGATCCGCGAAGTGTCCTCGGCCACCGGCCAGGTCAACGAAGTGGCGTTGCGGGTGGTGGCGGCTTCCAACTCCTCGATGTTCAACTCCGACCAGCAGGCCTCGCGCACCAGCAGCGTGGCCGCGGCGATCAACCAGCTCGGCGCCGCCGCCCAGGAAATCGCCCAGAACGCCGCCCTCGCCTCTCAACACTCGAGCGATGCCCGTGCGATGGCCGAAGAAGGTCAGCAAGTGGTGGATAAAACCATCTCGGCCATGCATCAGCTGTCGGCGAAGATCAGCGATTCGTGCGGCAACATCGAGACGCTCAACAGCAACACGGTCAACATCGGGCAGATTCTGGAAGTGATCACCAGCATCTCCCAGCAAACCAACCTGCTGGCATTGAACGCCGCCATCGAAGCGGCCCGTGCCGGCGAGGCCGGGCGTGGTTTCGCCGTGGTTGCCGACGAAGTGCGCAACCTCGCCCACCGCACCCAGGATTCGGCGCAGCAAGTACAGAAGATGATCGAAGAGCTGCAAGTGGGGGCACGCGAAGCGGTCGGCACCATGACCGAAAGCCAGCGCCAGAGCGAAAGCAGCGTCGGCATCGCCAACCAGGCCGGCGAGCGCCTGGGCAGCGTGACCCAGCGTATCGGGGAGATCGACGGCATGAACCAATCTGTGGCCACCGCGACCGAAGAACAGACCGCCGTGGTGGAGTCGATCAACGTCGACATCACCGAGATCAACACGCTGAACCAGGAAGGCGTGGAGAACCTGCAATCGACCTTGCGCGCCTGTGCCGATCTGGAGCAGCAGGCGGCGCGGTTGAAGCAGTTGGTGGGTAGTTTCAGGATCTAGGTCGTTCTTACCGGCCTCTTCGCGAGCAAGCCCGCTCCCACAACGGATCTGTGTACGAGCGTCTCGCGAAGGCGGCCTGGCGGCAGAATTTTCTCAAGCAATCACTGGTCGCCTGGCCCTGACGCAAGACTGAATTAAGACTAAACTCAGTCCTGTTCAACTCGCCGAGCCTGCCAATATGAAGCTTTCATCCCAAATAAAACCCATCAGCTATCTGAAAAGTCATACCGCTGAAATCGTCAAAACTCTCTCAGAAAGCCGCGAGCCTTTGATCATCACTCAAAACGGTGAAGCGAAGCTGGTGGTCATGGATGTGAAAAGCTTTGAAGAGCAGGAAGACACCATGGCCTTGCTGAAGCTCTTGGCGATGGGAAATCGAGAGATTGAAGAAGGCAAGTTTCGCGATGCAGAAGATGTCTTCGCTGATCTGGACAGGGATGATCATCAATGAGTTTGAAGGTCGTCATTCTTCAGTCGGCTGAGTCAGACCTGAAAGAACTTCGTGCCTACCTCATCAAAGAGTTTTCGAACCAAACCTGGCAAACCACCTATGCCAGCCTGAAGAAAGCCATCCGCCATTTGGCAATGCAGCCTTATTCAGGATCAATTCCGGAAGAAATCGAGAAGCTGAACCTCAGCCAGTACAGACAAGTGTTATCGGGAATGAACCGGGTCATTTACGAAGTTCGGGAGAAGACTGTCTTCGTCCACATCATTGCCGACACGCGAAAAAACCTGCCCGCGCTACTGATGAAGCGATTGCTTCAAAGTTAAAACCTCGACCCCGGCTTTGACAGAAACGCCAACTCCTCGGCCGTTGACTCCCTCCCCAACACCGCATTGCGATGGGGAAAGCGTCCGAACTGCGCGATCACTTTCCGATGCTTTTCGGCGTAATTCAGGTAATCGGTAAACAGCGCCTTATCGCTTTCTGGCTGCTGTGCCACCAGGTCGATGTAGCGTGAGATGCATTCGTTTTGTACCGCCAGGTGTTCGCAGTGCTCCAGCACCAGGTAGATGAATACCCGCTGGATCGGCTGCAATTGCCGATCGAAATCCGCGGCAATACCCTGCGCCACCAGGGCCTGCGCTTGGCTGTCACCGGAAAAGGCTTTGGGTGAGTCGCGAAAGAGCATTCGCGGCAGTTGATCGAGCAGCAACACAAGGGCCAGCCAACCTTCGGGGCGTTGCGCCCACTCGGTCAATCCGCCGGCCAGTGCCTGGTCCACCAGTTCCCCGAAACGCGTGCGCGCTTCGAGGTCCTGGCTATCACGTTTGCCGAACCACAACTTGCCCTTCTGCGCCGCCACCTCTTTGGCTGATCTGGCATCGCCGAACCACCACTGAAGCAACGGCTGCCAGGGCGCGTTCATGGCTTATTCCTTGTGGTAGGCCGTGACCCGTGCCACTTCTTCTTTCGAGCCGAGGAACACCGCTACGCGCTGGTGCAGGCCTTCAGGCTTGATGTCGAGGATGCGCTGGTGACCGTCGGTCGAGGCACCACCCGCCTGCTCCACCAGGAACGACATCGGATTGGCTTCGTACATCAGACGCAGTTTGCCTGGCTTGGAAGGCTCGCGGCTGTCGCGCGGGTACATGAACAGGCCGCCACGGGTCAGGATACGGTGCACGTCGGCCACCATCGCGGCGACCCAGCGCATGTTGTAGTTCTTTTTCAGCGGGCCTTCGTCGCCTGCCAGCAGTTCGCTGACGTAGCGCTGCACCGGTGCTTCCCAGTGACGCTGGTTGGAGGCGTTGATCGCGAATTCCTGAGTGGTCTCGGGAATGGTGATGTCTTCGTGGGTCAGTACGAAGCTGCCCATTTCACGGTCCAGGGTGAAGCCCTTGACGCCGTCGCCCAGGGTCAGGACCAGCATGGTCTGCGGGCCGTAGATGGCATAACCGGCAGCGACCTGCTGGGTGCCTGGCTGCAGGAAGGCCTTTTCGTTCAGGGCTTCGTTCTGGCTCAGGTACTCATTAGGGCAACGCAGTACGGAGAAGATGGTACCGACCGGGGCGTTGATGTCGATGTTCGACGAACCGTCCAGCGGGTCGAATACCAGCAGGTAGGCACCCTTCGGGTATTTGCCGGGGATCTGGTAGGCGTTGTCCATTTCTTCGGACGCCATGCCGGCCAGGTGACCGCCCCATTCGTTGGCTTCGAGCAGGATCTCGTTGGACAGTACGTCGAGTTTCTTCTGCACTTCGCCCTGAACGTTCTCAGTGCCCATGCTGCCCAGAACGCCGCCCAGGGCGCCTTTGGAAACGGCGTGGCTGATCTCCTTGCAAGCACGCGCCACCACTTCGATCAGGAAGCGCAGATCGGCAGGAGTGTTGTTGCTGCGGGTCTGCTCAATCAAATAGCGACTCAAGGTAACGCGGGACATGGAAGGCTCCGGTGGAATGGGGGGGCTAAAAACCCGCGCAGTTTAGCGCGAGTCGGGGCGCATTTCCTCCTATCAGACGTGATCGGCCAAAGAGAGTTCATGCGCGGGGTTCAGCGTAGTCCGAAATGGGCTCGGGAATGGTGGCAGGTTCAAGATTTTCATGGCTGATAAACCGTATTCGCGAGCAAGCCCGCTCCCACAGGAATATGCATTCCAATGTGGGAGCGGGCTTGCTCGCGAATGGCGCGCAGCGCCAGCCATCCTCAGGACTTGGCCGGTGGCTTGCGCAACAGACTGAACGCCATCGCCGCCAGAAACAGCACGCTGAGCAACAGCACCGCCCACAGGCCGAACCTCTTCCAGTCGGTGCCCGCAGGCGCTGGCACGGTTGCCGCAACCGGCGCCACTACCACCGCGCCATCAACCGAAGCCCTGCCCAGTGTCGCCAGCTTCGCCGGGCTGTAATCGGGAATCAGCGTCGACAAGGGCAGGTTCGCGGCTTTCGCCGTCGCATTGCCCAAGGCCAGCGTGTAAGGCCCCGGCCCCCGCGCCAGGAACACCAGTTGCGTGGCGCGCACGGCAAATTTCAATGCCGGCGCTTGCGCCCCGAGTCCACCGCCGCGCTCGTCCACGGTCAGTTTCAGCTGCTGGACAGTCTGCCCATACAGCTGCAATTCGTTCTGCACCACGTCCTGGCCGCTCTGGGTCAGGCGATAGAGCAAACCGCTGCTCAATTGCTGCCACGGCAGGCTGCTGTCCCGACGACCGGCCAGGGTCGCGGGCGCCAGGCTGTTGGGTTGATCCAGCACCACCTGCACCCGCTCCACATTCATTCCCATCGGCAGCTGCCAGGTGTACTCACCGGCCTTCACACTGTCGCCGGCCAATGCCTGCGACCACACCAACGGCAACGGCAGGCTGCGCGGACTGGCGCTTTGCACTTGCGCCGAGGTCAGGATCGGCGCCGACTGCGGTGTGTTCCACAGCAGTCGCAGATAGCGCGCCGCCTGCCCCGGCAAGCCCACTTCATGCTGTTCGACCCGTTCGTCGGCAAAGGTCAGCCGCGCCACCTGCCCTTCCCCCCAGGACTGCCAGTTCTGCATATCGTCGCTGGCCTCGATGGTGAACAGCTGGAAGCCGTCGCGCTCACTGGTCCAGTCGAGCAGCAGGCGCTGCAAAGGCGCCTTGATTGCACTGGCATCGAGCAACCAGCCGCGCAGCACTTCCTCGCCCGGCTCCAGCTGACGGGACGGCTGCACCTCGACGAGCGTGCCATTGGCACTCGATTGCACCCGCACACCCGGTACGCGCTCGGTATCGTCCGCCGAATCGTACAAGGGGAACCATTTGACGTCGGTCAGGCTGCGATTGTCTTCGGTTGCCGCAGTTTCCCGGGCCAAGGCATAGGCCTGGGGCTGGCCGGCGGCGTTGAATACCCGCACATCGCCGAGGTCGGTCTGCCGGGCATTGAGCTGCACCGTCAAAGGCAATTGCAGGCGATACCACGGGCCTTCGCCGCTCACCGACAGCGCAACCCGAGTGGCAAAGTCCTCAGGTTTGTCCTGGGCGCCGGCCGACAAGGCCATGCCCATCGCGATGACACCCAACCAGCCCAGGTTCAGCTTCTGATTCAAGACGACACTCCTTCGGTTTCAGGGGCCGGTTTTTCGGCTTGCGGCGCAGCCTCGACGCGTTTGGGCGGCAACGGGGCGAAGTAACCCACCACCAACAGCAACACGCCCACACCAATGAACGAAACGATCCGGGCGAGCCCGCCACGGTTGCTCAGTTCGACAAAGAACAGTTTGGCCACCACGACGCCGATCAGCGCCGCGCCGATCAGCCAGACTTCGCGACGATGGCGCAGGTGGCCGCCGATCATCAGGGCCAGGGCCATCAAGGTCCAGACGATGGAGAGCCCGGCCTGCACCCGCATCGATTCGAGCAACGCATCGAGTTCGAACGGCACGCCGCTCCAATGATGGGCCGCACGCATCACCATGGCCGTGAAAAAAGCGAACAACGAAACGCCGACGATCAGTTGTGCGGCACGGTCCACAGGGGCCCTGTAGATCGTCAGTTGCGGCACCGCGCTGCGCAACCAGGCATAAACACCGAACAACGCAAACAACAATCCCAGCTCCAGCGGATTGATCAGCGGCACATAAGGCAGCGGCTCGGCATTGCCGTCACTGAAGGTATTGGCCAGCCAGAACCAGCCCAGCATCAGCACCGCCAACGGTGCCGCTGCATAAAAGCGGTACTCGCGGGGATACGCGGACACTGGCCACGGCCAGTTGCGCGGCGCGGCCATCAGCACCAGGTACAGGCTCGGCAGGATCGCCCAACCCAACCAGCGCCAGGCGTTGTATTGCTCGGACAACAGCAACAGACCGTAGCGCAATTCCAGGGCCAGCACGCCGATCAGCAGCCAGCAACCCAGTACATGGGCGCCACTCGACGCCCACGCCGGCAGCATCGGCGCCAGACGGCGCAATGAGATGAAATGGACAAGGAACACCGCCGCCCAGGACAACCAGCCGACGTTGGCCGCCGGGTGATAACGCGAATGCCACGCGGCCAGCAACACCAGCCCGGCGGCGGGAATCAACACGGTGCAGAGCACGCCCAGCGATGGCCACTTCAGGCGCAGCGCTAGCAATGTCCACAGCGCAACGCTCAGCGCTGCGACGCCGAGCAGCAGTGTCGCTTGCAACTCCAACGGGGCAAAGCGCAGCACTTCACTGGACCCCGCCAACGCCCACCAAGCCGCGCCCCACACCAGCATTCCCTGAGACAAGCGGCGCGCCAGCAAGCCGTCGATGGCCACAGAACAATTGCCGAACTGCAATCCCCAGGCCGCGACGAACCCGGCCAGCCCCAACAGCAGCGGCGCCCAGAATCCACCCTGGGCCAGCAGTGCTTGCGCGGGTGCCGGCCACACCGTCAGGAACAACGCACCCGCCAACCACTGCACGGCGAGCGCCGTAAACACAAACGCGCGCGATGGCAGGCGCAGGCCGACAAACAGGGTCACCACACCGGCCAGGGCCCAACTGATCACGGTGCCATGGCCGAAGAAAAACAAAGGTGCCAGCAGATAGAGAAACGCCAGCCCGAGGCAGGCCAATACCGGTTGGCCTTTGCGTTCCCAAATCGCCGTTTGCTCCGGCAACGCCTTGTGCAATTGGTGGAAACTGAACAACAAAGCGACGCCGAGCATCAGTGCGCCCAAGGTTGAGCCACCGAGCAAGCTGCTCTCTGAACCGCCCAATTCGCCAAGAAACACCAGCGCCGAGCCCAGCTGCAACAGCAAAGCGAACGCTCGGGCCAATTGCCGATGCTGACGCAGGCCGAGCCAGAAAATCCCCGCGCCTTCCACGGCCCAGGCGGCGGTGGTCCAGCGAGCGTCGAGCCCCAGGGGAATCGCCAGGCTGGTGAAAATCACGCCCAGGGCCAGGCAGGTTTCCGCCAGCAACAACGTGCGACCTTTGAACAACACCCGGGCCAGGCCCATGTAGAGGATGCCCAGCGCCAAGGCACTGAACGCAGCGGCAAACGCCAGATGCTGCACCAGGGCGAACTGCAACCCGAAGCCCACCAACGGCGGCCCGAACAACAGCGTACCGTCAACGTAGTCACCCTTGCGCGCCGACCAGCGCAGCAACGCGTCGCGGTCGTCCTGCTCGGGCGCGTCGCTCATCTCGAGCAACTTGCGCCGGGCAAACAGCAGGCCGATGGCCAGGTACATCAGGAAGAACAGGATCAGGAACGGCTCGGTACTCCACAACATCTCGGGAGAATAGGAGCGCAACCCCCAGGCGACACCGATGCCGAAGGTGCCGACGAAACCGATCACGTTCAGCATGCGCCAGGCCTTGAACCAGGCGATGGCGAGGATGCCGGTATTGAGCAAGGCGAAATAGCTGAACAGCGCGACGTGACTGCCCTCACCGGTGGAGGCGAGAATCGGCGCTGCGAATCCGCCCAAGGCTGCGGCGGCGGCCAAGCCCAGAGAGTCCTGGGTAATGGCGAGGATGGCTGAGAACACCGTCACCGCGACGAGCAAGCCAAACGCCGCCGAGGGCTCAAGCAAGGGGTGCAGACGCATTGCGGCAAATACCGTCAAGTACAAAACGGCAACCCCGGCGCCTTGCAGGATCAGCGCGTACTGAGCGTTGCGCTGTCGCAACCACCAACCCAAGCCCAGCAAACCCAGCGCCGCGCCCGCGACCCCGGCGTAACGCAATTCGAGCGGCACCACCACGCCTTCGGTTGCATAGCGCAGCAGGAACGCCAGACCGAGAAACAACAGCACCACGCCGACCCGCAGCACCGTGTTGCCGCCAAACAGCCAGGCACGTGCAGCATTGATGGCGCGCTCGATGAAGTTGGGGCCTTGGAGGATCGTGGGTTGCTGCTCGCGAACAGCGGGCTGGGGTCTCCAGGGATCGATGGGCGCAACGTTGACCGGGTCGAGTTCCGGTGGCAGTTCCCAGACCAGTTCAGGGGTTTCGACAGGGGGTTGTGCGACAACGATTTGCTCGGCAGGAACGGTTTCGACAGTTTCCTGCGTCCTGACGCCTGACGCTTCCAGCAAGGCCAGCCGCTGTTCCATGCCGTGCAGCGCAACCTGTGCCTGCTCCAGCAGACGCTGCTGCGCACTGGCCAGCGAGGCCAACCGCGCGACACGAATGCCCTGACCAATCGCCAACCCCAGCAACGCGCCCAACAGCGCATCGCTGAACGACTCGTCGAGTATCCAGCCCAGCACCAGGCCAATCAGCATGAACATCCATTGCATGGTCGATATCCCTAAGCGGCCCCATCGCGAGGCATGTCCGGGCAGTACAGCGTCTGACTCAGTCTAGTGTCCAGACACCCGGCATCCAGTGTGAAAGCAGAATGTACCTGCTTCCCAAAATCCAATGTGGGAGCGGGCTTGCTCGCGAAGAGGGCTTGGCAATCAACATCGATGTTGAATGACAGTCCGCTTTCGCGAGCAAGCCCGCTCCCACAAGGATCGAGTTGATGCCCAGTATATCGATCAGGCCCCGCTGACGTTACTCCAACGCCTTCCAGATATCGGTGGCGTATTCACGAATCGTCCGGTCCGAGGAGAACCAGCCCATCCGCGCCGTGTTCAACACCGCCGAGCGCCACCATTCGTTCGAATCGTGCCAGTGGGCTTCGACGCGCATTTGTGCGTTCCAGTAGGAGTCGAAATCGGCGCAGACCAGGAAGCGGTCATAGTCCACCAGCGAGTCGATCAGCCCGGTGTAGCGCGACGGATCATCCGGCGAGAACACCCCGCCGCGAATGGCCTGCAACACATCATTGAGACGATGGGACGCGGCGATGTCCGGCACCGCGCTGAACTCATGGTTCTGTTTGCGCGCTTCCACCTGCTGGGCGCTCAGGCCGAAGATGAACATGTGCTCGGCACCGATGCGCTCGCACATTTCCACGTTGGCACCGTCCAGGGTGCCGATGGTCAGTGCGCCGTTGAGGCCGAACTTCATGTTGCTGGTGCCCGATGCCTCGAACCCGGCGGTGGAAATCTGCTCGGACAAGTCCGCTGCCGGAATGATGCTCTCGGCCAGGCTGACGTTGTAGTTGGGCAGGAACACCACTTTGAGCAAGCCGCGCACGGTCGGGTCGTTGTTCACCACCCGGGCGATGTCGTTGGTCAGTTTGATGATCAGCTTGGCCTGGTGATAACTGGCCGCGGCTTTACCGGCGAAGATTTTCACCCGCGGCACCCAGTCGATTTCCGGCTCGGCACGAATCGCCTGATACAACGCCACGGTGTGCATCAGGTTCAGCAACTGGCGCTTGTACTCGTGGATCCGCTTGACCTGCACGTCGAACATCGCCGCCGGGTTGACCGCCACACCCAGACGCTCATGAATGATGTACGCCAGGGCTTTTTTGCTGTGCAACCGCTGCTCGGCGAAGGCCTTGCGGAACGCGGCTTTCTCGGCGAACGGCTCCAGGTCGAGCAGGCGCTCTTCAGGGTTGTCGAGCAAGTCCGCGCCGAGGGCATCGACCAGCATCGAGGTCAGTTCCTGGTTGGACTGGAACAGCCAGCGGCGGAAGGTGATGCCGTTGGTCTTGTTGTTGATCCGCTCCGGGTAAAGCTTGTGCAGTTCCGAGAACACCGTTTTGCGCATCAACTGCGTATGCAGGCCGGACACGCCGTTGACACTGTGGGAGCCGAGGAACGCCAGGTTGCCCATGCGCACGCGGCGGCCGTTGTCTTCCTCGATCAGCGACACCGCGCGCAATACGTCGAAGTCGTGAATGCCTTTGGCCCGCAGCGAGTCGATGTGCTGGGCGTTGATCAAATAGATGATCTGCATGTGCCGCGGCAGCATGCGTTCCATCAGGCCCACCGGCCAGGTTTCCAGCGCTTCGGGCAGCAGCGTGTGGTTGGTGTAGGACAGCGTATCGACAGTGACCTGCCAGGCGGCGTCCCAGGCCACGTCGTAGACGTCGACCAACTGACGCATCAACTCGGCGACGGCAATCGAGGGGTGGGTGTCGTTGAGCTGGATGGCGGCGTGGTCGCCCAGGGTCAGCACCGAGGTGTGCATGTTGCGATGGCGGCGCAGCAAATCCTGCAGCGACGCGGCGACGAAGAAGTACTCCTGGCGCAGGCGCAGTTCCTGGCCGGCTTCGGTGCTGTCCGCCGGGTAGAGCACGCGGGAAATACTTTCGGCCCGTGCTACTTCGGCGACTGCGCCCAGGTGGTCGCCGGCGTTGAAACGCTCAAGGTGCAGGTCTTCCATGGCCCGTGCGCGCCACAGCCGCAGGGTGTTGACGCTCGCCCCGCGCCAGCCGACCACCGGCGTGTCGTAGGCAATGGCCCGCACGGTTTCGGCCGGGTGCCAGACTTGTTTGGATTTACCGGTTTCGTCGGTCACCGTCTCGACGCTGCCGCCGAAGCCGATCGGGTAAACGACTTCCGGCCGCTCGAATTCCCAGGGGTTACCGAAGTCCAGCCAGTGCTCGGTCTGCTCCTGCTGCCAGCCGTCCACAATCGCCTGACGGAACAAGCCGTGTTCGTAGCGAATGCCGTAACCGTGCCCGGCGATGCCCAGGGTCGACATGCTCTCCATGAAGCACGCCGCCAGACGACCGAGGCCGCCGTTGCCCAGCGCGGCGTCCGGCTCCAGCAGACGGATGCGTTCCAGGTCGACGCCGAGTTCGGTCAGCGCCTCGCGCGCCACGTCGAGCAGGCCCAGGTTGCTCAGGCTGTCGTAGAGCAACCGGCCGATGAGGAATTCCAGGGAGAGGTAATAAACCCGTTTCTGACCTTTGCGGTAGATCTGCCGCGTGTGGTCCATCCAGTGCTCGACCATGTGATCACGCGCGGCCAGGGCGATGGCTTCGAACCAGTCATGGTCGAAGGCGTGATCGGGGTCTTTGCCCACCGCGTAGGTGAGCTTGGTCAAGACGGCGTCGCGAAATGCGGCCACCTCTGCTTCGCGAACAAGTGGTTCTTGAGTCATCGATAGGACCTCGAGCGAGCATGGAGTTGTTGAGCCTAGACGGTCTGACAGACGGTGAGGGCTCTGGTTCGGCAGTTTTTCCTACTAGTGCGAGACAGTCTGGCAATACATTGTCGTGTCGCCGAATCAATGCAGGTGTTGTGCCGGATCAAGGGTGTTTCCAGGGCCCTCTTTAAAAAAACTGGCGAAAGGTTGTTCAAAAATCCACCAGTCCCGGTATGATCGCGCGCCCTGATGCATACGCCTGGTAACAACCGATGATGAAGCCCAACCTGATCGCCGCCGCGGAGATCGACCGACTCGATACCTGGGCCAAATACAGCGCCCCGATGTGCGGCTCGTGCATGTCCAGTTGCTGCACCCTGCCGGTGGAAGTGAAGATCAAGGACCTGATCCGTATCGGCATCGTCGACGAGTTCGAGCGCGGTGAGCCGCCAAAGAACATCGCCAAGCGCCTGCAGAAGGAAGGGATCGTCGAGCGTTACAACCAGAAGTCCGAGATCTTCACCCTCCAGCGCATGAGCAACAACGATTGCCTGTACCTGGATCGTAAGAGTCGTCTGTGCACTATTTATGAAAAGCGCCCCGACACCTGCCGCAACCACCCGAAAATCGGCCCGCGGCCTGGGTATTGCGCGTACAAGCCCAAAGAAGTGGAGCGCGAGCGCAATTCGCGGGGTATTGAGCGCTTCTGACCTCCCCTGGTTGATGCGGCGACGGACCGGCCGCCTTCGCGAGCAAGCCCGCTCCCACAGTTGATCGCATTCTTGCTGAAAGAACTCGGTCACTGTGGGAGCGGGCTTGCTCGCGAAGAGGCCGGGACAAACACCACACAACCCCCCAGACAAACAAAAACGCCCCCGGCCTTTCGACCGGGGGCGTTTTCGTTCAGCCGGGGCTAAATCTTATGCCTTGGCTTTCTTCGCAGCGCGGGTACGCTCGCTTTCGTCCAGGATCTTCTTGCGAAGACGGATGGACTTAGGCGTCACTTCGCACAGTTCATCGTCCTGGATGAATTCCAGAGCCTGTTCCAGGGTGAAGCGAACAGGTGGAACCAGGGCGATGGTTTCGTCTTTACCCGAAGCACGCATGTTGTCGAGCTTCTTGCCCTTGGTAGGGTTGACGCCCAGGTCGTTGTCACGGCTGTTCAGACCAACGATCTGACCGTTGTAGATTTCCTGACCGTGTTCAACGAACAGCTTGCCACGCGCCTGCAGGGTTTCCAGGGAGTAGGTCAGTGCCTTGCCGGTTTCAACCGAAACCAGAACGCCGTTCTGACGGCCGGACATGTCGCCGGACTTCATCACGTCGTAACGGTCGAAGATCGAGGTCAGGATGCCAGCACCGTTGGTCAGGGTCAGGAACTGGTTACGGAAACCGATCAGACCACGAGCAGGGATGTTGTATTCCAGACGTACACGGCCCTTGCCATCCGGCACCATGTTGGTCAGGTCGCCCTTACGCAGGCCCATCTCTTCCATCACCTTGCCCTGGGATTCTTCCGGCAGGTCGATGGTGACGTTTTCGTACGGTTCGTGCTTCACGCCGTCAACCAGACGGATGATCACTTCCGGACGGCCTACAGCCATTTCGAAGCCTTCGCGACGCATGGTTTCGATCAGTACCGAGAGGTGCAGTTCGCCACGGCCGGAGACCTTGAACTTGTCAGCCGAGTCGCCTTCTTCAACGCGCAGTGCAACGTTGTACAGCAGCTCTTTGTCCAGACGCTCCTTGATGTTACGGGAGGTCACGAACTTGCCTTCTTTACCGCAGAACGGCGAGTCGTTCACCTGGAAGGTCATGGAAACGGTTGGCTCGTCGACGGTCAACGGCTTCATCGCTTCCGGGGTGTCCAGCTGGCACAGGGTGTCGGAGATGAACAGCTCGTCCATACCGCTGATGCACACGATGTCGCCAGCAGCTGCTTCTTCTACGTCTACACGGTGCAGACCGTGGTGACCCATCAGCTTCAGGATACGACCGTTACGCTTCTTGCCGTCGGCGCTGATAGCCACAACCGGAGTGTTCGGCTTGACGCGACCACGAGCGATACGGCCAACGCCGATAACACCCAGGAAGCTGTTGTAGTCCAGTGCGGAGATCTGCATCTGGAACGGACCGTCACGGTCAACAGCCGGCGCCGGAACGTTGTCGACGATCGACTGGTACAGCGGGGTCATGTCGTCAGCCATTTCGTTGTGGTCCAGACCGGCAATACCGTTCAGGGCCGAGGCGTAGACGACTTTGAAGTCCAGCTGTTCTTCGGTGGCACCCAGGTTGTCGAACAGGTCGAAGATCTGGTCCAGAACCCAGTCCGGACGCGCGCCTGGACGGTCAACCTTGTTGATGCACACGATTGGACGCAGGCCGGCTTCGAACGCCTTCTTGGTCACGAAACGGGTTTGCGGCATAGGGCCGTCTTGAGCGTCAACCAGCAGCAGAACGGAGTCGACCATCGACATGACGCGTTCAACTTCGCCGCCGAAGTCGGCGTGGCCCGGGGTGTCCACGATGTTGATGTGGTAGCCGTTCCAGTTGATGGCGGTGTTTTTCGCCAGAATGGTAATACCGCGCTCTTTTTCCTGGTCGTTGGAGTCCATCACGCGCTCGTCGTTGAGCTCGTTGCGCTCCAGGGTGCCGGACTGACGCAGGAGTTTGTCTACCAAGGTGGTCTTACCATGGTCAACGTGGGCAATGATGGCGATGTTGCGTAGATTTTCGATCACTTGTGTATCTCGATCAGAGGATTCGGTGTGCTGACAAGTCTTGGCAGCGATTAACAGTAGCGTCCGTGAAAGCCGTTACAGCTTGACGGTGGCATCGGGGGGCCGGTGACGCAGGCCACAGGCAAACAGCCCCGGGCACTTAGCTCGGTCGATAAACGCGCACATTGGCATGCCCCTCACTGAGCAAATGGTGGGCATGCAGGCGACTCATCACGCCTTTGTCGCAATACAGCAGGTACTGGCGAGTAGGGTCCAGTTCCTTGAAACGAGCGTTCAGTGCATAAAACGGCATCGTCTGTACCTCGATACCAGCGAGTTCCAGCGGGTCATCCTCGGCGGCATCCGGGTGGCGGATGTCGATCACGATCTGACCGGCCAGCGCATCGCTGACTTCTTCAATCTGTATGTCCTGGCCCAGTTCATCGATCACCCGATCGATCGGCACCAGCTTGGCATTCTCGAGCGCGCGCTCAAGGACGGCCATGTCGAATTCTTTCTCTTCGTGCTCCACGCGGTAGCGCTTGGCGGCGGTCTTCGGATTGACCGAAATGACCCCGCAGTACTCCGGCATGTGCCGGGCGAAATCGGCGGTGCCGATTTCGTTGGCCGTATCGATGATGTCCTGCTTGTGGCTGGCGATCAGCGGGCGCAATACCAGCTTGTCGGTCACGCAGTCGATCACGGACAGGTTCGGCAACGTCTGGCTCGATACCTGGGAGATCGCCTCACCGGTGACCAGCGCCTCAATGTGCAGTCGATCGGCGATTTGGGAAGAAGCGCGCAACATCATACGCTTCAATACGACGCCCATATGACTGTTATCGACTTTGCCGAGAATTTCGCCCAAAACTTCTTCGAACGGCACACTGACAAATAACACGCGCTGGGAGCTGCCGTACTTCTTCCAGATGAAATGCGCGACCTCCATGACGCCCAGTTCATGGGCCCTTCCGCCCAGATTGAAGAAGCAGAAGTGGGCCATCAGGCCGCGACGCATGATCTGGTAGGCCGCAACGGTGGAGTCGAAGCCACCGGACATCAGCACCAGCGTCTGTTCCAGGGCACCCAGCGGATAACCGCCGATGCCGTTGTGCTGGCTGTGGATCACGAACAACCGTTGGTCGCGAACTTCGATGCGCACTTCGATTTCCGGCTTTTTCAAGTCGATTCCGGCGGCACCGCACTGTCGGCGCAATTGGCTGCCGACATATTTCTCGATATCGATCGAGCTGAAGGGGTGCTTGCCGGCCCGCTTGCAACGCACCGAAAAAATCTTGCCGGCCAATGCATCGCCGTAGTGCTGCTTGCACTTGTCGACGATGTCATCGAAGTCACCCAGCGGGTACTCGTCGATCTGCAAAAAGTGTGCAACGCCTGGCATGCAGCTCAGGCGCTCGCCCATCTCTTTCAGGGCCTTGGGATCCGTGACGCGGGTTTCCAGTTCGAGATTGTCCCACACGCCGTTCACCACCACGGCCGGGTCCAGATCGCGGAGCACGGCACGGATGTTCTTGGCCAATTGGCGGATGAAACGCATCCGTACCGGGCGGCTCTTGATGGTGATCTCGGGAAAGACTTTTACGATTAGTTTCATGAAAACAGCGCGCGCTGGGCCAGCCGAAAAAGGGGGGCGCGGATTATAGCGGAAATTGCTCAAGGTTTAACCAGTTAATGTACAGAAGGTTTTGAGCGCACCAAAACAGGTCATTTTGCATTTTTAGCGCCACATTACGGGGCGATAAATGCTTCCTTTATGCGTCCTGAGCCGCCATAAGCGTGAAATTGGGGCAAAAAACCCATGCTGGGGCACTGGCATGCAATTTGCTCCCTTGTGAGGCAGGTTGCCTTGGCAGAGTATTCGCGCCGGCATCACAAACATTTAAGGGCATCCACTACCAGCCCTAAGCCACCCGGAGGACACTATGTCGAAGTCGGTTCAACTCATCAAAGATCATGACGTCAAGTGGATTGATCTGCGGTTCACGGACACCAAAGGCACTCAGCACCACGTGACCATGCCGGCTCGCGACGCGCTGGACGAAGACTTCTTTGAAGTCGGCAAGATGTTCGACGGTTCTTCCATCTCTGGCTGGAAAGGCATCGAAGCCTCCGACATGATCCTGATGCCGGACGATTCCACCGCGGTTCTGGACCCGTTCACCGAAGAGCCGACCCTGATCCTGGTCTGCGACATCATCGAACCTTCGAGCATGCAAGGCTACGACCGCGACCCACGTGCGATCGCCAAGCGCGCTGAAGAGCACCTCAAAGCCACCGGTATCGGTGACACCGTATTCGCCGGTCCAGAGCCAGAGTTCTTCATCTTTGACTCGGTGAAATTCAAGTCGGACATCTCCGGCTCGATGTTCAAGATCTACTCCGAGCAAGGCTCGTGGATGTCCGACCAGGACATCGAAGGCGGCAACAAGGGTCACCGTCCAGGCGTCAAAGGCGGCTACTTCCCGGTTCCACCGTTCGACCACGACCACGAAATCCGTACCTCCATGTGCAACGCACTGGAAGAAATGGGCCTGACCGTCGAAGTTCACCACCACGAAGTGGCAACTGCCGGCCAGAACGAAATCGGCGTCAAGTTCAACACCCTGGTGAAGAAAGCCGACGAAACCCAAACCCTGAAGTACGTTGTACACAACGTTGCCGACGCCTACGGCCGTACCGCTACCTTCATGCCTAAGCCTCTGTACGGCGACAACGGCTCGGGTATGCACGTACACATGTCCATCTGGAAAGATGGCAAGAACACCTTCGCAGGCGAAGGCTATGCCGGCCTGTCCGATACCGCTCTGTACTTCATCGGCGGCATCATCAAGCACGGTAAGGCCCTGAACGGCTTCACCAACCCGGCGACCAACTCCTACAAGCGTCTGGTGCCAGGCTTCGAGGCCCCGGTCATGCTGGCCTACTCGGCGCGCAACCGTTCCGCTTCGATCCGTATTCCTTACGTGTCGAGCCCTAAAGCCCGCCGTATCGAAGCCCGCTTCCCGGATCCGGCAGCCAACCCGTACCTGGCGTTCGCCGCACTGTTGATGGCTGGCCTGGACGGCATCCAGAACAAGATCCACCCTGGCGATGCCGCTGACAAAAACCTGTACGACCTGCCGCCTGAAGAGGCCAAAGAGATCCCACAAGTTTGCGGCAGCCTGAAAGAAGCCCTGGAAGAGCTGGACAAAGGTCGCGCGTTCCTGACCAAAGGCGGCGTGTTCTCCGACGACTTCATCGACGCTTACATTGCTCTGAAAAGCGAAGAAGAAATCAAGGTACGCACCTTCGTACACCCACTGGAATACGAGCTGTACTACAGCTGCTGATCCGGTAGCGCCTGCGCAAGCGGCGTGACAGAAAGAGGCCTCCTTCGGGAGGCCTTTTTCATTGCCCAAGTTTTAACGATCTCTCCCGCAGAAAAACATGCCCACATGTTGACGGCTTGGGCCAACCGCCATCCGTGACCTATGCTGCAACCCAACGCTTTCTATTTCCGGTCGATTCCATGGGTCGTGGTTTTCTCTTCATCCTGCTGTTGATCGCCCTGCCCGCCGCAGCGCAGATCTACAAGTACACCGACGCCGCCGGCAACACCGCCTACAGCAATCAGCCGCCCGATGGGGTGCAGGCTCAGCCGGTCGATTTGCCGCCCCTCAACAGCGTTGAACCTCAGGCACCGCCCAAGCCCTCTGCCCAGACCCGCACTCGCGAACAGGCTGCGAACCCCTATGAGGTGCTCGAACTCACCAACCTGCCCACCACCGAAGCCTTGCGCGCCAACAACGGCACGTTCACCGTCAACGTACTGATCAAACCGCGTCTGCAAGGTCCGCATCTGTTCAGGCTGCTGCTGGATGAACAACCCTACGGCCAGCCGGGCAACGTGCCGATCCTGCAACTGGTCAACGTCGACCGCGGCACGCACAGCCTCGCCGTGCAGGTCATCGAGGGTCAGACGGTGATACAGCAAAGCCCCACCGTAACCTTCACCGTGCAACGGGTGCACAAGCCTTGAAGGCCTGGCTGCTGATTGCCTGCCTGCTTGCCCTGCCGGCCTCGGCAGAGGTCTTCACCTACGTTGACGCCCAGGGCAATCGGGTGTTCACCGACCAGCCCAAACCCGGCAACGCCAAGCGCGTACCGCTGGCGCCCAGCAATCGCATGTCCGCCCCGGCCACCCCACCCGCTCTGGCGACAACAAACAAGCCTGAGAAAAAACCGCAGTTTCGATACGACATGCTGCGCATCCTGGTGCCGGAACCGGACGCCACCGTGCGCAGCACTGCCGGGGAAATCATCGTCAGCGTCACCAGCGAGCCAGGCCTGCAACGGGGTCACCGCTATCGCTTGCTGCTCGATGGCCAACCCACTGCCGAGCCAGGCCCGAGCCCGGTCTTCCCACTCACCGACATCGACCGCGGCACCCATCAGCTGTCGGTGGAAATCCTCGACGAGCAAGGCCAAATCGTCGAACGCACCGCCAATCAGCCGATGCACATGCTACGAATGTCTCTTGCGCAGAAGCGCAAGGTCAAACCCTGCGCCCTCGATGACTACGGCCAACGGCCGGAATGCCCGTTACGGGATAAACCCGCCGAAGAAAAAAATCTGCTCCAGCGCTTTTTCTAACGCTGTTCAGCTTTGCGCACTATATTGGTGCGATCTGTTGCGCGACGCGCTCATTGCAACCCATTTTGGTTCGAAACGACCCGCCAGAGCGGGCAAAGCGCCACGCAATCGAGCGTTAAACGCCTGTTTCAGGCATCTGGCGCTTCTTTTCGGAGCCTTGGTTTGGTTTTTGCAGTTTCCTCGCATCGGCTTTTTATTCATGCGCCAAAAGAGGTCCTGAATGACCATCAGTGACGCACTACACCGCTTGCTACTGGACAACCTGACCACCGCAACGATTCTGCTCGACGCCGAACTGCGCCTCGAGTACATGAACCCGGCGGCCGAGATGCTGCTGGCCATCAGCGGCCAGCGCAGCCATGGTCAGTTCATCAGCGAGCTGTTCACCGAGTCCACCGAGGCCTTGAACTCGTTGCGACAAGCGGTCCAGCAGGCGCACCCGTTCACCAAGCGCGAAGCCATGCTCACGGCGCTTACGGGGCAGACCCTGACGGTGGATTACGCGGTCACGCCAATCCTCAGCGCCGGCGAAACGATGCTGCTGCTCGAGGTCCATCCCCGCGACCGCCTGCTGCGCATCACCAAGGAAGAGGCGCAGTTGTCGAAGCAGGAAACCAGCAAGATGCTGGTGCGCGGCCTGGCCCATGAAATCAAGAACCCCCTCGGCGGGATTCGCGGCGCAGCCCAGTTGCTGGCCCGCGAGCTGCCGGAAGAAAGCCTGCGCGACTACACCAACGTCATCATTGAAGAGGCCGACCGTCTGCGCAATCTGGTGGATCGCATGCTCGGCTCCAACAAGCTGCCGTCGCTGGCCATGTGCAACGTCCACGAAGTATTGGAGCGGGTCTGCCATCTGGTCGAAGCCGAAAGCCAGGGCTGCATCACTTTGGTGCGCGACTACGACCCGAGCATTCCTGATGTCTTGATCGATCGCGAACAGATGATCCAGGCCGTGCTGAACATCGTGCGCAACGCCATGCAGGCCATCAGCAGCCAGAACGAACTGCGCCTGGGCCGCATCAGCCTGCGCACCCGCGCCATGCGCCAGTTCACCATTGGCCATGTGCGCCATCGCCTGGTGACCAAGATCGAAATCATCGACAACGGCCCGGGCATTCCGGCGGAACTGCAGGAAACCATTTTCTTTCCCATGGTCAGCGGCCGTCCGGACGGTACCGGGCTGGGCCTGGCCATTACCCAGAACATCATCAGCCAGCACCAGGGCCTGATCGAATGTGACAGCCACCCCGGCCACACCACTTTCTCGATCTTTCTGCCACTGGAACAAGGAGCCACATCGACATGAGCCGTAGTGAAACCGTGTGGATCGTCGATGACGACCGTTCTATCCGTTGGGTCCTGGAAAAAGCCTTGCAGCAGGAAGGCATGACCACGCAAAGCTTCGACAGTGCCGATGGCGTGATGAGCCGCCTGGCGCGTCAGCAGCCGGACGTGATCATCTCGGACATCCGCATGCCCGGCGCCAGCGGCCTGGACCTTCTGGCGCGGATTCGCGAGCAACATCCACGGTTGCCGGTGATCATCATGACCGCGCACTCGGATCTGGACAGCGCTGTCGCGTCCTATCAGGGCGGTGCCTTTGAGTACCTGCCCAAGCCGTTCGACGTCGACGAAGCGGTGTCGCTGGTCAAGCGCGCCAACCAGCACGCCCAGGAACAACAAGGCCTGGAAGTCGCCCCGACCCTGACCCGCACCCCGGAAATCATCGGTGAAGCGCCGGCGATGCAGGAAGTGTTTCGCGCCATCGGGCGCTTGAGCCACTCCAACATCACCGTATTGATCAACGGCGAGTCGGGTACCGGTAAAGAACTGGTCGCCCACGCCCTGCACCGCCACAGCCCGCGCGCGGCTTCGCCGTTCATCGCGCTGAACATGGCGGCGATCCCCAAGGACTTGATGGAATCCGAGCTGTTCGGCCACGAAAAAGGCGCCTTCACCGGCGCGGCCAACCTGCGTCGCGGCCGTTTCGAACAGGCTGACGGCGGCACCTTGTTCCTCGACGAAATCGGCGACATGCCGGCCGATACCCAGACCCGCCTGCTGCGAGTGCTGGCCGATGGCGAGTTCTATCGCGTCGGCGGTCATGTGCCGGTAAAGGTGGATGTGCGGATCATCGCCGCGACGCACCAGAACCTGGAAACCCTGGTGCACGCCGGCAAATTCCGTGAGGACTTGTTCCACCGCCTCAACGTGATCCGCATCCACATTCCGCGCCTGTCGGATCGCCGTGAAGACATCCCGACCCTGGCCAAGCACTTCCTCAGCCGTGCTGCGCAAGAGCTGGCGGTCGAGCCGAAGCTGCTCAAAAGCGAGACCGAGGAATACCTGAAAAACCTGCCGTGGCCGGGCAACGTGCGTCAGCTGGAGAACACTTGCCGTTGGATCACGGTGATGGCTTCGGGGCGCGAAGTGCACATCGGCGATCTGCCGCCAGAGCTGCTGAGCCTGCCGCAGGACGCGGCGCCCGTGACCAACTGGGAGCAGGCGCTGCGCCAGTGGGCCGACCAGGCGCTGGCTCGCGGCCAGTCGAGCCTGCTGGACAGCGCGGTGCCGGCCTTCGAGCGGATCATGATCGAAACCGCCCTCAAGCACACCGCTGGCCGCCGTCGCGATGCCGCCGTGCTGCTGGGCTGGGGTCGCAATACCTTGACGCGCAAGATCAAGGAATTGGGGATGAAGGTCGATGGCGGGGACGATGATGAAGGGGATGAAGGCTAAGCAGCCTTTGGGCTTTCGCTGACAGTCATACCGCCTTCGCGAGCAAGCCCGCTCCCACAGTGGATTTCTGGTGCTTTCACTCTCGTGTGAACGCCACTGAACCCTGTGGGAGCGGGCTTGCTCGCGAAGGGGCCATTACCTTCGACATCGATGCTGACGGACCCACCATTTCACGAGCAGGCTCGCGCCCTACTTTCAATCCCTGTGCACCGCCGCAATGCACCGTGAACCGCAATCGCGCACGGCAACGACTCTATCTTCCCTTCTGTTTTCACAAACGAACCCTGTTCGAAAAAACACGAAAGCCCCGAATTACGGGGCTTTCGACCATGGTACGCAACTTTCCATCTCAACTTCTTAACACCTGGCACGCCCCCTGCAATGGTCTCATCAGTGATTCAGATCACGACCCAGTTTCGGGGACCTTGGTACAGGCAGGCCGGGGATTCCCCTCTTTACACCGGGCTCACACCGCACACAGCGACGAGTCCACCGGTTTTGGGGCCCTTGATACAGGCAGGTCAGGGGTTCCTTCTTTACACCGGGCTCGACGCCATGCGCGAGCCCTCCCGTTTTGGGGTCCTTGGTACAGGCAGGCCGGGGATTCCCTCTTTACACCGGGTTCGCGACACCGTGCGCGAATCCTGCCGTTTTGGGGACCTTGGTACAGGCAGGCCGGGGAATCCCCTCTTTTATTGCTCCCGGAGATGGATCTCCAGCCGCCAGCGGTCATCGACCTCGCGACCGGCCCAGTCGCCTTGTAAAGGCCGGGCCGCCACTGCCGTCAGCAACAACCCCCCATCACTCAAACGCACCCGCCAGTTCACGCTTTTGTCGTTGAGCTTGAGCTGACCTTGCTGCGCCTTGCCCTGGGCTTCGAATAACAACGCGACGCTGCCATCGACGATCTCGCCATGGGTCTTGGGTTCGTTGTTGAACCACACCACCAGGCCATCACTGGTCACGTCGACCTGCTGCAGCTCGCTGGGGTCGGGGGTGGTCAGGCGGCCGATCATCATGCCCACCATCACCCCGACAATCGCCAGCGATGCCATCACCCGTGGGAATAGTTTCGAACGAGGGTCGGCTTGCGGCGTAGAATGCCGCTCATCTTTACCTTCGGAGCCGTGCATGTTTCACGTCATCCTTTTCCAACCGGAAATTCCGCCGAATACCGGCAACGTTATCAGGCTGTGCGCCAACAGTGGCTGCCACCTGCATTTGATCGAACCGCTGGGTTTCGAGATGGACGACAAGCGCCTGCGCCGGGCCGGCCTCGATTACCACGAGTATGCCACTCTGCAACGCCATGCGGACCTGGCCAGCTGCCTGGAAAGCCTGGGCCAGCCGCGCGTGTTCGCCTTCACCACCAAGGGCTCGCGGCCTTTCCATGACGCCAGTTTCGTCCCGGGCGATGCGTTCCTGTTCGGTCCGGAAAGCCGTGGCCTGCCCGCCGAGGTGCTCGACGCCCTGCCCGCCGACCAGCGCCTGCGCCTGCCGATGCGTGAAGGTTGTCGCAGCCTGAACCTGTCGAACACCGTCGCCGTGGCCGTCTACGAAGCCTGGCGCCAGAACGACTTCAAATAACACCGCATAGCAAATGTGGGAGCGGGCTTGCTCGCGAAAGCGGTTTGTCAGTCAGCATCAATGCTGAATGATCAAGCGCCTTCGCGAGCAAGCCCGCTCCCACATTGGACGTGCGTGGACGACCGGTTATTGAACGGTCGGCGTCTCGCCAGCCGCCTGCATGCGCTGCAGCTCTTGCGCGTACAGTGCGTCGAAATTCACCGGCGCCAGCATCAGGGCAGGGAACGAGCCACGGGTCACCAGGCTGTCCAGCGCTTCGCGAGCGTACGGGAACAGGATGTTCGGGCAGAACGCGCCCAGGGTGTGGCTCATCGAAGCGTCGTCCAGGTTCTTGATCAGGAAGATACCGGCCTGTTGCACTTCAGCGATGAACGCCACTTCGTCACCGTTTTTAACGGTAACCGACAGGGTCAGCACGACTTCGTGGAAATCGTTTTCCAGCGGCTTCTGGCGGGTGTTCAGATCCAGACCGACGCTCGGCTCCCATTGCTGGCGGAAGATCGCCGGGCTTTTCGGGGCTTCGAAGGACAAGTCACGTACGTAGATGCGCTGCAAGGAGAATTGCGGTGCGGTTTCTTCTTCGCCAGCTGCAGTGTTCTGTTGGTCAGTCATCTCAGATCCTTTCTGATCTTGGGCTTTTTATAGGGTATGGAGTTCAGGCCTTGAGCAGCGCGTCGAGCTTACCCGCGCGCTCCAGGGCAAACAAATCATCACAACCGCCAACGTGGGTGCTGCCGATCCAGATCTGCGGCACGGACGTGCGTCCGGCTTTCTGAGCCATGGCGGCACGCACCTGAGGCTTGCCATCGACCTTGATCTCTTCGAAGGCCACGCCTTTGTTCTCGAGCAGGTACTTGGCCCGCGAGCAATAAGGGCAGTAATCGCTGGAATAGACGACGACGTTGTTCATGTCACTTCACCAGCGGCAGGTTGTCGGCTTTCCAGCTGGAAACGCCACCGGACAGCTTGGCGGCGGTGAAGCCTGCCTTCATCAGCTCGCGAGCGTGGGTACCGGCGGTCTGGCCCAGGGCGTCGACCAGGATGATGGTCTTGGCCTTGTGCTTTTCCAGTTCGCCGATGCGTGCAGCCAGTTTGTCCTGCGGAATGTTCACCGCGCCGACAATGTGACCAGCGGCAAAATCCTTGGTTGGGCGGATGTCCACCACCACGCCGGCGTCCTTGTTGACCAGAGCGGTCAGTTCGCCGGTGCTCAGGCTACGGCCGCCGCCTTGCATCTGATAGGCAATCAGCAGGGCCAGCAGTACGACGAAGATACCGACGAGAATGTAGTGGTTAGTGGCAAATTCAATCAGGTGAGCAACCATCGAAGGAGGTTCCAGGGCGTTAAAATGTCGGCCAGTATACACAGCCCCCATGGTGGGCCAAACCCCGTCCGGCGGTGACGTGGCCGGAACTTCGCTTTAAACTGCCACTCCCTTTTCCATCGCCCCTTTTTAACAGCCACGAGTGGATTCCATGACTACCACGCCTAAACCTTTGGTCCTGATGATTCTCGACGGCTTCGGTCACAGTGACAGCCCTGAATCCAACGCCGTGTTTGCGGCCAACAAGCCCGTACTGGACCGCCTGTGGGCCACGGTGCCGAACGGCCTGATCTCCGGCAGCGGCATGGACGTCGGCCTGCCGGACGGCCAGATGGGCAACTCCGAAGTCGGTCACATGAACCTCGGCGCCGGTCGCGTGGTGTACCAGGACTTCACTCGCGTGACCAAATCGATCCGCGATGGCGATTTTTTCGAGAACCCGACCATTTGCGCTGCGGTGGACAAGGCCGTGGCTGCCGGTAAAGCGGTGCACTTCATGGGCCTGCTGTCCGATGGCGGCGTGCACAGCCACCAGGATCACCTGGTCGCCATGGCCGAACTGGCCGCCAAGCGCGGCGCGCAAAACATCTACCTGCACGCTTTCCTGGACGGCCGCGATACGCCGCCGAAAAGTGCGCAATCGTCGATCGAACTGCTCGACGCCACGTTCCAGGCTCTGGGCAAAGGTCGGATCGCCAGCCTCATTGGTCGCTACTTCGCGATGGACCGTGACAATCGCTGGGACCGCGTCGCCCAGGCTTACAACCTGATCGTCGATGGCCACGGTCAATTCAACGCCGCCACTGCCCAGGACGGCCTGCAAGCCGCCTACGAGCGCGGCGAAAGCGACGAATTCGTCAAAGCCACTTCCATCGGCGAGCCGGTGAAAGTCGAAGACGGCGATGCCGTGGTGTTCATGAACTTCCGCGCCGACCGTGCCCGCGAACTGACCCGCGTGTTCGTCGAAGACGATTTCAAGGAATTCGAACGCAGCCGCCAGCCAAAACTGGCCGGCTTCGTGATGCTCACCCAATACGCCGCCAGCATCCCTGCGCCATCGGCCTTCGCCGCCGGCAGCCTGGAAAACGTGCTGGGCGACTACCTGGCGAAAAACGGCAAGACCCAATTGCGCATCGCTGAAACCGAGAAATACGCCCACGTGACCTTCTTCTTCTCGGGCGGTCGCGAAGAACCGTTCCCGGGCGAAGAGCGCATCCTGATCCCGTCGCCGAAGGTCGCCACCTACGACCTGCAGCCGGAAATGAGTGCGCCTGAAGTCACCGACCGTATCGTCGATGCCATCGAGCACCAGCGCTACGACGTGATCGTGGTCAACTACGCCAACGGCGACATGGTCGGCCACAGCGGCGTGTTCGACGCGGCGGTCAAAGCCGTGGAATGCCTTGACCGGTGCGTTGGCCGCATCGTCGACGCACTGGAAAAAGTCGGCGGCGAAGCGCTGATCACCGCTGACCACGGCAACGTCGAGCAAATGGCCGATGCTTCCACGGGCCAGGCGCACACCGCCCACACCACCGAACCGGTGCCGTTCATCTATGTCGGCAAGCGCGACCTCAAGGTCCGTGAAGGCGGCGTGCTGGCGGACGTGGCGCCGACCATGCTCAAGCTGCTGGGCCTGGAAAAACCGGCGGAAATGACCGGGACATCGATTCTGGTGTAACCCGCCCGTCAAAACACCGCATAAACCCTGTGGGAGCGGGCTTGCTCGCGAAGGCGGTGTGCCAGTCAACGACATTGTCGACTGGCACACCGCCTTCGCGAGCAAGCCCGCTCCCACAGGGGTTTTTGGGGTTTTCAAAATGGAATACGCCCCGTCGCACGGGCCAGTTATCACACAGCCCCAATTGGGCGTTTTTTTTGCAGCGTGGGCCGGGCATACTAAGCTGTCCATTTCCCTGGTGCCGCCCGCCTCTATGCTTCGCGTCCTGATAGCCCTTGCTCTGACCTGCCTGCTCCAACCGGCCTTCGCGGATGAGCGCGCGCAAACCCAACAACAGTTGGACGCCACGCGTCAGGACATTGCCGAGCTGAAAAAACTGCTGGGCAAGCTGCAGGAAGAAAAATCCGGCGTGCAGAAAGACCTCAAGGGCACCGAAACCGAGATGGGCAAGCTCGAGAAGCAGGTCGAAGCCCTGCAAAAAGAGCTGAAGAAAAGCGAATCCGAGCTACAGCGACTCGATGCAGAGAAAAAAAAACTCCAGAGCGCGCGCACTGAACA
The DNA here is from genome assembly GCF_001984065.1 of Pseudomonas sp. KK4. Classification (GTDB taxonomy): domain Bacteria; phylum Pseudomonadota; class Gammaproteobacteria; order Pseudomonadales; family Pseudomonadaceae; genus Aquipseudomonas. Next base: position 44,576 of record NZ_LYVP01000002.1, read on the forward strand.
GCAAAAACTGATCGCCCTGCAGGCCCGGGCCGCCTACCAGAACGGCCGCCAGGAATACCTCAAGCTGCTGCTCAACCAGCAGAACCCGGAAAAATTCGCCCGCACGCTCACCTATTACGATTACCTCAGCCAGGCTCGCATGGAGCAGTTGAAGAATTTCAACGAAACCCTGCGCCAGCTGACCAATGTCGAGAAAGACATCGCCTCGCAACAGGCGCAATTGCTGGTCCAGCAAAGCAGCCTCGACTCCCAGCGCGCCGAACTCGATAAGGTCCGCCAGGAACGCCAGCAGGTCCTGTCCAAGCTCAATGACGACGTGAAGGCCCGCGACCAGAAACTGGCGGCTCGCGAGCAGGATCAGGCAGACCTGTCTAAAGTCCTTAAAACCATTGAAGAAACCCTGGCTCGCCAGGCCCGTGAGGCAGAAGAAGCGCGGCAAAAAGCGCTGATTGCCCAGCAGGAAGCGGAAAAAAAGCGTTTACGTGAGGCCCAGGAGCAGGCAAATGCCAGCGACGACGCCCCACGAAAACCGGTCAGATCGACACCTGGCGCGCTGGTTTCCAGTTCCGGTGAAACTTTTGGCGGCCCGTTCGCGTCTACCCGCGGCAAACTTCCCTGGCCTGTCGATGGTCGACTGCTTGCGCGTTTCGGTGAAAGTCGCGGCGACGATGCGCGGACCAAGTGGGACGGCGTAATGATCGGTGCCTCCGCCGGCAGCACCGTGCATGCCGTACATGGCGGTCGCGTGGTGTTCGCCGACTGGTTGCGTGGCGCGGGGCTGCTGGTGATCCTCGATCACGGCAACGGTTTCTTGAGTCTTTATGGTCACAACCAGACGCTGCTCAAGTCTGCGGGTGACGTGGTAAAAGCCGGTGAGTCCATCTCCACTGTCGGTAACAGTGGCGGGCAGGACACGCCAGCGCTGTATTTCGCGATTCGTCAGCAGGGTCACCCGAGTGACCCGGCGCAATGGTGCCGCGCGCAAGGATAAGCGTGCCGCCTAATTCAGGAGTTCGTTCGACATGCTGCATTTGTCCCGCCTTACCTCGCTGGCCCTGACGATCGCCCTGGTGATCGGCGCGCCTCTGGCGTTTGCCGCTCAACCTGCCCCGGCGGCCGCACCGGCAGGCACTGCCGCGACCACCAAGGCGCCATTGCCGCTGGAAGAGTTGCGCACCTTTGCCGAGGTCATGGACCGGATCAAGGCCGCCTATGTCGAACCGGTGGACGACAAGACCCTGCTGGAAAACGCGATCAAGGGCATGCTCAGCAACCTTGACCCGCACTCCGCCTACCTGGGGCCGGAAGACTTTGCCGAACTGCAGGAAAGCACCAGCGGTGAATTCGGCGGCCTGGGCATCGAAGTCGGCGCCGAGGACGGGTTCATCAAGGTCGTGTCGCCCATCGACGACACCCCTGCCTCCAAGGCTGGCATCCAGGCCGGCGACTTCATCGTCAAGATCAACGGCCAGCCCACCCGCGGCCAGAGCATGACCGAAGCCGTGGACAAGATGCGCGGCAAGATCGGCCAGAAGATCACCCTGACCCTGGTACGTGACGGCGGCACGCCGTTCGACGTGACCCTGGCCCGCGCCATCATTCAGGTGAAGAGCGTGAAGAGCCAGTTGCTGGAGTCCGGCTACGGCTACATCCGCATCACCCAGTTCCAGGTCAAGACCGGCGAAGAGGTCTCCAAGGCGCTGGCCAAGCTGCGCAAGGAAAACGGCAAGAAGCTCAAAGGCATCGTGCTGGACCTGCGCAACAACCCGGGCGGCGTGCTGCAAGCGGCGGTGGAAGTCGTCGATCACTTCGTCACCAAAGGCCTGATCGTCTACACCAAGGGTCGTATCGCCAACTCCGAGCTGCGCTTCTCGGCCACCGGTAAAGACGAAAGCGAAGCGGTGCCAATGGTGGTGCTGATCAACGGCGGCAGCGCCTCGGCATCGGAAATTGTCGCCGGCGCCTTGCAGGATCTGAAACGCGCCGTGGTCATGGGCACCACCAGTTTCGGCAAAGGCTCGGTGCAGACCGTGCTGCCGCTGAACAACGATCGCGCGCTGAAGATCACCACGGCGCTGTACTACACGCCGAACGGCCGCTCGATCCAGGCCCAGGGCATTGTTCCGGACATCGAAGTGCGCAAGGCCAAGATCACCAGCGAGCAGGACGGCGATTACTTCAAGGAAGCCGATCTGCAAGGCCACCTGGGCAATGGCAACGGCGGCGAAGACAAACCGACCGGTTCCGGTGGCAAGGCCAAGGCCATGCCGCAGGATGACGACTACCAATTGGCCCAGGCCCTGAGCCTGCTCAAAGGGCTGAGCATCACCTCCGGCCGCTGAGGATGAGGCTGCGCTTCATCCTCGCCCTGTTGTGCTGCCTGGCAGGTACGGTTCACGCCGAACCCGCCGGGCAATCACCTCGAAAGGCCTACCTGAGCCTGATCATCGATGACCTGGGGCAGAACCTGCCCCGGGATCGCCGCGTGCTGGCCCTGCCCGGCCCGGTCACCACGGCAATCATGCCCGACACGCCCCACGCCACCGAATTCGCCCGCGAAGCCCATCGCGCCGGCAAAATCGTCATCCTGCACATGCCCATGGACCCGGCCACCGGCCCCTTCGCCTGGCACCCCGAACTGCCCCTCGAAGAACTGCAGAAACGCCTCGATGCCGCCTTCAAAAGGGTCCCCTACACGGCTGGCATCAACAACCACATGGGCAGCCGCATGACCGCTCAGCCCGTGGCCATGGCGTGGTTGATGGGGGAGTTGCAGCGGCGCCACAAGTTTTTCGTCGACAGCCGCACCAGCGCTCAGACAGTCGCGGCACAACAGGCGCAGAAGATCGACCTGGCCAGCGTTTCGAGGGATGTGTTTCTCGATGACGAACGCACCGAAGCGGCGATTCTCACCCAGTTGCAGACCGCGATAAGCCTGGCGCACAAGCAGGGCTCGGCGGTCATGATCGGCCATCCCTATCCCCAGACCCTGGCAGTGCTCGAGCGTGAACTGCCCAGGCTCAAGGCCCAGGGCATCGAATGGATCGATATTCGCCAGATGATCAGCCTGCGCAGCAATAAGGCCACTGCTGCCCATGGCAAAGATGGCGTCTACCGATAACCGCTATACATAGTTACCGCCAGACGCCCCGCCCCACTCCTGATAGTGAGCGCTCAACCCTTCGTGACATTGAATGTCACCTTTGAGCTATCAGGATCGCGTATGCAAGTCAGTGAACACGAACAATCGCCAGCACAACGGGCGCCGATAAAGCTCGGTAATCTGTTGATCAACTTCACCACCGAGTTTCACCGGGTCTGGGACAGCAAGGGGTCCGGCGCCAAACCGGGTGCCTTTTGGCGCCCTGTTCCCGCCCCGGATCTGCTGCCGGGGTATTTTCCACTGGGCGATTTCGCCACGCCCGGGTTCGACAATATCAACGGCAACACCATCGTGGCGGTGGTCTGCGAAGGTGCAGCCGAAGATGAAGATTCATCCAAGGGCAGAGCACTCAGCGCCCCCGATGATTTTGAGCGGGTCTGGAAAGATTCACGCTCCGGCGCCGACGCGGACTGCACGATATGGCGCCCGATTCCCCCCGCAGGTTACGTGGCACTGGGAATGGTGTGCTCCAACGGCCGCGACAAACCACTGGCCAACACCGTGCGTTGCGTGCGGGCGGACCTGGTGGTCGCGGCGCAAGCAGGCACCCTGATCTGGAGCGACAGCGGCAGTGGCGCCCGGCAGGACTTCAGCGCCTGGGCCATCAATCCGCCGAGTGCCGAGGCCGGCGAACTCTATTTTTCACCAGGCACCTTTGTCGGTGCCAACAGCCATACGCGCCCGGCGGACTCCGTCGCTTACTCGCTACGAATGCACATACCTCTGCAGGTCGCTGCCCCGCCGACGCCGCCTGTCCTCGGCGGATTCGAGGCGCCCGCCACCGAAGAAACAGCCAGGATCACTCAAACCGCGCGGTTGCCCTGGTTCGCGGTCACGGATCCTGAGTTGAACCCGCTCGAGCAGTTCCACACATCAGCGTTCTACAGCCTGCAAAGAGCGGATCGGTATGTACTTGTCGGGCATGGCCACAACACAGGCGCCGTCGGCCAGACCTTCAGATGGACCGCGCCGCGGGTGCAAAGGACGGAATCACTGGAGGCGTTCACCGACGTCACCACCATCCGGGTCGCCTCCGAATGGCCGCTGTACGTGACAAATCCGATGACGTTGCACCTGTTGCTGGCATCGTCCATCCGCTTTTCGGCGAAACTGGGCACAGGTTTCACCCACACCGAAACCTCGCCTCTGGACTGGACGACCTCTGCCGCCGTGGAGGTCATCACCCGCATAGCGAAAAACACCAGCCTGGCGGTTTATCTACTGCAAAGTCATTACAGACTGCTGCGAGAAGACGGCACTCAAGTGGCGAATGACGTCCTCTACACCGACATCGATAGCCTGTACTTGACCGAGTATCCATCGGAGAGGGACAGCGAAGTGCCTGCCTCCATGTCGAAGGCAGAGTCACCGGTCGCTACAGATAGCGCGCCATGATCTCGTCCACGCCACCTTCCTTGCGCAACTGGTCCAAAGCCGCTTGAAGCTTGGCAACGAACTCGTCCGGCACGTCCTTGTTCAGTGCCAGGTAAAGTTCGGCGCTGTTGAAGCGCAATACCGTCTTGAGCCCGGTCACGCCGTCCTGCCTTGCCAGGTAACGGCCGGCCGGGTCGCCGGTGGCCCACAGGTCGATCTGACCGTTGACCAGCTTCTTCGCGTTGTCCTGGTCGCGCAGCACCACCACCGGGTTCAAGCCCTGCTTGGTCAAGGTCTCGGCAATCGCATCGCCCTTGTAGGCGCCGATCTTGTACTTGCGCGCGTCTTCCAGGGTTTCGAGGGTGATCTTGCTGTCAGCCTTGGCGAGCATGATCCAGTCATCAGGCCCGATCGGGCCCACCCATTTGAAGAGTTTTTCGCGGTCGGGCAGGCGCGCCATGACGAACACGCCGTAGCCGGGCTTTTCCAGGGTGAGTTTGTAGATTCGCTCCCATGGGAAACGCAGCGTGAGGCTGTAGGTAATGTCGGCGCGCTTGAAGATTTCGCGGACGATATCGGTGGCGATGCCACTGATGTTCTCATCCTGAGCGAAGTTTTTGCCGTTCTTGGCCATGTTGTATGGCGGGAAGTTCTCCGTCAGCAACACCATGTCGGTATCGGGGCTGTCTTTGGCGTGCACACCACTGATGAACAACAGAGAAGCGCTGGCAAGAACGAGAAGAAGGCGTTTAAGCATGTCTGGCTACCGAAATCCATGGCGTACCCAAGAGTGCCTTGAGCCCGCCATGATGTCCACTGGCCTGCATCGAATGTTTAGCGCATCACGATTCCGCGATGGGCCATATAGGCTTTTGCTTCCTGAACGGTGTATTCGCCGAAGTGGAAAATACTGGCCGCCAGGACCGCACTGGCGTGACCTTCGAGAATGCCGTCAGCCAGGTGCTGCAGGTTGCCGACACCGCCGGAAGCGATGACTGGAATGCCCAGTGCATCGCTGATGGCGCGGGTAACGCCGAGGTCGAAACCGTTCTTCATGCCATCCTGGTCCATGCTGGTCAGGAGGATTTCACCGGCACCCAGGCCTTCCATCTTTTTCGCCCACTCGACCGCGTCGAGGCCGGTCGGCTTGCGGCCGCCGTGGGTGAAGATTTCCCAGCGCGGGTTTTCGCCCGGGCCCGAGACCTTCTTGGCGTCGATGGCGACGACGATGCACTGCGAGCCGAAATGCTGCGCCGCTTCACCGACGAATTCCGGGTTGAACACGGCCGCGGTGTTGATCGAGACCTTGTCCGCACCGGCATTGAGCAGGTTGCGGATGTCCTGCACGGTGCGTACGCCTCCGCCGACGGTCAGCGGGATGAACACCTGGCTGGCCATGCGTTCAACGGTGTGCAGCGTGGTGTCACGGCCGTCGACGCTGGCGGTGATGTCGAGAAAGGTAATCTCGTCGGCGCCCTGCTCGTCGTAACGACGGGCGATTTCCACCGGGTCACCGGCATCGCGGATGTTTTCGAATTTCACACCCTTGACCACCCGGCCGTTGTCCACGTCCAGGCAAGGGATGATGCGTTTGGCCAGCGCCATGGTCAGTCCTCAGCCTTTGTACGAATCGCAGAAAGCTTGCGCTTCAGCAACGTCGAGGGTGCCTTCATAGATTGCACGGCCGGTGATCGCGCCGATGATGCCTGGCGCCTTGGCGTCGAGCAGCGTCTTGATGTCACCCAGGTTGTGGATGCCGCCGGAGGCGATCACCGGGATCGACGTGGCCGCGGCCAGCGCGGCGGTGAACGGCACGTTGCAGCCTTGCATCATGCCGTCTTTGGCGATGTCGGTATAAACGATGGCGGACACGCCGTCGGCTTCGAACTGCTTGGCCAGGTCGATCACCTGGATGGTGCTGATTTCTGCCCAGCCATCGGTGGCGACGAAACCGTCTTTAGCGTCGAGACCAACGATCACTTTGCCCGGAAACGCGCGGCAGGCTTCGGCGACGAAGGCCGGGTCTTTCACGGCCTTGGTGCCGATGATCACGTAGCTCACGCCAGCCTTGACGTAGTGCTCGATGGTTTCCAGGGAGCGGATACCGCCGCCGATCTGGATCGGCAGGTTCGGGTAGCGCTTGGCGATCGCGGTAACCACTTCGCCGTTGACCGGCTGGCCTTCGAACGCACCGTTCAGATCGACCAGATGCAGACGGCGGCAACCGCCCTCCACCCACTTGGCGGCCATGCTCACCGGGTCATCGGAGAACACCGTGGAATCTTCCATGCGGCCCTGGCGCAGACGAACACAGGCACCGTCCTTGAGATCGATAGCGGGAATAATCAGCATCTGGCAAACCTTCAAATTCGATTGTTCAGCTTGGCTCGGAAATCAGTTTTTCTCGAGCGCCCACAAGTCGCTTTCGATGCTTTCGAACCTCTCTTTGAGGTGTGTCTGCACATCGAAAATCGCCCTGTTGTAATAGTGCGGAGCAATTTCGCGGGTAAACAGCTCAAGGATTTCAGCCGCTTCGAACGAACCCAGGTCCAGCTCGAAGCGATCCTCCATGAAGCGTTTGATCTTTTGATTGGCCTCGCTCTCCTGCTCGGGAGTGAGGGTCAGGATCGGCGGCTTCTTCTTGGCGGCCATTTACCAGCGACCGTCCCACGCCGCGAAGTTCTGCAGCAATTGCAGGCCATGGGTATGGCTCTTCTCGGGGTGGAACTGCACCGCGAAACGCGAGCCATCGGCCAGCGCGGCGGCGAAATCGACCCCGTAGTGACCACCACCCACCACCTGCCGCGCGTTGGCGGCGGCAATGTAGTAGCTGTGCACGAAGTAGAACCGCGCCAGGTCCGGAATGTTGTGCCACAGCGGGTGACTCACCGTCTGCTTCACTTCGTTCCAGCCCATGTGCGGGACTTTCAGGTGCTCGCCGTCTTCATGCAGGTCCTTGCCGAAGAACTTCACCGCCCCCGGGAACAGGCCGATGCAGTCCACGCCGTCGTTCTCTTCGCTGCTGTCGAGCAAGGCTTGCATGCCCACGCAGATGCCGAGAAACGGACGGTCCTGGCTGACTTCACGCACCAGCGAATCGAAACCCAGACGACGAATTTCCGCCATGCAATCGCGAATCGCACCGACGCCGGGGAAAACCACCCGGTCGGCTTCGCGAATCACGCTGGCATCGCTGGTGATCAGCACCTTGCCGGCACCGACGTGCTCGAGGGCCTTGGCCACCGAGTGCAGGTTGCCCATGCCGTAATCGATAACCGCGACTGTCTGCATTACAGAACGCCCTTGGTCGAAGGCATTTGCCCGGCCATGCGGTCATCGAGCTCGACGGCCATGCGCAGCGCGCGGCCGAAAGCCTTGAACACGGTTTCGATCTGGTGGTGGGTGTTGTGGCCGCGCAGGTTGTCGATGTGCAGGGTGACGTTGGCGTGGTTGACGAAGCCCTGGAAGAACTCCTGGAACAGGTCAACGTCGAAGCCGCCGACAGTGGCGCGGGTATAGGGAACATGCATCTGCAGGCCAGGACGGCCGGAGAAGTCGATGACCACGCGCGACAGGGCTTCATCGAGCGGCACGTAGGCGTGACCGTAGCGACGGATGCCTTTCTTGTCGCCGATGGCTTGGGTGAATGCCTGACCCAGGGTGATACCGACGTCTTCCACCGTGTGGTGGTCATCGATATGCAGGTCGCCCTTGCTGACGATATCCAGGTCGATCAGCCCGTGACGGGCGATCTGGTCGAGCATGTGCTCAAGAAAAGGAACACCGATATCAAACCGGGCCTTTCCGGTGCCATCCAGGTTGATCGAGGCTTTGATCTGGGTTTCCAGAGTGTCGCGCTCGACTGACGCCTTACGTTCGGCCATCACCAGCTCCGCAAAATCATTGGGCGAAAAAGGCAACCATTATAGGGGCGCGGGCCGCAAACAGAAACACGAGAGGTGATATCGCTGACGGGCTGAGCCCGATAGACATGTCCATACAAGCCAATTGCCGACACCACAAAACCAATGTGGGAGCGGGCTTGCTCGCGAAAACGGTGGATCAGCCAACAACATCTTCGACCGATATACCGCATTCGCGAGCAAGCCCGCTCCCACAAGGGTGACGCGCTACGATTTACTTAGTGGAACAGCACCGCAGTTTTCTGCAGAGTAACCCACACACCCCATGCCAACGGAATACCCACCACCAGCCAGGCAGCCACGGCCAGAGGCTTGGTGCCAGCAGCCGCTTTCCATTCCAGCACGGTGTTGCTGTCAGCGCCTTTGTCATGGCCCAGCGCCTGTTCGGCAGCCAGTTCAGCATCGGTCATGAAGTACTTGTCGGCCACCGGGCGCACCATCAGGTTGCAGAGGAAGCCCAGCACCAGCAGGCCTGCCAGGATGTACAAGGTGATGTCGTAAGCGGCGGCGCGTTCGACGCCGATGCTCAACTGATATTCACGCAGGTAGTTCACCAGCACCGGACCCAACACGCCCGCCGCTGCCCACGCCGTCAACAGACGACCGTGGATCGCACCAACCATTTGCGTACCGAACAGGTCCGCCAGGTAAGCCGGAACAGTGGCGAAACCGCCGCCATACATCGACAGGATGATGCAGAACGCCGCCACGAACAGTGCCACGTTGCCCAGGTGACCCAGGTTCGGGATCAGCGCGTACAAGGCAAACCCGAGGGCGAAGAACACGAAGTAGGTGTTTTTGCGGCCCAGGTAGTCCGAGAACGAGGCCCAGAAGAACCGGCCACCGATGTTGAACAGGCTAAGCAAACCGGTGAAACCGGCAGCGATCGCGGCGATCGAGGCCAGTTGCGACGCGTCCAGTTGGCCGAACGGCAGGTCATTGCCCAGCAGCTTGCCGCCAAACACTTCCTGCAACAGCGGCGAAGCCATGCCGAGAATGCCGATACCGGCCGATACGTTCAGGCACAGCACCAGCCACACCAGGCGGAACTGCGGAGTTTTCCACGCCACGTTCACGTGCACGTGACGGTGGGTGATCATCGCGTTCGAAGCTTTTTTCGCCGGCGCCGTCCAGCCTTCAGGCTTCCAGCCGGTTGGCGGAACGCGGTACGACAGCGCGCCGCCGATCATGAACACGAAGTAGATCGCGGCCATGGCCACGAAGCTCTGCCAGACGCCAACACCTTCGGGCGAAGCGAAGTGGCTCATCAAGGCTGTCGCCAGGGGAGCCCCGACCATTGCGCCACCGCCGAAGCCCATGATCGCCATGCCGGTCGCCATGCCGCGCTTGTCCGGGAACCACTTGATCAGGGTCGACACCGGCGAGATGTAACCCAGGCCCAGGCCGATACCGCCGATGACCCCGGAGCCGATCCACATCAGCCAGATCTGGTGGGTGTAGATACCCAATGCCGAGATCAGCAGACCGCCACACCAGCACAGTGCCGATACGACACCGGCCTTGCGCGGCCCGGCATGTTCCAGCCAGCCGCCCCAGATGGCTGCCGAGCAACCCAGGAAGATGAAGAACAGGGTGTAGATCCAGCCGAGCATCGAGATCGGCCAGTCGCATTGCGAAGAGAAGACTTGAGCGATGAAGCTCATGTCCGGCGCGCACGTCACGGCCTTGCTGATGCCCAAGGCCTTGGACAGTGGCAGCCAGAACACCGAGAAGCCGTAGGCCATGCCGATGCACAGGTGGATGGCCAAAGCGGCCGGTGGTACCAGCCAGCGGTTGAAACCGGGCTTGGCGATGATTCGCTCCTTGGACAGGAACGAGGGCTGGTCGGCGTAGCCGTCCGCCGCGACACTCGTGGTCATTGTGTATCCCCCAATTATTAGTATGGTTCGCCAGTCAATCTTCATCCCCAGCCTTGTTTGCACGCAGGCATGACTGTTGTTTTCAATGAAGCTCCGTTTTGATGCGACACCGGGTCGCAGAAGGAACGACGAACGGGCGAAGGTTACCATTTGCACGTGACAGAAAAACCAAAGTGCTATCACGTTTTTTCAACGTTGTCTGTTTTCGTACCACCGATGGCTTGCGCACTCCTCGCCGAAGGCCCTCGTATCTCTTGCAGGAATTTCCATGCCGATCATTGTCGAACTGCTGAACGAAGCCACCTATCAAGACCAACAGGATTTGCAGAAAATCTTCCGTGATGCGCCGCAGTGGCTGTTCGCGCCCTTCAGCGGTGGCGAGCAATTAATTGAAACAAGTCTGCGGGAGGGTTCATTGATTGCCGGACGTTTCAATGATCGACTGCTGGGTGCGGCGCGACTGATGCGGCAGCCGCATGTTTGGCATTTGTCGCACTTGTGTGTACGAAAAGTCACCCGGCGCCGTGGCGTCGCGGAACGTCTGGCGAGAGAAGCACAGGCCATGGCTGCGCGCTCCGGTGCCACCCTGCACCTGCTGGCGCCCGCCGGTCACCTGCAAGCCCAAGCCCTGGCGGCCAAGCTGAACGTGCCGCTGGATGTCCTGTCGCAATGATCACTGACCGGTCGTCCGTTCCGGAGCGCTATACTCCTCGGCTAAATTTTGAATTCGATCAACTACAAGGACTCGCCCATGAAAGCGTTCGGCAAAATCCTGGGTCTGGTACTTCTCGGGTTGTTGCTGATCATTGTGGCGCTGGGCTTTGCCCTGACCCACCTCTTCGATCCCAACGACTACAAAGACGAGATCCGTCAGATTGCCCGTGACAAGGCCCACATCGAGCTGACGCTCAATGGCGATATCGGCTGGAGTCTGTTCCCTTGGCTGGGCCTTGAGCTGCACGACGCGGCCGTGGCGACCCTGGCCAAGCCTGCCGAGCCGTTCGCTGATTTGCAGATGCTTGGCCTGTCAGTCCGTGTGCTGCCGTTACTGCGCCGGGAAGTGCAGATGAGCGACGTGCGTGTCGAAGGCCTGAACCTGCGCCTGAACCGCGACAAGGACGGCCATGGCAACTGGGAAGACATCGGCAAGATTCCGGCCAATACCGCTGGCACCCCTGCCGCCACCACCGGCGAAGCCCAGCCGAGAACCACCGCTCAGGCGGAAAAACCGGCACAGCCCATTCGCCTGGACATCGACAGCCTGACCGTCAACAACGCCAGGGTCGAATACAACGACGAAAAAACCGGCCGCCAGTTCAGCGCTGAAAGCATCCAGCTGAGCACCGGCCCGGTCCATGACTCCACCAACATTCCAGTCAAGTTGACCGCGTTCCTGGGCACCAACCAACCGGTCCTGCGGGTACGCACCGAACTCAACGGCGAACTGCGCTTCGAGCGTGCGTTGCAACGCTACAAGCTCGAAGACATGAAGCTGTCCGGTGAAGTCGCCGGCGATCCGCTGCAAGGCAAGACCATGACCTTTGCCGCCCAGGGCCAGTTGCTGTTGGACAGAGCTGCCAACGTCGCCGAGTGGACCGGCATCAAGATCTCCGCCAATCAATTGCGCGCACTGGGCGAGTTGAAGGTCAACGAGCTCGACAAAACCCCGCAGGTGAGCGGCGGCCTGTCGATTGCCCAGTTCGACCTGGCCAAATTCGTCGACAGCATCGGTCAGAAACTGCCGACAATGGCCGAAGGCAGCCTGAGCAAAGTCGAGTTGGTCAGCCGTCTGGCAGGCACACCCACCAGCATCACCCTCGATGACATCAACCTGAAAGTCGACGACAGCACCTTCAGTGGTCGCATCGCCGTTGAGGACTTTGCCAAACAGTCCCTGCGCGCCACCCTCAAGGCCGACACCTTCAACGTCGACCGTTACCTGCCGCCCAAATCGGCCGAAGCCAACAGTGCCAAACAGGTTCGAGAGGCCGAAGTGGCCAGCACCGAAGCCGATGCCATGGCCGGTGCCGGCAGCACACCGCTGCCGCAAGCGCCCACCAAAGAGGCCTGGAGTAACGAACGGCTGTTGCCCGTGGAGCGCCTGAGCAAGCTGGATGTGGATGCCGACCTGACATTCGGCCAGTTGATCCTGGATAAGTTGCCGATTCAGAACGCCACCCTCAAGGCCAGCGGCCAGGCCGGCCTGCTGACACTGACGAGCCTGCGCGGCGATCTGTACCAAGGCAACTTCGACGCCAAAGGCACCCTCGATGTGCGTCAGCAGGCGCCGGTGATGAATGTGCAGACCCAGATCAGTCGCGTACCGGTGGAAAAATTCCTCGAAAGCCAGGGCAAGACGCCACCGGTCAAAGGCCTGGTCACGCTCAACAGCACCCTGACCGGCACAGGCAACAGCCAGAAAGCGCTGATCGAAACCCTCAACGGCAACGCGAGCTTCGTCATCAACAATGGCGTGCTGCTAAATGCCAACCTCGAACAGCAACTGTGCAAAGGCATCGCCACGCTCAACCGCAAAACCCTCAGTGGCGAGCCGCGGGGCAAGGACACTCCGTTCCAGGAGCTCAAGGGCAACCTGAATTTCCGTAACGGCGTGGCCAGCAATCCGGACCTGAAAGTGCGCATCCCGGGGATGACCGTCAACGGCGACGGTGATGTCGATCTGCGGGTGCTGGGCATGGACTATCGCGTGGGCATCATCGTCGAAGGCGACAAGAGCGACATGCCTGACCCGGCTTGCCAGGTGGGCGAGAAATTCGTCGGCATTGAATGGCCGCTGCGTTGCCGGGGCCCGCTGGAACTGGGCGCCAAGGCGTGCCGACTGGACAACGAGCGCATGGGCCAGGTGGCCAGCAGACTGGCCGGCGAGCGCATCAGCGAAAAAATCGACGAGAAGCTGGGCGACAAGGTAAGCCCGGAACTCAAAGACGCACTCAAGGGGCTGTTCAAGCGATGAAAGCCGAGCAGTTTTCAACGGCGGTGCTGGACTGGTACGACCGCCACGGCCGTCATGATTTGCCCTGGCAGCAGGACATCAACCCCTATCGGGTCTGGGTCTCGGAAATCATGTTGCAGCAGACGCAGGTCAGCACGGTGCTCAATTACTTCGACCGCTTCATGGCGTCGCTGCCGACGGTCGAAGCCCTCGCCGCCGCGCCGGAAGACGAAGTGCTGCACTTGTGGACAGGGCTGGGCTATTACACCCGAGCGCGCAATCTGCAGAAAACCGCGAAGATCGTCGTCGAGCAGTACGGCGGCGAATTTCCCCGGGACGTGGAAAAGCTCACCGACCTGCCGGGCATCGGCCTGTCCACCGCCGGGGCCATCGCCAGCATCAGCATGGGCCTGCGCGCGCCGATCCTCGATGGCAACGTCAAACGCGTGCTGGCGCGCTTTACCGCGCAAGAGGGGTATCCGGGCGAGCCGAAGGTCGCCAGACAGCTTTGGGCGACCGCTGAGCGCTTTACGCCCCATGATCGGGTCAACGCGTACACCCAGGCCATGATGGATCTGGGCGCGACGCTGTGCACCCGCAGCAAACCGAGCTGCCTGCTCTGCCCGCTGGAAAAGGGCTGCGAAGCACACATGCTCGGCCTGGAAACCCGCTACCCGATCCCCAAGCCGCGCAAAGCCATCCCGCAGAAACGTACGCTGATGCCAATGTTCGCCAATAGCGAAGGGGCGATCCTGCTTTATCGTCGCCCCTCGACGGGCCTGTGGGGCGGCCTGTGGAGCCTGCCGGAACTCGACGACCTCGACGACCTGCAGCACCTGGCTTCGCAGCACGCGCTGGCACTCGGCGCCCATCAGGCTCTGCCGAACCTGGTGCACACCTTCAGCCACTTCCAGTTATCCATCGAACCCTGGCTGGTTCAGGTCCAGGAGTCAGGCCATTACGTGGCCGAGGCCGACTGGCTCTGGTATAACCTCGCCACCCCGCCGCGCCTGGGCCTCGCCGCCCCGGTCAAAACCTTGCTCGAACGCGCGGCCGCCGTATTGAACGCAGGAGAGTCGTCATGACCCGCACCATCATGTGCCGCAAGTACAAAGAAGAACTGCCCGCCCTGGAGCGCGCACCCTTCCCTGGCGCCAAAGGCCAGGACATTTTTGACCACGTCTCGGCCAAGGCCTGGGCCGACTGGCAAAAACACCAGACCCTGCTGATCAACGAAAAGCGCCTGAACATGATGAACGCCGAAGACCGCAAATATTTGCAGGGCGAAATGGACAAGTACTTCTCCGGCGAGGATTACGCCAAGGCCGAAGGCTACGTGCCGCCGGCCGAATGACCCCCGAATTTCGTAAGCGACGGAATTAATTTAAGAAATTTTAAAAAAGTCGTTGACGTAAATCCGAAAAACCCTTTTAATGCGCCCCGTTGCCCAGATAGCTCAGTCGGTAGAGCAGGGGATTGAAAATCCCCGTGTCGGCGGTTCGATTCCGTCTCTGGGCACCAAATACCGAAAACCCTGAATCGCAAGATTCAGGGTTTTTTTATGCCTGCGATTTACCAATCCTTCCATCATCGAAAATTCCCACATCGATGACGCCTCGATTCCTACTAACTGCATAGGGCTTTCATACGCCGCTTTAGGAATCGTCGAATAGATTGCCCACCTTGCCCAGTGAAACCATTGCCCGTGCAGTAACTGCATGAATGCATTCACGTTTCACAGTAAGGAAACCGCTCATGAATAAGCTTTTCAAGTTCCTCGCCCTGTCGGCAGTCTTTGCCACAGCCACCGGTTGCGTCAGCTACAACAACAGCCAGCCGTCCTCCCCGATCGACAGCACCGTCAAAGCCGACCTCAAGGCAGACATCGCAGTCGGTGACGCCATCTCCGGCCAATCCTCGGTCAACATCCTGTTCGGCTTCCTGAAGTTTGGCGGCGACTCCCAGTTTGCCGACGGTGTCAGCTATGGCGGCCAAAGTGGTGCCGGCCTGGGTAGCCTGGGTCTGGATCCAGTCAGCGCGGTCAAGTCGGCAGCAGCCTACAAAGCGGTCAAATCTTCCGGCGCCGACCTGATTGTCGCCCCTCGCTATGAAGTGAATGAAGAAAACTACTTCATCTTCAAGAAGGTTTCCGTCACCGTGAAAGGCAACAAAGGCAACATCCGCAGCATCCGCTAACCCCTCCCCAGGTGATTGTTAAGCGAACCATCCATCGCGCTTTGGCAAACCAATATTCTTAGCGCGTGGCAATCCGCAGACAGCCCATGAAAGCTGTTTGCGGATTTGATTGCTGACGAAGCAGCCTCGCTTCGAATTCCAACCTACTCATCCGCCTTCCAGTGAAAGACCAGGTTCCGCGATGCATTGGCGTCGACATCCGCCGAATCACGCCGCTCCTCACCATCACGCGTTGCAACCACGGTGTACTTGCCTGGAGGGAGCTGGACGTAAACCAACGGGCCAGCCTGAGTCAGCGTCAATACGGTCTGCCCCTGAACGCTCTTGATTGTCACATCGACGTCCGGAACGTATTTGTTTTCCACACCGATGGAGAACGTCATGTGCAGGTTGTAGCCCTTAGCCTGCTGGATTGCCTTTACCTCATCCTCACCAACGCCTCCGGACAAGTAGGCGATACCATTTTGTTCCTGCCGTTGAATTTGCACACCGGAGCTATCGATAGGCTCCAGGCTGGCGGCCTGCCCCACAAATGGAAACATCAGCATGCCGACTGCGGCGATGGAGAACATCATTGAACACATACGCTTCATCACCTCGACTCCCGGGCCCCACAGAACCCAATCGTTATTGAGTTGTGATACCTCGTGCAGCGGTCATGTTTTAGATCGATTCATGCTTTAGGCCACTACGAAACGTACTACGCAAAGTGCGACTGATGCCTTACCTGGCGGCATTCCGTTTCTGCCGACACGTCCGGCATTTCCTTCCGGTATCGAGGATGCGCCCTGCATCATGCGCCAGCCCACTCTTGCCATTCTCGTCCGCCCTGTTCAATCAGCCGCGGAAGACTTATGAGCACTTTAAGATCCAACGACCCACACGATTCACAGCTCGCCTCACTGCTTGGAACTCTCGGCGAGCTGATCCGCCAGGCACGCCAGAAGGTGCTGAGGAACGTTGATACCGTACAAGTGCAGACTTATTGGCAGATGGGTCGGCATATCGTTGATTTCGAGCAGGAAGGCGCTCGACGGGCGGTTTACGGCAAACGGTTGCTGGCCAAATTGGCCAAAGATCTATCAGCCGACTTTGGGAAGGGTTTTGACGAGCGCAATTTGCGGTACATGCGAGATTTTTATCAGACCTTTCCAATTTGGAACGCACTGCGCCCCGAATTGAGCTGGACCCACTATCGCAGGCTGCTGAGGGTCGACAACGACAACGCCCGCCTCTGGTACATGAACGAATCAGTGAGCCAGAACTGGTCAAGCCGCGCCCTCGAGCGTCAGATCAACACCCTCTACTACGAGCGCCTGCTAGCCAGCCGGGATCGTCCCGCCGTAAAGCAGGAGGCCACCACCAACATTCAGCAAATGAAGGCTACCCCTCGGGATTTCATCCGCGATCCGGTGGTACTGGAGTTCCTTGGCCTGCCCAACGCGGGCAAGCTTCAGGAGAGCGAAATCGAACAGGCACTGATCGAACAACTGCAAGGCTTCCTGCTCGAACTGGGCAAAGGCTTTGCCTTCGTAGCCCGCCAACAACGGATCAGTACCGACAGCAAGGATTTCTATATTGATCTGGTGTTTTACAACTACCTGCTCAACTGCTTCGTCATCTTCGATATCAAGCGCGGCGAACTGACCCACCAGGATGTAGGGCAGATGGACATGTATGTGCGCATGTACGACGACCTTAAACGCGGAGAGAAAGACGGGCCTACAGTCGGCATCATCCTCTGTGCGAAAAAAGATGAGTCCGTAGTGCGTTACTCGGTACTGAAGGGCAACGAACAACTCTTTGCGAGCAAATACCAACTGGTACTTCCCAGCGAAGAGGAACTGCGAGCCGAACTGGACCGAGAGCAAGCATTTCTTGAAGAACGGCTGAATCAGTAAACGTGATGGTGACGATGGATTGTCCATCCGCAACCCGAGGACTATCGTGGGCAACTACCCGCAAAGGTCCAACGCCGATGAATTTGCAGGACACGCCCTCACTGGCCCCAGCCCAAATCGAGTTGCAGCTGACCGCTGACGTTTCAGGCGAACCCTTCAGGCAAGCCGCAGCCGACGGATTCATTCTCGGCGGCTTCACCTGGCGGCACTCGGCCAGGGACACTTCCCGCCCAATCGTGATCATCAACGCCGCCACCTCGGTTCGCTGCCGCCACTACTCACGCTTCGCCGATTATCTGTTCGCCAACGACTTCGACGTCATGACCTTTGACTACCGCGGCATCGGCGAATCCCGCCCGGCCTCGCTCAAAGGGCTTCAAGCCTCGTGGAGTGATTGGGGCGCGCTGGATTTCGAAGCGATGCTCCAACGTGTGCAGCGGGAGTTTCCCGGGCAGCCTGTCGACGTGGTTGGCCACAGTTTTGGCGGTTGCGCAGCAGGACTGGGGGCGTCCGGCAAGATCATTCGGAGAATGGTGACCGTAGGGGCTCAGTTCGCTTACTGGCGTGACTACGCGCCCGAACATCGCTGGCGAATGTTCGGCAAATGGCATCTGGTGATGCCAATGGTGACAATGTTGTGCGGTTTCTTTCCCGGCAAGCGTCTCGGCTGGCTGGAAGACACCCCCGCTGGCGTCGTCCGGGACTGGAGCACACCCACGCCGCGCTACGAAACACGGCCCAGCGGTCGCGCCATACAGGCAAAAGCCGGTCGCCTGCCCTTCGCAGACGTCACGGCAAAGATACTGGCCATCAGCATCAGCGACGATCCCTACGGCACCGTTGCAGCCATCGAGCGCCTGCTCGGCTATTTCACCGGCAGCACCAACACCCACCTGCGAATCACCCCAAAAGACATCGGCCAGACAGAAGTCGGACATTTCGCCTTTTTTCGCAGCGCATACCAAGCCACACTATGGCCCATTGCATTGACCTGGCTGCAAAACGGCGAACTGGCCCCCGATACCCCTGGGCAAACAGTGCCCCGCAGCTGAGCCACTACCCTTTCAACGAATTACGGAACGACGCCCATGGCCTCCGCCAACAAGCAGCAAAAACGCGCCACTCGCGCCAAGGCCAAAGCCAAGCAGAACCGCACCCAACGCGCCGCCGCGCCGGTCGAGCTGGACCCGAACGACGATCGCATCGATTTCGAATCGGTGGACCTGACCGAGCTGTTCAAGGAAATGATCGACGCGCAAAAAATCAGCCAACAGGCCATGTGCACCGCCTTTCTGGAACACCCGTTGCTCGCGCTGGTGCTCGAACAGGAAGGCGAAGAAACAGCCACAGACTTCATCATTTCCGCGCTGATCGAATACCGCCAATGGTCCGCTGAAGTCGACGAAGCCGCCGCCTTGGCCTGGATCGAATCCCCGGAGTTCCAGGTTGACTACGTCGCGGCCTCCGAAGCCATCGCCGCCCAAAACCAACAGAAACCAGACTGAGTTCCCATGGCCTCCCTGAACAAGCAACAAAAACGCGCCAAACGCGCAAAAGCCAAAGCCAAGCAAATCCGCATGGTCGGCAGAAAGCCCGCCGCACTGGACGACGACCTCGACCACCTCGCCGAGCCAATCCCGGACTACACCCTGGCGATGTTCAGCAAAATGCGCGATGCCGAAGTCATCAGTAACAGCGAGATGCTCTCGGTTTTGCTGACCAACCTGGCCTTTATCATCATTGACCATCCAGAATTGCTGGACATGGAAAACGCCGATAACGAGGACATGGCCGCCACCCATCTGGCCGCCGACATGCTCATCGACTACCGCATGTGGGCCGACGGCATGGACCGCGAAACGGCACAGGCATGGCTGATGACTCCACAATTCATCGACGATTTTGGCCAGGCGCTGGACAGCTATCGGCAGACGCTGGAAGCGCAGGACGGAAAAAGCGAGTAGCGCTGAGCCACCACACCAGGTCCACGAAAACAAAACGGCCGCCTGTCATCACTGACAGCGGCCGTTTTTTATTTCAGCAACGCTTGGCTCAAATCAGAACACTCAGCGCGCGATTGCCGCAACACCCCGCTCGTGACGACGACGGCGAGCCACCAGCACACCGGCGGCAACCACCAGGATGCTCAGCAGACCGGTCGCCAGGATTTCCACGCGGTGGGCGTCCTGGAACAGCATGATGGTCAGGGCAGCGACGATGAAGATGATCACCGCGTAGGTCAGGCCTGGGAACAGCCACATGCTGAAGACGATTTTCTCGCCGCGAGCCATGCGCTGTTTGCGCATGCGCAGTTGCGAGATCGCGATCACCAGGTACACCAGCAGCGCGATGGCGCCAGAGCTGGCCAGCAGGAACTCGAACACCGCAGCCGGGGCCACGTAGTTGGCGAAGGTTGCAAGGAACGCTGCGCCGGTGGACAGCATCACAGCCCAGTAAGGCGTGCCGCTCTTGTTGGTGCGAGTGGACATGGCAGGGGCATCGCCGCGCTTGCCCAGGGAGAACAGCATGCGCGACGAGGTGTAGAGCGCCGAGTTCAGGCAACTGGTCACAGCAACCAGTACCACGATGTCGACGATCATCTTGGCGTTCGGAATGCCCATGCGATCAAGCACGGTCTGGTACGAACCCACGCTGGCCAGAATCGGGTCGTTCCATGGCACCAGGGCCACGACGATGAAGATCGATACGAGATAGAACAGGCCGATCCGCCAAATCACCGAATTGGTGGCCTTGGAGATTTGCTTGCCCGGGTCTTTCGATTCCGCGGCCGCAATGGTCACGATCTCGGTACCCATGAAGGAAAACATGGTGGTCAGAATGGCACCCAACACCGCGCCCATGCCGTTTGGCAGGAAGCCCTGGGTGTCGAACAGGTGCGAAACGCCGCTGACCTGACTGTTCGGCAGCAAGCCAAAGATCGCCGCCAGGCCGAGAATGATGAAACCGATGATCGCCAACACTTTGATCAGGGCGAACCAGAACTCGAACTCACCATAGTTCTTGACGCTGAACAGGTTGGTGACGGTCAACAGCATTGTGATGACCAGGGCGAAGGCCCAGATGTCCACACCCGGGAACCAGGCATGCAGGATGGTGGCAGCGGCGTTGGCTTCCAGCGGGATCACCAGAACCCAGAACCACCAGTACAGCCAGCCGATGGTAAAGCCGGCCCAGTGACCGATCGCGCGATCGGCGTAAGTCGAGAAAGATCCAGTGTCCGGCGAGGCAACAGCCATTTCACCGAGCATGCGCATGACCAACACCACCAGCATACCGGCGGCAGCGTAGGCCAACAGCACAGCCGGGCCTGCAGCAGCAATTGCGTGGCCCGAGCCCACGAACAGGCCGGCGCCGATGACTCCGGCGATCGACAGCATCGTCACGTGACGCGGTTTGAGCCCCTGTTCGAGGCCGTTAGAGCTTTGGATATTGCTCATTGAAACTACCTTTGTAAGGAAAAGCGAATGCATGCATCCCGTCCGGATTTCTCTTCTGTAAAAAGAAACCAACGGGGCGTTCCGGAATCTGCACGCAATAATTGCGCCAAAATGTTTCAACTCCGTCTAATCCGGCGATCTCGACCTGACCGGACAGTCATCGCAAGTCATTGAAAGTAATAGCACTTTGCCAGAACGTTACCCTGCGACCCACTTCCTGGACGAAATGGCGCACCGGAAACACACCGCTAAAACCCTCAACGCCCAATAAAAGTGCATTTGGCCGGTTAACGCTTCCAACGCCCTGTCAAAGCTGGCAACATCGCGCCCTTTTTTACGCGACAGCCCACCGACGCCTGCGTCAAACGGCTGTTCGGTTGTTGATGTGGCGACAGTCTGCTGCGCCGATGCGACAACCTGCCCCACGCCACCCGTTTACCGCCCGTAGCGCTGTTGGCTGCCATCGAAACGCTATGCTAGGTTGGCCGCCTCGCCAGGAAGGCCAACCAACAGCAGGAGCGCAATACACATGAGGAACGCCCATGGCTGAGGCCACGCCTGCGCTTGAAATCCGCAACCTGCACAAACGCTACGGTTCGCTGGAGGTGCTCAAGGGCATCTCGCTGACCGCCCGCGACGGTGATGTGATCTCGATCCTGGGCTCCTCCGGGTCCGGCAAGTCCACGTTCCTGCGCTGCATCAACCTTCTGGAAAATCCCCATCAGGGACAGATCCTGGTGGCCGGCGAAGAACTCAAGCTCAAGGCCGCGAAGAACGGGGAACTGGTCGCTGCCGATGGCAAGCAGATCAATCGCCTGCGCAGCGAGATTGGCTTTGTGTTTCAAAACTTTAATCTTTGGCCGCACATGAGCGTGCTCGACAACATCATCGAGGCCCCGCGCCGCGTGCTCGGCCAGAGCAAGGCCGAAGCCATCGAAGTGGCCGAAGCCTTGCTGGCCAAGGTCGGCATCGCCGACAAGCGCCACGCCTACCCCGCGCAGCTGTCCGGCGGTCAGCAACAGCGCGCAGCCATCGCCCGCACTCTGGCCATGCAACCCAAGGTCATCCTGTTCGACGAGCCGACTTCCGCCCTTGACCCGGAAATGGTCCAGGAAGTACTTAATGTCATCCGCGCCCTGGCCGAAGAAGGCCGCACCATGCTGTTGGTCACCCATGAAATGGGCTTTGCCCGTCAGGTTTCCAGCGAAGTGGTGTTCCTCCACCAAGGCCTGGTCGAAGAGCAAGGATCGCCACAGCAGGTGTTTGAAAACCCGCTTTCGGCGCGCTGCAAACAATTCATGTCCAGCAACCGCTAACGGAGCTACCCGCATGCAGAACTTCAAGAAAATCTTCCTGGCTGCGGCCGTCACCCTGTCGTTCAGCGCCGGTGCCATGGCCGAGACCCTGAAGATGGGCATCGAAGCGGCCTACCCGCCGTTCAACAACAAAGATGCCAGCGGCAACGTTGTCGGCTTCGACAAGGAAATCGGCGACGCCCTGTGCGCCAAGATGAAAGTCGAGTGCACCGTGGTCACCTCCGACTGGGACGGCATCATTCCGGCCCTGAACGCCAAGAAGTTCGACTTCCTGATCTCCTCGATGTCGATCACCGACGAGCGCAAGCAAGCGGTGGACTTCACCGACCCGTACTACTCCAACAAGCTGCAATTCATCGCCCCTAAAAACGTCGACTTCAAGACCGACAAGGACTCCCTGCAGGGCAAAGTGATCGGCGCGCAGCGTGCGACCCTCGCCGGCACCTGGCTGGAAGACAACACGACGGGTGTTGACATCAAACTCTACGACACCCAGGAAAACGCCTACCTCGACCTGACTTCCGGTCGCCTGGACGGCATCCTGGCCGACAAGTACGTCAACTACGAATGGCTCAAAAGCGACGCCGGCCGTTCCTACGAATTCAAAGGCGACCCGGTGGAAGAAAGCGACAAGATCGGTATTGCCGTGCGCAAGAACGATCCGATCCGCGACAAGCTGAACGCGGCCCTGAAAGAAATCGTGGCTGACGGCACCTACAAGAAGATCAACGACAAGTACTTCCCGTTCAGCATCTATTGATACTGACCTGCCTGGCCGGCGCCTGATGGCGCCGGCTCTCGGCATTGCCTGCCGCGACAGAAAAAGACATCCATGATTATCGACCTCTACGGATTCGGCCCGGCGCTCGCCGCTGGCGCGCTGATGACTGTAAAACTGGCACTCTCGGCCCTGTGTCTCGGGCTGGTGCTCGGCCTGCTCGGCGCCTTGGCCAAGACTTCTGCGTACAAGCCGCTACAGTGGCTTGGCGGTACTTACTCGACGTTGGTTCGTGGTGTTCCGGAATTGCTCTGGGTGCTGCTGATCTACTTCGGCACGGTCAACCTGATGCGTGCCCTGGGCGAATTTTTCGGCAACCCCGACCTTGAACTCAATGCCTTCGCTGCCGGCGTCATCGCGCTGGGCCTGTGCTTCGGCGCCTACGCCACGGAAGTGTTTCGCGGTGCGATCCTCGCCATTCCCAAGGGCCATCGTGAGGCCGGCGTGGCCCTGGGCCTGTCGAAATGGCGCATCTTCACCCGGTTGATCATGCCGCAGATGTGGCGCATCGCCCTGCCCGGCCTGGGCAACCTGTTCATGATCCTGATGAAGGACACTGCGCTGGTCTCGGTGATCGGCCTGGAAGAAATCATGCGTCATGCCCAGATTGGCGTGACCGTGTCCAAGCAACCGTTCACCTTCTATATGGTTGCTGCGTTCATGTACCTGGGCCTGACGATCCTGGCGATGACCGGCATGCACTTCCTGGAAAAACGCGCCGCTCGCGGCTTCGCGAGGAGCACCCAATGAACTGGGACGTCATCATCAAGTGGTTGCCGAAACTGGCCCAGGGCGCAACCCTGACCCTGGAACTGGTGGCCATCGCCGTGATCGCCGGCCTGTTGCTGGCGATCCCATTGGGCATCGCCCGCTCCTCGCGTCTGTGGTGGGTGCGGGCATTTCCCTACGGCTACATCTTCTTTTTCCGTGGCACGCCGTTGCTGGTTCAACTGTTCCTCGTCTACTACGGCCTGGCGCAGTTCGATGTCATCCGTAACAGCTCGATGTGGCCGTACCTGCGCGACCCGTTCTGGTGCGCAACCGCCACCATGACGCTGCACACCGCGGCCTATATTGCCGAGATTTTGCGCGGCGCCATTCAGGCGATTCCACCGGGTGAAATCGAAGCGGCGCGCGCGCTGGGCATGTCCAAACCCAAGGCGCTGTTCTACATCATCCTGCCCCGTGCCGCGCGCATCGGCCTGCCGGCCTACAGCAACGAAGTGATCCTGATGCTCAAGGCCAGCGCCCTGGCCAGCACCGTGACCCTGCTGGAGCTGACCGGCATGGCCCGCACCATCATTGCCCGGACGTACCTGCCGGTAGAGATCTTCTTCGCCGCCGGCATGTTCTACCTGCTGATGGCTTACATACTGGTGCGCGGCTTCAAGCTGCTGGAGCGCTGGTTGCGCGTCGATGCCTGCCAAGGACGATGATCGCTCGGTGCTGACGGGCGAGAACCTGCTCGCCCGCTTCACCGCGCTGGATGCTTTTCTTACAACGCATCAGGTGTTGTGGAAACCACGGCCGTTCACTCATCTGCAGCTGCCTTGGGAAACTTCCTACCCTGAGTTAGCCAGTTGGCTACGCGGGCGGTCTTTGGAAGAGGCGGAAAACGCTCACAACCAACCCGCCCTGATGGATGCGCCGGAGCCTTTTGCGACCCTGGCGGCGATGTCCATGACGTTGAGCGCTGTGGATGAATTGCCCGCCCATGCGCTTCAGGCGGCGGGGCACCGACTGAATGTCGACGTGCCGGGGCGCAAGTGGGAGCAGATCGAAGCCTTCGCCAGTCGCTTGCAGTTTGCCGATCCGCCGAAACATTGGCTGGACTGGTGTTCGGGCAAGGGGCACCTGGGGAGACGGCTGCTGCGGGACGGCCAACAACTGACCTGCCTGGAGTACGACCCGACGCTGGTGGCGAGCGGTCAGGCTCTCAGCCAGCGCCATCAATTGCACGCCTTGCATGTCGAACAGGATGTACTCGCTGCCGATGCGGCCTCGTTGCTGAACGCCGAACACACACCCGTCGCACTTCACGCCTGCGGCGATCTGCATGTGCGCCTGATTCAGCTCGCCAGTGCCGCAGGTTGCAAACAACTCGCTATCGCCCCCTGCTGCTTCAACCGGATAAGTCTGACCCAGTACGCGCCGCTTTCCTCAGCCGCCAAAAGCTCTGACCTACAGCTGTCACTCGACGATCTGGCATTACCGATGAGTGAAACCGTGACGGCCGGTGCTCGAGTCCGACGTCAGCGCGACACTTCCATGGCCCGCAGGCTGGGCTTTGACCTGCTGCAGCGCCGACTTAGAGTCGTCGACGAGTACTTGCCAACCCCTTCCCTGCCCAGCGCCTGGCTGGACAAACCCTTCGCGGAATACTGCCACCATTTGGCCCAACTCAAAGAGTTATCCACAATCGGTCCTCAAGATTGGTCAGCCTTGCAAGAAGCCGGTTGGAGGCGACTGGCGCACGTACGCAACCTGGAACTATTGCGCGGACTTTTCCGACGCCCATTGGAGCTTTGGCTGGTACTCGACCGAGCGCTTTTCCTGCGAGAACAGGGCTACACCGTGCGCCTCGGCACCTTCTGCGAAACCCGTCTTACACCGCGCAATTTTCTGATTCTGGCCGAACGCGATTAATACACTGCAGCCTGTGGATAACTCTGTTGATGAAAATAGCGTGGATCCAATATTTACAGCTGTTTCAGGGGTGAAACGAAACTGTTCAGTTTTCGTACACCTCAATAAAAACCCAAAAAACAGTGGTTTGCGTACGTGTGTGAACAGATCCACAAATCCTTCATATAACCCGTGCAACCCAAATCCGGTTGTGCATAAGCGTTCGACGAAAAGGGCATAACCGCAAAAATAATGGGTGACTGGAGCATGGAATCACGTCCAAAACGGCGGCCTCCGAGCCTCACTGCTCCACGCTTAACGCCCGCGCAAAAATAGTCAGAATTCAGGGGTTTACAGAACCTGCCCAATCGCTATAATCGTCGCCCTGACACGCCGGTATAGCTCAGATGGTAGAGCAACTGACTTGTAATCAGTAGGTCCCGGGTTCGATTCCTGGTGCCGGCACCATACAAGGTTCCATAGAAAGCTTTCAAAGTCTCTGGAACCCCCGAAAAACCCGCCTTCTGGCGGGTTTTTTCGTTTTGGCGTTCCATCGGTTTCCGTCAGAAACTGGTGGATTCCAACCGTTTTAGGGGTAGTGTTAGGGGTAAGGTAATTCGATAAAGGGGGAGTACCCTTATGTCGCGCACCACTGCTCCGCTCTCCGATTCGGCTTGCCGCTCAGCCAAGCCCACCGACCGCGCTTACAAGCTTTTCGACGGAGACGGCCTCTACCTTCTAGTCCAACCCAATGGCCGTAAAAGCTGGCGTCTCAGGTATGTAAAACCTGATGGCCGCGAAGGACTGACCTCGTTCGGCAGCTACCCCGTGGTCGGCCTCGCCGATGCGCGCAACAAGCGCCTGGAGGTCAAGCGGATGCTGGCGAAAGGCATCGACCCTATCGAGACCAAACACCAATCCAAGACACAGGCCGCAATCAAAGGCCGTACCTTTGAAAGCGCTGCACTGGAATGGCACAAAGCGATGTCTGCCAAATGGGCACCGGGTCATGCGAAGACGGTTCTGAGCCGCCTAAAAACCCATGTATTCCCGCTGATCGGCGCTCGCTCTATTGTCGATCTGGATACACATGACCTGATGCAACCTCTGGAAGCGATCCAAAAACGCGGCACGATTGACGTCGCTTTAAGGGTACAAAACTACCTACAAAGCATCATGCGCGAGGCGAAACGCGCTCGACAGATCGCGGTAAACCCTGCCTCCGACCTTGAAGGTTTGATCAAAGCCCCGAGGGTGATTCACCGCCCTGCTTTACCCTTATCGCGTCTGCCTGAATTGCAGGAGCGTATCGACACCTACAGAGGCCGCGCACTTACCCGGCTGACGGTCATGCTCTCGCTGCATGTGTTCGTCCGCTCCAGCGAACTGCGCTTCGCCCGTTGGAGTGAGTTCGACCTCAAGCGCGGCACCTGGGAGATACCGGACACTCGACCCGCGCTGGACGGAGTACCCTTTTCAACAAGGGGTACGAAGATGGCCGGAGACATCCACCTTGTACCCTTATCGCCGCAAGCCGTGACCCTGCTTGAACAGATCCACGTCCTCACCGGCAAATTCGACTTGGTGTTTGCAGGCGATGCCAAGCCCTGGAAGCCCATGTCTGAAAACACGGTGAACAGCGCGCTCAGAAAGATGGGCTACGACACCAAAACGGAAATCTGCGGTCATGGCTTTCGATCAATGGCCTGCAGCGCACTGATCGAGTCAGGATTGTGGTCGGAGACAGCCATTGAACGGCAGATGAGCCACAAGGAGCGCAACAACGTCCGCGCCGCTTACATCCACAAGGCCGAGTTCATTGAGGAGCGCCGGCTGATCATGAACTGGTGGAGCCGGTACTTGGAGGCCAACCGGCAGGAGCACGTCACTCCACACGAATTCGCGCACCAGACCGGAGCGAACGTCACTCGCCTAAAAGCAAAACGTGGCGCAACCGAGTAAGCGCTCGGTCTTCATATCTCAGTGATCCGCTTGTCCACGCGGGTCCATCCAAACAGGGCTGCAAAGCCGCCCTGCTTGGATGGACCTCACTTAAAAAATCTAAAGCCCACGCAACTGTCTGTGGAAAACCACGGATTTCCACCGGTGGATAATTTCATCCACAGGCGCAGGACTCCCAAAAATTGGGGTCTTGACCCGAATTATCCACAAGCGTAGAAAAGATCGGGCAAAGTGCTGTCGTTGACAGCAACCCAGGTAGCTAGAACCTTTAAGGCTACGCCACATAGTGGTGGTTCTCCCAAAGTGCGATTAGCGTCCGGCGGCTCGCACAGTCACTCACCGAGTGATGGATGCCCACTTCAGATCATTGCCATTGCGGCAAATTAATCCCCCTACCCAGCTGCACTACAGCAACCTATCCGCTTGGCCATTTCACTGCGCCAACCTGCGCCCGTCTCTTTCTTCCGGAAAGAGACGGGCGCTCCTACCGCTGCTGCAGCCCAAATCGTACAAGGCTTTGCGGCATTCCCCCTCGTGACAATCGGCGTGACAAACACCGAAGTCGCCAGCAACAGCGATGCAGATGATGGTGCCGCAGCCCAAGGAATGGACTGCACCTGACTGACAGTTAGGCACGCCCCGGTCATCGCTTCACTGCCTTCACCCGACTCAGGATCTCGCGGTGCCGGTCTCGTCAGCCAGCGCAGCCTCCACCCGCCCACTTCTTCGGAAGTGTTCAGGAGGCCAGATCATGAGATGCCCAAGCTCCCGGTCGTAAAGAGCCGCCAGTCCCGCGTTAGTGGACAACCCTCACAGGTCGCAGGGGCCTTGATCCCTGATAACACTCAACATTCTTGGCGGGATGACGTGGGGTGAGGACTGAAGAGCAAGAGATGAGGTGACCGACATGGCATTGGTGGGTAGACGCGATGGTCGTAATTTCGGCTACGGCAGGCAATTGAGTTACGCAGGACCTCAGGCACTGAAAGACATGTTCGGCGGTGGCCACTACGGCACGGTCAGGGCGCACAGTGATCGCTGGTTGGCATTCGTGAGGTGGTGCCGCTCCGAACAGGGGCCCGGCATCAATGATGCGCGGCAGATTGATCGCAAAGTGTTGGCCGACTATGCGGCGTATCTGCGTGACGTGGTTAGGCGCGGTGACCTCGCCGTCAGCACCGCACAAAACCGGCTATCCAGCGTTAACAGGACCATGGCGGCGCTTCGCGGTGATCAGTATGTGAAATTGTCCAGCCCGAGCAAGGCGTTGGGTATGCAGCGCACTGGGGTTCGACACTCGGTGTCTCAGGGCCAAGACCGCGAACAGGTTAAGCAGATTGTCGATGTGCTTTGCAGCCATCATCAGCTGCGGGCCGCCGCGATCGTTCTGTTGGCGCGAGCCACCGGCATGCGCTTGCGTGAGGCCATCTTGGCTGACCTGCCACGGCTGAGCCGTGAGGCTGAAGACTTAGGCAGGATCAACATTCAGGACGGCACCAAAGGCGGCCGTGCCGGAGCCTCGGCGTCCCGCTGGATTTCGGTCAATGATCAAGTTCGAGGTGCACTTGGGGTTGCATGGCAGGTGTCGCCTGCCGGTAGCCGCAACATGATTGCGCCACACGAAAGCTACCTGAGTCTTCTACAAGAGATCATCCGCCCTGCGCGCGACATCCTGCATGCACACAACCTCAAAGGCTTCCATGAGCTACGAGCGGCCTATGCATGTGAGCACTATGAGCAAATTACTCAACACCACGCGCCCATCAACGGCGGCCATTGTTGCCAGGTAGATAGGAACCTTGATCGTGAGGCCCGGAGGCAAATCAGCTATGAGCTGGGGCACGGTCGGATCGACGTGGTCGCTGCCTACATTGGCGGACGGGCATGAGTAAGCCATTCGATATGGGGCTATTCATGTCAGGGGTACTTACCGGGTCTCATTCCACACGCGTACGTCATATACGCCAAGCAAAGGCCATCCAAGCAGCCATCTCTGATCGCTGGCACCGGGAAAACCCATGGACTTGGCAACAAAAGCATCTCGAGTGGTTTCTAAATCACCATGTGAGCGTGCTCACTGAATCAACACGCTATTACTATCTACTCACAAGCCGCTTAATCACTCTCCGCTTAGGAAAACCTTGGAAGTTTAATGCTCCAAGGCGAGTACATATCTAGGAGTGGTTCAATACGCGCTTTCTTTGCGTACGGCGATACGCTGCTAACGCTCCTGGAGAAGATATATTCACCTTGCGCGAAGCCTCTGCCGCGGATATTGTAGTAGCAATTTAATATCGCAGACGTGCATTAGATATGTATCAATGCAGCTAGCGGATTCGGTATCGATGTAGCTGCTTAGTGCCCCTAGAGCCTTACGTGATTAATTGAGAACCTCGATGATTACAGATGATCTACAACACATCCTTCAATTACAAAAAGATCTTTGGCGCTGGCCGAAGTCTAGATCTTCCGTGATGATTGGTGCAGGATTTAGCTTGAACTCCCAAGCACTGCCCGGGGTAACTTCACGTTTCCCCACATGGAATCAGTTAGTCAATAGAATGTTTGACGAACTCTACCCAATACAGGCTGGGATGACAGACACTGAGAGGAAAAATAGAAAAGAGCGCTTTCAAAGTGAAAATTATCTTAGATTGGCTAGCAAATATGAAGCGGCTTTTGGTTATGCCCGGTTAGATAAATTAATAAGAGACATGAACCCTGACAATGACCATCTGCCGGGAACTTTGCACAAAAAACTTCTTGAACTGCCATGGAATGATGTATTCACCACAAATTATGACACCTTACTAGAGCGTACGGAAGCTTCAGAAAGAACATATCAGACAGTATCGAACGCGGCAGAGCTACCTGGAACTTTATCACCACGAATATTTAAACTACACGGATCATTTTCTAGAACCGAACGTTTAGTAATTGCCGAAGAACATTATAGAACATACCCGAAAGATTCAGCTCCGCTTGTTAACTCGGTGCAACAATCGTTACTGGAAAACAGCTTTGTTCTATTAGGTTTTTCAGGAGACGACCCCAACTTTTTAGCATGGACTGGCTGGATTAGAGATGAACTACAAGATAGGCACTCTGCCATCTATCTTGTGGGCCCACTGAATCTAGACAATACAGATCGACTACTACTAAAGAAACGTGGGGTCACACCAATAGATCTTTGCCCCATGTTCAAAAAAAATGAACACTATGATGCACTTTTATGGTTTTTAGAGTCATTGGCAAAAGCAGAACCACAGCGTCCTGAGAACTGGCTAGAGAAACTTCCAGCTACGAAATTTCAATCTGCATTACCACTAGCCACCGCAATTCAAGATCTTCCACCAGCCCTCCCAGACTTTGAATCAGGTACAAAAATATTGCTCCCAAGCGATATTCGCGACCTAACAAACATCTGGAAACATGAGAGACTTTCATATCCAGGATGGATTGTTGCACCAGAAGCGAAACGAGATATTGTTTGGCGATCAACGCAAAAATGGCTAAGTGCCTTTCAAAACACGATCACCACGCTAGATGAAATTGATAAATTGATTTGTATAAAGGAGCTAATCTGGCGCTTCGAGCTTTCGATGATGCCGCTCGATCAAGGATTAATATTCTCGTTTTACGATGACCTGGTGAAAACTTATTCAGAGCTCGAATCTCAGAAATTTAAAGCCAAGAATCACAAAAGCGCTCTATTCGGTGATTTATCAGGCGTTCAAATCAATGAAATGTGGTTATATATTGCGCTTGAAGTGATGCGAGAGGCGCGAGAGGTATATGACGATAGCCGCTGGTCTGAAATCTCAGCAATGGTTAAGAATCTTTTATCGGAAACCAGAATAAAATCTGAAAAATTCATATACGAGGGCTTTCTAAAGGCTGCATGGGATGTTCAACTGGACCTGGATATGAAGGAGCTATCAGCATGGGCTCCGCCCGCCAGTATGCCAATAGCACAAATTTGGAAAGCCGGCTTGTTGATCGAAACTGGTGGAGCGAACGAAGCAAAGTCGCTTCTACGATCCGCTTTAAAAAACATAAGAAGAAGCGCGCAAAACAAAACCAACAATATCGAACTTCTTTCACTTGAAGGCTGGTGCACATACTTAATTAGCTATGTGAGCTTTGGTTATCGCCGGGAGGTAGAGTTCAACCACCGGTGGCAGGAGCTCAAAGCGTGGGATTGCAATCCATGGGAACTGCGCAGAGAACTTGAGCGCCCACTCGACGAGACGAATTTAACTGACTCCACGAATGAAATCGTTAAACGTATTGGCTTTGATCCTAAGGCGGTCAGCCGTGCAAAAATTTATGGTGGTGGAATACGCACCATCAGATCCGCTTTCGCTTACTTACGTCATTTTGAGCAAGTCGGAATGCCGATGTACTGCCCCGGCATAAGAGTTTCGGGCAATCATTTGGAAAAAGCCCTGCAAATCGTCAAACCTTATTTGGGCTTTTGGAGCCCAGCGATGATGGTAAGGGCACGCCAGTTTGAGCAGATCACAGAAAACCCAAATTTACTGAGCCGTCCTGAAGTAGCTACTATGGATGTAGAGCTAGCAAAGAGGCTTAATAGGTGGGCATTAGCTATATTTGAGAAACAAACAGAAAAATATTACCAGTCGCGACACCAAGAAATACTCGAAGACAATCTCGTCGTTGGCTTACCAGAAATTCTATCAAGGCTCTCATTTAAACTTTCGCCGGAAGAGCTACAGTATTCGTTCACTGTTGCCTTAAGACTATATTCTAACTTATCTAATATTTCCGTTCGAGCGATGACCAGTGTTTGTCACGTTTGGCTTACTCGGATCTATCAAGCAGCGACAGATCAACAACTTGAAAATTGGTTACCACAATTACTAAGAGCTCCCTTCCGCGAAGCAGAGAGTGACTTCTCACGAGGCCGCAGCGGTTGGATAGATCCCATGAGTACTTTGCCAATACACAGAATCTCCTTAAAACCTAGGCAGTTATCTTCAGATCTAAAGAGCTCTATAGCTTGGTTAAACGGCAAGATTCATAGCCTTACCGGCGAATCGAGATCATCGGCAATTTGGCGATTGCTAATGTTGAACTCCGCAGCGCTGCTTGACAAAGAAAACAAAAAAACGTTCAAGGATCTATTATGGCTTGATGTAGCGCCTGATGCACTACCATCGGACTTACATCCTTTTAACTACCTCCATTTGCCTAAGCGCAATGAGCGGTCATTTCATGAGCTTTTCAAAAAACATTTAATCAGCATCCCATTTGTCAGCAGCCTCACTGTAGATGATGGACGAGCTACACTTCGATCAAATCATGAATTCCCCTCAGAACGCTTTAACAACATCACAATGTCATCAAAACCGCCAGTGCAGCTGATCAATCAGCCCAATGGCTTAATCACTTGGACCGCGAACGAAGTAACAGAGTTATTCGATGAACTCTCAAACTGGTGGAGCGAGATAAAAGAGTACAGTTTTAAATTTGAAGAAATTCGTCGACCTGGAGCAAGAAACATTGGAGATTTCATAGCTCGCCTGGTTGGTACGAATGCCGACACGCTGCCTGCAACATTTGTGCAAAGAGTTATTGATTGGGTTCTATCGCTTAGAAGTTACGAAATTTTTGCCGACACCGCCTTATCAGCTTTATATTTCCACGGCTCATCTTCCCAAGAAACCATAAAAACCCTAATACTGGGAGATGTAACTAGCTGCGACGAGCTGAAAGTATTAGGCGCAGCTGATGCCATACAATACCTTTACGCAATAGCACAAACACAATCAAGGCCGATAGACTCCGAACTTCTATTGCAGCTAGTGTATCGTGTAGCCTTCCGATCAGAGGTCGGTCTCACTAAGGTTATAGAGCGTGTTATGTTATTAGTAGCGCAATTCCCAAGCAATTTTGATGAAAACACGATCTTGATGCTTTGCAATAGTCTAAACTATTGGAGCGAGGCCGTTTCACTCCCCGTAGAAGATGAAAGTCATGGTTTCCATAAATTGACAAGGCCAGACCTGCAAGCCGGAATAGCAACTTTGGCTGGCGCGTTGTCGGCGTGGTTATCTCAGAACCCGGGAACGCTAAAGCAACACACCGCGATTAAACACTGGCGTGAACTATGCGCTAATAGTTGCCTTCCAGAGGTAAAGCGAGCTTTTTCCGAGGGATTGAAATATTCAAAAATAAAATAACAATTGATGCAGCATATATTATGCTGCATCATAATTTAGCCAAAGCCAAAAAGGGCAGATCGTTCTCAATAACTCCACCCCGACACAATTAGTTGGGGCGGAGTCACATAATACTATATTCATGTGACTTGATTGTCGCGTTTTTAATTACCCACAGGCCCTGCTCTCAAGCGCCACTTCTGCTCACTCGGCTATGTTTAGCTTACAGCCATAATTAGGCGAGTCGACCATCAGTGATGACAATCTGATTATTATCGCGAAATCTCTAAAAGGGTAGTTATTGGGATAGAAAATAATCACTAAACAAGTAAGCCCTTTGTTATGAATGAGCTAGTCAACGATTCGACTCCTGGTGCCGGCACCATTTAAAATCAAAGGCTTGCAGTGATGCAGGCCTTTATTTTTTGCGTCGGACGTAACAAGCGACGTAATAGGCACGAAGCGAGTGCTCTTATCAGACCTCTTGCCGGATGCTTGGGCGGACTGCCATTGGAGGCGAGCTTATGAAGCGGAGTTTCTTGGACTGGAATGCCGCACTCGGTACCCTGATAGCCCTCGCCGCATTTTTGCTACCCGTGTATTTGTGGCAAGCAGACTCAGCAGCCTATTCATTGACAGTTCGGCTCGTCTCATCCTCTGCTCTTGAACTCCCCCCTGATTCCAAGATTCACGATATGCAAATAGTCGTGAATGGCGAAAAAATAGACGCTCCCTATGTTTACTCCCTAGTACTCATCA
Organism: Pseudomonas sp. KK4; assembly: GCF_001984065.1. Lineage (GTDB taxonomy): Bacteria > Pseudomonadota > Gammaproteobacteria > Pseudomonadales > Pseudomonadaceae > Aquipseudomonas. The sequence continues at coordinate 79,049 of NZ_LYVP01000002.1, forward strand.
ATACCGGCTCGAAGCCTATTCCTTCTGGGAACTTTGAAACTCCGCTTCAGATACGCACAATGAACGATGGGAAGCTTGTTACAGCGCAGATCACTGGGTCCGAGCCAGCCGATATACCCGTCAAATTGTCGGTCGAAGAGAACCAGATAAAAATTTCGCCTTTCCTTTCGAACCCCGAAGACCAAATTGCAATCACCCTCGTCAGCTCAGGACCATTGGAACTGACGGCACAAGCTCGCATCTCCGGGGTGCGAGATGTTGTTTTCGAAGATACGTCTCAAAATAAGACGCGCCCGCTAGAGGCAACATTTTTCGCCGTATTAGCTGTGCCATGTTTGGCGTTATATCTGTTCTTCCTTCCGACATCGAGATCGCGAGGGGCAATCAAGATCGTGGCAGCGGTAAGGTATCTGACGACGGTCGTGCTCTTCGTATCAGGCGTGCATTTCGCTGCCAGAGTCAGCGGAGAACTCAACTATGGCGGAAGCTCTTCAGTCATGGTGATCCTTCCTTTATTCATAATTGGTTGGATCATCATGGTATTGCTGGAGCGCAAAAACCGTGCCGAAGGCCCGGCCTCGTGATCGTCGACCTCCAGTTTCCCAAGCTGATAACAAGGGTTCGATTCCCCTCACCCGCTCCACCACCTTCAGGCTTCCAGCGGTATCGATGTGACGAAGCGTAGAACTGGTGACAGTTTTGGTGACAGTAACTGTATTCCTGAGAGTGACTGTGCAGCAACGTGCATGCAAAACATCTGAGGGACCTTTGCCAGCGCCCCCTCCCTAGGCGCTTTCGGCATTTCATGTTGACCCACGGGAAAGAGGTAAGGACGGTTAGTTTTAGTCTGATCACCCTGTAAGCTTTGTTCTGTGCGGCTTTGCGGCTACTGATCCAAGTTAGGTTTTGGTTAGCAGAGGGTTATTAACTAACCTTTATAGATGTTAAAACCAGTAATATAAAATCTCTATAAATCAGTAAGCTACAATTTACTAACCTCTTAACCTCTAAAGTTAGCTCCAAAGCCCAGCAAACACGGGGCCTGTAAACATCGCCCTCCCACACTTCAAAAACTAACCCTGTTCCCAAGCCGCTTCATAAAATCGCTCACCGACATCACTCTGTCGTGCGTTAAAACGGCCCGTTCCTGCAGGGTTTCGCAGGGGTTTTCAACTCCACTAAATGCCAGAGCAAGTCCCAGCAGGCCTGCGCCGCAATCCGTGCAGAAGATGAGGAAATAACGACACATGTAGCCCGCAGGCGTGGCGGGGGGGACGAGCGCGCGCCAGGTGTCGTTTGACGGTTGTGATGTCCGTCGGCCTGGCATGACGCATCAGATGAGGGGAACAGCTAGGCGGCGATGCCGGTGCGGATGGGAGCAACTTGCGTCGAACCGAGTGCGTCCGTAACCGGGCGCACACAGTTTGAGTAACCACAACCGAACGCACCCCCCCGGTTAAACTGCTGACCCGCGCGATCATGGACGCGCAACTGCCATCCGGCGCACGCCAGACCTACCACCATGCCTACGGCTACATTGTCGCCTCGCAGGATGCGGATCTAGCCGACACGGCCGATAGCACACTCATGTGCACTACCGCCCACCGTGCCAGGAACGACGCCCTGCGGTGTTTGCAGGCAAAAAAGATGAAGACTGATTCATGAGCGGCCGTAACACGCCCAACCGCTTGGCCGGGTTGAATGCCGCTGGCGAATCGCAAAGATTACTAATGGAAAAGGTGCGCCTCCCATCAGGTGGTGCTATACGTGAACTGTGTTAAATCATCACATCGTGATACTGTTCATAAATACAGTACATGCAGCCCTTGGTCTGAATACGTTCGAACCTCTGAGAAAGCTGCTTGACTAATTGATACACATGGTGATAATTCGCCACCATTTGCGATGTGTGTCCCCACCGGAGTGGGGAAGAGAGGGTAATGTGATTTTCAGCGATCAGAAGGTGGCGCAGATGGCTGCTTTCTTTTTGGGCCAGGCTCAAGGAGCAATGCCGCATCTGAAACTCATCAAGCTCATGTACTTAGCGGATCGTGAGTCGATGGCCCGATTTGATGTTCCAATGACTGACGACCGCCCGGTATCGATGCCCCACGGCCCGGTGCTATCCAGTACCCTTAATTTGATTAAGGGTACATCGCGTTCAGATGCTTGGAGCCACTGGATCTCGCCGCTAGAAAATCATGAAGTTCGCTTGGCTTGCGAGATCGAAACACTGGACGACCTTGATGAGCTAAGCAAGGCCGACCTGAGTGTCATGGAGTCTGTCTGGCAACAATTCGGCCATATGTCGAAGTATCAGCTTCGCGACTACACTCATAAACATCTCCCCGAATGGCATGACCCCAATGGTTCATCGAAGGACATTGACATTCGAGAAACCTTTCAGGCACTTGGACAAGATGCTGAGCTAGCAAAGCGTAAAGTTAAATATTTGCAAGAGCGAAAAGCTCTTGGAAGAGTCTTAGCCGAGTTCACTTAATGCCAGGACCTGTTTTTCAGAAGGGAACTCTGCTGATCCCAACTGGTGGATCAGACCACCTGCATGTGGTTATGAATGACCCTATTCATTGCCCCGTCCACGGGCATGTCGTTGTTCTTTTGGTCAACATTTCAACCGTTTATCCCGATAAGTTTCATGATACCTCATGCATTCTCACACCGGGCGGTCACCCTTTTATCAATCGAGATAGTTGGGTTGTTTATCGTGAAGCCGTGATTTCTCGTGTTGATCGTGTTGAAAATGGAGTAAATCAAAACGTAATTAGAACTCACCAACCATTCCAGCAGAATGTTTTTGATCAGGTAAGGTACGGATTTGATGTCTCGCCACACGTTGCGACGAAAATTACTCGCTTCTTAAAACAGCACCAAATCTAAAACTGCGCAGCGACTTTAACCCTGCGCCGGAATCTCATACGGCCGGAACCGCACTACCTCTTCCCCCAACCAGTCGTTGATGTGCAACAACCTGGGCCTGCTCAGGCACTAGCTCGTTGACCGCCCAAACCCGCGCCGCATCGCGGATGGATCCAAACCCACCAGCGTTCTGGGGGACCACGCCCATCAACTGAGGCGGGATCCGCAGCATGGCGAGCTGGTCGTCCCGGCTGATGTTTTTGATCGCACCGAAATCATCCTTCGCCGCCACCTCGCTGATCGGGATCAGTTGCAGACCGTCTTTCTTTCCGCCCGGGGCATACATGAACAGGTTGCGGAAGTTGCCCGGATCCTTGCTGTTCTTCATCGCGATCCGTAGGTCGTTGACGAAATCCTCGTTCTGGGCCGCGTCAGTTATGTACATGATGAAACCGACATGGCTGCAATTCTGGTAATACTTGCGTCGAAACAGTGTCGCGCTCTCGTTGAGCAGCGCGCTCTACAATGCAGGTAGCCACTCGGGCAATCCGTAGATTTCCTGGTTGATATCGACCACCCGCATGGCAGATGCTGCCGGTCTTGAACTGGTGCTCGTCCTTCGACCCGTTCACCCGGTAACAGATGTCAAGGTCGGTACCGCGGCGAACGTATTTGGCCAGGCACGGCGTAAGGCCGATCGCCTGGCGAAGCATGTTGTCGCGCTTCTCCAGGCATAGGTTGCCTGACGAACCCCAGTCCATGACGATCTGCTCAAGGCTTGCCGACTAAGCAGACTGTGCGGGATGAAGGTACGGGCCAACGGGTTGCGCTTGAAGCTCAGGCCCGACTGCAGGTAAAGCTGGCCTTCGACTTCGCCAGTCGATTCAGCGCTACCGGCGGCTCGTACCAACGGCCATTGGACCAGCACTCCAGTGTCGAGGATCTCCTCGCCATCAAACACCGGTACTGGATCACCGAAGGTGAATGCCATCGACTGGTCGCCTGCGGCTTGCATCAGGTGTTCACCTTCGATGCGTTGAGACGTGGCGGTCTGTGTCTCGCGGCGGTTGCGGCGGCTACTCATCAGTAAATTTCCATGAAGCCGGTGTTGGCCGAGGTCTGACCCTCCAGCGGCTCGTTCTGTAATGCGTGAAAGAGTGCCCACGCCAGATCGTCGTGGCCGGTGTCGTCAGTGCGGCCAGTGTAGGTGACTTGGCGACCGCCCGCGGTGACGGTCTTACGGATGAGCTAAGCCGGGCCACAGACATTGCGCGATCTATTTGGCGGCGGGCATTACTGCACGGTCAAGGCGCACAGTGATCGCTGGCAGGCGTTTGTGCGCTGGTGTCGCTCGGAGGACGGTCCGGGGTTCAATGATGCGCGGCAGATTCATCGGCAGACCTTGTTGGACTATGCCGGACATCTGCGGCGTCATAAATCTGATCGCGACGTAGCTCCAGGTACTCCATTCGAAATCCTTCAGTGACCTTTCCGTGGGAAAGCGTCAATGATCATCAGGAGTGGCTGCCGCGTATGTCAGACACATCCGAAAATGATGTCCATAGCTTCCTAACCGGAAACAACAAAGCCCCCGTATCACTACGAGGGCTTTGTCGTTTCCAGGGCTCGTAACCTCAGGTCTTAGTGACCCGCGCTCTGCCCACCATCAACGTGCAGGATCTCACCCGTCACAAACTTCGCACCATCGAGGTACACAACCGCATTAGCAATGTCGTCAATCTCACCCATGTGGCCAACCGGATGCAGAGCACCCAGCGCCGCATGGGTTTCTTCGCCGTGCATCGGGGTCTTGATGATGCCAGGGGAGACGGCGTTCACACGGATACCACGCTTGGCGTATTCGATAGCCAGGGATTTGGTGGCCGCATTCAGGCCGCCTTTGGTCAGCGAAGCCAGTACCGATGGCACGCCGTCGATGGCGTGGTCGACCAGGCTGGTGGTGATGTTGACCACGTGGCCGCTGCCATTTTTTTCCATCTCGGCGATGGCCAGTTGAGTGATGTAGAAGAAGCCGTTCAGGTTCACGGACAGCACGTTGGCGTAGTCTTCAGCGGTGTACTGGGTGAACGGTTTGGCGATGAAGATACCGGCGTTGTTGACCAGGGTGTCGATGCGGCCAAAACGGGCGATGGCTTCACGGATCACGCGCTGGGCAGTTTCCGGTTCGCCGATGTCGCCGGCAACGGTCAGGATGTCCGGATCGGTGGACGGTTTGATCGAACGCGAAGTGGCGACGATCTGATAACCCTGTTCACGGAAGGCCTTGACCATGCCGTCGCCCAGACCTTGGGATGCGCCAGTGATTACGATGACTTTTTTCGAATTGCTCATGATGTAGACCTCTATCAAAAATGGGATGTGAAAGTGGGTGAATCAGGCTTCGGCGGGGGCCGCGGCCATTTGTCTCAACACTTGTTCGTAGTACTCGACCGACTGCGAACCGGACACCAGGTGACGGCCGTTCAACACCATGGCCGGGACCGAATTGATGCCGTGCTGCCGGTAAAACTCCTCAAGTTCACGCACCTCGTCGGCAAACTCGCCCGACGCCAGCACCTTGTGCGCCCGCTCCTCATCCAAACCTGCTTCACCTGCCAATCGCACCAGCGTCTGCCGATCACTCGGGTTCTGGCCTTCGCTGAAGTAAGCGCGAAGTAGGATTTTCTTCAGCGCCACTTGACGCCCTTCCCCCAATGCCCAAAGCAACAAACGGTGAGCGTCGAAGGTGTTGTAAAAGTGAGTGCGTTTTTCCAGATCGAACTTGAAGCCGATGGCATTGCCGCGTTCGATTTGCATCGCTTTGCCGTTGGCGACGTCCTGGGCGGTGCGTCCGTATTTGCGCATCAAGTGCTCAACGGCTTTCTCGCCTTCGGGCGGCATGTTCGGGTTCAGTTCGAAGGGCTTGTAGGTCAGCTCGACCGACACCTCACCCGCCACGTTCTCGATTGCCTGCTCCAGCGCCGTCGCCCCCAGTGCGCACCATGGGCACACCACATCGGAGATGAAATGGATGGTCACCGAGGCGGTCATGACTGCCCCTCTTCCGCCAGTTGCTTGCGGTACTGAGTGGTGGTGATCCCGGCGTAACCCCAGTTATCGGTGTCGACTTCTTCGATCACGATATGGGTCAGGTCCGGACGCTTGTTGAGAACGCGTTCCAGTGTTTCAGTGATTTCGGCGATCACCTGAGCTTTCTGCTCAGTGGTAACCCCGTCGCGGGTGATGCGAACACTTACGAAAGGCATTGAGGAATCTCCAGTGACCTTCCCGTCGGGATGATGGGAGAGGCGTTGGAGCTCAATGTAGGGAGTTGGCGGGAGGGGATAAAGGTGGGGATGGGAACATCATTAGTTACGTTGTGTAATAACCAGGGACATTTGTGGAGCGCGGAAAATGTCGCCGCTGACGACACGTCTTCAGAATATGTTCCCGAAAGCGCCTTTCGACGACATGACCCATTGAGCACGCACAAAAAAGCCCCGAATCAATCGGGGCTCCTTCGTTTTAAGGCCTCGAATCAGCCCTCTACACCACAACCCATCATCAGAAAATGTTGATCGGGTAGTCCACGAACACACGCACTTCGTTACCGCTGACGTTGTACTCGCTCGACTTCTGCGACACGCGCAGGATCGAGCTGCGCAGTTTCACGCTGAGGTCTTTGGCCGGACCGCTTTGCACGACGTATTTGAACTGGTTGAAGATCTCGCGCTCGGTGCCGCCTTCGCTGGTGGAGGTGGTGATGTTGTCACCGCGCACGTAGGCGAAGTTGTAGCTCAGGCCTGGAACGCCGAAGGTGCCGAAGTCCAGGCCGTAGCCCAGTTGCCAGCTGCGTTCGTCTTCGGCGTTGAAGTCGGACCAGTAGGAGTTGGCCAGGTAGATGGTGTTGCCGCCGTCACCGACGCGACCTTGCCCCTTCTGGTAACCGCCGTACGGGTAGCCCAGGTTGCTGTCGCCGGTGCTGCGCTGGTAACCGAGGGTGAACGAGTGTGGGCCGGTGGCGAAGGTGGCCGCCAGGCTCCAGATCTTGTTGTCGTCGCCGGTCAGGTTGTTGTCGCGAACGTAGGAATCGTCCAGCTTGGTACGGTAGCCGTTGAAGTCCAGGGTCAGGGACTGGTCCTTGGCCAACGGGAACACGTAGTTGGCGTTCACGTACTGCTTCTTCAACACGTCTTCGACGTCGGACGCGTACAAGGCCGCCTTGAATTGTTCGGTGAACTGGTAGCTGCCGCCCAACACGTTGATCGACTTCAGGCCACCGCTGTCACGACCTTCGGCGCTTTTGCGCGATTCGGCGGTGAAGCGACCGGCGTTCAGTTCCAGGCCCTTGATCTCTTTGGAGTTGATCAGGGTGCCGGTGTAGCTTTCCGGCAGCAGACGCACGTTGTCGTAGCTCAATACCGGCAGGGCCGGCATCTGGTCACCGTAGGTCAGCGTGGTGCTGGACAGACGGAATTTCACCGCTGCGCCCGCCTTGGACAGGTCGTCAGCCGGCTGGCCACTGTCACCTTTTTTGAAGAAATCGATACCCTGCGCGCCGCTGCGGTCTTCGCTGCGCTCCAGGTTCAGTGCGTACAGACCGAAGGCATCCACACCGACACCGACGGTGCCCTGGGTGAAGCCGGACGAGAACGTGCCGATGGCCGCTTGGCCCCACTCGGACTTATCGTCGTTGCCGTTTTTGTAGTCACGGTTCATGTAGGCGTTGCGCAGCAGCACTTTGAGGCTGCTGTCTTCGACAAATCCCTTGGATTCGGCCTGGTCGTTAGCCATGGCCTGTGAAGCGCTCAACATCCCCAGAGCGATCAGGCTGATTCGCTTGTTCAACATTTTGTTTTCCTTATTACGGGTTGAAACGCGCTGTGTCGAACGACTGAAATGGCACTATCGCGCTCTTTTTTCATTCCGCAAAGCAAAAGGCCCGCCCACGAAAATTCGAGGCGGGCCTTTTTATTATTTTGGGTCATGGCGGTCTGCCACAGGCGTTGGCCGAATCGTAGCCGCGCCCTCAACAGTGTGTCAATTTCATGATTGCGCAGTAATTAGGCGAAAATCTTCTAAGAAATCCCTTTACGCGGCAGAAAAACTCAAAACGAGCGGTTTCTATCAGCAAAAAAAACGCTGCCATCCCGGCAGCGTTCTCTTTGATCAATCCGTTGTTTTCTTCTTATCCTTCCATTACATCCCGCAACGCATCCAGTTCCGCTTCGCTGAATAAACCAGCGGGGTAGCGCTCGATTATCGTCCGGCGCGGATCAGGCTCACTGATCGGACGCGTTCCATTGGACTTTAACCAGTGCGCCAGGATCTGGAGCGATTCGCCTTTTACTGCCAGGGGATGCAACGTCCGCTCGCTGACCACATTTACTTCGGCGTTCATTTCAGCGCTCTCTCCTGGTTTGTGAGCGGCCTAACTTATCCAAGGTTTATGACAGAACGACTAAGTTCTCCCCCTCCCTGTTTTGCACCATGAGCGATACAAGAGCTATGCCAAGGTGCCCGGATTGTCGGCGCGCAGACACAAAAAAGCCCGCAGTCCTTCAGGGCTGCGGGCTCTGCGTACGGCAAGGGGCGAAAACGTTTGCCTGATTTTTTCCACAATCAACTCAAGCTGTTACGAGCTCACTCATTCCTTGTGCGGCGCTGGCTGTTGTTGGGTAAGGCAGTGGATGTTACCGCCACCCAGTAACAGTTCACGACCGGGCACCATCACCACTTCGTGTTGCGGGAACAAAGCCTGCAGAATTTCCTTGGCGGGACCGTCCAACGGGTCGTCGAAACTTGGCGCAATGATGCCGCCGTTGACGATCAGGAAGTTCACATAGGAACCGGCCAGACGCACCGAAGGATTACGCTCCTGGGTGCCGTCGACCGGGTCGACACCGGCGCATTCTTCTTCGGTCGCGTACAGCGGCCCCGGAATCGGCATCTTGTGCACCGTAAACGGGCGTCCCTTGGCGTCGGTGCTGCTTTGCAGTACGTCCATCGCCGCCTGGCAGCGCGAGTAGTTCGGGTCCTGCGGGTCGTCGGTCCACGCCAGCAGCACTTCGCCGGGGCGCACGTAGCAGCAGAAGTTATCCACATGGCCGTCGGTTTCGTCGTTGAACAAGCCATCCGGCAGCCAGATGATCTTGTCCACCGCCAGATTGTCCTTGAGCACCGCTTCGATTTCTGCACGATTGAGGTGCGGATTGCGATTGCGGTTGAGCAGGCATTCTTCGGTGGTGATCAGCGTCCCTTCGCCATCGACGTGAATCGAACCGCCTTCAAGCACGAAGCCTTCGGTGCGGTAACGCGGGCTGCGCTCGATCTCGAGGATCTTGCCGCCCACTTGCGAGTCGCGGTTCCACGGCGAGTACAGGCCACCGTCAAATCCACCCCAAGCGTTGAAGTCCCAGTTCACGCCACGGACTTCGCCGCTGTTATTGATGACGAACGTCGGGCCGGTGTCGCGCACCCAGGCGTCGTCGCTGGACATTTCCACGACGCGGATATTCGGCACGTCCAGGCGGGCCCGGGCGTTTTCATACTGGCCGGCGGAAACCGCCACGGTCACCGGTTCGAAACGGGCGATGGCCTTGGCCACCGCCACGTGCGCCGCTTGCGCCGGTTTGCCGCCCAGGCGCCAGTTGTCCGGACGCTCGGGCCATACCATCCAGGTCTGGGTCTGGGGTGCCCACTCGGCCGGCATGTAGAAGCCGTCGGCGCGAGGGGTGCTATTCAAAGTGGTCATGTCGATCAGGACTCCAGGGTTCCGTCGAGGGTTTTCAGCGCGCCGTACAGGTTCGGACGACGGTCACGGAACGAGCCCCACGCGCTACGGATGTGTTCCAGTTGGTCGAGGTCGAAGGTGTGAACCAGAACGCCTTCTTCGGTTTCATTGAGTTCCTGCACCTTCTCGCCGAACTGGTTGGCGATGAACGACGAACCATAAAAGGTAATGTCATAGCCGTCTTGTTCTTCGTTGCCGATGCGGTTACTGGCGATCAGCGGCATCAGGTTAGCGCCGGCGTGGCCCTGTTGCACGCGTTGCCAGTGATCGCGGGACGAAATGGTCTTGTCGTGGGGTTCGCTGCCGATCGCGGTCGGGTAGAACAGAATCTCTGCGCCCAGCAGCGCCATGCTGCGCGCCGCCTCCGGAAACCACTGGTCCCAGCAGATGCCCACGCCGATTTTCGCGTAACGGGTGTTCCACACCTTGAAGCCGGTATCGCCCGGGTTGAAGTAGTACTTCTCGTGATAGCCCGGGCCGTCTGGGATGTGGCTTTTCCGATAAATCCCGAGGTTGCTGCCGTCGGCATCGATGATCGCAATGCTGTTGAAACGCGCACGCCCGGCCAACTCGTAGAAGCTGATCGGCAGCACCACCTGCAGTTCTTTGGCGACTTTCTGGAAATGCTTGATGGCGACGTTGTCTTCAACCGTCGTGGCCAGTTGCAGGTAATCCGGGTTCGGCTTCTGGCAGAAGTACGGCGCCTCGAACAGCTCCTGGATGAGGATGATCTGCGCGCCTTTGGCGGCGGCTTCACGGACCAGTCTTTCGGCAACTTCGATATTGCCTTCCAGGTCCCAGGAACAGGCCATCTGAGTGGCGGCAACGGTAACGGTACGGCTCATGGAGCATCTCCGGGCAAGTGCGTGACGATCGGGCATGGCTTATCCACACCCTGGCATTGGCGACTTTATATCCGATAAAAATCGGCTTTAAAAGCTTTGAAAATGCATTTCGTCTTAATTTACGCACTTAAACCCGATAACAATCGAATAATAACGCTAGTCCCCTGTGGGAGCGGGCTTGCTCGCGAAGGCGATTTTTCAGCCAACGACCACGTAGCTGACACAACCCTTTCGCGAGCGAGCCCGCTCCCACAGTGGCATGCGTTTACAGATCTTCGGCGAGCACCTTCGAGAGCATGTCCACAAAGAAATCCACGCTGCGCCGCGAGGTCACCATCGGCGGTTTGATCTTGAGCACGTTCAGGTAGTCACCCGTCGGTTGCATGAAGATGCCCAGGTCGCGCAGGCGATCGCACAGCGCCGTGGTTTCTTCGGTCGCCGGCTCCAAGGTGTCGCGGTTGCGGACCAGCTCCACGCCCAGATAGAACCCGGAGCCATGCACCGCGCCTACCAGCGGATGAATATCGATCAACGCTTCCAGCCGCTCTTTGAAGTAGCCGCCCACCACCTGAGCGTTCTCCCAGAGCTTTTCTTCCTCCATCACATCCAGCACCGCCATGCCGATCTCGCAGCTGACCGGGCTGCCGCCAGCGGACGAGAAGAAATAACCCTCGGCCTCCAGCGCCTCGGCGATTTCCCGGCGGGTGATCACCGCGCCCAGTGGCTGGCCGTTGCCCATGCCCTTGGCCATGGTGATGATGTCCGGCACCACGCCCTGCTCTTCGAAGCCCCAGAAGAAATGGCCCATGCGCCCGTAGCCCACCTGTACTTCGTCGGCGATGCACACGCCGCCCTGGGCGCGGACCATGGCGTAGACCTGTTGCAGGTAACCCGGCGGCAGCGAAATGCCGCCGGCATTGCCGTACACCGGCTCGCAGATGAAACCGGCCAATTGGCGTTTTTGCTCGGCGATTTTCGCCAGATTGTGTTCGACGCTGCGCACGTAGTCCGGCGCGCTGTCCGCGCCACGGAATTCACCGCGATAGGTGTTCGGCGCCGTGACCGGATGCACCCAGTCCGGGCGGCTGCTCAAGGCTTTGGGGTTGTCGGCGATCGACGTCGACACCGCATCGGCGCCCACGGTCCAGCCGTGGTAGGCCTCCAGCACACTGACGATGTCGCGTCCGCCGCTGTAGGCCCAGGCCAGACGGATCGCCAGGTCATTGGCCTCGCTGCCGCTGTTGACCAGGAACACGCGGTCCATGGAATCCGGCGCCAGCTTCAACAGACGCTCGGAGAATTGCGCCACCGCGGCATAGTTGAACCGCGAGTTGGTGTTGAGCAGCGACCATTGCCGACTGGCCACCGCGGCCATGCGTGGATGGCCGTGGCCGAGCACCGCAACGTTGTTGAGCATGTCGAGGTAGGAGCGGCCCTGCATGTCGATCAGGTGGTTGCGCCAGCCACGCTCGATGCGCGGTGGGTCGACGTAATAGTGTTTTTGCGTGCGGGCAAAACTGGCGTCACGGCGGGCCAGCAAGGCCTGCGCATCCAGTTCTTCTTCAGCATCGCAGGCCAGCCCCAGCAGCGCCGCCGGTGACGGGCACAGCGCCTGCCAGGCTGGCGCACGGCTCGGTGTGCAAAACAGCGGCGCGGTGAACGAGTGACCTCGGCACAACTGCACCAGCAACGGCCCGCTGACCGCGCCCAACACCTGGCCTTTGACCAGCGCGGCGCCGGCATGCAGCGATGGCGTCACGCCCCACAGACGCACGCTCAATTGCGGGCCATCCAGTTGCAACACGCCCGGCAACGGCTGATGCACCACCCCGGCAAACGGCGCTTCCACCGCCGTGCCATGGGGCACACGCAACTCCACGTGCAGCGGGCAGGTGTCCGGCTCGACGGCGCTTTCCGGCCGGGTGCGGGACAAACGGTATTGCCCGTAACGACTGGCGACCAGCCCGTGGAAGCTCTCGGCGCTGTCGAGCAGGCGTTGGTCGATGCCTTCCTCTTCCCAATTGCCCGCCTCGAAGTGCGCGCTGAGCACACCCAGATCGAGCAAGGCAAATTCACGCCCCACCAGGCTCGGCAGCAGCGGCGCGAAACCTTCGCTGACAATCGGCGGCAGGTGTTGCCCGACGCAGGTCAGGATCGCCGCTTCCATCAGCGCCAGGGGCACCGAGGTCGCGACGCTGAAGATTTCCCACTCGTGAGTCAGGTTATCGCGGCTGTAGGTATTGCCCGGGTCGATGCTCACCTGCTGCTCGCCACTGAGCACCAGCACCGCCGCGCGCGCGACGATCAACGGCCACAGCGCCAGCAGTTCCTCATGGGTCAATGGATTGACCGCGTGATAGGCCTGCACTGCCGGCAAAATGCAGAACGGGTCGCCATCGGCGTGATGCAGCAAGGCCGCGCAGGTCACCGACAGGTCGGTGATGCGCCAGGTGCGCACCAGATCGCCGAAATCGATCACCCCCTGCAACTGCCAGTGACGCTCGGCATCGCGTTGCCAGACCACGTTGTCATCGGTGATGTCCATGTGGATGGCCTGCACCGGCAACTTGTCCACCAAGGGCTGCAAGTGCCGCTCGGCCCGCTCCGCCGCTTCGGCGATCAAGGTGCGCTGGGCGTCGTCCTGAATCACTGGCAGCAAATGCGCGATCAGTGCCTGAGCGTGGCGCGCGTCCCATTGCAGCGTACGCACCAGCCCCGGATGGTCGAAGTCCACCAGCGCCAGGTCCATTTCGCCGCACAGGCGACCGAAGCCGGCCACCACGGTGCGGTTGAAATGATCGAGATGGGTCAGGGACTGGCCTTCGATGTAATCGAGCAGGCGCACATGCACCGCCTGGCCAGCCACGTCCAGCGACAACAGGTCCTCGCCGTTCTTGGCCGGAATCACCCGCGGCACGTGCACATCGGGGTGCTGCGCCAAATGCTTGAGCCCGGCGTGTTGAGCCTGCAACTCCACCGCCGAATAGTCGCCCCTGCAGATTTTCAGGACGAAACGGCCCTGATCGCTGTCGACGCGGTAGTTCAGGTCCTGTTGACTGCCCAGGGCCTGCAACCTGCCGCCAAGCCCGTAATGTTCCTGCAACAGCTCTAGCGCTTGTTCCGCAGACACTTGCGGGCTGGGCAAACTGGCGCGATGAATCAACGTGGCGAGCGGCATGGAACGACCTCTGGAATTTTATTAGGCGCCTATATCGCCACCGCTCGAGTCGATACGCAACCCCCACCCCGTGCTGCACGCTCAGCGGTGGCTCGCGCCCGACGACGCTTTGCGCAAGAATGGCGGCCAGCAACGCCTACTGTCGGAGAAAACCATGAATGTGATTACCACCGCGCTGCCCGGCGTTCTGATCATCGAACCTCGGGTAATGAAGGACGAGCGTGGTTTCTTTTACGAAAGCTTCAATGCCAGAAGCTTCGAGCAAGCGACCGATGTGCCGGCGGCATTCGTGCAGGACAACCATTCGCGCTCGCAAAAAGGCGTGCTGCGCGGTCTGCATTACCAACTGCAATCGCCCCAGGGCAAACTGGTTCGCGTGACCCATGGCGAAATATTGGACGTGGCCGTGGACATCCGCCGCAGCTCAGCGCATTTCGGCCAATGGGTCGCCATGCGCCTGAGTGCCGACAACCACCGCCAGATGTGGATCCCCGAGGGTTTTGCCCACGGCTTCGTGGTGTTGAGCGATGCAGCCGAAGTGCTCTACAAGACCACTGACTATTACAACCCTCGCGGTGAGCGCAGCGTTCGCTGGGATGACCCGGACCTGGGTATCGACTGGCAACTGGACGGCACGCCAATCCTGTCGGCCAAAGATCAAGACGCGCCACTCTTCAAGGACGCCGACGTCTTTGCCTAGGCATAATGCGCCTGTCCCCACAGGCGCCCGAAGCTCATGACTCCGACCCTCCCCCGCAGACCCCGCTGGCGCAGCCTGGCCTTGCTCGCCCTGTGCCTGGCGCCGCTGCTGTGGCCGTTGCAGCACTTGGCCGAGCGCTATTACCGCAGCGAACTGGCCGGGCAGAATCGCCAGACCCTGGACCTCTACGTCGCCAACCTGCTGGGTACCCTGCACCGTTACGAAGTGCTGCCGCAGATTCTCGGCGACCTGCCGGCCCTGCGCGCCGTGCTGGGTGCGCCGGACGACAGCGTCACCCAGGGCAATGCCAACCGGCTGCTGAAAAATATCAGCAGCCAGACCGGCGCCGAAGTCATGTACCTGATGGACACCACGGGCAAGACCCTCGCGGCCTCCAACTGGGACAAACACGACAGTTTCGTGGGGCGCAATTTCGCCTTCCGGCCATATTTCAGCGAAGCCATGGCCGGGCGTCTCGGGCGATTCTTCGGGCTGGGCACCACGTCCGCCAAGCGCGGTTACTTCTTCGCCGCCGCCGTGCGCAACGGCGAGAAAATCACCGGTGTGCTGGTGGTCAAGGTCGACCTGGACCACACCGAAAGCCTGTGGGGCAAGACCCCGGAGCAGCTGCTGCTGACCGATCAGAACGGCGTGGTCATCCTCACCTCGCGCCCGGAATGGCGCTTCCGCTCGACCCGCCCCTTGAGCGAAGACGAGCGCAAGGCCATCAGCGCGATCCAGCCTTACCCGACCCGCGAGCCCAAGCCATTGCGGCTCAACCCCAACGCCTGGCTGACCCAGACTCAGGCCATCGCGGAAACCGGCTGGAACGTCAGTATCCTCGCCCCACGCACCCTGATCGACCGTCCCGTACGCACGGTGGTGGCCGTTGGCGGCGCGACGCTGTTGGTGGTGATGTTGCTGCTGGGCCTGATGATGCAGCGCCGTCGTCATTACCTGGAACGCATCGCCTTCGAAGCCAAGGCACGGCGCGAACTGGAAGGCCGGGTGGCCGAGCGCACCAGCGATCTGGAAGGCCTCAACCGTCGTTTGAAACAGGAAGTGCTGGAGCGCGAGCAGGCCCAGCAGGAACTGGTGCGCGCCCAGGATGACCTGGTGCAGGCCGGCAAACTGTCTGCCTTGGGGACGATGTCGGCCAGTATCAGCCACGAACTCAATCAACCCCTGGCCGCCATCCGCAGTTACGCGGAAAACGCCGAAGTCCTGCTCGACCATCAGCGCACCGACGATGCCCGCGGCAACCTCAAGCTGATCAGTGAACTGACCGGGCGCATGGCCTCGATCATCGCCCACTTGCGCGCCTTTGCCCGACGCGATCGCCACGCCCCGGAAAGCGTCGCTCTGCAACCGGCGCTGGACGATGCGCTGGCCCTGTTGGCCAAACGTCGGCGCAGCATGGACGTTGAATTGATTCGTGACTTGCCCGCCGCGACGCTGTGGGTCGAAGCCGGCGAAACTCGCTTGCGCCAAGTGCTCGGCAACCTGCTGGCCAACGCCCTGGACGCCCTGACGGAAAAAGGCCCGCCCCGTAAACTCTGGCTGAGCGCCCAATCCACCGCCGAGGGCGTTACCCTGTACATCCGCGACAACGGCCCCGGTTTCTGCATGGAAGCCCTGGGTCGCGCCAGCGAGCCGTTCTACACCACCAAGACCCGCACCCAGGGCCTTGGCCTGGGGCTGGCGATCTGCGAAACCCTGATGCGCGCCTTCGGCGGTGAACTGTCGTTCGCCAACCACAAGGAAGGCGGCGCGTTGATTACCTTGAAACTGCGCCCAGGCGCACCGGGCGTGAGCCTGCAACCGTCCGAGGACCGAAGTGCATGACCATCGACAATCGCATTCAGGTCGTGTTGATCGATGACGATCCGCACTTGCGTCAGGCCCTGAGCCAGACCCTGGACCTGGCCGGCCTCAAAATCCTGCCGCTGGCCGAAGCCAAGGGCCTGGCCGCGCAACTGGAGCGTGACTGGCCGGGGGTGGTGGTCAGCGACATCCGCATGCCGGGCATGGACGGCCTCGAACTACTGAACGAACTGCACGCCCAGGACCCTGAGCTGCCGGTGCTGCTGATCACCGGCCACGGCGACGTGCCGCTGGCCGTGCAGGCCATGCGCGCCGGGGCCTACGATTTTCTGGAGAAACCCTTCGCCAGCGACGCCCTGCTCGACAGTGTGCGCCGCGCCCTGGCCCTGCGCCGCCTGGTACTGGACAACCGCAGCCTGCGTCTGGCCCTGAGCGATCGCAACGAGTTGAGTACACGGCTGGTGGGGCATTCGCCTTCGATCCTGCGCCTGCGCGAGCAGATCGGCGCCCTGGCGGCGACCAAGGCCGATGTGTTGATCCTGGGCGAAACCGGCGCCGGCAAAGAAGTGGTGGCCCGGGCGCTGCATGATTTGTCGAGCCGCAGAAACGGCCCGTTCGTGGCGATCAACGCCGGGGCGCTGGCCGAATCGGTGGTCGAGAGTGAGCTGTTCGGCCATGAGCCCGGCGCCTTCACCGGGGCGCAGAAGCGCCGTATCGGCAAGTTCGAGTTCGCCAACGGCGGCACTTTGTTCCTCGATGAAATCGAAAGCATGAGCCTGGACGTGCAGGTGAAATTGCTGCGCTTGCTGCAGGAGCGGGTGGTCGAGCGGCTGGGCGGCAATCAACTGATCCCGCTGGACATCCGCATCATTGCCGCCACCAAAGAGGACCTGCGCCAGGCCGCCGATCAAGGGCGTTTCCGTGCCGACCTGTATTACCGCCTGAACGTTGCGCCGCTGCGCATTCCGCCGCTGCGCGAACGAGGTGAGGATGCATTGGTGTTGTTCCAGCACTTCGCCGACGAAGCCAGCGCCCGCCACGGTTTGCCGCTGCATGAACTGCAACCGGGGCAACGCGCCCTGCTGCTGCGCCACAGCTGGCCCGGCAACGTGCGCGAGCTGCAGAACGCCGCCGAACGCTTTGCCCTGGGTCTTGAGCTGGCGCTGGACGACAGCGAGGCGCAAAGCGCTGCCGGCACGCCGGTGGAGCTGGTCAGCGGCGGCCTGAGCGAACAAGTGGAAAACTTCGAAAAGACCCTGATTGCCGCCGAGCTGGCACGCTCGCACACCTCTTTGCGCAGCGTCGCCGAAGCCTTGGGTATTCCTCGCAAGACCCTGCACGACAAGCTGCGCAAACACGGCCTGAGCTTCGCCGACAGCGGTGCCGCCAGCCACGCCGACGATCTCGATTGAGCCACCTACCATCCCATCAAGAGGCCGCCGAATGAGCCGCGACAGTCGTCAACTGGAATCCGTGCTCCACCACGACATCCCCCTCACCCGGGACATGGGCCTCAAAGTGCTTGAATGGCACGACCAGCAACTGCGCCTGCATTTGCCGCTGGACGCCAACGTCAACCACAAGAGCACCATGTTCGGCGGCAGCCTGTATTGCGGTGCGGTGCTGGCCGGTTGGGGCTGGATGCATCTGCGGCTCAAAGAGGAAGGGATTACCGACGGGCACATCGTGATTCAGGAAGGCCAGATCCACTATCCACTGCCCGTGACGGGCGATGCCCACGCCATTTGCACGGCGCCGAGTGCGCTGGTGTGGAAGAAGTTTGTGGCGACGTACCAGCGCTATGGCCGGGCGCGACTGATCCTCAATACGCGGGTGGTGAATGCGGGGAGTGATCAGGATGCGGTGAAATTTACCGGGCAGTATGTCCTGCACCGCTGAACTGGCCACGCAACCTGTGGCGAGGGAGCTTGCTCCCGCTCGGCTGCGCAGCAGCCGCAAACCAGCGAATGGGATTTAACTGAAAGCGCGCGCTGCCTGGCTTTTGAGGCCGCTTCGCAGCCCAACGAGAGCAAGCTCCCTCGCCACAGGTCTTGCAGGCGCGTTTCATCGTGGGCCGATTCAGGATCGGGCAAGCTCCAGCAGTTTCTCCCGCCAAGCCGCCTTCGCCGGCAACGCCAGAAAGAACGCGTTCAACAACGACTCCCGCGCCGGATAGCAGAACGGCGCACCGCTCAGATCCAGCACCTCGCCGCCCGCCCCTTCCAGCACACCCTGCGCCGCCGCCGTGTCCCACTGCGAAGTCGGCGCCAGTCGCGGATAGCAATCGGCGGCCCCTTCGGCCAACAGACAGAATTTGAGCGAGCTGCCGATGTTCGCCAGCTCCAGTTCACCCAGACTGGCGCTCAAGCCGGCCAGCAAGCGCTCCTGTTCAGGGCTGGAATGACGGCGACTGGCAACCACGGTAAACGCCGCGCCCGTTGGCGGTACGTCGCGAACCTGAATCGGCTCTGGCTCGGCGCCCTTGTCACCCCGCCATGCCCCAAAACCTGCGCCGCCTACGTAAAAGCGGCCATTGGTCGGCATCGATACCACACCAAACACCACGCGGCCCTGCTCGATCAGGGCGATGTTGACGGTGAATTCTTCACTGCCCGAAATGAATTCCTTGGTGCCGTCCAACGGGTCCACCAGCCACCAGCGCTGCCACCCGGCGCGAACGCTTTGCGCGATGTTGGCGTCTTCTTCGGACAGCACCGGGATGCTTGGGTCCAGCGCCGTCAGCCCGGCCAGAATCAGGTGGTGGGCAGCCAGATCGGCGGCGGTCACCGGAGAGTCGTCAGCCTTGGCAGTCACCGCCGTGCCCGTGCGCCAGAACGGCAGGATCGCGTCGCCTGCCTTCAAAGCCAGTTCAATCACCGGCGCCATCAGCGGATGCGGGAAATTCATGGCAAGAACACCCCGCGCTGGGTCAGCAGATCACGGGCCAGGTACAGCGCCGCCAAGGCACGGCCCTCTGTGAACTGCGGGTTTTGCGCCAGCGCCGACAGCTCTCGCAGGTTGACTTTGCCCAGGCCCATGGGCTCCGGCTCGTCACCCTCCAGACGTTCTTCGTACAGATCGGTGGCCAGCACCACCTGGATTTTCTGGCTCATGTAACCGGGCGACAGCGACAGCTCGGTCAGATGCTCAAGCTGCCGCGCGCCAAACCCGGCCTCTTCCTTGAGCTCGCGTTCCGCCGCCGCCAGCACGTCTTCGCCAGGTTCGATCAGGCCTTTGGGCAGGGACAATTCGTACTCGTCGGTCCCGCCGCAATACTCCTCGACCAGCACCGCATGATCGGCATCAAGCATCGCCACGACCATCACCGCGCCATAACCGGCGCCCTTGCCAACCAATCGCTCATAGGTGCGCTCCACGCCGTTGGAAAAGCGCAGCTTGAGTTCCTCGACGCAAAACAAACGGCTGGTGGCGACAATTTCGCGGGCGAGGATCGTGGGTTTCTGGCGCATGCAAGGCTCCTTGGCGTGAACGCGCTACTATAACGCGGCTTTTGTGATTGTTTACGCCAGATATCTTTCTACCGCCCGAGACACTGCCATGCCTTTATTACCGTGGCCTGACATCGACACCGTTCTGCTGGACATGGACGGCACGCTGTTGGACCTGCACTTCGACAACCATTTCTGGCTGGAGCACCTGCCCCAGCGCTACGCCGAACTGCACGGGGTCAGCCGGGCCATGGCCGAGATGGAATTGCAGCCGTTGTTCGAGCGCAATGCCGGTCAGTTGCAGTGGTACTGCCTGGATTTCTGGAGCGCCGAACTGAAGCTGCCGGTGCGCGAACTGAAACTGGAAACCGCCCATCTGATCGCCCTGCGCCCGGACGCGGACACGTTCCTGGCCGCGATCAGGCAGGCCGGCAAACGCGTGATACTGATCACCAACGCGCACCGTGACTCTCTGTCGCTGAAACTGGAAAGAATCGAACTGGCGCCTTATTTCGAGCGCTTGATCAGTTCTCACGACTACGGTTTCCCCAAGGAAAACCCGCAGTTCTGGGAGGCGCTGCAGGCGGATATCGATTTCGATCCGGCGCGCAGCCTGTTCATCGACGACACCTTGCCGATCCTTCGCAGCGCCCGGGATTTTGGCGTGGCGCATTTGCTGGCCGTTCGTGAGCCGGACAGCCGCAAAGGGCCGAAGGACACCGCCGAGTTTAGGGCGGTGGAGGATTATCGGGATTTGATTGCAGGGCTTGAGGCCTGATGCAATCAATGTGGCGAGGGCGCTTGCTCCCTCGCCACAGGTTTCGATTACTCGGGAATCCGCAACGACTGCCCCGGATAAATCTTGTTTACATCCTTGAGCATCGGCTTATTGGCCTCGAAAATCTTCTGATATTTGTTGGCATCGCCATACACGCGCAAGGAAATCGCGCTGAGGGTGTCGCCCTTCACCACCGTGACGAACTTCGCGGCCACAACCACTGGGCCGGTCACCGTGATCTGGTCGTCCACGCTACCCACACCTTCAATATTGCCGACCGCCAGAAGAATTTTTTCCTTCTCCTCCTGGCTCGCCACTTCGCCGGTCACAGTGACCTTGTCGCCATCCACCGTCGCCTGCACATTCGGGCTCCCGAGGCCGACTTTGCTGATATGTTCCTTCAGTTGCTCGCTCGCGTTGGCGTTACCAGGTGTCAGCAGATCGATAAGCTTTTCGCCTGCTTCTTTCACAAAACTAAAAATGCTCATGGCGCACGCTCCTTGGTTTTCAGATTCCAGATGCAAAAGCCTAGACCAAGGTGGCCATACTCGGATCCAACCCGACCAATGACGCCGCTTCCCGCCAAGCGATAGAATCCTCACCTACTTGAAATCCTGGAGCGACGATGGACATCAAACAGCTGAAATTCCTCATCGCTCTGGACGAAACCCGGCACTTCGGCCAGGCCGCCGCGCGCTGCCACATCACCCAGCCGACACTGTCGATGCGCCTGCGCAGCCTCGAAGAAGAGCTGGAGCTGCCCCTGGTCAATCGCGGTCAGCGCTTCGAAGGCTTCACCGCTCCCGGCGAACGGGTGCTGGCCTGGGCCCGCACGGTGTTGGCGGCTTACGACGGTTTGTACGCCGAAGCGGCAGCCTGTCGCGGCAATCTGGTCGGCACCTTGCGCCTGGGGGTGGTGCCCCTGTCGAGCTTCGATCCGCTGCCATTGCTGCAGCGCCTGCACGCCGAACACCCCAGCCTGCGCTTCGAGCTGTCGTCGCTGAGTTCCGAGCAGATCCTCGAACAATTGGCGAACAATCGCCTGGATCTGGGCGTGTCCTATCTGGAACGCCTGGATGGCGAACACTTCGACTCGCTGTCATTCAGCGAAACCCACATGGGCCTGCTCTACGATCAACGTTACTTCAGTTTTGGCCAGGCGCCGTTGAGTTGGGAATCTCTGGTCGAACTGCCCTTGGGGATGCTCACCAGCGGGATGCATTTCAGGCAGTCCATCGACCATAACTTCCACAGCCGCGGCCTCACCCCGCAGCCGCTGTTGCAGACCGACGCCGTGCATCAACTGCTACAAGCCGTGCACGGTGGCCTGTGCTGCGCAGTGATGCCCCTGGATGGCGGCCTCGAAGGCCTGACCGACCACCTGCGCCTGCAACCTATCGAAAACGCCCAGACCCTGGGCAGGCTGGGGCTGATCATGCGTCGTACCGCGCCCCGCTCGGCGTTGGCCGAAGCCTGTTTTGCGATGTATCAGCAATCACTAAAGGGCGCTTGATCGACGGCATCTATCGGCGCATCAGTAATAGCAATTAGACGCGACCGTTTGCCGCGCCTAGTCTTAACGCTGATCAATCCGTCGGTGATGCCATGAACGCCAAGCGCCCTTCCTGCGCGGCGCCCGCCCTCGAAACGCCCGCGCCCGCCGCAAGCCAGACGTACAGTTACAGCGACCTCGAATACTCCGAATCGGCCAGCACCGCGCTGGCCGAGGAAGTGGCGCTGGCGATCGCCTACAACGGCATCAGCCAGGCCGTGATGCTGGTGACGCCGACCGATCTGGAAGACTTCATCGTCGGCTTCAGCCTTGGCAGCGGCATCATCCAGGACGCCACCGATATCTATGACCTGCAGCTGACCGGCTCAGGCTCGGCGCAGTACGCGCAAGTGACCATCGCCAACCGCGCGTTCTGGAACCTCAAGCAGCAGCGCCGGCAACTGGCCGGCACCAGCGGTTGCGGGCTGTGTGGGGTGGAAGCGGTCGAACAGGCGTTGCCGGACCTCAAGGTGTTGCCCGGTGCGCCACTGCCGCCGGCCGAATGGCTCGAAGGCCTGCGTCAACGCATCGGCCAGTTCCAGCCACTGGGCCAGCATTGCGGTGCGGTGCATGCGGCGGTGTTCATGAACGACCAGGGTGAATTGCTGCTCGGTCGCGAAGACATCGGCCGGCACAACGCACTGGACAAGCTGATCGGCGGCCTGATCCGTCGCAACATCCCGATCGAGGGCGGGCTGGCGATCGTCACCAGCCGCTGCAGCCTCGAATTGATCCAGAAAGTCTTGCGTGCAGGCATCCAGACCCTGGTCAGCCTGTCGTCGCCCACGGGCCTTGCCGTGCAATGGGCCCGTCGCCACAACCTCAACCTCATCCATCTGCCCCAGAAGAATGCGCCACGGGTATACAGCCCGGCTTTGGAGAACCAAGCGTGAGTCAACACCGTCAAGCCGACCAGACCCCTGTTCCTCGCTACAAACCCTACAAAGGCCCGGCCGGTGGCTGGGGCGCGCTGATCAGCGTCGCCCAGGCCTGGTTGACCAGCGACAACGCGTTGAAAAACCTGCGCATGATGCTCAAGACCAACAAGAACGGCGGCTTCGACTGCCCGGGTTGTGCCTGGGGTGACTCCAACGAAGCCGGCATGGTGGCGTTCTGCGAGAACGGCGCCAAGGCGGTGAACTGGGAAGCGACCAAGCGCCGTGTCGATGGCAAGTTCTTCGCCAAGCACAGCGTGACCTCGCTACTGGAGCAGAGCGACTACTGGCTTGAGTATCAGGGCCGTCTGACCGAGCCACTGCGCTACAACGCCGAAACCGATCGCTACCAGCCCATCAGCTGGGACGACGCCTTTGCCCTGATCGCCAAGCACCTGCAAGGCTTGGCGAGCCCCGATCAAGCCGAGTTCTACACCTCGGGACGGGCCAGCAACGAAGCGGCGTTTCTCTATCAATTGTTCGTACGTGCCTATGGCACCAACAACTTCCCCGACTGCTCGAACATGTGCCACGAGGCCAGTGGCGTCGCGTTGGCGCAAAGCGTTGGCGTCGGCAAAGGCACCGTGACCTTCGACGATTTCGAACACGCCGATGCAATTTTCGTCTGGGGCCAGAACCCGGGCACCAACCACCCGCGGATGCTCGAACCGCTGCGCGAAGCGGTGAAACGCGGCGCTCAAGTGGTGTGCATCAACCCGCTCAAAGAGCGCGGCCTGGAACGCTTCCAGCACCCGCAGCACCCGATCGAAATGCTCACCAACGGCGACAAGCCGACCAACACCGCGTACTTCCGCCCAGCCCTGGGCGGCGACATGGCGGTGCTGCGCGGCATGGCCAAGTTCCTGTTGCAATGGGAGCGTGATGCGCAGAAGGCGGGGCAGCCTGCGGTGTTCGACCACGACTTCCTCAATGAACACAGCGTCAACGTGCTGGAATACCTGGCCGTCGTCGATGACACCTCGTGGGAGCAGATCGTCGAGCAATCAGGCCTGGCGCTGGTCGAGATAGAGCAAGCCGCGCGCATGTACGCCAAAGGCAAGAACGTCATCATGTGCTGGGCCATGGGCATCACCCAGCACCGCCATTCGGTGGCGACCATCCAGGAAATCGCCAACCTGATGCTGCTGCGCGGCAACATCGGCCGGCCGGGCGCCGGCCTGTGCCCGGTACGTGGCCACAGTAACGTGCAAGGCGACCGCACCATGGGCATCAACGAACGCCCGCCGGTGGCGTTCCTCGATGCGCTGGAGCGTCGCTTCCAGTTCAAGGTGCCCCGTGAAAACGGCCACAATGTGGTCGAGGCGATCCACGCCATGGCCGAAGGTCGGGCCAAAGTGTTCATTGCCCTGGGCGGCAACTTCGCCCAGGCAACCCCGGACAGCCCTCGCACCTTCGCGGCCCTGAGCAATTGCGACCTGACCGTACAGATCAGCACCAAGCTCAACCGCAGCCACTTGGCCCATGGCAAAGACGCGCTGATCCTGCCGTGCCTGGGTCGCACCGACATCGACCGGCAAACCGAAGGCCCGCAAGCGGTGACCGTGGAAGACTCGTTCAGCATGGTCCACGCCTCCAACGGTCAGTTGGAACCGCTGTCGAACCAGATGCGTTCGGAGCCAGCGATCCTGGCCGGTATCGCCGCCGCCACCCTGGGCAGC
Organism: Pseudomonas sp. KK4; assembly: GCF_001984065.1. Lineage (GTDB taxonomy): Bacteria > Pseudomonadota > Gammaproteobacteria > Pseudomonadales > Pseudomonadaceae > Aquipseudomonas. The sequence goes on from NZ_LYVP01000002.1 coordinate 103,659, forward strand.
CATCCGGTGGACTGGAACTGGCTGGTGGCCGACTACCGTCGCATCCGCGACCTGATCGCCGACACCATTCCCAACTTCAAAGACTTCAACGAGAAGATCAAGAATCCAGGCGGTTTCTACCTGGGCAACAGTGCCGGTGCGCGCAAGTGGAACACCGCCTCAGGCCGGGCCAATTTCCGCCCGAACGTTTTGCCCAGGGACCTGGTCCACGAACGCACCCGCGCTACCGGCGTGTTGCCGGACCTGATCCTGCAATCGATGCGCTCCCACGACCAATACAACACCACCATCTATGGCCTCAACGACCGCTATCGTGGGGTGAAAGGTCAACGTGATGTGTTGTTCGTCAACGAAGCCGACATTATTCGCCTGGGCTTCAAACCGGGGCAGAAGGCCGACATCGTGTCGATCTGGGATGATGGTGTGGAGCGTCGGGTCAAGGGCTTCACCTTGCTGGCGTTTGATATTCCGGCCGGGCAAGCGGCGGCGTACTACCCGGAGGTCAACCCACTGGTGCCGCTGGAAAGCACCGGGGATGGCAGCCATACACCGACGTCGAAGTTCGTGGCGATCCGGTTGGAAGCGGCGAGTGAGAGTGGATTGATTCTGGCCAGGTCGGCTTGACGCTTCGCCTCAACCGGCCTCTTCGCGAGCAAGCCCGCTCCCACATCAGGACTTCGGCGAACACGTCTTTTTGCGTGCAGCCGTGATCTAATGTGGGAGCGGGCTTGCTCGCGAATGCGTTGGACCATTGAGCGAGTCTCTGTAGTCGATCACTTTCCAAACGCCCACAAAAAAGGCCGTTTTCCTGAGAAAACAGCCTTTGTGAAGTAGTAAAAGACCGGCAAAAAAACGTTAAGTTCCGTCTAAAAAACAGCAACTTATGTAAATGTGCTGAAGTCGTGTTATTCGTCGGATTTCGATTGTCACACTCATGACACAGCCTCAGGATCGCGCCGTCATCCCCTTGAGGTTCCTCCATGAAGTTCTCCTCGATTCTCTTGTTGTCCCTTGGCCTGGTCAGTGGCTTTGCTTCTGCTGGCGGCACCACCGAAGCAGGTGTGGGCGGCGCATTGGGCGGGGTTTTAGGCTCGGTCGTCGGTCAGTCACTTGGCGGCAACACAGGTTCCACCATCGGCGCAGCCCTGGGCGGCGCGGGCGGTAGCGCAGTCGGCGCAGACAAACGCAGCCGTGGCGAAGCAGCCATTGGCGGTGCGTTGGGCGCAGCAGGCGGTAACGTGGTCGGCCGCAGCATGGGCGGCACCACCGGCAGCCTGATCGGCTCTGCGGCAGGCGGCGGCGCCGGTGGCGCGCTGGGTAACTATATGGGCAACAAGAGCGATGAAGACGATGATCGTCGCTCCTATCGTGGTGGTCACGACGACCGTCGCTACTACCGTGGCCATCCGGGCCGCGGTCATGCCTACGGGCATCGCAAGCATCATCGCTATCACGACTGAGGCGTGAGCGCCTCGTCCACGGATAGACCCCACAATCGCAGCCTCAGGGCTGCGATTTTTTTGCCCGTCAAACCACCAACCGTTCCAGCGCCTCACGCAACCGGGCAGGAATCGCCACTGGCTGATTCGACCCTCGATCCACAAACACATGCACGAAACGCCCCGCTGCGCAGGCCTCATCCTCGCCCTGCTTGAACACCGCCAATTCGTATTGCACCGAACTGTTGCCCAACTTGCCCACGCGCAGACCAATCTCGATCCGGTCCGGGAACGCGATTGAGGCGAAGTAATCGCAAGCCGAACTCACCACGAACCCCACCACCTCACCATCGTGAATATCCAGCCCGCCGACTTCGACCAGGTAGGTATTCACGGCCGTGTCGAAGAAACTGTAGTAGGTGACGTTGTTGACGTGGCCGTAGGCGTCGTTGTCGTGCCAACGGGTGGTGATGGGCTGGAAGTGCGGGTAGTCGGTGCGATGGGGCATCGGTGTTGATTCCTGAGGTTGGATCGACAGTGTAAGGCGAAAATCCGCGTTATCGTTCTTCGCGAGCAAGCCCGCTCCCACATGAGACCTGTGTACGACACGGATCTCATGTGGGAGCGGGCTTGCTCGCGAAGGCGCCCTCACGGACGCCAGATTGATTACCGATCGGCAAAGCCTTTACCCACCGCCGCCAACTCCCCAATCAACCGCGCCGGACTCCAGTGATCACCCTGGCGAGTCTGCAGCGCCAGCAATCGCTGATGAATGTCCGCCAGCCCTTGCTGATCCGCCCAGGCCATGGGCCCGCCCTTGTCCGCCGGGAAGCCGTAGCCGTTGAGGTAAACCAGATCGATGTCGTGGGCTGAACCGGCAATGCCTTCCTGCAGGATCTTCGCGCCCTCGTTGACCAAGGCCAGCAGACAACGCTCCAGAATCTCCTGCGAGCCAATCTCGCGGCGCTGCAAGCCCAGCCCTTCGCTGACTTGCAGCACCAACGCATCGACCGTCACATCATGCTCCGCCTGACGACTGCCCGGCTCGTAATGGTAAAAACCGTTGCCGCTTTTCTGGCCAAAGCGGCCCAACTCACACAGACGATTATCCACCTGGACCTCGGGTGCATCCTGGCCGATACCGGACAGTTGCCGCGCCCGCCACTGCAGGTCGACACCCACCACGTCGAACATGCGGAACGGCCCCATGGCGAAGCCGAAACCCTGCAGCGCGGCGTCTACCTGATAGGGATACGCGCCTTCGAGCAGCATCTTGCGCGCTTCCAGCACATAGGTATTGAGCATGCGGTTGCCGATGAAGCCGTCGCAATTGCCTGCCACCACGCTGACCTTGCCCATGCGCTTGCCCAGTGCCAGTGCGGCCTCGAGGACGGCCGGCGCCGTTTGGGCACCGCGCACGATTTCCAACAGTTTCATGATGTGCGCCGGGCTGAAGAAGTGCAGGCCGAGGACTTGTTGCGGTCGGCTTGTGACAGCGGCGATGGCGTCGATGTCCAGCGCGGAGGTGTTGCTGGCCAGGATGGCTTGGGGTTTGAGCAGGCCATCGAGTTCGCGAAAGATTGTTTGCTTGAGTTCAAGGTTTTCGTAGACGGCTTCGATGACCAGATCTACATCAGCGATCGCTGCGTAATCGGCAACTGCCGTGACGCGAGCGATGCGCGCGTCTGCCTCGGCCTGGTCGATGCGTTCCTGGCGCACGCTGTGGGCATAGGTGTCGGCAACAGCGGCCAGTGCCTGTTCAAGCATTTGCGGATTGTTATCGACCCACTGCACCGCCACGCCGGCATTGGCCAGGCACATGACGATGCCCCGACCCATGGTGCCCGCGCCGATCACGGCTGCGCGCTGAATATTGAACGGTGTCTGGCTCATGTTGTGTTCTCTTGTTGGCGATCCAAAGACAGTCCCCACCATAGTCAGCCATCGCACATTTTTGAAATTTATTCCTGTGATGGGCAACATTCAGCGCATGGATATGCTCCCCATATTCAACCCACCAGATGCTTCTCGGCCCACGCCCTGACTTGCGCGTACGGATAATCCTCGAGCACTGCATACCCGGCAATTGCGCGAACCTTGAGCTTGGTAAACAACGGCACGCTGATCCCGCACAGGAACCGCGTCACCCGTTCCGCCGACGGCACCTGCCCGGTGTGCTGTTCATGCCTGTGGATAAATTCGCCACACAATGCCTCGAAGTTTTTATCCACAAGGGGCGGTAATGCCGGGGGCTCTGGCAACCGAGCCACTTGACCGTGACAAACCGAGCAATGCCCACACTGGCGCGGCGCATCGTGGTCGCCAAAGTACCCGGCCAGGCGATAACCCAGGCAGCGATCGGTCGAGAACAGATCAAGCATGGCGTGAATTCGGGCGATCTCGGTGTGCTCGTGCCGAGTGAAATACCCGTGCAGTTCCTGACTCAGCGCAATGCTGTCGATGTTGCGTTGCAGCACGCTGTAGACCTCAGTCATCTGCTTGCTTTCCAGCTCCACCAAACCCTTTTCCTGAAAGTAATCCAGCGCCTTGACCACCCGCTCGCGCGGGGCTTGATAGTGCTCATACAACAGATCGAAATTCACCGTGGCCCAGGCCCGTGCGCGTTTGGAGGTCTGGATGATCGCGGCGACGAAATCCCTGCGCTCGCCCTCGAAACGGGTCAGCAAGGCTTCAGGCTCCTCCAGATATTTGAACCGGTACTCGGCGTAGTAGGCGTAGCGCGGTGCAATCAGGCCACGCAACTCCAGTTGCACCAGCAAGGTCTTGAGCGGGAGCTGACGGATGTTGCTCTGATCGGCCAGCGGTCCAAGCAGAAACTCCCACTGCCCTTCAGGTGCGCCTGCTTGCAATTCATCGAGCACGTGGCGGATGCCGTCCAGTTCAGGCGTGTCGCCGTAGACGAAGTTTTCCAGCACGTTGAGGCTGTCGCGGTTGGCCAATACGAGGCAGTCAGAAGGCTGACCGTCACGTCCGGCACGGCCGATTTCCTGGCTGTAGTTTTCGATGGATTTGGGCAGATCGAAATGCACCACGTTGCGAATATCGCTCTTGTCGATGCCCATGCCGAAGGCGATGGTGGCAACGATGCAATTGGACTGTCCGCCCATGAAGCGTTTCTGGATGGCTTCGCGCTGATCATGGGGCAATCCGGCATGATAAGCCTCGGCCTGAATGCCATTGCGCTGAAGATGTTCGGCAATGTGCTCAGCGGTTTTCTGCAGGGTGACGTAGACGATGCCTGGCTGATCGGGACGCTGCCCCATCCACTCGACCAGGCGTCGGCGCTTGTCCTGCCCGCGCACCGGCTCGACCCATAGGTTGAGGTTCGGCCGGTAAAAGCCTGTGGTCACCACGTCTTCGGGAGCGATGGCGAACTTGGCCTGCATGTCGGCGATGACCTTGGGCGTCGCAGTGGCGGTCAGCAACAAGACCTGCGGGATGTTGAACTGGCGTTGATAGTCCGGAAGCTTGAGGTAATCCGGGCGGAAGTTGTGGCCCCATTCGGAGATGCAGTGCGCCTCGTCCACCACCAGCAGAGAGATAGGGATCTGTTGCAGGAAGTTGCGAAAACGCTCGTTTTTCAGGCGCTCCACAGAAACCATCAGAATCTTCAATTCGCCAGATCTGGCACGGGCCATGACATCACTGGCGTCATCGCGACTCTGCACCGAATCGATACTGCCGGCGGCAATGCCGTGACGCTGCAGGAACTCCAATTGATCCTGCATCAACGCCAGCAACGGCGAGACCACCAGCGTCAGGTGCGGCAGCAGTACCGCCGACAGTTGATAGCACAGGGATTTACCGGAACCTGTGGGAAAAATCGCCGCCGCTGAGCGCCCGGCCAGCACTGCGCTGATCGCCTTCTCCTGGCCGGGTCGAAACTGTGGATAACCGAAAACCTGTTCCAGGGTGTTGTGCATAAGCTGTCACTCCGTTGACTGCTGCGATGGGCAAAGCCTAGCCGGTGATGGCAGCGAGTCGAGAAAAGGTCGGGGGTAAAGCGATACGGGATGATACAGCGGATGGCTGAAGGAGGCGGCGACTGACAGCTCGCTTACGCGAGCAAGCCCGCTCCCACAGTTGACCGAGTTGCTCTGGGTACGCGGCTCAATGTGGGAGCGGGCTTGCTCGCGAAGAAGGGTAAAGCGGTCCAACTGTCGCACGTCCGCACAAAGATAAATCTGTAGCAACGCCCTATCGCCTATCGACAGGCGAGCGTTCAAATCTATAGTCCGGGCTGTAGCTGTCAATTGCACCTCGATTTCGTGGATTGCGACAGCTATCGCTATTTTCAACCCGAAGGCTACGATGTGTATCTAACGCGTAAGGCCAAGGGTCGCGATGACAAAGTGGCATTGACCATCGGCATGCTCTACCGGGCAATCCAGGCCCAACGCTGGGACACTCAGGAGCTGGAAGGCCTGTAACGTCGCAGTGCATAACGATAAGGACATTGCGTGGACGTACTGATGGGGTTGTTGGCCGCCTTGCTGTGGGGTGGCACTGATTTTCTGGTCGGCGTGAACGCCCGTGCCGTTGGGGTCAAACGGGCTGTGTATTTCGGTCAGGCACTGGGCTTTACCATCATGAGCCTGCTGCTGATTGCCTTCCCCGCCTTCATACTTCGGTCCATGGCCGCACCGCTGCAAACCTGGTTGCTCGGGATGGTCGCGGCGATATTGACCGTGTCCGGCGCGCTGGCGCTTTCCAAGGCCTTTGCCTTGGGTAAAGCCTCGATCGTGGCGCCGTTGGTGACCACTTACGGGGTCGTGACGACGCTGCTGTCCTGGGCCGCGGGTGAACACATCAACCTGCTTCAATTGTCGTGCATCGCCCTGTGCGTGATCGGCGTGGTCCTTTCCAGCATCCACTCAGAACCCAAGGTGCCCCACACCACACAGGCGAGCGGTTCCATAACCTACGCGCTACTGGCAGCGCTGCTCTACGGCACCAGTTTCTGGCTGCAAGGCCAATTTGTACTGCCGGCACTGGGGCCTGTGACGATGCTGTGGCTGGCGTACCTGATCGGTTTGATCGTGCTGGTAGTGATCGTCCTTCGGATCGACGACGGCTTGAAAATCCCGCCACTGAAAAACTGCGTGACACTGACCGGCGCAAGCCTGATGAACCTCGGCGGTTTTTCAGCCTTTGCCTGGGGCGCGGTGGCCGGGTCGGTTTCGGTGGTGACGGTGATCAGCACATTATCGGGCGGCATCGCGGCGATTCTGGGCTACCTGTTTTTCAAGGAGCGGCTGACCAAGGTGCAGGTATTGGGGGTGGTACTGGTGTTGCTCGGGGCGTTGGTGTTACACCTGAAAACCTGAAACGTCGCACACAAAAAAGCCGCCCAGAGGTGCGGCTTTTTCATGGCTTCAAACCAACGCTTACAGCTTTGGACCCGCAGCCTTGATCGCGTCGCTCACTTCGAACTTCTTGAAGTTCTCGATGAACAGGCCGGCCAGTGCCTTGGCGGCTTCGTCGTAGGCGGCTTTGTCAGCCCAGGTGTTGCGTGGGTTCAGCAGGCCAGTCTCAACGCCCGGTACGGCCAGTGGCACGTCGAGGTTGATGGTGTCCAGGTGTTCGGTCTCGGTACCGATCAGCGCGCCGCTCTGGATCGCCGCGATCACCGCACGGGTGGTCGGGATGTTGAAGCGCTTGCCGACGCCGTAGCCACCGCCGGTCCAACCGGTATTGACCAGGTAGACCTTGGAACCGAAGCCGCGGATGCGCTTGATCAGCAGCTCTGCGTATTCGCCAGCCGGACGCGGGAAGAACGGTGCGCCGAAGCAGGTGGAGAAGGTCGACTTGATGCCGCTGCCCGAACCCATTTCCGTCGAGCCCACCAGAGCGGTGTAACCGGACAGGAAGTGGTAGGCCGCTTGCTCTTCGTTGAGGATCGACACGGGCGGCAGTACGCCGGTCAGGTCGCAGGTCAGGAAGATCACAGCGTTCGGCTCGCCGCCCAGGTTCTTCTCGGAACGCTTGGCAACGTGCTCCAGCGGGTAGGCGGCGCGGCTGTTCTGGGTCAGGCTGACGTCGGCGTAGTCGGCGTGTTTGGCATCGTCGATAACGACGTTTTCCAGTACGGCGCCGTGCTTGATGGCTTTCCAGATGACCGGCTCGTTCTTCTCGGACAGGTCGATGCACTTGGCATAGCAACCGCCTTCGATGTTGAACACCACGCCTTCGCCCCAACCGTGTTCGTCGTCACCGATCAGGTAACGGCTTTCGTCGGCGGACAGGGTGGTCTTGCCGGTGCCGGACAGACCGAAGAACAGGGTCACGTCGCCCTCTTCACCGATGTTGGCGGCGCAGTGCATTGGCAGCACGTCGGCGGCCGGCAGCAGGAAGTTCTGCACCGAGAACATGGCTTTCTTCATTTCACCGGCGTAACGCATGCCGGCGATCAGCACTTTTTTCTGTGCGAAGTTGAGGATCACGCAGCCATCGGAGTTGGTGCCGTCACGCTCAGGCACGCACTCGAAGTTGGCAACGTTGAGCACTTGCCACTCTTCACGGCCAGCCGGGTTGTACTGGGCCGGATTGATGAACAGGCAACGACCGAACAGGTTCTGCCAGGCAGTCTGGGTGGTCATTTTCACTGCCAGGTAGTGCTCGGAGGCGGCACCTACGTGGACGTGGGAAACGAAGTGCTCTTGCGCGTTGTTGAATGCCTCGACGCGAGCCCACAAGGCATCGAACTTGTCAGCCGGGAACTTGCGGTTGATCGGGCCCCAGGCGATGGCAGCCTGAGTGCTTGGCTCTTCAACAATGAAACGATCGACTGGCGAACGGCCGGTGCGGTGACCGGTACGAACAACCAGTGCGCCGGTATCGGCAAGCTCGCCCTCACCGCGTTTCAGGGCTTCTTTAACCAGATCATCAACACTCAGATCGGTGTACACGGCGTTATTGGCTTGCGTCATGAGTTTCCCCGTCGGCCACTGGCCGAGTGTGCTCCAAACGTTTTGTAGTAGAAAGTCGTGCACTACTACCGCGAAAAAAGTGGGCCGGATTATGCCAGAAAAGCCCAAAAAGAGTAGGGCCCTCCCGTCGTAACGGCGTTATTCCGGCACTAACCAGTGAATTTACCTGCGCTGAACCGTTTTAGTGACGGGTATCTGACGGCGTATCGACGCCCGCGCCGGCGAACAATTGAGCGACATCGGCGGCGTCGAACAGGTACTGCTGGTTGCAGAACTGGCAGTCGATCTCGATGTGGCCACCGTGTTCGACCACCAGGTTTTGCGCGTCTTCCATACCCAGACTGACCAGCGCATTGGCTGAACGTTCGCGCGAACAACTGCAGCGGAAACGCAGCTTCTGCACGTCGAACAGACGCACCTGCTCTTCGTGGTAGAGACGGTGCAGCACGGTTTCGTTGTCCAGGCTCAGCAGCTCATCGGCGGTCAGTGTCCCGGCCAGCGCGGTGAGGTGTTGCCAGCTGTCGGCGCGCTCCTCTTCGTCTTTCAAGCGGTCGGCCGGAAGTTGCTGCAGCAGCATGCCACGGGCGCGACGGCCATCGGCGCAGAGCTTGATGCGCGTGCCGATCTGCTGCGACATGACGAAGTAATTGGTGAAGCAGTCAGACAGAGTTTCGCCATCGAGATCGACGACGCCCTGGTAACGCTGGCCCTGTATCGGGTCGATGGTCAGTGTCAGCGAACCGTCCGGCATCAGGTCGCTCAGCGTGGCGTCGGGCGCGATCCGATCCGCCTCGTAACGGGCCAGGCCACGAATGTCGCGCTCGCTGGAGCACTCGATCATCAGCAACGGGATTGGGCCTTCGGAGCGTGCCTGAAGGATCAGCAAACCGTCGAACTTCAAGGTACCCACCAGCAGCGAGGCAGCCGCCATCAGCTCACCGAGCAGTTGCGCGACCGGTTCCGGATAGGCGTGTTTGGCCAGGACTTCGGCGTAGCTGAGTTCCAGCGAGACCAGCTCGCCACGGGTGTCGCTGTCATCGAAGATGAAGCGTTGGGTGAAGTCGGTATCCGGTAGGTCGGTCATAAGTCTGGGTATCTGAATTGTAAAAAATAGGGTTCAACGCCTCTGACGCCCTAGGCCCTCTTTATGGCCCATGGGGTCGGATGCTGTAGTGATTTTCGACGAGCGGCTATTTATTGGCTCGCTGGCCGTCGGGGAATCCCCCGATATGGTTGCTCATCCGCCCAATTGCAAGTCTGCCTTGAGCAAAGGCCCTCAAGACGCATTACTCGCCGCTACCGCTGTCACGAAACTTGAACAGGTCCCGCCGCTGCTTTTTGCTCGGCTTGCCGTCGGTGCTCACGCCCAGGGCGCCCGCCTTGCGTTGGGCCGCCGCATTTTCACGCTTGGCGATACTGGCTTCGGTCTCCGCATAAAGCGTCTGCGCCTCCGGGGCGCCACGGCGCACGATTGAAAGTGCCTGGACCACCACCGTGCGCTCATCAAAACCGGTGCGAATCACGAACTCATCGCCAATTCGCGGCTCTTTGCCAGGCTTGCAACGCTCGCCCCGGCAATGCACCTTGCCGCTTTCAATGGCCGCTTTGGCCAGGGCGCGGGTTTTGTAAAAACGCGCAGCCCACAACCATTTATCGAGGCGGACTTTATCGTCCTCTTCGTTTTTTTGTGCCATGGGATTTCCTCGTTCTGAAATATTGGTGAACTGTACTACCGTTCTGTCGTACCAAGAGCCAAGTGGTCACGGATTCCAATCCCGACATTTCCTAACCTTCCATCGAGGCTGGAAATCGGGGCCGTAGATATCTGTCGCCTTTTAACCATTATTCTGCGTGAATACCGCGAATTTCGGCCGCTAGCGGCCACTGCGGTTTCTACCGGTTGAGCAATTTTGAAGACATTTGACCATTTGACCGTTGTCGGTCTGCGCGAGTGGGTGGCTCTCCCGGATCTGGGAGTCGCCGGCCTTCGCGCGAAAATCGACACCGGCGCCAGTACCTCCAGCCTGCATGCCACCGACATCGAACGGTTCGATCGCGATGGCGAGCAGTGGGTGCGCTTCACGGCGCACCTGGGCACGGTGGTGCAACTGCGTCACCGTCGTTGCGAAGCCCCGCTGGTGACAATGAAAACCATTAAAAGCTCTAACGGTCACGCGCAGGTGCGATACGTGATCAGTACCACCCTGGCCCTCGGTGATCGGGTCTGGCGGGTCGAGTTCACCCTCGCCTGCCGCAAGTCCATGCGTTATCGCCTGCTACTCGGCTCAAAAGCCCTGATCGACGGCCAGTTGGTGGTCAATCCGGGCATCAAATATGTACAAGACAAGCCGGTGTTCCCGGTATCTACCTCTTCCACAGGTGTTGCATGAAGATCGCTGTGCTGTCGCGTAACCCGCGTCTGTATTCCACCCGTCGCCTGGTCGAAGCCGGTACCGAGCGCGGCCATGAAATGGTGGTGGTCGACACCCTGCGCGCCTACATGAACATCGCCAGCCACAAGCCGCAAATTCATTATCGCGGCAAACCGCTTGAAGGATTCGACGCGGTGATTCCACGGATCGGTGCATCCGTGACCTTTTATGGCTGCGCGGTGTTGCGCCAGTTTGAAATGATGGGCGTGTTTCCGCTTAACGAATCGGTGGCCATTGCCCGCTCGCGGGACAAGCTGCGCTCGTTGCAATTGCTGTCACGGCGCGGGATCGGATTGCCGGTCACCGGGTTCGCCCACTCCCCCGACGACATTCCCGATCTGATCGCCATGGTCAACGGCGCGCCGCTGGTGATCAAGGTGCTCGAAGGCACCCAGGGCATCGGTGTGGTGCTGTGCGAAACCGCCACCGCGGCGGAATCGGTGATCGAGGCGTTCATGGGCCTCAAACAAAACATCATGGTTCAGGAGTACATCAAGGAGGCCGGCGGTGCCGACATTCGCTGCTTCGTGGTGGGTGACAAGGTGATTGCCGCGATGAAGCGCCAGGCCAAGCCCGGCGAGTTCCGCTCCAACCTGCATCGCGGCGGCAGCGCCAGCCTGATCAAGATCACCCCGGAAGAGCGCATGACTGCATTGCGGGCAGCGAAGGTCATGGGGTTGGCGGTGGCGGGGGTGGATATCCTGCGCTCCAATCACGGGCCGTTGGTGATGGAAGTGAACTCATCACCGGGCCTCGAGGGCATCGAAACCACCACCGGCAAGAATGTGGCGGGGATCATCATCGAACATCTGGAGAAGAATGGCGGGCCGAACATGACCCGGACCAAAGGCAAGGGTTGACTCGAGCCTTTGCGGTGGCAGAAATGCCGCGAAGAGGCCGTCAGTCACACCTAAGACTCAGGCCTCTAAACGGCATCTCGCGGCAACATAAGTCCCAACGGCAACCGCACCCGCGCTTCAAGCCCGCCACCTTCACGGTTGCGAAGTTCGACATTGCCGCCATGCATCGAGGCGATTCGCTTCACGATTGCCAAGCCCAATCCGGTGCCTTTACCACCTCTGGCGCGGTCACCACGAGTGAAAGGGTTGAAGATGGCTTCCAGTTCCGATGAATCGATTCCCGCACCCCGATCCATGACACTGAGCACCACGTACGGAGCAGCCGTATCTCCCGAAACGTAGGCGGCCACTTCAACTCCACTGCCGGCGTGGTGCAGTGCGTTGCCGATCAGATTGTTCAGCAGTCGCTTCATCGAAACCCGGCGCAACGGAAACGGCTGGATCGGCTCCAGGCGCAAGTGCACTTTCTCTTCGCTCTGGTTGTACGGCGCGGCGACTTCGCGAACCAGATCGCTGAGGTCCACCTCTTCCACCGACTCGTCGCGGCCGTCGCGGATGAACGCCAGGAACTGGTCGAGAATCGCATCCATGTCTTCGATGTCGCGGACCATGTCATCGGTCAGGTCGTTGCGGTCGCCCATCAGCTCCAGTGACAGGCGTAAGCGGGTCAGCGGCGTACGCAAGTCATGGGATACCCCGGCCAACATCAGTTCACGTTCACGCCCGGCCTGTTCGACGTCTTCGGCCATCTGGTTGAAGGCGCGATACACCTCGGTCATTTCACTGGGCGTGTCGCTGATCGGCAGACGCACGCTTCTTCCCTGGCCGAGTTGCCGCGCGGCATAGACCAGACGTTTGAGGGGTTGGTTGAGCTGGCTGACGAAAATCCATGCCGATGCCGTGGACAGCAAGCCGATGGCCAGGAACCAGCCAAGCACGTTCCAGATTTTCTGACCGCGCAACGGATGCGGGTACAACGGCACTTTCAGCCAGCCGTCACCCAGGCTTGGCGCTCGGACCCACAACGCCGGTGGCGTGTGCATGCGCAATCGAACTTCAGTGTCGGCCCCCAACTCGGCCTGCATCTGCCGCTGGTAGATTTCGCTGTAAGGCCAGTGTTGTTCGCCTTCCGGCACACCGGCACCCACCACCCGGATCAGGGTCGCGGCTTCGGCAATCTTGTCGCGGTTGTTTTCGTCGGCTGCCCAATAGGCGCGCAATGTCAGGGCGACACCGTGGCTGTATTGTCGGTCCACCAGCACGTCTTCGTTCATCAACAGATAAACCAGGGTCAGTGCCTTGGAAAACAGGACGACGATCAGCACCAGCCAAAGGGTGCGGGAGAAGAAACTCTGGGGAAACCAAACCGGGGTTTTCATGGATAAGTGCTACGTACTTGCAGGAACGAGCGATGCTCGCATATTGCCGGTCGCGAGTCTGCGGACAACGTCCGAGAGACCCGCCCCTGCAATTGGCCGATCACTTGGTGGCGGTGCCGTCCGGAACGAACACGTAGCCCACGCCCCAGACAGTCTGGATGTAGCGCGGTTTGGACGGATCGGGTTCGATCATCCGGCGCAGACGGGAGATCTGCACATCGATGGAACGCTCCAGGGCATCCCATTCGCGGCCACGGGCCAGGTTCATCAGCTTGTCGCGGGTCAGCGGTTGGCGGGCGTTCATCACCAGCGCCTTGAGTACCGCGAACTCACCGGTAGTGAGCATGTGCACTTCTTCACCGCGCTTGAGCTCGCGGGTGGCCAGGGACAATTCGTAGTCCCCGAAGGTCACGCTTTCATCTTCGCTGCCCGGCGCGCCCGGTACGGGTGCGGACTGACGACGCAGGACGGCTTTGACACGGGCCATCAGCTCATCGGGGTTGAACGGCTTGGCCAGGTAATCGTCGGCGCCCAGTTCAAGGCCCTTGATACGGCTCAGCTCGTCGCCCTTGGCGGTCAGCATGATGATGGGAATCTGGTTGTTCGCGCCACGCAGGCGGCGGCAGGCGGTCAGGCCGTCTTCGCCGGGCAGCATCAGGTCGAGGACGACCAGGTTGAACACTTCACGCGCCAGCAGGCGGTCCATTTGTTCGGTGTTCGGTACGGCGCGGGCGCGGTAGCCCTTGCTGACGAAAAAACGCTCCAGCAGGCTGCTGAGGCCCGGATCGTCGTCAACAATAAGAATTTTTTCGCCTTCAGCAATGTTTGCAGTGCTGCTCATTGGATGCTCCTTTGATCTCGGCGCGCATTATGGCGTAGCTGCCGTTATACGCACCGTGAGCATTGTTAGCAGATTTTTCCTTCAGCGCCAGGAATCCGGGCATCGGCGCACTGCCTGCGATACCCCCCGAAGGGCTGAACGCTGGTTATAATGCGCGGCCTTTTGTGTCAGGCAACGTCTGATCGTTACCCCCGGCAGCCGCTTTTTATTTTCATGGCGCCGGCAGTAATCGTTCGATTTCACGGGTCAACGGGATACCTTTTGACCCAGGCAGCGGCGCAGGCCAGGCCGCTCAACCAGACTCGCCAAGGCCCTATCCTTGCGCCTGCGAGCCTGCTTTCACAATTTGTCAGGTGGTTTTATGGACAGCATCAACAGCCGCATCGCCGAGGAACTCGGTGTACGCCCACAACAGGTCGAAGCGGCCGTCGCGCTACTCGATGAAGGCTCTACCGTTCCCTTCATCGCCCGTTACCGGAAAGAAGTGACCGGCAGCCTCGATGACACCCAGTTGCGTCATCTGGAAGAGCGTCTGCGCTACCTGCGAGAACTCGACGAACGGCGCATCAGCATCCTGGCCAGCATCCAGGAGCAAGGCAAGCTGACCCCGCAACTTGAGCGCGACATCAAGCTCGCCGACACCAAGACCCGCCTCGAAGACCTGTACCTGCCGTACAAGCAGAAGCGCCGCACCAAGGGCCAGATCGCCCTGGAAGCCGGCCTCGGCGAGCTGGCCGACGGCTTGTTCAACGACCCGACCCTGAGCCCGGAAGCCGAAGCCGCACGCTTCGTCGACGGCGAAAAAGGCGTCGCTGATGTGAAGGCTGCCCTCGAAGGCGCCAAGTACATCCTGATGGAGCGCTTTGCCGAGGACGCCGGCCTGCTGGACAAGCTGCGCAACTACCTCAAGCAGGAAGCCACCCTCAGTGCACGCGTGATCGCCGGCAAGGAAGAGGAAGGCGCCAAGTTCCGCGACTACTTCGAACACGACGAACCGCTCAAAAGCATGCCATCGCACCGCGCCCTGGCGATCTTCCGCGGCCGCAACGAAGGCATCCTCAGCTCTGCGCTGAAAGTCGGCGATGAGCTGCCGGGCACCATGCACCCGTGCGAAGGCATGATCGGCCAGCAGTTCGGCATCCAGAACCAGAACCGTGCCGCCGACAAATGGCTGGGCGAAGTGGTGCGCTGGACCTGGAAGGTCAAACTCTATACCCACCTTGAAACCGACCTGCTGGGCGAACTGCGCGACGGCGCGGAAACCGAGGCGATCAACGTCTTCGCCCATAACCTGCACGACTTGCTGCTGTCGGCCCCGGCCGGCCCACGCGCCACCCTGGGCCTCGACCCGGGCCTGCGTACCGGTTGCAAGGTTGCCGTGGTCGATGCCACCGGCAAGCTGCTGGATCACGCCACGGTCTACCCGCACGTACCGCACAACAAATGGGACCAGACCATCGCAATCCTGGCCGCCCTGTGCGCCAAGCACTCGGTCGATCTGATCGCCATTGGCAACGGCACCGCCAGCCGCGAAACCGACAAGCTGGCCGCCGAACTGATCAAAAAATACCCAGCCATGAAGATGACCAAGGTCATGGTGTCCGAGGCAGGTGCGTCGGTTTATTCGGCATCGGAACTGGCGTCCAAGGAGTTCCCGGACCTGGACGTGTCGATCCGTGGCGCAGTATCGATTGCCCGTCGCCTGCAGGACCCATTGGCGGAGTTGGTGAAGATCGATCCGAAATCCATCGGGGTCGGCCAATACCAGCACGACGTTTCCCAGCTGAAACTGGCCCGTGGCCTGGACGCCGTGGTCGAAGACTGTGTAAACGCCGTCGGCGTGGACGTGAACACTGCGTCGGTGGCGTTGCTGGCGCGTATCTCCGGCCTCAACGCGACCCTGGCGCAGAACATCGTCAGCCATCGTGACGAGCACGGCGCGTTCAAAACCCGTGCAGCCTTGAAGAAAGTCGCACGTCTGGGTGAAAAAACCTTCGAACAGGCCGCTGGCTTCCTGCGGGTCATGAACGGCGAAAACCCACTGGATTCGTCTGCGGTTCACCCGGAAGCCTATCCGCTGGTGCAGCGCATCGCCGCCGAGACCGACCGCGACATCCGCTCGCTGATTGGCGATGCCGCGTTCCTCAAGCGTCTGGACCCGAAGAAGTACACCGACGAAACCTTCGGCCTGCCGACCGTCACCGACATTCTGCAAGAACTGGAAAAACCGGGCCGCGACCCGCGTCCGGAATTCAAGACCGCCGAGTTCCAGGAAGGCGTCGAAGACCTCAAGGACCTGCAACCGGGCATGATCCTCGAAGGGGTGGTGACCAACGTGACCAACTTCGGCGCCTTCGTTGACATCGGCGTACATCAGGACGGTTTGGTGCATATCTCTGCGCTTTCGGAGAAATTCATCAAAGATCCTCGCGAGGCAGTGAAAGCCGGTGACGTGGTGAAAGTGAAGGTCATGGAAGTCGACATCCCGCGCAAACGCGTCGGCCTGTCGATGCGCATGAGTGACACCCCGGGCGAGAAAATCGACGGTGCCCGTGGAGCGCGTCCGGGTTCGGCGCCACGCCAGTCCCAGAATACCGCTGCGCGCAAGGAAACCACGGCGGCGGCCCCGGCCAACAACGCCATGGCCTCGCTGTTCGCCAACGCCAAGCAGTTGAAGAAACGCTGATGGAGATCCCCGCCGGGTACACCGAGAGCGCATTTTTCAAGCTGCTGGGTTGCCGTTTGCACAGCCTGGAAACCGGGGTGGCGCAAGTCGCCCTGGCCCTTGAGCCGCATTTGCGCAATCGCGCCCAAAAGATGCACGGCGGGGCCTTGTTCAGCCTGGTGGACATTGCCATGGGGCTGGCCTGTTCCAGCACCCACGGCTTTGACCAGCAGAGCGCGACCATCGAGTGCAAGATCAACTACATCCGCGCCGTCGCTGACGGTGAGGTGATGTGCACGGCACGGGTGATCCACCCGGGCCGGCGCACGCTGGTGGTCGAAGCCGACGTGATGCAGGGCGACAAACTGGTCGCAAAAGCGCAAGGCACCTTCGCTGTCCTGTAGCTAGAAGTCATCGATTTGAGGTAATTTCGGCGCAATGAAAGCTGCGCCGCAATTCCTTGTGGGAGCGGGCTTGCTCGCGAAAGCGGTGTATCAGTCAAGATTGAAGTCGCCTGACGCACCGCTTTCGCGAGCAAGCCCGCTCCCACAGGGGCCATAGCGACCAGCATTCGACTGACCGGCATAAGGCCTGTGCGGCTCAAAAACCAGGCGAACACGCCAGTTTCAACTTCACCCTTGTAGACCGTCTTGCCCACCCCCATATTGGGGCGACTGACGCGTGAAGGAATCCAACTTGAGCGAACTTCTCAACCGCCGCCTGGCCCTGCTCGGCGAGCGCGCTAACCTCTCTCTGCTCGAACAGTGCCTTCACGGCATCGAACGTGAATGCCTGCGCGTGACCGGCGAAGGTCGCCTGGCGCAAACGCCGCACCCGGAAGAATTGGGTTCCGCGCTGACCAACGAACAGATCACCACCGACTATTCCGAGTCGCTGCTGGAGTTCATCACCCCGGCCCTGCCCGACCCCGCCGATACGCTGGCGAGCCTGGACAGCATTCACCGCTTTGCCTACAGCAAGCTCGGCAACGAGTACCTGTGGAGTCCATCGATGCCGTGCCCGTTGCCGGCCGAGGAAGATATCCCGATCGCCTACTACGGCACGTCCAACATCGGGCAGCTCAAGTACGTGTACCGTAAGGGCCTGGCCCTGCGCTACGGCAAGACCATGCAGTGCATCGCCGGGATCCACTACAACTTTTCCCTGCCGGAACAGCTCTGGCCGCTGCTCAAGGCGGCTGAAGGGTTCGTCGGCACCGACCGCGATTTCCAGTCGACGTCCTATATCGCGTTGATCCGTAACTTCCGCCGCTACAGCTGGCTGCTGATGTACCTGTTCGGCGCGTCGCCAGCGCTGGACGCCGGTTTCCTGCGCGGTCGTTCCCATCAGCTGGAACAACTGGACCCGGACACCCTGTATCTGCCGTACGCCACCAGCCTGCGCATGAGCGACCTGGGTTACCAGAGCAACGCCCAGGCCGGCCTGACGCCTTGCTACAACGATCTGACCAGCTACACCGACAGCCTGCGCCAGGCGGTGGCCACGCCTTATGCGCCCTACGTCGAAGTCGGCACCCACAAGGACGGTGAGTGGGTTCAGCTCAACACCAACATCCTGCAGATCGAAAACGAGTACTACTCCAACATCCGTCCGAAACGCGTGACCTATTCGGGCGAGCGTCCGATCCAGGCGCTGATGGCCCGCGGCATCCAGTACGTTGAAGTCCGTTGCCTGGACATCAACCCGTTCCTGCCGATGGGCATCGACCTCACCGAATCGCGTTTCATCGACGCCTTCCTGCTGTATTGCGCCCTCAACGAAAGCCCGCTGCTGACCGATAACAGCTGCGGCAACGCCACGTCGAACTTCCTCAAAGTGGTCAAGGAAGGCCGCCGTCCGGGCCTGCATCTGCAACGCGAAGGTCAAACGGTGGAAATGAAGGAATGGGCGGCCCAACTGCTCGAGAACATTGCACCACTGGCAGCGCTGCTGGATCAGAGCCATGGCGGCGATGCCCACAGCAAGGCGCTGGATGCGCAGATGGCCAAGGTCAAGGACTCGTCGCTGACGCCGTCGGCCCAGGTCCTGGCGGCCATGGCCGAGCACAAGGAAAGCTTCGCTCAGTTCTCCCTGCGCCAGAGCCTGGCCCATGCTGAGTTTTTCCGCAGCGAGCCGTTGCCGGCCGAGCAGCAGGCAGCATTTGAAGAACGCGCACGGACTTCCCTGGCCGAGCAAGTGGAGCTGGAGCAGAACGAAGTGGGCGACTTCGATGTGTTTGTCGGGTCGTACCAGGCGAGCATCCTGGCGATCAGTAACTGATCCTGTAAGGTCCTGCGGACCTTATCGCTAGCAGGCTAGCTCCCACAGTGGATTTTCGTGTTGGCACATTTGTGTGAACACTCTTGAACCGCTGTGGGAGCCAGCCTGCTAGCGATCGACCGCGAAGCGGTCGCTCTTAAAAATTTCCGCTCATAAGCTCATTCGAAAAAGTTATTTATTTTCGAATTCTTAGATCATTTAGTCTCCTATCTCGCCGAACCTCGGTCGCCTGATATGGAGATTTTCAATGAAACTGCACTTCCCTCTTCGCTTGCTGGCGGCCGCATCCCTGGCTGCAGCGAGCCTGTTTGCCCAGGCGGCTGACGTCACCGTCGCCTACCAGACCACCGTCGACCCGGCGAAAGTCGCCCAGGCCGACGGCGCTTACGAAAAAGCCACCAAGGCCGACATCAGCTGGCGCAAATTCGATAACGGTGCCGACATCATTGCTGCCATCGCCTCCGGCGACGTGCAGATCGGCTACCTCGGTTCCAGCCCACTGACCGCCGCGATCACCCGCAAAGTCCCGGTGGAAACCTTCCTCATCGCCACCCAGATCGGCGCCGCAGAGGCCCTGGTTGCCCGCGACGGTTCCGGGATCAAGACCCCACAAGATTTGATCGGCAAAAAGATCGCCGTGCCGTTCGTGTCCACCGGCCACTACAGCCTGCTGGCGGCGTTGAAACACTGGAACATCGACCCGTCGAAAGTCACCGTCCTCAACCTCGCGCCACCGGCAATCATTGCCGCCTGGAAACGCGGTGACATCGACGCCACCTACGTCTGGGACCCTGCGCTCGGCGTTGCCAAAGAGAACGGCAAAGTGCTGATCACCTCCGGCGAACTGGCCAAGTTCGGCGCACCGACCTTCGACGCCTGGATCGTGCGCAAGGATTTCGCCGAGAAGCACCCGGACATCGTCACCGCGTTCGCCAAGGTGACCCTGGACGCCTACGCCGACTACCGCAAGGACCCGCAAGCCTGGCTCGCCAATCAAGCCAACGTCGACAAACTGGTGAAGCTCTCCGGTGCCAAGGCCAGCGACATTCCCTTGCTGTTGCAAGGTAACGTCTACCCGCTGGCCGCTGACCAAGTCGTGACCCTGGGCGCGCCGACCACCAAAGCCATCACCGACACCGCCGCGTTCCTCAAGGAACAAGGCAAGGTCGAGGCGGTACTGCCGGACTACGCGCCCTACGTCAGTGCCAAGTTCATCACCAATTGATCGGGAGTTAATCGCGATGGCTTTGCTACAGCTGGAGCGCATCAGCGCACAGTACCCTGGCAGCCCGGAACCGGTGCTGGCGGATATTTCCCTGAGCCTGGGGCCCCAGCAACTGCTGGTCGCCCTCGGCCCGTCCGGCAGTGGCAAGACTTCGCTGTTGAACTTGATTGCCGGTTTCGTCGAGCCCAGCGCCGGGCGCATCACCCTGGATGGTGTGCCGGTCAAAGGCCCAAGCGCCGAACGCGGCGTGGTGTTTCAGGACGATGCCCTGCTGCCCTGGCAGGACGTGCTGGCCAACGTCGGCTTCGGCCTGGAACTGGCCGGCGTGTCCCGGGAAAAGCGCGAAATCCGCGCCCGGGAAATGCTCGCGCTGGTGGACCTCTCCGGTTTCGAACAACGCCGCATCTGGCAGCTCTCCGGCGGACAGAAGCAGCGTGTCGGCCTGGCCCGCGCGCTGGCTGCCGACCCACGCGTATTGCTGATGGACGAACCCTTCGGCGCCCTCGATGCGTTTACCCGCGAACAGATGCAGGAACTGCTGTTGCAAGTCTGGCGCCGCACCGCCAAACCCGTGTTCCTGATCACCCACGACATCGAAGAAGCGGTGTTCCTCGCCACTGACCTGATCTTGCTGGCGCCGAACCCGGGGCAGATCGTCGAACGCCTGCACCTGGATTTCGGCCAGCGTTACGCCGCCGGCGAGTCGGCGCGCTCGATCAAATCCGACCCACGCTTTATCGAAACCCGCGAACACGTGCTCGCCAAAGTGTTCTCCCAACGCAGCGCCGCCCAGCGGCAGGAGCGCGCATGAGCAGCTATGAGATCCCCGCGGCGGCAGTAAAACCCGGCGCTACCGTCATTCCCGTGCGGCGCAGCCTGAGCACCCGCTGGATCAGCGTGCTGACCCTGGTGGCGCTCCTTGTCATTTGGTGGGCCGTGACCGCCAGCGGCATGATCGAACCGCTGTTCCTGCCGCCACCGTCCGCCGTGCTGCAAAAAGGCTGGCTGCTGGTGACCACCGGCTACATGGATTCGACCCTGTGGCAGCATTTGGGCGCGAGCCTGAGCCGTATCGGCCTGGGCCTCGGTTTCGCGGTGCTGACCGCAGTGCCGGTGGGCATCGCCATCGGTGCCAATCGCATCGCCCGGGGCGTGCTCGATCCGCTGATCGAGTTCTACCGCCCGATTCCGCCGCTGGCGTATCTGCCGCTGATCGTGATCTGGTGCGGCATCGGTGAGCTGTCGAAAGTCCTGCTGATCTACCTGGCGATTTTCGCGCCGATCGCCATCGCGACCGCCACCGGCGTGCGCACCGTCGACCCGGCGAAATTGCGCGCCGCGCAGTCCCTGGGCGCGACCCGGGCGCAGTTGATTCGTCATGTGATTCTGCCGAGTGCCTTGCCGGACATTCTGACCGGCGTGCGCATTGGCCTGGGCGTGGGTTGGTCGACCCTGGTCGCCGCCGAGCTGATCGCGGCCACCAGCGGTTTGGGGTTCATGGTGCAATCGGCTGCGCAATTCCTGGTCACCGATGTGGTGGTGCTCGGGATTCTGGTCATCGCGCTGATCGCCTTCGCCATGGAAATGGGCCTGCGTGCCCTGCAACGCAAACTGGTGCCTTGGCACGGCCAGGCCCATTGAACGATTGTCTACGCCGACAAATCGGCGCCCCGGAATTGAAGAGAAAGACCATGAGCACCCTGCACATCACACCTCTAAGCTCCGCCCTCGGCGCGCAAATCAGCGGCGTCGACATCAGCCAGCCGCTGAACCTGGAACAGCGCGATGCCATTGAGCAGGCGCTGCTCAAGCATCAGGTGCTGTTCTTCCGCGAGCAGCCGATCACGCCGCAGCAGCAGGCGCGTTTCGCCGCCAACTTTGGTGACCTGCACATTCACCCCATCTACCCGAATGTGCCGGAACAACCAGAAGTGCTGATCCTCGATACCGCCGTCACCGACGTGCGCGACAACGCGATCTGGCACACCGATGTCACCTTCCTGCCGACCCCGGCCATGGGCGCGATACTCAGCGCCAAGCTGTTGCCGGAGTTTGGCGGCGACACGCTGTGGGCCAGCGGCATTGCGGCGTACGAAGCCTTGTCGGCACCGATGAAGACCCTGCTCGAAGGCCTGACCGCCACCCACGATTTCACCCGCTCGTTCCCGCTGGAGCGCTACGGCAATACGCCAGAAGCGCTGGCGCAATGGGAAGAGGCACGGCGCAAGAACCCACCGCTGTCGCATCCGGTGATCCGCACGCATCCGGTCAGCGGGCGTCGTTCGCTGTTCGTCAATGAAGGCTTCACGTCGAAGATCAACGAGCTGTCGGAGACCGAGAGCGAGGCGATCCTGAAGTTTCTGTTCGCCCACGCCACCCGCCCGGAATTCACCATTCGCTGGCGCTGGCAGCAGGACGACATCGCATTCTGGGACAACCGCGTGACCCAGCATTACGCGGTAGACGACTACCGCCCGGCGCGGCGGGTGATGCAGCGAGCGACGGTGCTGGGGGATGTGCCGTTCTTTCGCTGAGTCCGGATGATCTTTATCGGCTTTTATGGCCTCTTCGCGAGCAAGCCCGCTCCCACAGTTCGACCGTATGCTCAGTAGCGACGCGGTCTACTGTGGGAGCGGGCTTGCTCGCGAAAGGGCCGGAACAGGCGCCAAAAATCAGCGCCCGGACACTTACTCAGCCGTCGATGGCTTCTCCCAGAGATTGATCCCACCCTCCTGGGCAAACCGGTCAATCTCCGCCAGTTCCTCAGCACTGAAGCTCAAATTCTTCAACGCCCCGACGTTCTCAATGATCTGCTCCGGCCGGCTCGCGCCGATCAGCGCCGAGGTCACCCGTGGATCACGCAGGGTCCAGGCCAGTGCCAACTGCGCCAGGCTCTGACCGCGACGCTTGGCGATCTCGTTCAACGCTCGCACGTGAGCGATGTTGGCCTCGGACAAGTGCGACGCCTGCAACGAACCACCGCCCGGACGATTGACCCGCGCATCCGCCGGCACGCCGTTCAGGTATTTGTCGGTCAGCAACCCTTGGGCCAGCGGGGTGAAAGCGATCACCCCGGTGCCGAGTTCGTCGGTGGTGTCCAACAGGTCTTTTTCCACCCAACGATTGAGCAGGTTGTAGGCCGGCTGATGGATCAGCAGCGGCACTTTCCACTCGTTGAGCAACGCTGCCATCTCACGGGTTTTCACTCCGGAATAAGACGAGATGCCAATGTACAGCGCCTTGCCCTGCTGTACCGCGGTGGCCAGGGCGCTGGCGGTTTCTTCCAGCGGGGTGTCCGGGTCGAAACGGTGGGAATAGAAAATGTCCACGTAGTCCAGGCCCAGGCGTTGCAGGCTCTGGTCGAGGCTGGCCAGCACGTATTTGCGCGAACCGCCGCCCTGACCGTAAGGGCCGGGCCACATATCCCAACCGGCCTTGCTGGAGATGATCAGCTCATCGCGGTATTGCTTGAAATCTTCACGCAGCAAACGGCCGAAATTGATTTCGGCGCTGCCGTACGGCGGGCCGTAGTTGTTGGCCAGGTCGAAGTGGTTGATGCCCAGGTCGAACGCCGTACGCAGCAGGGCGCGCTGGGTGTCGATCGGCGTGGTGTCGCCGAAGTTGTGCCACAGGCCCAGGGACAATGCCGGCAGCACCAGCCCGCTGCGGCCTACGCGGCGGTACGGAATGGAGTCATAGCGGTTTTCGGCAGCGGTGTAAGTCATCGAATCCTCTCTTGTTTGAGTCTTATTCATTGAAGCCTGGCAAACCTGCGGCCTATGCAAAGCGGTTCGAAGGCCTGGCCAACCCAAGGTTCTGGCGCAATGTCCGGCCTTCATACTCCGTTCTGAACAACCCGCGCCGTTGCAGTTCCGGCACCACGCCT
Source organism: Pseudomonas sp. KK4 (assembly GCF_001984065.1). Taxonomy (GTDB): domain Bacteria; phylum Pseudomonadota; class Gammaproteobacteria; order Pseudomonadales; family Pseudomonadaceae; genus Aquipseudomonas. Next base: position 127,616 of record NZ_LYVP01000002.1, read on the forward strand.
TTGGCGAAATCTTCGAGACCGCCGGGCAGGTGCGGCACCAGCACGTTGAACCCATCGGCTGCGCCCTGTTCGAACCACGCCTGCATGCGGTCGGCAATCTGCACCGGCGTCCCCACCAGGCTGTAGTGCCCGCGACCCCCGGCGATCCGGCGGCCCAGTTCGGCGAGGCTGAGGTTCTCCTGCCCGGCCAGCTCCGTCAGCAGTTTCTGGCGGCTTTGCTGTCCGCTTTCGGTCAGTGGCAAGTCGGGCAGCGGGCCGTCCAACGGGTACTTCGACAGGTCGAAGTTGCCCAGCATACGCCCAAGCAACGCCACGCCAACCTCCGGTTCGACTAATTGCTGAAACGTTTCACATTTTTCCCGGGCGTCGCTTTCGGTTTGCCCGACCACCACGAAGACCCCGGGCATGATTTTCAATGAATCGGCACTGCGCCCGTAGCGACTCAAGCGGCTTTTCACATCGGCATAAAACGCCTGGGCACTGGCCAGCGAGGCCTGCGCGGTAAACACCACCTCGGCGGTTTGCGCCGCCAGCTCACGACCCGCCTCGGAGGAACCGGCCTGCACGATCACCGGTTGCCCCTGAGGCGAGCGCGCCACGTTCAACGGGCCCTTGACCCGGAAGTGTTCACCCACGTGATCCAGCACATGCAACTTGGCCGGGTCGTAATAGGCGCCGCTGTCCTTGTCACGGATAAACGCATCGTCCTCCCAGCTATCCCACAGCCCCGTGACCACCTGATGAAACTCCCGGGCGCGGCTGTATCGATCGGCGTGCCCGATGTGTTCGTCGCGGCCGAAATTCTGCGCTTCGGCCGCGTTGTCCGAGGTCACCAGATTCCACCCCGCTCGCCCGCCGGACAGGTGATCGAGCGAGGCGAATTTACGCGCCACGTGATACGGCTCGTTGTAGCTGGTGGTGGTCGTGGCGATCAGGCCGATGCGGTCGGTCACCACGCTCAAGGCGGACAGCAGCGTGAGTGGCTCGAAGCCGGCCGAGCGCGACATACGGCTGGCGATGTCATCCCGCGGCGCGGCGACGTTATCGGCGACGAACAAGGCGTCGAACTTCGCCGCTTCGGCCATCTGCGCCAGGCGTTTGTAGTGGCCGAAATCCAGCCCGGCATCGGCCGGTACATCGGGGTGTCGCCAGGCGGCGATGTGGTGCCCGCCGGCCATCAGAAAGGCGCCCAGTTTCAGCTGTCGAGTCATGCTCAGAAATCCTTGCGCAGTTGCACGCCGAAGTAGCGCTCGTCATCGCGCGGCACGGCGCGGTAGATGTAGTTGCCGCCATTGGCCAGCAGCGGCGAGTAGGACTTGTCCGCGAGGTTCTTGCCCAGCAGCGCCACACGCCAGCCATTGTTGTAGTCGGCCAGGGCAACGCTGGCGTTCCAGATGCCGTACGCGCCCTGCTTGGTGTCGGGGTTCTGGCTGATGTCGTACTGCACTTCGCTCTGCCAGCTGTAATCGGTGCCCAATTCGACATCCAGGCCGTTGTCCAAAGGAATGCTGTAATCGGCGCGCACGTAGCTTTTCCAGTCCGGGCTGAACGGCAGCGGCTTGCCGTCGACGTTGCACGACGCCGCTGCCCCTACCGGGCAGGCGAACTCGTCGATGCGGGCGTGGGTGTAAGCCAGGGCGCCGGAGAATTTCAGTTGCTGGGTGGCCTGCAAGGCGTAATCGAGTTCGACGCCTTCGGTGCTGACACTGCCGGCGTTGATCAGGCGGGTCACCACTTGCCCGGCGACGGTGTCGAAGAAGTTCGCCTGGTAGTTGTCGTACTCGCTGTGGAACACCGCCAGGTTGGTGGTCAGGCGATTGTTCCAGGACGTGGCCTTGATCCCCAGTTCCCAGTTGTTGGAGGTCTCCGGCTTCAGCGCATCGGTGTCCCGTGGCTGCATGTTGAAGAACACGTTATAGGCCGGGCCCTTATACCCCCGCGAATAAGTGAGGTAGGTGGTGACCGAGTCACTCAAGTCGTACTGCACGCCGACGCGCCCGGACCAGCCGTCTTCATCCACTGAGCCCGAGCTGCTGGTATCCGGCTGAATACCGGTGACGGCGATCGGCGAGGTGGAAACCCGGCGGTGATCGTATTCCAAGTCGTCGTGAGTCCAGCGCAGACCGAAGATGCCGCGAAAGTCCTCGGTGAAATTGAGGGTGCTTTCACCGAACACCGCGTAGCTGTCATTGGTGGTGCTGTAGTCGGCGATGCCACGGTTGACGCTGGCGGGCGTGGTCAGGGTGCGCTGGTACGTCTCGTCGTCCTTGCCGTGCATGTAGAACAGACCGCCGACGTACTCGAGGAACTCACCCTTGGGCGACGCCAGACGCAGCTCTTGCGAGTATTGATCGAAGGCCAGATCGCCCTTGTCAGCCGTGCCGGGGAACGCCGCCGTCACCGTGCTCAACCGGTCGCCGTCCTGATACTGGGTGTTGTCCCAGCCGCGCCAGGCGGTGATCGAGGTCAAGGTGTAATCGCCCAGTTGCCAGTCGAGTTGGCCGGACAGGCCCTTGTTGATGTCATCGACGTGACTGCGGGTCTCTGTATTGATGTCACGGTTGTGGCCGGAGGCATTCACCGGGCTCAGGGCATTGGCGAACGCCGGGGTCAGGGACTTGCTGACCACGCCATTGGGTGCGTCGTCGTGGGCCTGCATGTAGTCGGCGATCAGGGTGAAGGTGATGTCGTCATTGGGGGTGAATTCCAGTTTTCCGCGCACGCCCTTGTGGTTGTAGCCGTTGACCTCCTGACCGTTGAATGTGTTGTCGACGTTGCCGTCGTAGGTGCCGAACAGGGTGGTGATCGAGCCCTTGAGCGTCTGCGGAATCAGGCTGCCGCCGAGGCCGAAACGGGTGCGGCTTTCGTTGCCGGTGTAGAAAGACTGGTCGATGTAGCCGTGGGTTTCGCCGGGCGGTGGGTTGCTGGTGATGTTGAGGACGCCGGCCGAGGCGTTCTTGCCGAACAGTGTGCCTTGCGGCCCGCGCAGCACTTCGACGCGCTGCAGATCGAGCAGGTCCAGGGTCGACTGGCCCGGGCGGGCATACACCACGCCGTCGATCACTGTGGCCACCGTTGGCTCGACCCCCGGCGAGGTGGAAATGGTCCCCACACCGCGGACGAACAGCGAGGTGTCCTTGTTCGACGCGCCGGTGCGGAAGTTCAGTGACGGCACTTGCTGGACGATGCTCGATACGCTGTTGCGGTTGTCGCGCTCCAGTTGCTCGCCATCGAGCACGGTGACCGCCACCGGGACTTTCTGCAGCGACTCTTCGCGGCGGGTGGCGGTGACCGTTACCGATTTGAGGGTGGGCTCCTGATCGGTGCTGTCGGCAGCGAAAGCCCCCGGAACGGGCAGCGTCGCCAACCCGGCGAGCAGCCAGCCCAGGGTCGACCGGCGTGGTGTGGCGGCGCGAATCAATTGCGCCAGTGTTCGTGATTCCCCAGAAATGAAGTACATGGTTTGCCCGTTCGAAAGTGGCCCTGAACCACTGCCGTTCTGCGACGACAGCGCCTGTGAGTTGTCTTGGGCATTCGCTTGAGCGAGTAGCAGACAGCGCGCCTTGTTAGCGCTAACATCACCAGTATTGGCAAGCAGCACATAGACCGTCCAATACTGAAAAATTACGTTTATATGCTTTTTGGTTTAGTTGAGGGATCGACCGTTGACTGAAGACAAGCCCCGCAAACGCCGTGGCGCCGGCCGTGTGACGCTCAATACCGTGGCTCGGCAGGCCGGCGTGTCAGCGATCACCGTGTCGCGCTATTTCAATCAGCCGGAGCAGGTGTCCGAGGAATTGCGCGAGCGCATCGCGACGGTGGTAACCGCACTGTGTTACGTGCCAAACCTGGTGGCCGGTGGCCTGGCGTCTGCCCGTGGCAAGATCGTCGGCATGGTGATCCCCAACATCTCGGGCCCGATCTTCGCCAACACCATCCAGGGCTTCAGCGACACCCTCAGTCGCCACGGCTATCAACTGTTGCTGGCATCGAGTTACTTCGATGCGACCCAGGAAGAAAGCGCCGTGCGGGCCTTTCTCGGCTGGTCCCCGGCAGCGCTGGTGTTGACCAGCCACTTCCACAGCGCCGGCACCGAAAAGATGATCGCCGAGGCGGACATCCCGGTGATCGAAACCTGGGATTACCAACCCGATCGCGAGCCTCTGCAGATCGGTTTTTCGCACTTTGAAGTCGGCGTGACCGCCGCCCGCTATCTGCACGGCAAAGGTTATCGGCGCATCGCCTTCGTGCAGAACAGCGCGCCGGGAGACTTCAGTGCGCTGGAGCGGCGCGACGGCTATGCGACCACCGTACGGGAGTTGGGACTTGAGCCCTGGGTATTCGCCCCGGACCCCGACAGCGCACCGTTCGAGGCCGGCAAGCAAGCGATGCAAGCCTTGATGAACACCTCCCCCCGCCCCGACGCCATCATCTTCGCCAACGACAACCTCGCCGCCGGCGGCCTGCTGGCCGGGCAACGCGCCGGCCTGAACATCCCCGAAGACTGCGCAGTGCTCGGCTTCGGCGACTACCCCTTCGCCGAAATGCTCCTGCCCAGCCTGAGCACCATCAAACCCCCGGCCCTTGAAATCGGCGTGCTCGCCGCCACCCGAGTGCTGGAAAGTCTGGGTGTGTTGCCGGTTGAGGGTGAGGTGAAGCGTCTGAATCTGCTGGAGTGTCGGGTGATTGAGCGGGAGAGTGCTTGAGCGATGTGGCGCCTTTAAGGCGTGGTTTTAGACGTCAACGATTTGCCGAAATAAGGCATGGCGTTCAATTCCACTACCGCCCACACACCATCGGCGTACTCGGGATTATCAAGGTGAGCGTCGATGTCGCGCACTTGCGGCAATGGATCGCCATCGGCAACCAGTCCCTCGTAATGCAGGGATAGCGCCTCCTTCACGCTACAGAGCGCCTGTTTCACCGTGCAACCTGCGGAGAAACAGCCTGGAACGTCGGGGACAATCACTCCGTAGTCCGAGTCGGCATCCTTGTGCAAAACAACCGGGATTTTCATTTCGGCTAGTCCTTCTCATGAGTCAAATGAGCGAACTCGGACTGTACGGCAGAGAAACGAAATGGACTCAGGCCTTAAACATCTTGCAAAGATCGCAGCCTTCGGCAGCTCCTACAGGGGTACGCATTCCAATGTAGGAGCTGCCGAAGGCTGCGATCTTTTGCGGTTCATTTGGCCCCCGCAAACACCTCCCCCAACCAATCCACAAACACCCGAACCCGTGGCGACATGTGTCGGTTGTGCGGGTACAGCACCGATACCGGCATCGGGGGCGGTGGGGTGTCGGGGAGGATTTCCTTGATCAGGCCCTGGGCGATTTGCATTTCCATTCGGTAGTGCGGGCACTGGATCAGGCCCAGGCCGGCGATGGCCGAGGCGGCGTAGATTTCTGCGCCGAACACGGAAATGGCGCCCTCAATGGGTATTTCCTTGAGTTCGCCATTCACCATGAATTCGAACGGAAACTGCTTGGCCGTGGTGCGCGAAACGTAGTTCACGGCGCGGTGGTGTTTGAGGTCGTCGAGGTTGTTCGGTTCGCCGTATTGACGCAGGTAGGCGGGACTGGCGCAGGTGATCTGGCGCAGGTTGGCGACGCGTTTGCCGATCAGCGCGGAGTCGCTCAGGGTGCCGGCGCGCAGCACGCAGTCAACGCCTTCGGTGATCAGGTCGACCAGGCGGTCGGCCTCACTGATGGACAGTTCGATGTCGGGATAGCGGGCCATGAATGTCGGCAGTGCCGGAATCACGAAATGCCGGGCGAGCGTGCCGTGAAGGTCCACCCGCAGCCGCCCTTTAGGCGCGACGCTGCGAAACGCCAGTTCTGCCTCTTCCAGTTCCGCCAGCAGTTGCACACAGCGCAGGTAGTACGCCTCGCCATCGAGGGTAGGACGCACCTTACGCGTGCTGCGCTCCAGTAAACGTGTACCGAGCCAGGCTTCGAACTGGTTGAGGGTGTGGGTCAGCGTCGCGCGTGGCAGGTTCAGGTCTTCAGCGGCCAGGGTGAAGCTGCTGCGCTCGTAGATGCGTACGAATACCTTCATCGCTTTGACTTGGTCCACGCTGGACTCCTGATGCTCGATTGTTGGCGATTCTTGAACAGTCAAGGCAACTCTGGTGCATTTATCGACTTGGGTAAACATGTGAGATTGGCTTCACACCCAATTGAGCAGGAATCACCACCATGACGTCCAAAGTAGCCCTCATCACCGGCGCCTCCCGCGGCATTGGCGCGGTCATCGCCAAACAACTGGCCAGTGAAGGTTTCGCCGTCGCCATCAACTACGCCAGCAGCGCCAGTGAGGCCTCGAAACGGGTGGTGGAACTGCGTCAGGCCGGTCATCAGGCCATAGCGATCAAAGCGGACGTGGCCAGTGCCGAGGATGTGAGGCGGATGTTCGACGACACCGAAGCGCAATTGGGCAAGGTCGATGTGCTGGTGAACAACGCCGGCATCCTCAAGGTCATGCCGTTGGCGCAGCACAGCGACGAGTTGTTCGAGCAAAACTTCAACATTCACGCGCGCGGCACGTTCAACACCATGCGTGAAGCCGCTAGCCGTATGAACGCGGGCGGGCGCATCATCAATTTTTCCAGCAGCACCGTCGGGCTGAACCTGCCGGGTTATGCGGTGTATATCGCCAGCAAGGCCGCAGTGGAATCCCTGACCCAGGTGTTCGCCAAGGAAATGCGCGGGCGCAACATCACGGTCAACGCGGTGGCGCCGGGGCCGGTGGCGACCGATCTGTTTCTGCATGGCAAGAGCGAGGAGCAGATCCAGCAATTCGCCAGGATGGCGCCGCTGGAGCGCCTCGGTCAGCCGGAAGACATTTCCCGCGTCGTGGCCTTTCTGGTCGGGCCGGACTCGGCCTGGGTCAATGGGCAGATTCTGCGGGTCAATGGTGGGCTGGTTTAACTATGCTGACTCTGACACCGAGGTGAATCCTTCGCGAGCAGGCTCGCTCCCACAGGGAACACAATCCATGCACAGCACCATCATCATCACCTTTGGCCTGATCCTGCTGGCGCTGATGCTCTACATCGGCGAGCGCATCGGCTTCAGCCGCCAGACCCTGGCCTACAGCTTCATCGTGCTGTGGCTGGCGCTGACCCTGATCAACGGCGCGGTCGGCATGGTGCATGCCGGCCAGCCATTGAGCACCGAACTGGCGGTGGGCAGCGCCGTGTTCGGGGTGCCGGTGGCGGCGCTGGTGTTGTTCATGGTGCTGACCAGCGAAGGCTGACCGCGATCAACGCACCAGATGCAAAAACTGCATGTGCCGCTCGTACTGGTCGAGGATGTCGTTGATCACCTGCTCCTTGCTGTAACCCACCAGGTCGTAATCCTGACTGCCCTCGCTCAAATGCACTTCGGCCCGGTAGTAGCGCCGGTTGTTGAGCTCCTTGGAACCCATGCCACCCCGGGCGAACGACGGCGTGAAGTAGCCGCGCATCTGCACCTGATAGATGAACGGATGCTGATCGCCGTGGCCGATCTCCAGGCTGACGCTGTCGTTGACCGGTTCCGGGTGGGTGATGACCCGCAGGCCCTTCTCGCTGAACACCGCTGATACCTCCTCGATCGCCGGACGCACCGTCGAATCGAGGAAACGATACACCTCGTCCCGCGATGGAAAATGCACCGCCTGGCTCAAGCGCTGACGCCAACCGCCGCGCCGCGCGCCCGGCACCGGGGCCAGCGAATGCATCTGCGCAATCTTCTTTTGCGACTCCAGATAGAACGCCTTGTGCAGGCCCCACATCATCAACAGCAAAATCAGCGAGAACGGCAACGACGTCAGCACCACCGCCGACTTCAGCGCATCGATGCTCCCGGAAAACAGCAGCGCACTGGTCACCAATGCAGTCATCGCCCCCCAGAACACCCGCAGCCATTTCGGCCCGTCCTCATCGGGGTTGCCGCCCTTGGCCGACAGCGTCGACAACACCACGGTGCCGGAGTCGGCCGAAGTGACAAAGAACACGAAGCTGATGAACACCGTGACCGCGATGACGGTTTTGCTCCACGGGTAGGTTTCCAGCAACAGGTACAGGGTCATCGATGGGTTATCGAGGGCCGACATGCCCAGCGCCGACATGCCGTGATTGAGCACCTGGTCGATGGCGCTGTTACCGAAAATCGACATCCACGCCAGGGTGAAACCCAACGGAATCAGCAGCACGCCGAAGACGAATTCGCGGATAGTCCGGCCACGGGAAATCCGTGCGATGAACAGGCCCACGAACGGCGACCATGCAATCCACCAGGCCCAATAGAACACTGTCCAGCCGCCCAGCCAGTCGCTGGGTTTGTCGTAGGCGTACAGGTCGAAGCTCTTCATCGGCAAGGCGCCGAGGTAATCACCGATGTTCTGGATCAGGGTATTGAGCAGGTGCTGCGTGGGCCCGGCGAACAACACAAACAGCAGCAGCGCGCAGGCCAGCAGCATGTTGATGTCGGACATCACCCGCACGCCTTTATCGACGCCGGAGACCGCAACGATGATCGCCGCGCCCATCATCAGGGTGATCAGGCCGACCTGAATCCACTGCGTGTGCGCAATGCCAAACAGGTAGTCCAGCCCCGAGTTGAGGTGCAGCACGCCAAAGCCCATGTCGGCACCGAGACCGAACACCGTGGCGATGATGCCGAAGCCATCCACCGCGTAACCGATGGGGCCGTTGATGCGCTTGCCGATCAGCGGGTACAGCGCCGAGCGCAGGGCCAGCGGCAGGTTGTGCCGATAGGCGAAATAAGCCAGGGCCATGCCGACGAAGGCGAACACGCCCCAGCCATGCAGGCCCCAGTGCAGGAACAGAATCTGCATCGCCTGACGCGCCGCATCCGCCGTGCCCGCCTCGCCCTGGGGCGGTTGCAGCATGTGGGTCAGGGGTTCGGACACGCAGAAGAAAAACAGGGTGATGCTGATGCCCGCGGCGAACAGCATGCCGGCCCAGGACAGGTAACTGAATTCGGGCTCGTCGTGGTCGGCACCGAGTTTGATCTTGCCGTAGCCCGATAACGCGGTGACCACCACGAAGACCAGATACAGGGTCATCGCCAGCATGTAGTACCAGCCAACAGTGTTGGCCGCCCAGTTTTGCGCCGCCAGCAACCAGGCACCCGCCTGTTCCGGCATGGCGATGACAACGACGCCGAACAGTAGGATGAAGCTCGCGGAGAACCAGAAAACCGGGGGATTCATGCGGACCAGGCCGCTTGGCGGGAGGGACGATGCACTCATGTACGGTGCACCTCGAAGGGGGAAAACGTGGCTGTGGAAATCGGACTCAGCAAAGGCAAGCCTCCTGTTGTGAGCGGGCGGCGAACCACCGGTTTAACTTGAATGAGCGTTCAATTTAAACATGGATAGCGTGCTAAGGACTAATCGCAGGGCTGGGCGGTCGCTTTGTGGCGAGGGGATTTATCCCCGTTGGGCCGCGAAGCGGCCCCAAAAAGGCAGAGTCACTCTAGATAGATCGGGTGGGGTTTATGGTGCGGTTGCTGCGCAACAGAGCGGGGATAAATCCCCTCACCACAAAAGCGCTGTAGACCCGGGTTTACTTCTGCGCTCCGTCATCCAGCTGCAGATTGGCCTGGGTCAGGTTGCTGCCCGCCGGCACGCTGCGGGTCAGCCAGACGTTGCCGCCGATGGTCGAGCCCTTGCCGATGGTGATCCGCCCCAGAATGGTCGCGCCGGCGTAGATCACCACGTCGTCCTCGACAATCGGATGGCGCGGCTGGCCCTTCTGCAACTGGCCGTCTTCGTCCGCCGGGAAGCGCTTGGCGCCCAAAGTCACCGCCTGATAAATCCGCACCCGCTCGCCAATGATCGCTGTCTCGCCGATCACCACGCCGGTCCCGTGATCGATGAAGAAACTGCGGCCGATCTGCGCACCCGGGTGGATGTCGATGCCGGTGGCCGAGTGGGCGATTTCCGCGCTGATCCGCGCCAGCAACGGCAGCCCGGCGCGGTACAGATGATGGGCCAAACGATGATGAATCACCGCCAGAATCCCCGGGTAGCACAGCAGCACCTCATCGACGCTGCGCGCCGCCGGGTCACCGTGATAGGCCGCCAGCACATCGGTATCCAGCAGGCTGCGCAACCCTGGCAGCGCGAGGGCGAAATCCTGAATGATCTGGATCGTGCGGGCTTCGATCTCGTTATCGGCCTGGGCGCTATGACGCGCGGCGTAACGCAGCTCCAGGCGTGCCTGGGCCAGCAAGGCATTGAGCGCTACGTCCAGGGTGTGGCCGACGTAGAAGTCTTCGCTTTCCTCACGCAGGTCCACCGGCCCTAGACGCATCGGGAACAGCGCCCCGCACAGCGCTTCGAGAATCTCCGCCATCGCCGCCCGGGACGGCAGCTCGCGACCGCCCTGCTCGGTGCTGGCGCGGCCGTTTTGCGCACGCCACTGATCACGTGCGGTGCGCAGCTGGCTGACGATGGTCTGCAATTGCCAATGGCTGGAACGCTCACTCACGGTAAAAACTCCTCACGGGCGACCGGACTGTCTGGCCGCGCTGACGGCGATTACTTTACGGCAAGGCCTGCGGCGCAAATTAAGAACCGATTGTGCTGTGGTCAGCACCTTTGGCTATAAGCGATTGGCGGTTGCCCGTGCCTGAGGGCGTGCCTATAGTCCTGAGATCTTCCACCGCCAGTACGGAATCATGATCATCAAACAACAGCTTGCCCGCTTTAACCGCCTCGACCTGCTCGGTCAGCCCACTCCCCTGGAAAAACTCGAACGCCTGTCGACCTGGCTGGGGCGCGACGTCTACGTCAAACGCGATGACCTGACCCCACTCGCCATGGGCGGCAACAAGCTGCGCAAACTCGAATACCTGGCCGCCGATGCCTTGGCCCAGGGTGCCGACACCTTGATTACCGCCGGCGCGCTGCAATCGAACCATGTGCGTCAGACCGCGGCCATTGCCGCACAACTCGGCCTGGGCTGTATCGCGTTGCTGGAAAACCCGCTGGGCACCGACGACGCCAACTATATCGGCAACGGCAACCGGCTGTTGCTGGACCTGTTCGATGCCAAGGTCGAGCTGGTCGAGAACCTCGACAACGCCGACGAGCAATTGCAGGCCCTGGCGGCGCGTCTGCGCAACAACGGCAAAAAGCCCTATCTGGTGCCCATCGGCGGCTCCAATGCCTTGGGCGCGCTGGGTTACGTGCGCGCTGGCCTGGAACTGGCCGAGCAGATCAAGGACACCGGCCTGAATTTCGCCGCCGTGGTCCTCGCCTCCGGCAGCGCCGGGACCCACAGCGGCCTGGCGCTGGCACTGAACGAGGCGCTGCCGGACCTGCCGGTGATCGGCGTTACGGTCTCGCGCAGCGAAGAAGATCAGTTTCCGAAGGTGCAGGGACTGGCCGAGCGCACCGCCGAACTGCTGGGCGTGGCCTTGCCGGAGAGTTTCAAGGTCGAGTTGTGGGACGAGTACTTCGCGCCGCGCTACGGCGAGCCGAATGCCGGCACGCTGGCGGCGGTGAAACTGGTGGCGAGTCAGGAAGGCCTGTTGCTCGACCCGGTCTACACCGGCAAGGCCATGGCCGGGTTGCTGGACGGCATCGGACGTTCGCGCTTCGACGAGGGCCCGATCATCTTCCTGCACACCGGCGGCGCCCCGGCGTTGTTCGCCTACAAAGATTTCCTGTAAACCGCCCCTCCCCTGTAGGAGCGAGCACGCTCGCGATGGTCGTGAACGATAACGCTGGGAGCCTGACACCCCGCGGTGTCTTGTCGCCCATCGCGAGCATGCTCGCTCTTACAGAGGAAGCTCTTTTATTCATAAATTGAATAAGCAGAAGATAATTTATTATTTTCTAATCTAAAAACGCCACCATATAGTCATACTGAAGGCGCATTTCCCGAGAGACGCATACGCTGCTTTAAGGCAGGATATCGCTGTCATCCAATTCCCGATTTCGCCAACCTTTCCAAACGCATTTTCCATAAGAAAACACAGGGGCTAGTCATGAATTTTTCCGCACTACGTCGAAATCTGCTGGTGGGTTCGCTGGGCCTGGCACTGAGCGCCGGCCTGATCGGCCAGGCGGTTGCCGGTGAGCAGCTGCAAAAAATCAAGGATGCCGGCGTGATCAACGTTGGCCTTGAAGGCACTTACCCGCCGTTCAGCTTCGTCGATGCCGACGGCAAACTGGCCGGTTTCGAAGTCGAATTCTCCGAAGCCCTGGCCAAAGAGCTGGGCGTGAAGGTCAAGCTGCAGCCGACCAAATGGGACGGCATCCTCGCGGCACTGGAATCCAAGCGTCTGGACGCGGTGATCAACCAGGTGACCATCTCCGAAGAACGCAAGAAAAAGTATGACTTCTCCGAGCCGTACACCGTTTCCGGTATCCAGGCGCTGGTGCTGAACAAGAACAAGGACACCATCAAGTCCGCCGATGACCTGGCCGGCAAGAAAGTCGGTGTAGGCCTGGGCACCAACTACGAACAATGGCTCAAGGACAATCAGCCTAAAGCCATCATCAAGACCTACGACGATGATCCGACCAAGTTCCAGGACCTGCGCGTCGGCCGCATCGACGCCATCCTGATCGACCGCCTCGCCGCACTGGAATACGCCAAGAAGGCCAAGGACACCGTTGCCGCCGGCGACGCGTTCTCCCGCCAGGAAGCCGGTATCGCCCTGCGCAAAGGCGAGCCAGAACTGCTGGCTGCGGTGAACAAGGCAATCGACAAGCTGCGCGCCGACGGCACGCTGAAAAAGCTTTCGGAAAAATACTTCAGCGCTGACGTCACTCAATAATGGAAGAAGCTTTTCAACTCGCACTGGATTCCGCGCCCTTTCTGCTCAAGGGCGCGTACTACACAGTGATCCTGAGCCTGGGCGGCATGTTCTTTGGCCTGGTGATGGGGTTCGGCCTGGCGCTCATGCGCCTGTCGCGCTTCAAACTGGTGAGCTGGATCGCCCGCATCTACGTGTCGTTCTTTCGCGGCACGCCGTTGCTGGTGCAACTGTTCGTGATCTATTACGGCTTGCCGCAAATGGGTCTGGAACTCGATCCGCTGCCGGCGGCCCTGATCGGCTTCTCGCTGAACATGGCCGCCTATGCCTGTGAAATCCTGCGTGCCGCGATCAGCTCCATCGAACGTGGCCAATGGGAAGCGGCTGCCAGTATCGGCATGACCCGTGCGCAGACCCTGCGCCGGGCCATCATTCCGCAGGCGATGCGCACCGCATTGCCGCCACTGGGCAACAGCTTCATTTCGCTGGTCAAGGACACCGCGCTGGCGGCCACCATTCAGGTGCCGGAGCTGTTCCGTCAGGCACAGCTGATCACCGCCAGGACCTTCGAAGTCTTCACTATGTACCTTGCCGCCGCGCTGATTTACTGGATTCTGGCCACGGTGCTTTCGCACCTGCAGAACCGGTTGGAAGTTCGGGTCAATCGGCACGATCAGGAGTCCTGACCCCATGATTGTCGTGGAAAAACTGACAAAGCAGTTCAAGGGTCAGGTCGTGCTCAACGGCATCGATCTGCAAGTGAAGGAAGGCGAAGTGGTGGCGATCATCGGGCCCAGTGGCTCGGGCAAGACCACCTTCCTGCGCTGCCTGAACTTCCTCGAAGAACCCACCAGCGGCCGGATCAAGGTCGGCGATATCGAGATCGATACCAGCCGTCCCCTGAACCAGCAGCAGAGCCTGGTGCGCCGCTTGCGCCAGCACGTGGGCTTCGTGTTCCAGAGCTTCAACCTGTTCCCCCATCGCACCGCCCTGGAAAACGTCATCGAAGGCCCGATCATCGTCAAGAAGGTCCCGCACGCCGACGCCGTTGCCCTGGGTAAAAAACTGTTGGCCAAGGTCGGCCTGGCGGGCAAGGAAGACGCTTACCCGCGCCGCCTCTCGGGCGGCCAGCAACAACGCGTGGCGATCGCCCGCGCGCTGGCGATGGAACCGGAAGTGATCCTGTTCGACGAACCAACCTCAGCCCTGGACCCGGAACTGGTGGGCGAAGTGCTGGCGACCATTCGCGGCCTGGCACAGGAAAACCGGACCATGGTCATCGTGACCCATGAGATGGCTTTTGCTCGTGACGTGGCCAATCGGGTGGTGTTCTTCGACAAGGGTGTGATTGTTGAACAAGGCGAAGCGAAAGCGCTGTTTGCCAACCCGAAAGAAGAACGGACAAAACAGTTTCTCAGCAAGTTTCTAAGTCACTCACACGTTTGAAACATCCCCTGTAGAACCCCCAACTTCCATGGATGGAAGTTACCCCTGCGCAATCTTCCCAACAAACACTCGCCACTGTAGGAGCGAGCTCGCTCGCGATGCCGGCAAACGATTACGCGGGCCTGCTGACACACCACGGCGTATTCAAGTCCATCGCGAGCAAGCTCGCTCCTACAGAAGCTTTGATAATCACCGCAGCGTTTATTGACCTCAGTGCGTAGGAGCATTCTGATTAATCTCAAATAGCGAGCTCAACTAACCCGCTCTATTGACTCCCACCAAACCACACTCTTATCTACCCCCACTACAACCCCATTCATTATTTAACCGAGGTAATGAATAGGTCTCGCGTCAAACTTCCCACCCGTTTCAGAAATGGATTTCGCTGCACTATCTCAAGGAGAGAGAACCATGAACTGCATCTCACGCATCCCGTCCCTGGCACCGCCCACCCTGGCGCAAACCAACAAGGCGGGGGTGAATATCCTCGCGGCGGCCAACCTGCTGATCGACGTGGCGCCGTACGCCGGCATGGACGCCGGCGACCTGATCGAATTGTTCTGGGACAGCCAGTTCGTCGCTTCCCGGGTGCTGACCGAGCAAGACGTTGGCCACACCCTTAGCCTGCGGGTGCCGGAGAGTTTCATCGTCAGCGGCGCACCCTGGATTCACTATCGAGTGATGCAGGTGGGCAGCCGCCCGATGCTGTCGCTGGCGACCCGGGTGCAGGTCAAGCTCGATTGCCCTGGAAGCCCGATTTCACCCCATGCCGGCGAAGACAATCAGTACCTGGCGCCGGTGAGCCTGCCGGTCACCATCCGCCGCCGAGGGATCAACCCGAGACAGGTGCAGCGCGGCGTGCCGCTGGCCATCGAGCCGTACCTCAACATGGCCGAGGGCGACGAAATCACCCTGCGCTGGGGCGATGTGCGCATGGACCTGCCCCCGCTCAAAGCCGAGCAGGTTGGCCAGCCGATTGCGCTCTGGGTGCCGCCAGCGGTCATCTGTGAAGCGGGTGAGGACCTGCGCCTGGAAGTGACCTACTGCATCCTCGACCGGGTCGGCAACAACTCCCAATGGGCACCGGCGCGGACGTTGAGGATTGGTATTGCCAACCATTAAAAATCAAGAGATCGCAGCCTTCGGCAGCCCCTGCAGGGGAACGCATTCCAATGTAGGCGCTGCCCAAGGCTGCGATCTTTTGATCTTCTATGTATATTCCTAAAAGTTAGTTCATAACTTATTTATAAACGCTTAGGGTATATACACCGGACCACCGGACATTCTTGTTTTCGTTCGCCGCACCGCGGCGCTTCCATAAGATGTGAGGTAGGTATGGTCCGGAACACAATCACCCCAGTGCAGATCGCCAGGGCATTGCGTGCAGCCAGGGAGCGGCACTGATGTCCAGTCTGGCAGATGCAATCGCCCAGAGTGATCTGGATATCGCCCCCTTGTTGTTGCCCGCACAAGTGCTGCGCAACGACGCACAAGCCATCAAGGCCGCCCATGAGCTGGCGCAAGCCGCTCGCCTGCAAGCGGCCAAGCGTGACCAGCAGCGCAAGCTGCCATGGTCGGAAATCGAACAGTTCACCCGCAGCGGTCTTGGCAGCATTGCCATCCCGCGCGAGTACGGTGGGCCGCAGGTTTCCTTCGTCACCCTCGCCGAAGTCTTCGCGATCATTTCCGCAGCAGACCCGGCCCTCGGACAGATCCCGCAGAACCAGTTCGGCATCCTCAACCTGGTGCTGGGCAGCGCAACCGAAGCGCAGAAAAAGCAGCTGTTCAAAAGTGTGCTCGAAGGCTGGCGCATCGGTAACGCCGGGCCGGAGCGCGGCGTAAAAAACACCCTGGAGCTCAAGGCACGCATCACCGCCGACGGCGACGGCTTTGTCCTCAACGGCCAGAAGTTCTATTCCACCGGCGCGCTGTTCGCCCATTGGGTCGCGGTCAAGGCGCTCAACGACGACGGCAAGCAAGTACTGGCCTTTGTCCGTCGCGGCACGCCGGGGCTGCGCATCGTCGATGACTGGTCGGGCTTCGGCCAGCGCACCACCGCCAGCGGCACCATTTTGCTGAACAACGTGCGGGTCGACGCCGAGCTGGTGGTGGACAACTGGAAGATCAACGAACAGCCCAATACCCAGGGCGCCGTCTCGCAGCTGATTCAAGCGGCCATCGACGCCGGCATCGCCCGTGGCGCCCTCGACGACGCCATCGAATTCGTCAAAACCCGTGCCCGGCCGTGGGTCGACGCCAACGTCGAACGGGCCAGCGATGACCTCTACGTGATCGCCGACATCGGCAGACTGAAGATCGAACTGCATGCCGCCGAAGCCCTGCTGCGCAAGGCCGGGCAAGTGCTCGACCAGGTCAGTGCCGCGCCGCTCACCGCCGAGTCCGCCGCTCGCGCTTCCATTGCCGTGGCCGAAGCCAAAGTGCTGACCACCGAGATCTCGTTGCTGGCCAGCGAAAAACTGTTCGAACTGGCCGGCAGCCGCGCCACCCTCGCCGAATTCAACCTCGACCGCCACTGGCGCAACGCTCGGGTGCACACCCTGCACGACCCGGTGCGCTGGAAATACCACGCGGTCGGCGCCTATCACCTCAACGGCACGCTCCCCGCTCGCCATTCCTGGATTTAACGACCAGACATCTGGAGAAACTCATGACTCTTTCTCACCACGTCGCGGTCATCACCAGCGATGAGCAAGCCTTGGTCGTTGCCAGTGACCTGGCTGACGATTTCAAACGTGACAGCGCCCAGCGCGACCGCGAACGCCGCCTGCCACACCCGGAGCTGGAAGTGTTTTCCCGCTCGGGCCTGTGGGGCATCAGCGTGCCCAAAGAATACGGCGGCGCCGGCGTGTCCAACGTCACCCTGGCCAAAGTCATCGCGCTGATTGCCCAGGCCGACGGCTCCCTGGGGCAAATTCCGCAGAACCATTTTTATGCCCTGGAAGTGCTGCGGGTGAACGGCAGTGAAGACCAGAAAAAACGCCTGTACGCCGAAGTATTGGCCGGGCAGCGCTTCGGCAATGCCCTGGCCGAACTCGGTACCAAAACCGCCCATGACCGCACCACCCGCCTGACCCGCGACGGCGACGGCTATCGCATCAACGGCCGCAAGTTCTACGCCACCGGCGCGATCTACGCCCAGCGCATTCCCACCTCGGTGATCGACGAAAACGGCGTGCAGCAACTGGCCTTCGTACCTCATGACAGCCAGGGCCTGACCGTGATCGACGACTGGAGCGGCTTCGGCCAGCGCACCACCGGCAGCGGTTCGGTGGTGTTCGAAGACGTCTTCGTGGCCGCTGAAGACGTGATCCCGTTCCAGAGCGCCTTCGAGCGCCCGACCCCGGTCGGCCCGCTGGCCCAGATTCTCCACGCCGCCATCGACACCGGCATCGCCCGCGCCGCCTACGAAGATGCCCTGCACTTCGTGCGCACCAAGACCCGGCCATGGATCGACGCCACCCACGAAAAAGCCATCGACGATCCGCTGACCCTCAAGAGCTTCGGGCACCTGAGCATTCGCCTGCACGCCACCGAAGCGCTGCTGGAACGCGCCGGCGAATTTCTCGACAAGGCCCAGGCCAACACCAATGCCGAGACTGTCGCCGCCGCCTCGATCGCCGTTGCCGAAGCGCGGGCGATCAGCACCGAAATCTCCCTGGCCGCCGGCAGCACCCTGTTCGAATTGGCCGGCAGCCAGGCGACGCTGCGCGAACATGGCCTGGACCGCCACTGGCGCAACGCCCGGGTGCACACCCTGCACGACCCTGTGCGCTGGAAATACCACGCCGTCGGCAACTACTACCTCAATGATGAAAACCCGCCACTGCGGGGGACCATCTGATGACCGCGCCGAAAAAGAAAATCCTGCTCAACGCGTTCAACATGAACTGCATCGGCCACATCAACCATGGCCTGTGGACGCATCCACGGGACACCTCGACCCAGTACAAGACGATCGAATACTGGACCGAACTGGCGCAATTGCTGGAGCGCGGGTTGTTCGATGGCCTGTTCATCGCTGACATCGTCGGCGTGTACGACGTGTACCAGAACTCGGTGGATGTGCCGCTGAAGGAATCGATCCAGCTGCCGGTCAACGACCCCTTGTTGCTGGTGTCGGCCATGGCGGCGGTGACGAAAAACCTCGGCTTCGGCCTCACCGCCAACCTCACCTATGAGCCGCCGTATCTGTTCGCCCGGCGCATGTCGACCCTCGATCACCTGAGCCGCGGCCGGGTGGGCTGGAACATCGTCACCGGTTATCTGGACAGCGCCGCCAAGGCCATGGGCCTGAGCGAGCAGGTCGAACATGACCGTCGTTACGACCAGGCCGATGAGTACCTGGAGGTCCTCTACAAACTCTGGGAAGGCAGCTGGGAAAACGGCGCGGTGCTCAACGATCCGCAGCGGCGGATCTATGCGCAGCCGGACAAGGTGCACAAGGTCGAGCACAAGGGTGAGTTCTATCAGGTGGACGGATATCACCTGTGCGAACCGTCGCCACAGCGCACGCCGGTGCTGTTCCAGGCCGGCAGCTCCGACCGTGGCTTGCTGTTCGCCGGGCGGCATGCCGAGTGCGTGTTCATCAGCGGCCAGAACAAGCCGTCGACCAAGGTGCAGGTGGACAAGGTTCGCGCCAGCGCCGCCTCCGCCGGGCGCAATCCCGAGGACATCAAGGTGTTCATGGGCTTGAACGTGATTGTCGGCGCCACTGAGGAGCTGGCTTGGCAGAAACACGCCGAGTACCTGAGCTACGCCAGCGCCGAAGCCGGCGTGGCGCATTTTTCGGCGTCCACCGGGATCGATTTTTCCGAGTACGCCATCGACGAACCGATCCAGTACGTCAAGAGCAACGCCATCCAGTCCGCCACCAGGAACCTGCAGAACAACGACTGGACACGCCGCAAATTACTCGATCAACACGCCCTCGGTGGTCGCTACATCACCGTGGTCGGCTCGCCTGCGCAAGTGGCCGACGAACTGGAATCCTGGATCGCCGAAACCGGCCTCGACGGCTTCAACCTGACGCGCATCGTCACGCCGGAAAGCTATGTGGATTTCATTGAACAGGTGATTCCCGAGTTGCAGCGTCGCGGGTCGTACAAGACTGCGTACGACGACGGCAGCCTGCGGGAAAAGCTGTTCCGCGAAGGGGCGCATTTGCCTGAGCAACATACGGGCTCGGCTTACCGACGCTAAAAGCTTCGCGAGCAAGCCCGCTCCCACAGTAGACCGCGTTTCCCTGTGGGAGCGGGCTTGCTCGCGAAGAGGCCCGCCAACACAACGTATTTTTTGCACTGACTGGAAATATTCCCCATGAAAAAGAACGCTCTCTCGCAACCAGTCAAAGCACTGGCCCTGGCCCTCGGCCTCTTCAGTTCGGCAGTCTTCGCCGCCGACGCCCCGCTGAAAATCGGCACCACCGCCGCTTTCGCCATCCCACTGGAAGCCGCGGTGGAAGAGGCCGGCAAGCAAGGCCTGAAAGTCGAACTCGTGGAGTTCACCGACTGGATCGCGCCCAACGTCAGCCTCGCCGCGGGCGACATCGACGTGAACTACTTCCAGCACATCCCGTTCCTGGAAAACGCCAAGGCCGCGTCCGGGTTTGACCTGGTGCCGTTCGCCCCGGGGATCATCAACAACGTCGGCCTCTACTCCAAGAAATACAAAAGCTTCGACGAGTTGCCCGAAGGCGCCAGCGTCGCCATCGCCAATGACCCGATCAACAGCGGCCGTGGCTTGCAGCTGCTGGCCAAAGCCGGACTGATCACCCTCAAGCCCGGCGTCGGCTACAAGGCCACCGAAGAGGACATCATCGCCAACCCGAAGAAAATCAAGATTCTGCAGGTTGAAGCGGTGCAACTGGTGCGCGCCTATGACGACGCCGACCTGGTCCAGGGCTACCCGGCGTACATCCGCCTGTCGAAGACCTTCGATGCAGGCTCCGCGCTGCTGTTCGACGGCCTCGATCACAAGGAATACGTGATTCAGTTCGTGATCCAGCCCAAGAGCAAAACCGACCCGCGCCTGATCAAGTTCGTCGACATCTACCAGCATTCGCCAGCCGTTCGCGCCGCCCTGGACAAGGCCCACGGCAAGCTCTATCAAGCCGGTTGGGAAAGCTGAAAATGACGGCCGCGACTCAACTGCGACTGGAGATTCCAGAGCCTCAACAAGCGATCAGAACTGAACTGCACCCAGACCTGAACCACGCCCACGTGCGCTTCATCAACCTGGGCAAAACCTACGACGGCCAGCAAGGTCCGGTGGCGGCCCTGCACGGCATCGACCTGGCGATCCAACGCGGTGAAGTGTTCGGCATCATCGGCCGCAGCGGCGCCGGCAAGTCGTCGCTGATCCGCACCATCAACCGCCTCGAACAACCGAGCAGCGGCCGGGTGTTGATTGATCAGGTGGACATCGGCGAGTTCGATGAGGATCGGCTGGTGGCGCTGCGTCGGCGCATCGGCATGATCTTCCAGCACTTCAACCTGATGTCGGCCAAGACCGTTTGGCAGAACGTCGAACTGCCGCTGAAAGTCGCCGGCGTGCCCAAGGAACAGCGCGATCGCAAAGTGCGTGAGCTGCTCGAGTTGGTGGGCCTGCAAGCCAAGCACAAGGCCTACCCGGCGCAGCTGTCCGGCGGCCAGAAACAGCGCGTCGGCATCGCCCGTGCGCTGGTTCACGACCCGGCGATTCTGCTGTGCGACGAAGCCACGTCGGCACTGGACCCGGAGACCACGCAATCGATCCTCGGCCTGCTGCGCGAGATCAATCAGCGCCTGGGTTTGACCATCGTCCTGATCACTCACGAGATGGCGGTGATCCGCGAGATCTGTGATCGCGTGGTGGTGCTCGAACGCGGTCGCGTGGTCGAGCAAGGGCCGGTGTGGGAAGTGTTCGGCAACCCCCGGCATGAAGTCAGCAAGACCCTGCTCGCGCCGTTGCAGCATGCCTTGCCGCCAGAGCTGCAAAGCCGCTTGCAGGCGCGCCCGCAGTCCCCGGACGCTGCCGTGGTGCTGCGTCTGCAATTCACCGGCGCCGCGCAGGACGAACCGGACATCGCCGCCCTGTTCAACGCTCTCGGTGGGCGGGTGCGTCTGCTGCAAGGTGGCGTGGAACGGATTCAGGGTCACGCGCTGGGGCAACTGCTGCTGTCGGTGTCCGGCTCGCCGCTGGACGCCGAAGACCTGTGCCAGCGCGCCAGCCAGTGGGCGCAACAAGTGGAGGTGTTGGGTTATGTGGTTTGATCGCTTGCTGCAAGGTTTCATCGACACCTTCCTGATGGTCGGCGTGTCGTCGCTGATCGCGCTGCTGGCGGGGATTCCGCTGGCAGTGATTCTGGTCACCAGTTCCAAGGGCGGCATCTACGAAGCCCCGGCAGTGAACCGGGCGCTGGGCGCGTTCGTGAACCTGTTTCGTTCGATTCCGTTTCTGATCTTGATGGTGGCGCTGATTCCGTTCACTCGGTTGATCGTTGGCACCACCTACGGCGTGTGGGCGGCCGTGGTGCCGCTGACCATTGCGGCCACGCCGTTCTTTGCGCGGATTGCCGAAGTGAGTTTGCGCGAAGTGGATCACGGCTTGATCGAAGCGGCCCAGGCCATGGGGTGCCGGCGTGGGCATATCGTTTGGCATGTGCTGTTGCCCGAAGCGCTGCCGGGGATTGTCGGCGGGTTCACCATCACCCTGGTGACCATGATCAACTCATCGGCCATGGCCGGAGCCATTGGCGCCGGTGGGCTGGGGGACATTGCTTATCGGTATGGTTACCAGCGCTTCGACAGCCAGATCATGTTGACGGTGATCGTGTTGCTGGTGGCCTTGGTCGCAGTGATTCAGCTGGGCGGAGATCGGTTGGCCAGGGGCCTGAACAAACGCTGAGCCGCTGGATATTGCAGTGCTGAATGTGGCGAGGGAGCTTGCTCCCGCTGGGCTGCGAAGCAGCCCCAAAACGCGGTGGTTAGGGCAAATCCGCACGCAGGTTTTGCGATTGCTGCGCAATCGGACGGGAGCAAGCTCCCTCGCCACAAATGCCTGTTCGCCTGAAGGCCCGCGAAGGCTGCGCAGCAGCCATGAAACCGTTGGCGTATATTCGGCAAATCCCCATTGCCTGCGCAGCCACCATGAAACAAACCCCCACCGACCTCGAACACATCACAACCACCACGTTGGGCCATTACAACTCGGTGGCCGAAGGCTTTCGCGAGGGCACCCGTGATCACGATGTGAGCCAGAACATCGATGCCTTGCTGCGGCACATCCAGGGCCAGGCGCCGTTCGAGATTCTCGATTTCGGCTGTGGCCCGGGCCGGGACTTGCAGACGTTCACCCGCATGGGGCACACGGCGGTGGGCCTGGACGGCGCGGAGAAATTTGCGCAGATGGCGCGCGCAGATAGCGGTTGCGAGGTGTGGCATCAGGACTTTCTGAAGCTTGATCTGCCAGCAGAACGCTTCGACGGGATTTTTGCCAACGCGGTGCTGTTCCACATTCCGCGTCAGGAATTACCGCGAGTGTTGAAGCAACTGCGAGCGGCGTTGAAACCGGGTGGCGTGTTGTTCAGTTCCAACCCCCGTGGTGAAAATCAGGAAGGCTGGAACGGGCCGCGCTATGGGTCGTATCACGATCTTGCGGCGTGGCAGCAGTTGTTGACCGAGGCGGGGTTTGTGGAGCTGGAGCATTACTACCGCCCGGCGGGGCTGCCGCGCGAGCAGCAGCCTTGGCTGGCCAGTGTCTGGCGCAAGGTTTAGCGGTGCCTGCACGGGCGCTTTCGCGAGCAAGCCCGCTCCCACATTTGGAACGCGTTCCTCCTGTGGGAGCGGGCTTGCTCGCGAATGAGCGCGCAGCGCTCGCCCTTACTTCACCTCTTTGTGCGGCTCGCGAATCTTGTACCAGGCCACATACAGTGCCGGCAAAAACAGCAACGTCAGCAGGGTCGCAACGATAATCCCGCCAATCATCGCGTACGCCATCGGCCCCCAGAACACTTCCCGGGCAATCGGGATCATGCCCAGGCTGGCCGCCGCTGCCGTCAGCAGAATCGGCCGTCGACGATGTTCGGTGGCTTCCAGCACGGCATCCCAGGGTGACGACCCTGCGCGCTCGAACTCGTCGATCTGGGTCACCAGGATCACCGAGTTGCGGATGATGATGCCGATCAGCGCCAGGATCCCCAGAATCGCCACGAAGCCCATCGGCGTGCCGGTCGGCACCAGCGCCAGCACCACGCCAATCAGGCCCAGCGGCGCCACGCTGGCCACCAGGAACATCTTCTGCACGCTGTGCAACTGGATCATCAGGAAGGTCGCCATCAAGAACAGCATCAGCGGCACCACTTTGGCGATCGGCCCCTGGGCCTTGCCGCTCTCCTCCACTGTACCGCCGGTGGCGACCTTGTAGCCCACCGGCAACGCGGCGGCGAACTTCTCGATGTCAGGCTTGAGCAGGGTCACCAGGTCCGTCGGTTGAATCTCACCCAGGGTTGCAGCCTTGATGGTCACTGTCGGCTTGCGGTCGCGACGCCACACCAGCGGCTGCTCCAGTTCATAACGCACCGTGGCGAACGCCAGCAGCGGAATCGACGTGCCGCTCGGCGTGGTGATCTGCAGGTTCTGCAAAGTCTCCGGCGTGCCCCGTTCAGCGTCCACCGCACGGCCTACCAGATTGATCAGGTAAATGTCATCGTCGACCTGGGTCACGGTCGAGCCGCTGACGATGCTGTTCATCAGGTTCGCCACGTCCTCGGACGACAGCCCGAGCTGGCGCGCCTTGTCCTGGGCGATGTCGATGCGCAGCACCTTGCCCGGCTCGTTCCAGTCGAAAATGATCTCGCCGATGTGCGGACTCTGGTCCAGTACGGTGGCCAGATCGATGGCGTGCTTGCGCACCTGATCGATGTTGCCCCCACTGACCCGGTACTGGATCGGGCGCCCTACCGGCGGCCCCATTTCCAGCGCCTGGACGTAGCTGCCGATGCCGACGAAGTCTTTGCGCAGGCGTTCACGCAGGCGATCGCTGAGCACTTTGCGGGCCTCGAAATCCTTGCTGACGATCACCAGTTGCGCGTAGTACGGGTTCTGCAATTGCTGGTCCAGGGGCAGGTAGAAACGGATCGCACCCTGGCCGATGTAGGTGCTCCAGCGCACGATGTCCGGGTCACCCTTGAGCGTCGCTTCGAGCTTGTCCACGGCCTTGCGGGTTTCCGCGATAGAGGCGTTTTGCGGCAGGTTCAGGTCCACCAGGATTTCCGGGCGATCCGAGGACGGGAAGAACTGGTTCTGCACAAAACGCATGCCGAATACCGACAACACAAACAGCAGCACCGTAATGCCGATGGCCCACCAGCGATTGCGCATGCTCCACAGCAGGCCGCCGTTGAACGCCCGGCCGATACGCCCAGGCTCCGCCGAATGCTTTTTGATATGGGTGCTGAGGATGTGCACGCCGATCACCGGGGCGAACAGCACTGCAACGATCCACGACACCAGCATGGCCACGGCGATCACCGCGAACAGGGTGAAAGTGTACTCGCCGGCAGAACTGGCATTGAGGCCGATGGGCACGAAGCCGGCGACCGTCACCAGCGTACCCGTCAGCATCGGGAATGCGGTCGAGGTATAGGCAAAAGTCGCCGCCTGCTCCTTGGTTTCCCCAAGCTCCAGGCGTGAAACCATCATCTCCACGGTGATCATCGCATCATCCACCAACAGGCCCAGAGCGATGATCAGCGCGCCGAGGGAAATGCGCTGCATGGTGATGCCGCTGTATTCCATGAACACGAACACCATGGCCAGCACCAGCGGGATCGAGCAGGCCACCACCAGGCCTGCGCGCACCCCGAGGCTGATGAAACTCACCACCAGTACAATCACCACCGCTTCGAACAGCGCACTGGTGAAGCCGCCCACCGCCTCTTCCACCACCTCGGCCTGGTCGGACACGTTATGCACACCGACACCCACCGGCAAATCGGCGGTCAGCTCACTCATGCGCTGGTGCAGCGCCTTGCCGAACACCTGGATATTGCCGCCCTTCTGCATGGCGATGGCCAGACCGATGGCTGGCTGGCCATTGAAGCGAAATTGCGGGGTCGTCGGGTCGACGTAGCCGCGCTGGATGTCGGCGATATCGGCCAGGCGATAGAAGCGATCGTTGAGCCGCAGGTTGACGTTGGCCAGGTCCTTTTCCGAAGCGAACTGCCCGGAGGTGCGCACGGAAATCCGCTCGGGACCTGCCTCGATCACCCCGGCCGGGGTAATCGCGTTTTCTTTTTGCAGGCTCTGCACCACCTGCCCTTCGTCGATGCCCAGCGCCGCCAGTTTGCGCGTGGAGAAATTCAGGTAGATGACTTCGTCCTGCTGGCCGACCATTTCGATCTTGCCCAGCCCCGGCACATCATGGATTTCGGCCCTGGCCTGTTCGACATAGTCACGCAACTGGCGCATCGACAAGCCGTCGGTGGTAAAGGCGTAGACCGAGCCGTACACGTCACCGAATTCGTCGTTGAACGACGGCCCCTGGATGCCCTGGGGAAATTGCCCGCGAATGTCGCCGATCTTCTTGCGCACCTGGTACCAGATTTCCGGGATGTCCGGAGCTTTGGTGGTGTCGCGCAAATACACATAGACCGTGGATTCGCCCGGGCGGGTGTAGCTTTTCACGTAGTCGAGGGAGTCGAGCTCTTCGAGTTTTTTCTCGATGCGATCGGTGACCTGCTTGAGGGTTTCTTCCTGGGTCGCACCCGGCCAGCGGGTCTGGATCACCATGGTCTTGATGGTGAACGAAGGGTCTTCTTCGCGCCCCAGGTTCAGGTAGGAAAACACGCCCATCAGCAACGCGACGAACATCAGATACCAGACGAACGACTGATGTTTGAGCGCCCATTCGGATAAGTTGAAACTCCCTTTCATTGTGGGCTGCCCTCATCGACTTTCACTGTCTGCCCCGGTTTGAGGCTGTTCACACCGGCGGTGACGACACGCTCGCCGTTCTTGACGCCGTCGGCCAGCACCACACTGTTGTAGCCGCGGCTGGCCACCCGGACATCCCGTGGCGACACGGTATGCGCCTTTGGATCGACGACCCAGATGCGAGTTTTGCCTTCGACCTCCTGCAGGGCACTGACCGGCAGTTCGATGCGCGGTTTGATGGCCGAGCTCAGGGTCACGCTGATCGCCGTGCCCAGGCGAAACGCCGTGGGTGTCTCGGCCAGGGTCAGGCGCGCGCGACGAGTGCGGGTGGCGCTGTCGGCCTGGGGCTCGATTTCCCGCACCACCGCCGTGGTGTTGACTTGCGGGTTCAACTGCAAAGCCACTTGAAACACCACATCGGCGGGCAACTGATCGACCAGGGTGTCCGGCAGATCGATCACCGCTTCCTTGATGTCCGGTTGCGCCAGGGTCACCACTTGCTGGCCGGCACTGACCACCTGCCCGGCCTCGGCATTCCATGCGGTCACCACCGACTTGTGGTCGGCGCGCAACTCGACGTAATTGAGCTGGTCCTTGGCCTGACTGACCGCCGCCTGGGCCTGATCGAGGGACGCCTGGGTGGTTTTCAGATCGGTTTGCGCGGCGTCCAGCTGTGCCTGCGAGCCCACACCGCGATCGAACAATGCCTGCTGCCGCCGGGCGCTGGCCTGGGCATTGATGAGCTGCGCCTGGACGCTCGCCAGATTGCCCTGGGCGGACCGTAACTGGTTCTGCTGGTCGGTGGGGTCGAGCGAGGCGAGCAGGTCGCCTTTTTCAACTTCGGCACCGACATCCACGGCGCGGCTGGCAATGCGCCCGGGCACCCGGAACCCGACATTGCTTTCGTAACGCGCCTGGATATTGCCGGCAAAACGCCCGAGATTTTCCTCGCCCGACGACTGGACCACGGTCGACAGCACCGGACGCACAGGCTCCGGCGGTGGTTCTTTTTTCGAACAGGCCACCAGCACCACAGCGACAAACATCAGCAACAGACGCCTCATGGTTGAGCCCCCGTGGCCAGATCCTTGTACGTATTTTCGGCGATCTCTACCGCCATGCCGGGATGCAATAACTGGCCGCCGGCGATGACGACTTTTTCACCACCGACCAGGCCGCCGCTGATGATGACCCTGCCGGTCAGGTAGCGGCCGACGGTGACAGGATGCAGGAATGCCTTGCCCTCCCCGTCCACCAGCCACACGGCGGGCTTGCTGACGTCTTTGGTCAGCGCCGACCAGGGCAACTCCACGGCGGCTTTGCCTCGGGTATTGGCGGTGGCGCTGACCACCGAACCCAGCTGCATGCCGGGCGGCAAGCCATCGAGGGTAACCTTGACCTGCACCGTGCCGGTCTGCTCGGAGACCGCCGGGGTAATTTCCCGCACGGTGCCGGTGGTCTTGATCGCCGGGTTGTCCAGCAGGCTGACCACCACGGATTTGTCGGAGGGCGGCCCGGCCAGCAGTGATTCGTACACATTGAACACAGCGTCGCGGTCACCGTCCTGGGCCAGGCTGAAAATCGGCACGGTCGCCTGCACCACCTGACCGACTTCCGCCTGACGCGCGGTGATCACACCCGGGGCCTCGGCAATCAACGCGGTGTAGCTCAATTGCTCCCGAGCATTGGCCAATTGCGCCTGGGCCGCCGCCAGCGAACTCTCGCTGCTGCGTAAGGCAGCCTGTGCCGAATCGTATTCGCTCTGGCTGGTGTAGCCCTTGGGCAGCAGTTTTTGCTGGCGCATGAAAGACGCGGCGTTCTGTTTGACCTTGGCCTGTTCAGCAACGACCTGGGCCTGGGCGGAGTCGAGATTGGTTTGCAGATCTTTGGGGTCGAGCCGGGCCAATACCTGTTTGGCGCTCACCCGATCCCCGACATCCACCGAACGCTGGATGATCTTGCCGCCGACGCGAAACGACAGCTCCGTCTGGACCCGCGCCTGCACATCACCGGTCAGGGTCACGCTGGCGGCGTAATCGGTCAGCTTCACTTGCTGAACGAAAACCCGCGGCCGAGCCTTCTCGGCCGGTGTCTTCTCACCACAGCCGCTCAGCAATGCCAACAGGCTCAGGCCAAGGGCTATTTTCAATCCGGGACCAGCCATGCAGACTCCTTTGCGTTTAACGGGCGCGATACGTCTGTCAGCTTAGAACAGGGTTCCACGAGTGCATCCGACCCTGTCAAATAAAGTGCTCAGAGGGCATTCGCTGCAGGAGCGAGCATGCTCGCTCCTACAGGGGTTACAGTGTTCGATGACGAAGAAAAGTTCCTGGCAGGATGCTCCCCATGCTCAAGACCCTCGCGGTGGCCAATTACCGCTCGATCAACAAACTGGTGATCCCGCTGGGCCGGCTGAATCTGATCACCGGCCCCAATGGCAGCGGCAAATCCAACCTTTACCGGGCACTGCGCCTGCTGGCGGAAACGGCGCAAGGGGGCGTGGTCAATGCGCTGGCCCGTGAGGGTGGGCTGGACTCGACCTTCTGGGCAGGGCCGGAACAGATCAGCGCGCGCATGCGCAAGGGTGAAGTGCCCGTCCAGGCCACGGTTCGACAAGGCGTCAAACGCCTGCGCCTGGGCTTTGCCGGGGAGGATTTCAGCTACTCGATTTCCCTCGGGCTGCCCGAGCCGAGCCTGTCGGCGTTCTCCCTCGACCCGGAAATCAAGAAGGAATGCATCTGGTCCGGACCGTTCTACCGCCCGGCCAGCCTGCTGGTGGATCGCGACGGCCCGATGATCCGCACCCGGTCCGGTCGCAGTTGGGAGGTGCTGGCGCAGCACACGCCGAATTTCGACAGCCTGTTCGATCAGGTCGGCAGCCTGCGCACCTCGCCGGAAGTGTTGCAGATGCGCGAGTTCATCCGCCGCTGGCGCTTCTACGATCACTTTCGCAGCGATGCCGATGCGCCGGTGCGCCAACCACAACTGGGCACCCGCACGCCGGTGCTGCACCACGATGGCCGTGATCTGGCAGCCGCGTTGCAGACCATCATCGAAATCGGCGACCCCGAGGCCCTGCAGGCGGCGATCAGCGACGCGTTTCCCGGTGCACGGCTCCACATCGAGCCGCTCACGGGCGGTCGCTTTGCCATCGAGTTTTATCAGGAAGGTTTGCTGCGGCCCTTGTCGGCGGCAGAGCTGTCGGACGGGACACTGCGGTATCTGCTGCTGGTGGCGGCGCTGCTGACCCCTCGGCCACCGACCCTGATGGTGCTGAACGAACCGGAAACCAGCCTGCATCCGGACCTGTTGCCAGCGTTGGCCAGGTTGATCATCCGCGTGTCGGCGCAGTGCCAGGTGTGGGTGGTGTCCCATGCGCGGCGCTTGATTTCGGCGCTTCAGCAAGACCCGGAGTGCAATTGCATCGTGCTGGAAAAAGACCTCGGGCAAACCGGAATCGTCGGGCAGCGGATGCTGGATGAGCCGGCGTGGCATTGGCCGGATTGAGCGGTGCCTGGAAAAGCTTCGCGAGCAAGCCCGCTCCCACGGGGCAATGCATTTCAAAGGTGGGAGCGGGCTTGCTCGCGAAAGCGGCAGCGGGATCGCTGCAAACCCCAACGCCAATGGCTTACGGGCATTTGCGCAGGCAGCGGATGGCGACTATTTTCCTTTGCCCCGTAGGACGGATCTTTTTTTCAGATTGCCCCTCCAAGGACGAACCGCTTTTGGCCAGACTCCTCGGCCAACCACTCACAAGGAAGAGAAAATGGCAGACGTGAAAGTGCCGCAACCGATGGACCCGCAGGACCTGCTGAAATGGCTCGTGGCGTTGCGCAGGGCGTTGAAGGCGAGAGGAGGCTGAACCGAGTGTGACGATGCGTTTGTGGCGAGGGAGCTCGCTCCCGCTCGGCTGCGCAGCAGTCGCAACAGCGGTTAGTACGGTGCATCTGTTGAACCGTGCGGGCAGGATTCAGGGTTGCTTCGCAACCCAGCGCGAGCAAGCTCGCTCGCCATAGGACAGGGCAGGACAGGACTGCTGAGCACAAAAAAACGCCGACGCTATTGCTAGCCGTCGGCGTTGGTAACCTTGAAGAAGTTAACCGGGAGAATCAGAACGCTGGCAGCACCGCGCCGCTGTACTTCTTCTCGATGAACGCTTTCACTTCCGGGCTGGTCAGGGCTTTGGCCAGTTTCTGGATGGCGGCGCTGTCCTTGTTGTCCGGACGGGCTACCAGGAAGTTCACGTAAGGCGAATCCGCGCCTTCGATCACCAGTGCATCTTTGGCCGGGTTCAGGCCCGCTTCCAGTGCGTAGTTGGTGTTGATCAGGTCCAGGTCGACTTCTTTGAGAACCCGTGGCAGCAAGGCCGATTCGAGTTCCTTGAACTTGAAGTTGTGCGGGTTCTTGGCGATGTCTTTCGGAGTGGACAGGGCGTTGGTCGGATCTTTGAGCTCGATCAGGCCAGCCTTCTGCAGCAGGATCAGTGCACGGCCGCTGTTGCTGCCTTCGTTTGGCAGAGCGATGGTCGCGCCGTTTGGCAGTTCAGCCAAAGACTTGTACTTGCTCGAGTAGCCACCGAACGGTTCAACGTGAACGCCGATCACGGTTTCCAGGTTAGTGCCTTTACCTTTGTTGAAGCTGTCCAGGTACGGCTTGGTCTGGAAGTAGTTGGCGTCCAGGCGCTTTTCGGCAACCTGTACGTTCGGCTGAACGTAGTCGGTGAACACCTTGATCTCCAGGTCCACGCCTTCTTTGGCGAGGGTTGGCTTGATCAGTTCGAGAATCTCGGCGTGTGGAATCGGGGTCGCCGCAACCACCAGTTTCTCGCCAGCCTGGGCCAGGCCCGCGGTCAGGGCAGCCGCCAGTGCGGTGAACAACAGAACCTTTTTCATGCAGTGTCCTTATCGAAAATCACGGTCGCTTGTGGCGACGGCTATTAGTACGTGTGCCAGTGAAGTGCTATCGCTGGCGTGAAGCGGACAATACCGGGATTTTATATTCCCGAACAATATCTTTTATTCACTTTCATATTCCATTTTGCTCATACAGCTCTGGCACAGGCCTTACCCTGTAGGAGCGAGCTTGCTCGCGATGAACGCAAGGGCAACGCGTTCAATCA
>NZ_LYVP01000003.1 GCF_001984065.1 Pseudomonas sp. KK4
GGGCAACGATGTGCGCCAGCAGGTCGCTGCCGACGGTGGGTTCGACCGGGCTTTCCAGGTCCACCGGTGGGAAGTTCAGCGATTGAGGCAGCACCTCACCCGACTGTTCGGCCAGCGCTCGGGCAAAGAAATCCTGCCAGATGTGGCTGACGCCGCTCAGTGCCTGGGTGTTTCGCAGGTTGTAGTCGCCGTAGGGCGAGATAAAACCTGTGATGGTGGGTTGAATGTCTGACATTTCTCTCGGTCGACGCTCAGCTCTGGCAAAATGCTCGTTAGTTTTGTTATCGGCCGTTTTTGCCGATCATTAATTTTTTGAGCGTGTTTTCCGATGATTGATCAGCCCGCGGCTTGCCGCATCCATGTCGAGGCCTTGAACGCGACCTTTCAGCCACAGGCCGAGCACTGGGCCGAGCGCCTGGGCCTGCCGTTGCAGGTGGATGAGGGCGAGTTTGCCTTGCAGGTGGGCGAGCAGGGCCTGCAGTTGCAACAGCTGGGTCCGGACGCGCCGGGGCCGGTGCGGGTGGATTTCGTCGAGGGCGGCGCAGCCCATCGTCGGTTGTACGGCGGTGGCAGCGGGCAGATGATCGCCAAGGCCGTTGGCATCGCCCAGGGCGTTCGTCCGCGGGTGCTGGATGCCACGGCGGGGCTGGGCAAGGATGCGTTCGTGCTGGCCAGCCTGGGGTGCGAGATGAGCCTGGTCGAGCGTCAGCCGTTGATCGGTGCCCTGCTCGAGGATGGCCTGGCCAGAGCAGCGGAGGACTTTGACGTGGCGCCGATCGTGGCGCGCATGCGGTTGCTCAAGGGCAATTCGATCGAGGTGATGCAAAACTGGGAAGGCGAGCCGCCGCAAGTGATCTACCTCGACCCGATGTTTCCGCACCGTGAGAAAACCGCGCTGGTGAAAAAGGAAATGCGCCTGTTCCGGCCGCTGGTGGGCGATGATCCGGATGCTCCGGCATTGCTCCAGGCGGCATTGGCGCTGGCCAGCCACCGGGTGGTGGTCAAGCGACCGCGCAAGGCACCGTGCATCGAAGGGCCCAAGCCGAGCCATGCGCTGGATGGCAAGTCCAGCCGGTATGACATTTATCCGAAGAGGGCGCTCAAGCCGTAAGACCGAGTTGCCCCATTCGCGAGCAAGCCCGCTCCCACATTTGATTGGTGCACGACGCAGATCAAGTGTGGGAGCGGGCTTGCTCGCGAAGGCGCCAGACCCTGCAGCCTGGATCGATTAGGCTGAACCCGGCCGATACGCCCGCATGAACAAACCCACCACCTCCCGCACATGGCTCTCGGCCGCGTCTTCGGTCAGCGGCTCGCCACAGCCATACAGCAAGCGAAAATTCGCCGCGCCCTTGAGCAGGCAGAAGAAGTGCTCCGCCGCATTGCGCGGTTTGTCGATGCTCAGCGCGCCACTCTGATCGACTTTACCCAGCAACCGCTCCATGCCGTTGAGCATGCGTTGCGGGCCGGCCTCGAAGAAGATCAGGGACAGTTTCGGGTCCTGGCTGCCCAGGGCCATGATCAAACGGTGCAGGTTCACCGATTCGTCGCTGTTGATCAGCTGATGAAAGCCCCGGGCGATGTTCAGCAGCACGGTTTCCACCGCCACCCCCTGCGGCAATTCAAAGAACAGCGTCGGCAACTGCTCTTCGCACTTGGCCACCACGGCGGCGGAGAACAGCGTCTCCTTGTCGTTGAAATGGCTGTAGACCGTCAGCTTCGACACGCCGGCCTGCGTCGCGACAGCATCCATGCTGGTGTTGGCATATCCCTTGGTCAGAAACAGCGTTTTCGCCGCGTCCAGGATGGCCTGGCGCTTGGCCAGATCCTTGGGGCGGCCTGGGCCGTTGGGTGCTGAAAGATTGTTCGGCATATGCGCTTTTATTACTGGACTGGTGAGTTTGCTATTAATAACATACTGGTCAGTATAATTATTCCAAGCACCATTGGCGAAAGGTCCTTCACCATGTTCCGCTATGCCTTGCCCCTCGCGTTGCCAGTCAGCCTGGCGTTTCTGTTGACGGCGTGCGGTCATGAAGAAGCGCCGCCCACCAGCGTGCGCCCGGCCATGGTGGTCCAGCCAGAGCCCTCGACGCAGGCAATGGAAAGCTATCCGGGCGAAGTTCGTGCGCGCTTCGAGCCCGAGCTGGCGTTCCGCATCGGCGGCAAAGTCAGCCGACGACTGGTCGAAGAGGGGCAGCGGGTCAAGGCCGATCAGCCCTTGGCCGAGCTCGATCCCCAGGACGTTCGTCTGCAATTGGAAGCCACCCGCGCCCAGGTCGCCGCCGCCGAAGCCAACCTGAACATGGTGCGTGCCGAGCGCGACCGCTATAAAACGCTGATGGAGCGTCAGCTGGTCAGCCGCTCCCAGTACGACAACGCGGAAAACCTCTACCGCTCCGGCGAAGCGCGCCTGAAGCAGATCAAAGCCGAATTCAACGTCTCTACCAACCAGGCCAGCTACGCCGTATTGCGTGCGCCTCAGGACGGCGTCGTGGCCAAGCGTGCAGTGGAAGTCGGGCAAGTGGTGGCAGCGGGTCAGACGGTATTTACCCTGGCCACCGACGGCGAGCGCGAAGTGCTGATCAGTTTGCCAGAGCAGAACTTCGGACGTTTCAAGGTCGGCCAGCCGGTCTCGGTGGAACTGTGGACGCAACCGGATCAGCGCTTCGCCGGGCGCATCCGTGAACTGTCGCCGTCCGCCGATCCGAAGTCCCGCACCTTCGCGGCGCGCATTGCCTTCACCGGTGGCAAGGTCCCGGCCGAACTCGGCCAGAGTGCCCGCGTGTTCGTGCAAACCGCAGAGGCCGTGCCGTTGTCGGTGCCCCTGTCGGCATTGACCGCCGAAAACGGCGTGACCTACGTCTGGGTCGTCAGTGCCAACAACACCCTGAAAAAGACCCCGGTGCGGGTCGGTGCCTTCGGTGAGAAAACCGTGCCGGTGCTCGAAGGGCTCAACGCCAGCGACTGGGTGGTGGCCGCCGGCGTCCATGTGCTTCTGGACGGGCAGCAGGTGCGCCCGGTGGATCGCTCCAACCGCGTGGTCAATCTGGCGGACAAGGAGTAATCCCCGATGGGCTTCAATCTTTCCGAATGGGCGTTGCGCAATCGCCAGATCGTACTGTTCCTGATGCTGTTGCTGGCCATCGTTGGCGCGCTTTCCTACACCAAGCTCGGCCAGAGCGAAGACCCGCCGTTTACCTTCAAGGCCATGGTCATCCGCACCAACTGGCCGGGGGCCACGGCCCAGGAAGTGTCGCGCCAGGTCACCGAGCGCATTGAAAAGAAACTGATGGAAACCGGCGAGTACGAACGCATCGTGTCGTTCTCCCGTCCCGGCGAATCCCAGGTCACGTTCATTGCCCGCGACTCCATGCATTCGGTGCAAATTCCGGAGCTCTGGTATCAGGTGCGCAAAAAGGTCAGCGACATTCGCCACACCTTGCCGCCGGGCATTCAGGGACCGTTCTTCAACGATGAATTCGGCACCACCTTCGGCAACATCTACGCCTTGACCGGGGACGGTTTCGACTACGCCGTGCTCAAGGATTACGCCGATCGCATCCAGATCCAGCTGCAACGGGTCAAGGATGTGGGCAAGGTTGAGCTGCTCGGTTTGCAGGACGAGAAGATCTGGATCGAGTTGTCCAACGTCAAACTTGCCACCCTCGGCTTGCCCCTGGCAGCAGTGCAACAGGCGCTTGAAGAGCAGAACGCCGTGTCCACCGCCGGCTTCTTCGAAACCAGCAGTGAGCGATTGCAGCTACGGGTGTCGGGGAATTTTCAGACAGTCGATGAGATAAAGAACTTCCCGATCCGAGTTGCCGATCGCACGTTCCGGATTTCCGACGTGGCCGAGGTGCGCCGCGGTTTCAACGATCCGCCTGCGCCGCGCATGCGCTTCATGGCCGAGGACGCCATCGGCCTGGCCGTGGCCATGAAGGACGGTGGCGACATCCTGGTGCTGGGCAAGGCCCTGGAAGTCGAATTCGCCCGCATCCAGAAAAACCTGCCGGCCGGCATGCAACTGCGTAAGGTGTCCGATCAACCGGCGGCGGTGAAAACCGGGGTCGGCGAGTTCGTCCAGGTGCTGGTCGAAGCGCTGGCGATCGTGTTGCTGGTGAGCTTTTTCTCCCTCGGCGTGCGCACCGGCATGGTCGTGGCGCTGGCGATTCCGCTGGTGCTGGCGATGACCTTTGCCGCCATGTATTACTTCGGCATCGGCCTGCACAAGATCTCCCTCGGCGCCCTGGTGCTGGCCTTGGGCTTGCTGGTGGACGACGCGATCATCGCCGTGGAAATGATGGCGATCAAAATGGAGCAGGGCTTCGACCGCATCAAGGCGGCGAGCTATGCCTGGACCAGCACCGCGTTCCCGATGCTCACCGGTACGCTGATCACCGCCGCCGGGTTCCTGCCGATCGCCACCGCGCAGTCGGGCACCGGCGAATACACCCGTTCGATCTTCCAGGTGGTGACCATCGCGCTGCTGGCGTCCTGGGTCGCGGCGGTGGTGTTCGTGCCGTACCTGGGGGAAAAACTCCTGCCGGATCTGGCGAAGATTCACGCAGCCAAACACGGTACCGATCAGCCCGATCCTTACGGTACGCCGTTTTATCAGCGAGTCCGGCGGGTGGTGGAGTGGTGTGTGCGTCGGCGCAAAACGGTGATTGCGGCGACGGTGATTCTGTTCATTGCTTCTGTAGTCCTCTTCCGATTCGTGCCGCAGCAATTTTTCCCGGCATCGGGCCGACTGGAATTGATGGTCGATCTGAAACTGGCCGAAGGCGCCTCCTTGAGCAACACCACCGAGGAGGTCAAACGCCTTGAAGCGCTGCTCAAGGACAAGGCCGGGATCGATAACTATGTGGCCTATGTGGGCACCGGTTCGCCACGTTTCTACCTGCCGCTGGACCAGCAACTGCCCGCTGCCAGCTTCGCCCAATTCGTGGTGCTGGCGAAAACCATCGAAGAGCGTGAAACCCTGCGCAGTTGGCTGATCGCCACGCTCAACGAACAATTTCCGGCCATGCGCTCGCGGGTCACGCGTCTGGAAAACGGGCCGCCCGTGGGTTATCCGGTGCAGTTCCGGGTGACCGGTGAGCACATCGAGGAAGTCCGTGCGCTGGCCCGCAAAGTCGCGGCCAAGGTGCGCGAAAACCCTCATGTGTCCAACGTGCATCTGGACTGGGAAGAGCCGAGCAAAGTCGTCTATCTGAACGTCGATCAGGACCGCGCCCGGGCGTTGGGGGTGAGCACGGCCAACCTGTCGAAGTTCTTGCAGAGCTCGCTGACCGGTTCCAGCGTCAGCCAGTACCGCGAAGACAACGAGTTGATCGAGATCCTGCTGCGCGGCACCGTGCATGAGCGCACCGAACTGTCGTTGCTGCCGAGCCTGGCGGTGCCCACCGACAATGGCCGCAGCGTCGCCCTGTCGCAGATCGCGACCCTGGAGTACGGCTTTGAAGAAGGCGTGATCTGGCACCGCAACCGCCTGCCCAACGTGACCGTTCGTGCGGACATCTACGGCAAGGAACAACCGGCGACGTTGGTGAAACAGATCCTGCCGACCCTCGACCCTATCCGTGCGGAGTTGCCGGACGGCTACCTGTTGGATGTGGGCGGCACGGTGGAGGATTCGGAGCGCGGGCAGAAGTCGGTCAACGCCGGTGTGCCGATGTTCATCGTGGTGGTGCTGACGTTGCTGATGCTGCAACTGCGCAGCTTCTCGCGCACGGCCATGGTGTTTCTGACGGCGCCGCTGGGGTTGATCGGGGTGACGCTGTTCCTGATGGTTTTCCGCCAGCCGTTCGGTTTTGTGGCGATGCTCGGGACCATCGCGCTCTCGGGGATGATCATGCGTAACTCGGTGATCCTGGTGGATCAGATCGAACAGGATATCGCAGCGGGGCTCAAGCCCTGGCAGGCGATCATCGAGGCTACGGTTCGCCGCTTCCGGCCGATCGTGCTGACCGCGCTGGCGGCGGTGTTGGCGATGATTCCGCTGTCGCGCAGCGTGTTTTTCGGGCCGATGGCGGTGGCGATCATGGGCGGGTTGATTGTGGCGACGGCGTTGACGCTGTTGTTCTTGCCGGCGTTGTATGCGGCGTGGTTCAGGGTCAGGAAGGAGCCAGTCTGATCGACCACGCCCTTCTGTAGGAGCGAACTTGTTCGCGATGGACCTCAACGATAACGCGCGCTCACTGAATGAGCGCAGTGTCCGAACGTTTTTCGTGAACAATCTCCTACGCTCATCTCGGAATCTTCCGATATTGAGCCTCACCGCATTCGAATGCTGTACTCGGGACTCGGTTTCATGAGTGTCCGAGACAATGGCAATGAAAAAACCACCAACGCTATACGGCCGGTTGGACCTGGTGTTTGATCTGCTCGGGCAGTCGCCCCACAGGGAGCGACTCGCCGATTATCTCGCTCTGCTCAAGCCCCTGGACGATCGGGGGCGCTACCTGCCTTTCACCGAATTACGCCGCCGCTGGTCGCCGGGACTGGATTCGAATCTGTGTTGGGCGCTGGTGAAGAAAGCGCGGACTGCGCAGTATTCAAGGCTTTTACCGCTGTGCGAACCCGTTCGATGGGGCAACTTTGTGCTCACGCCGCTGGCGCAGAAAGCCATTTCTGCTGTTGACCGGCAGGCGACTACGGCGGCGCTGGAATTCATGACCAGTCAGATCGGGGAGCACGCGCACTTCAGTTATTTGCTCAACGATCTGATTGAAGACGAAGCCATCAGTAGCAGTCAGCTCGAAGGCGCGGCGACCACCACACGGGTGGCCAAGGACATGCTCAGGCGTAAGCGCCTGCCGCGCACCCCGGACGAGCGAATGGTGATCGGCAATTACAAGATGATGAATTTCGCTTGGGAAAAGCGTCACGAAGCCTTGAGTGTCGAATTGATTTCAGCCATGCACCAGGCTGGTGTCGAAGGCATCGATGATGCGCAATATTCACCGGGGACATTCAGGGTCAACGATGACGTCGTTGTGCAGGATGGTGAGGGGCAAACCGTGCACACGCCGCCGCCTGCCATGGGTCTGGTGGGTCGATTGCAAAGGCTGTCGAATTGGATAAACCAGTCGCACAACGACCCGAATCACGCGGGATACCTTCACCCGTTGATCAAAGCCATCGCACTGCATTTCGCGCTGGGCTACGAGCACCCGTTTCGCGATGGTAACGGTCGTGTCGCACGGGCGCTGTTCTACTGGTTCATGTTCAAGAATGACTACTCGGCGTTTCGCTACATTGCGATCAGCGTCTTGTTGCGCAATGCGCCGGTGAAGTACGGGAGGTCTTACTTGAACACTGAAGCGGATGATCTCGA
The DNA here is from genome assembly GCF_001984065.1 of Pseudomonas sp. KK4. Taxonomy (GTDB): domain Bacteria; phylum Pseudomonadota; class Gammaproteobacteria; order Pseudomonadales; family Pseudomonadaceae; genus Aquipseudomonas. The sequence continues at coordinate 7,343 of NZ_LYVP01000003.1, forward strand.
TCTGACGTATTTCATCGATTTTCAATGCGCGGTCATTCTTCGGGCTGTCGGCGGATTTACCCAGGCCTATCGGAAAAGTCTGGCGTGCGCCGACCAGTTTGACCGCTGGTTAGTGGCGTCGGGGTTTTACCACCGGCTGACCGAAAAGCAGCGAGCCGTCTTTCAGGTGGCCAAGAGCGGGATGGCGAAAGAATTCACGGCAGGTAACGTGAGAGAGCATCTGGACTGCTCCTACAACACCGCCTCGGCGACGTTGAATGGCCTGGTCGAGTTGAATGTGTTCGAGAAGAGGAGGATCGGGCGTGAGTGGGTGTTCTTTCTGCGGGTTGCATCGACGGTTGATTCCCTGCCGGAGCAACGCTGTTCGCGATAGCGTCGAGTCAGTCGGCACCCATGTTGACTGACACTGCGTCATCGCGAGCAAGCTTTGCCCCCATAGCGTTTGCGCTGTCGGTCAGAGGGTGCCGAACACTTTCTTCGCCAGGCTGGTGGCGGCCGCTGCCGGGTTTTTGCGCAGGGTTTCTTCCTGTTTGCCGATCATTTCGAACAGGCCGTTCAACGCCTGTTCGGTCACGTAGCTTTCGATGTTGGCATTCTTGGTGTCGATCACGCCCATGGTCGCGGCCTGGCCGGCGAAGGCGTTGTATTGCTTGGCCAGACCGACCTGGTCGGTGGCTTGCTTGACGATCGGCAGGAACTTGGCGCGGATCTGTTCGCGGCTGGTCTTGTCCAGGTACTGGGTGGCCGAGTCGGTGCCGCCGCTGAGGATGCCCTTGGCGTCTTCGACGGTCATTTTCTTCACCGCGTCCACGAGGATCGGCTGGGCCTGGGTCACGGCGGTTTCCGCCGCTTTGTTCATGCTGGTTTCCAGTTGATCGACCTGATCGCCCATGCCGAACTGTTTCATTTTGCTGGCGACCTTGCCCAGCTTGCCCGGCAGTTCGATCTTCACGTCCGGGTTGTTGCTGAAACCGCCCGGGGTGCCCAGTTGTTTCACGGCCAGTTGCGCGCCTTGGGTCAGGGCGTCCTTGAGCCCGCCGGTGGCGTCTTTTTGCGACAGGTCGCTGAGGGACAGCGCCAGGGCGCTGGCACTGATCATCAAACCTGCGCACAGGCCGGCAAAGCGGAGGGTAGGGCGGAGCATGGCACTTCCTTTTTTCAAGAATTAACGGGCCGCGTCGACGCGGACCTTCAAAGGCTGGGGATCGGAGCCGTCCAGTCGCACGGTGTGGTTTTCGGTGGTGATGAACAGCAGGTTGCCATGGTCTTCGATGCGCGCGTTGATCGAGTAGCGGTGATTGGGCTCGATCTGGGCGGGGTCGTAGGTGAGGTGGAAGGGCAATGGCACCTGGCCTTTGACCGGTCCGCGCTGTTCGTCGATGACCTTGGCCGGGGCATCGGCCAGGGAGATGTCCTGCAGGCTGACGCTGAGGATTGCCGTCGGCGGCAGGGCGATGCGTTGCAGGTAGAACACTTCGCCATCGAGGGATGCCTTGGGTGCCGGTGTTGGGTGCTGGCAGGCGGTCAACAGCATGGCGGCTGCGATCAGGGGTAGTTTTTTCATTGGGATCTCCGTATCGAAATGTGGGAGCGGGCTTGCTCGCGAAATGGGTGTGTCAAACAACATAAATGTTGAATTTTAGACCGCTTTCGCGAGCAAGCCCGCTCCCACATTGGGTTTTGCGTCAGGCCTCGGGGGATGCGGCGGGCTGATCCGCCGCATCTTCGCTGCAGTGCAACGCCACCTGGCGGATCGACAAGCGAATCTCCGCCGGCAATACCCGTTTGGCTGCGCCTTCGGCCAGTTCGCCCAGCAGTTCGTGATAACCCAACTTGCCGGCCTCGTCGCGCTTGAGCACCTCGAGATTGAGCATGGTCTGGATGAAATGGCGGAACAGGCTCTTGTCGAAGAACTCCGGTGCGTTCAGGCCATGCAGGATCGACAGGCGCTGGGCCATGACCGTGCACAGGTCTTCCAGTTCTTCGGCGCTGATGCTGTTCTGCCCGCTGTTGAGCAGCAGGGAAACGGTCATGTAGAAGCGCTGCAGGGTTTGGGCGATGCTTTTCGACAGCAGGGTCAACAGCACGAAATGCCGTGAGCTTGGCGCCGGACGCAGGTAGACGTCGTTCTCGAAGCGCAGCAGGCCCTGTTCGACGAACGCCTCCAGCCATTGATCGATCACCCCGTCCAGCTCATCCAGCGACCAGCGAATGAACAGCTCCGACTGCAGGTACGGATACAGCGCCCGGGTGTAGCGCAGGATCTGCTCGCGGCTCATGCGCGAGGCGCTCTGGAAGAAGCTCGCCAGCAGCGACGGCAGGGCGAAGATGTGCAGCACGTTGTTGCGGTAGTAGGTCATCAGGACGGCGTTCTGTTCGTCCAGATAGAGAATCTTGCCCAGGGCATCGCTCTGCTCGGACAGCAGGTCCATGTCCTTCACATGTTCGATCAGCGCGCGGCCGTCACCTTCCGGCAGCGTGGTGTGCGGCGAATAAGGGACTTTGCGCAGCAACGCCAGGTACAGGTCCAGCACGCGCGCCATGGCGCGATCGTCCAGGGCCAGGCGGCTGGTGGACAGCAGCGCCAGGGCCACCAGGTTGACCGGGTTGATCGCCGCCGCTTCGTTCAGGTGCTGGGCCACCTTGTCGCCCAGGCGATTGGTGGTTTCGTTGAGCCAGGCCGGTTTGAACTGCGGGCCGAGTTCCTGTTTGCGCCAGTCCGGCTGTTCGCCGTCGAGGAATTGCGCCAGCTTGATCGGCTCACCGAAGTTCACCGCCACCTGGCCGAAGCGCTGCTTGAGGGCGCCGATGACTTTGAAAATGTCGAAGATCGATTCTTTCTTCTTGGTGGCGCCGCGCAGTTCGCCCAGATACGTGCGACCTTCCAGTACCCGCTCATAGCCGATGTACACCGGCACGAACACGATCGGCATCCGCGAGGAACGCAGGAAGCTGCGCAGGGTGATCGCCAGCATCCCGGTTTTCGGTTGCAGCATGCGCCCGGTGCGCGAACGGCCGCCCTCGACGAAGTACTCCACCGGGAAGCCCTTGGTGAACAGGGTGTGCAGGTATTCGTTGAACACCGAGGTATAGAGCGGGTTGCCCTTGAAGGTACGGCGCATGAAAAACGCGCCACCGCGACGCAGCAGGCCGCCGATCACCGGCATGTTCAGGTTGATCCCGGCGGCAATGTGCGGCGGGGTCAGGCCGTTGCGGAACAGCAGGTAGGACAGCAGCAGGTAGTCGATGTGGCTGCGGTGGCAGGGCACGTAGATCACTTCGTGACCTTGGGCGACCTTTTGCACACCCTCGATGTTGTTGACCTTGATGCCGTCGTAGATCTTGTTCCAGAACCAGCTCAGCACCACTTCCAGGAAGCGGATGGCGGTGTAGGTGTAGTCCGAGGCGATCTCGTTGCCGTAGCGCAGGGCCTGGGCCTTGGCTTTTTCCGGGAAGATCTTTTCGCGCTCGGCTTCGTCGAGGATCGCCTGCTTGACCAGGGGCTGATTGACCAGGCCCTTGACCAGGTTGCGACGGTGGGAAATGTCCGGGCCGATCACCGCGGCTTTCAGGTTGCGAAAGTGCACCCGCAGGATGCGCTGGGCCATGCGCACGGTGCGCTCGTGGCCCTTGTTGTGCTCGATCAGCTCGCGCAGGTGGATCGGCGCGGAAAACTGCACCCGGGTCTTGCGCCCCAGCACGATGATGCTCAACAGGCGACGCAGGCGGCCGGTGACGGCCCAGCTGTCGGCGAACAGCAGCTTCCACGGGCTCGATTCACTGTCCGGCGACTGGCCCCAGAACACGCTGACCGGAATGATCTGCGCGTCTTCGGCGGCGTTCTGGCTCAGGGCGCTGACCAGGCGGGTCAGGGTCGGCGGTGCGCCGCGTTTGTCCTGGCGGCCGAGCCAGTCCGGGTCCGGCGTGAGGTAGTAGAACGCGGCGGGTTCCAGCAGGTTGCCCACCGAGACCGGCAGCACCGGGCGCGGCAGGCCGGCCTTGGTGCATTCGGTGTCGACTACGGCCAGGTCGGTCAGGGAAGGGTTTTGCAGGACGTAGAACACCGGACGACTGCGGTCGAGGTTGAGGGTGAACGACGACTGGTTGATCGTCTCCGAGCGAACCCAGAGGTACAGCAGTCGGCGCAAGGTGCCAAACACAAGACGGCGGAGCGGGGAACGGGTCATACGGCTTCTGCGTGAGTGAGTAAAACCGAGCAAATGCTCGGGCGGTCGATAGTGTGCCGGATTCGTCGAAAATCGGCAAAAAAGCGCACAAGTAAACTCCTGTTGAGAGTTTTAGTGCCTGGCATATACTCGGCGAGCCCGCACTGGCCATACAGTGGCACTTTACGTGCAAGCAAAATTCCGAGGCTTTCCCGCGAAAAGCCCGATCAATAATAAAAAAGGAGTATGAACAGATGGCAACACGTGAAACCGGCAGCGTGAAGTGGTTCAACGACGCCAAGGGCTACGGCTTTATCCAGCGCGAAGACGGGGTGGACGTGTTCGTGCACTACCGCGCGATTCGCGGTGAGGGGCACCGCTCGCTGACTGAAGGCCAGCAGGTCGAGTACGCGGTGGTGGAAGGGCAGAAGGGGTTGCAGGCTGAGGATGTTGTAGGTCTGTAATCACACAAAACCACTGTGGGAGCGGGCTTGCTCGCCAAAGCGGTGTATCAGTCATATCAACGTTGACTGATACACCGCTTTCGCGAGCAAGCCCGCTCCCACATTGGATCGACGTCGTTTATGCCGTTTTCCAGGTAATCTCTTCTTCACCATCGGAGCTGATGCGAATCCAGCGATCGGCCGTCTCCTCGCCTTCTTCCTCGACCCAACTGCCCGGTGCGCAACGCACTTCGACGTTCAGTGCGGCAAATGCGGCGCGGGCGCAGGCGATGTCGTCTTCCCACGGGGTCTGGTCGCTTTCCAGGTACAGGCTGTTCCATTTTCCTACAGCCTTGGGCAACCAGGTCACTGGCACGCTGCCGGCCTTGCACTTGTAGGTCTGGCCCTTCTGGACCCAGTCGGTGCACGGACCCAGCGCGGCGCCGAGCCAGGCGGCAACGGCCTTGTGGTCGACGTCGGCGTCTTTCAGGTAAATCTCGATATCGGGCTGGCGCATGGATGTCCTCACTGCGTGTCTGAAAAATCCATTCGCGGATTTAGCCGGTCTCAAGCAATGGCTCAAGACCAAAAAATTAAGGTTATTGAACAACGAAATAATCGTAGCGCATCGACACGGTGACCTCGAACGGCTCCGCCTGCTCGATGACCGCTGCCCGGCGCTCGGCACTGGCGCGCCAGCCATGGGGCGTCATCGCCAGCAGGTTCGCCCGGTCCTGGCCACTGACCAGCGTCAGCTTGAATTCCAACGTCTCGCTGTGCGCCAGCGCCATGCCTTCGGGCACCAAGGCCAGATGCTTGTCGTCGGTGTATTCGCGGACTTCGTCGTACAGCCGCTCGCGCAATTCCATCAGATGGCCGCTGGTGGGGCCGACCTTCATCAGGCCGCCGCCGGGGCTGAGCAGGCGCTTGGCCTCCAGCCAGTCCAGCGGGCTGAAGACGCTGGCCAGGAACTGGCAACTGCCCGACGCCAGCGGCACCCTGGCCATGCTGGCGATCAACCAGGTCAACTGCGGATTGCGCTTGCAGGCGCGTTTGACGGCTTCCCGAGAGATGTCCAGGGCGTAGCCATCGGCATTGGGCAGAGCGTCAGCGATCTGCGCGGTGTAGTAACCCTCGCCACAACCGATGTCGACCCAGCGCGCCGGCGCATACTCGGCCGCCAGTTCCGCCAGGCGTTTGGCCACCGGCGCGTAATGGCCGGCGTTCAGAAAGTCGCGACGGGCTTCGACCATCGCCTGGTTATCCCCAGGGTCACGGCTGTTCTTGTGCTGCACCGGCAGCAGGTTCAGGTAACCCTGGCGCGCGCGGTCGAAACGATGCCCGGCGGGGCAGGCCACGCCGTTGTCCACCGCATTGAGCGGCTCACTGCAAATCGGGCAAGCGAGCATCAGGCGAGCAACTTGATCAGGGTCTGGTAGTAGATTTCGGTCAGCACGTCGAGGTCCGCCGCCAGTACACGCTCGTTGACCTGGTGAATGGTGGCGTTGACCGGCCCCAGTTCGACCACCTGGGTGCCCATGGTCGCAATGAAGCGCCCGTCAGAGGTGCCACCACTGGTGGACGCCTTGGTTTCGCGACCGGTGATGTCCTTGATGCTCGACGATACCGCGTCCAGCAACGCACCCGGTTCGGTGAGGAACGGCAGGCCGGACAGCGCCCAGTCGATGTGCCAGTCCAGGCCGTGCTTGTCGAGGATGTCGGCCACGCGCTTTTGCAGGCCTTCGACGGTGGACTCGGTGGAGAAACGGAAATTGAACACCGCCACCAGATCACCCGGGATCACGTTGGTCGCGCCGGTGCCGGAGTTGAGGTTGGAAATCTGGAAGCTGGTGGGCGGGAAGAAATCGTTGCCATGGTCCCAGTGCTCGGCGGCCAGTTCGGCCAGCGCCGGGGCGGCGAGGTGGATCGGATTTTTCGCCAGGTGCGGGTAGGCCACGTGGCCCTGCTTGCCGCGCACGGTCAGTTTGGCGCCCAGGGAACCGCGACGACCGTTCTTGACCACGTCACCGACCAGGGTGGTGCTCGACGGTTCGCCGACGATGCACCAGTCCAGCCGCTCGTTGCGTGCCGCCAGGCGCTCGACCACGGCCTTGGTGCCGTGGTGTGCCGGACCTTCTTCATCGCTGGTGATCAGGAACGCGACCTTGCCCTTGTGATCCGGGTAGTCGGCGACGAAACGCTCGGCGGCCACGGTCATGGACGCCAGGCTGCCCTTCATGTCCGCCGCACCACGGCCGCAAAGCATGCCGTGCTCATCGATCACGGCGTTGAACGGGTCGATCTGCCAGGCGGCCACCGGGCCGGTGGGCACCACGTCGGTGTGGCCGGCGAAGCACAGCACCGGGCCGTCGTGCTTGCCGTGGGTGGCCCAGAAGTTATCCACATCTTCGATGCGCATCGGTTCCAGCGCAAAACCGGCATCGCCCAGGCGCTGCATCATCTGCTTCTGGCAATCGGCGTCGACCGGCGTTACGGACGGACGGCGGATCAGGTCGATGGCGAGTTGAAGGGTCGGCGAAAGGTCGGCGTGGGCCGTCATGGAAAACTCCGGAAACTTGAAATTGGGCGCGGACTGAATGTGGGAGCCAGCCTGCTGGCGATGGCGGTGTGACAGTCAACATAAACTGTGATTGTTACATTGCCATCGCCAGCAGGCTGGCTCCCACAGGGATGGATATCACGCCAAGCCCTGCAAAATGGCGGTTATCTTAAAGCAAAACGGCGACCATTGGCCGCCGTTTAGTGCATCGGTGAAGATTTAGACCGCTGGCGCCGTTTCGGTTTCGACCGCCGGTTTTGGCAGCGACGACAGGAACGCCATGATCAGCGCCGCCAGGTACGGCAGCGACTGCACCAGCAACATGGTCACCCAGAAGCGCATGTCGTTGCTCGGCATGCCGTTGACCAGGAAGATCCCCAGCGCCGCGCCCCACAGCAACAGCATGATGAACACCTCTTCCCGCGCTTCGGAAATCGCCACCCAGAAGCCGTGGTTATCGGCGTTCTTCGGTGTGCGGAAGAACGGAATGCTGCTGGTGAAGAAGCCGTACAGCACCGCTTTGGCGATGGTGTGCGACAACGCCAGGCCCGCCAGTGCGGCGCAGAACGCATCCTTGAGGTTCACGCCCACGGCGCGACGGTAGAGGAAGATGATCTTGCCGACCTTGAACACGAACAGCGCCAACGGCGGGATCGCGAAAATCAGCAGCGGCGGGTCGACCCGTTGCGGTACGATGATCATCGCCGCCGACCACAACAGCGCACCCACGGTGAAGAAAATGTTCATGCCGTCCGCGACCCACGGCAACCAACCCGCCAGGAAGTGGTAGCGCTGGCCGCGGGTCAGCTCGGTGTCCTTGCCGCGCAGCAGGCTGCGGGTGTGGCGCTTGATGATCTGAATTGCGCCATAGGCCCAACGGAAACGCTGCTTCTTGAAGTCGATGAAGGTGTCGGGCATCAGGCCCTTGCCGTAGCTGTCGTGGTAATACGCCGCCGACAGACCTTTCTCGAACACCCGCAGACCCAACTCGGCGTCTTCACAGATGCACCAGTCGGCCCAGCCCAGCTCTTCGAGCACCGAGCGACGGGTCATGGTCATGGTGCCGTGCTGGATGATCGCGTCGCGGTCGTTGCGGGTGACCATGCCGATGTGGAAGAAGCCTTTGTATTCGGCATAGCAGAGCTTCTTGAAGGTGCTTTCGTTCTGGTCGCGGTAATCCTGCGGCGACTGCACCACGGCGATTTTCGGATCGGCGAAGTGCGGCACCATGTGCTTGAGCCAGTTGGGGTGCACGCAGTAGTCGGAGTCGATCACCGCGATCACTTCGGCATCCTTGGCAGTGTGCGGAATCAGGTAGTTCAGCGCGCCGCCCTTGAAACCGGCCAAAGGCGCGACGTGGAAGAACTTGAAGCGCGGGCCCAGGGTTTCGCAATAGTCGCGCACCGGCTCCCACACCGCCGGGTCCTTGGTGTTGTTGTCGATGATCAGGACTTCGAAATCCGGATAGTCGAGGTTGGCCAGCGCATTGAGGGTCTGTTTGACCATCTCCGGCGGCTCGTTGTAGCAGGGCACATGGATCGAGACTTTCGGGCGGTAGTTGGAATCGCCCACCACCGGCAAGAACTCTCGGCGACGCTTGTGAATCCACACCGCTTCGGCCAGTTCATGGGCCTCGGTGAGCAACACGATGAACACCCCGAGCGCGCCGAGCGCCAGCAGAATACCCACCGTCAGGCTGAACCAGGTGCTGTATTGCAGGCTGTAGTCATAACCGATCCACACCAGCACCGAACCGCACAGGAACGCGATGAAGGTCAGGAAGGTACGGCCACGCTGGCGCAGGGCCGAGCCGTCGATCATCAGCAGGGTCAGCGACAGCAGCGCCAGCACCACGGAGCCGACGGCCAGCACGCGCCATTGCGGGATTGCGACCACCGGGCCTTCGAAGTTGAATTTCTGCTGACGGGCCGCGTTGAACACACCCCAGTAAGCGCCCACCGAACCTTCGTCACTGGCCTTCCATGGCTGGTCGAAGGCTTCGATCACGAAGTAGTTGAAGCCCTGGCGGTTGAGCTTGTTCACCAGCGTGCGCAGGTAGATCGCCTGATCGGCCGGCGACGCATCGGCGCCACCGCGCATGCGGCCGTTGCTCGGCCAGCCCACCTCGGACAGCAGCAGCGGTTTTTTCGGGAACAGTTTTTTCAGGTCGCGGGCGCGGTCGAGGACGAACTGCTGGGCCTTGTCCACCGGGATGAACTCCCAGTAGGGCAGGATGTGCGCGGCGATCAGGTCGACGTGCTTGGCCAGTTCCGGGTGTTCTTCCCAGACGTGCCACTGCTCGGACGTGGTCACCGGGACTTTCACGGCGGCGCGCACGCGGTCGAGGATCATGCTCAGTTCAGCGGCGCTGATTTCCTTGCGGAAGATCGCTTCGTTGCCGACCACCACCCGCACCACGCTGCGCGAGGTATTGGCGATTTCGATGGCGCGGGTGATTTCCCGCTCGTTGCGTTCCTGGTCCGGGCTGATCCAGATCCCCAGTGTCACCCGCAGACCGAACTCTTCGGCCAGTTTCGGGATGTTCTGCAGCGTGCCGTCGACCGAGTAGATACGGATGTTGTCCGTCAGCTTGCTCATGATTTCCAGGTCGCGACGCATCTGGTCATCGGTCGGGTATTGGTCTTTCTGCGGGAATTGACCTTGCTGGAACGGCGAGTAGGAGAAGCCGGAGATCTGTTCAGGCCAGTTGGGAGCGGAAACCGGGCGATTGATCAGCGCCCAGAAGCCGGTAAACAAGGCAGCGATGGCAAGCACCACCACCAGGTTGAGTCCAAATTTACGCGATGACATGGTTATTTCAGGTTCCAAAGGCTGTGGAACGAAGGAACGGTTGGCTACGGCCAAGGGGCGCGCATCCTACACCGGCAGTTCACTGGGCGTACAACTGACAGAGAAATGCTCGATATTGGGCAGTTAACTTTCACATAAGTTCTTACACTTGCAGCTTGAAGCTTAAAACTTGCGGCTGGGTCGTCCATAATGCGCGCCGGTTTTTGAGGTGGTGGTCATGAGTACAGAAGATCCGCGGTTTGCAGGCATCGCCCGTTTGTATGGCGTCGAGGGGCTTGAGCGCCTGCGCGCGGCCCATGTGGCGATCGTCGGCGTCGGTGGCGTCGGTTCCTGGGCGGCGGAAGCCATGGCCCGTTGCGGTGTGGGCGAGATTTCCCTGTTCGACCTCGATGACGTTTGCGTCAGCAACGCCAATCGCCAGTTGCACGCGCTGGACAGCACCGTCGGCAAACCCAAGGTCGAGGTGATGGCTGAGCGCCTGCGCGGGATCAACCCCGATTGCACGGTGCACGCGGTGCCGGACTTCGTCACCCGCGAGACCATGGCCGAGTACATCACGCCGAACCTCGACTGCGTGATCGACTGCATCGACAGCGTCAACGCCAAAGCGGCGCTGATCGCCTGGTGCAAGCGCCGCAAGATCCAGATCATCACCACCGGCGGCGCGGGCGGGCAGATCGACCCGACGCTGATCCAGGTCTGCGACCTCAACCGCACCTTCAATGACCCATTGGCCTCGAAAGTGCGCTCCACCTTGCGCCGCGACTACGGCTTCTCCCGCACCGTGACCCGCCATTACAGCGTGCCGTGCGTGTTTTCCACCGAACAACTGCGCTACCCGAAACCCGATGGCAGCATTTGCCTGCAGAAGAGTTTTGTCGGCGATGGCGTGAAGCTCGACTGCGCCGGGGGCTTTGGCGCAGTGATGATGGTGACGGCGACCTTCGGCATGGTCGCCGCGACCAAGGCTGTGGATAAGATCGTAGCCGGAGTGCGGCGCCCCGCGGATCGGGTCAAGCCTGCATAGCACTACCGCTGTTGTGGCGAGGGAGCTTGCTCCCGTCCGGCGGCGAAGCCGTCGCCAGGCCAGCTTGCGCGGTGTGCCAGGTAATAAAGTGGATCAATATACCGGGGCCGCTTCGCGCCCCAGCGGGAGCAAGCTCCCTCGCCACAGCATCAACCAGCCAACTCATTCATTCGTTGCAGTACGGCATTCAGGCCATTACTGCGCGAGGGGGAGAGCTGCCGGCCAAGCCCCAACTGATTGAACCAGTCCGGCAAATTCACCTGCTGCAAGTCTGCGGCTGACAAGCCATTGACCCGCGCCAGCAGCAATGCCACCAGTCCGCGGATCAGCCGTGCATCGCTGTTGGCGCGGAACTGCCAGTGCCCATCGTGCAATTCGCCCACCAGCCACACCTGGCTCTCACAGCCATGCACACGGTTGGCCTCGACCTTATCCACATCGCTCAACGCCGGCAGGCGATCGCCCCATTGCATCAGCAGGCGAGCCCGTTGTTCCCAACCGGCTGCCGCCTGGAAGGTATCGAACGCGGTCACGGCATCGGCGGGCAGGTTCATCGCAACATCTCCAAGGCTTGATCCAGCGCCTCAAAGAACCGCTCCACATCCTCGGAATCGTTGTACAGCGCCAGCGACACCCGAATCGCCCCGGCCAGTTCAAAGCTTTTGAGCAGCGGCATGGCACAGTGATGTCCGGCGCGGACCGCGATCCCCTGTTCAGTGAGCAGGTGCGCCAGATCAGAGTTATGCACACCCTCGACGGTGAAACTGGCCAGTGCCACCTGTGGCTTGCCCAGCAGGCGGATGCCGTTGCGCGCTTCCATCCCCTTGAGCAGGTAGTCATGCAGCGCCGCTTCATGGGCGTTTACGGCGTCCTGATCGAGCGTGCTGAGATAGTCCAGGGTCGCGCCCAGGCCGATGACGCTGGACACCGGCGGAGTGCCCGCCTCGAAACCCAGCGGCGCCGGACGAAAGCGTGCGTCGTGGTAATTGGCGTCCAGCACCATCTCGCCGCCGAACTGCCAGGGGCGCAGCTGTTGCAGGGCTTGGTTACGCCCGAACAGCACGCCCAGGCCATCGGGGCCGTAGAGCTTGTGGCTGGAAAACACATAGAAGTCGCAACCCAGCGCCTGCACGTCATGCCGGCCATGGACCACGCCCTGTGCGCCGTCGATCACAGTCAGAGCCTGGTGCGCCTGGGCCATCGCCAGTAGTGCGGGCAGGGGTTGCCAGGCGCCGATGACGTTGGACAACTGGCTGACCGCCAACAAACGTGTGCGTGGGCCGATCAAGCGATTGGCCGCCTCGAGGTCGATCACGCCATCGGCATCCAGCGGCAGGATCAGCAGTTTCAAGTCGCGGCGCTGTGCCAGTTGCTGCCAGGGCAGCAGGTTGGCGTGGTGCTCCAGGGCGCTGATGACGATTTCATCGCCCGGCTGGAAAAGATGCTCCAGGCCATAGGCCAGGAGGTTCAGCGCGGAGGTCGCGCCGTGGGTAAAGATGATCTGCCCGCTGTCACCGGCATTGAGCCATTGCGCAGCCTTGCGTCGGCTGTCTTCGAACGCCTGGGTGGCGTGGGCGCCGGGCAGGTGCTGCGCCCGATGCACATTGGCCGCGCCGTTGGCGTAGTAGTGCGCCAGGGCGTCCAGCAGGGCTTGAGGTTTTTGCGTGGTGGCGGCGTTGTCCAGATAGGTCTGGTCTTGCCGTTGCAGCGCGGCGATGGCCGGGAAATCGGCACGCCAGGGAGAGAGAATCATCATGCTATCGAGCCCTGTTGAACATGGGCGAGGTGTACGCCTGACCTTGTGGGAGCGGGCTTGCTCGCGAAGCTTTTGGCGGCCTCAAGGGCCCCTTCGCGAGCAATCCCGCTCCCACAGGTGATCGGTTTCGTTGCTCTGGGCGCTTAGTTGTGAGCGTGCAGCGCTTCGTTCAGTTCGATCGCCGATTTGTGGGTTTTGCATTCCACGGCACCGGTTTGCGAATTGCGGCGGAACAGCAGGTCGGTCTGACCGGCCAGTTCACGGGCCTTCACCACTTTGACCAGCTTGTTGTTCTCGTCCAGCAGCGCCACTTTGGTGCCGGCGGTGACATACAGGCCCGACTCTACGGTGGTACGGTCGCCCAACGGGATACCGATACCGGCGTTGGCGCCGATCAGGCAGCCTTCGCCAACCTTGATCACGATGTTGCCGCCGCCCGACAGGGTGCCCATGGTCGAGCAACCGCCGCCCAGGTCCGAACCCTTGCCGACGAAGACGCCCGCGGAAACGCGGCCCTCGATCATGCCCGGGCCTTCGGTGCCGGCGTTGAAGTTGATGAAACCTTCGTGCATCACGGTGGTGCCTTCGCCCACGTAGGCACCCAGGCGCAGACGCGACGCATCAGCGATACGCACGCCGGCCGGGACCACGTAGTCGGTCATTTTCGGGAACTTGTCCACCGAGAACACTTCCAGCAGCTCGCCACGCAGGCGCGCTTCCAGTTGATGCTCGGCCAGTTCCGACAGGTCGATGGCGCCCTGGCTGGTCCAGGCCACGTTCGGCAGCAACGGGAAGATGCCGGCCAGGTTCAGGCCGTGGGGCTTGACCAGACGGTGGGACAGCAGGTGCAGCTTGAGGTAGGCCTCAGGGGTCGACGACAGCTGGGCATCTTCGGCCAGCAGGGTGGCGACCAACGGCTTGTGGCTTTCGGCCAGGCGGGTCAGCAGGGCGGCCTGGGCCGCGTCGACGCCCTTGACGGCTTCAGCCAGTTGCGACGCCTGGGTGGTGCTGAATGCGATGGCCTGGTTGCCTTCGCTGTAGCCCAGGATCGGCGCAATGGCAGCGACCAGCTCGGCCGACGGGTTGAGCAAAGGTTGCGCGTAGAACACTTCCAGCCATGCGCCTTGACGGTTCTGAGTGCCGACACCGAAGGCCAGGCTGAACAAAGTAGTGGACATGTTGATACCTCTAACAAATTGAAACGGGCTGCTTACTTCAGAGCTGCCGCGTAGATATCTGGCTTGAAGCCAATCAGGGTTCGGTCACCGAGATCGAGCACCGGGCGCTTGATCATCGAAGGTTGTGCGAGCATCAGCTCAATGGCTTTCGACTGGTCGAGATCGGCTTTGCGTTCGTCGTCGAGCTTGCGAAAGGTCGTGCCTGCACGGTTCAACACCACTTCCCAGCCGTGCTCGTTGCACCATTGGGTCAGGTGTTCGCGGTCGATGCCGACCGCCTTGTAATCATGAAAGTCATAGCTGACAGCGTGTTCATCGAGCCAGGTGCGCGCCTTTTTCATGGTGTCGCAGGCTTTGATGCCGAAAAGGTGCAACGTTTTGCTTGAAACGGTCAAGGAATCGCCCCCTTTACAGGTGCTGGAGAAAAAAGGTTTGGGATTATGCCATGACCGGACGGTTTCGCGGCGGTCCAGGTCGATTTGCCTCGGTGATCCCAGTGGGAGCGGGCTTGCTCGCGAATGCGCAGTGTCAGTCACATCGATTTGTCCGTCACAGCGTATTCGCGAGCAAGCCCGCTCCCAAAGGACTGCTTGCGACATAGGTGCAAGGGGCACCTGCAGTCTAAGCGTCTAATATGGCACTTCAATGCTGTCGATCGTCCGGGAACCACGCTTTATGCAAACCGCCTATACCGTCCTGATCATGCTCATGCTTGTCGGGCTATCGCGCCTGATCGGGCGGGTGATCCCGTTGCCGTTGCCTCTGGTGCAGATTGGCGCAGGCGCTTTGCTTGCCTGGCCGACATTGGGGTTGCATGTGGCGCTGGACCCGGAATTGTTTCTGTTTCTGTTCCTGCCGCCTTTATTGTTTTCCGATGGCTGGCGCATGCCCAAGCGTGAGTTCTGGCGACTGCGCGGGCCTATCCTGACCCTGGCGGTGGGCCTGGTGCTGTTCACCGTGGTCGGCGCCGGGTATTTCATTCATTGGTTGTTGCCGAGCATCCCACTGCCGGTGGCCTTTGCCCTGGCGGCAGTGTTGTCGCCCACCGACGCCGTGGCGGTGTCGGCGATCTCGCAGAACCGGTTGCCCACGCCGTTGATGCACATGTTGCAGGGTGAGGCACTGATGAATGACGCCTCGGGCCTGGTGACCTTCAAGTTCGCTCTGGTAGCGGCGATCACCGGGGCGTTCTCGCTGGCCGGCGCCAGCGTGACCTTCGTGCTGGTGGCGGTCGGCGGCCTGGCGATCGGCGTGGCCTTGAGTTGGCTGGTGGGGCGCTTGCGGTCGTGGATGATCGCCCGGGGCTGGGGCGACCCGGCCACCCACGTTGTGTTCATGCTGTTGCTGCCTTTTGCCGCTTACGTGCTGGCCGAGCGCGTTGGCGCGTCCGGGATTCTGTCGGCGGTGGCGGCGGGGATGATGCAGAGCTGGCTCGATCTGCTGCCGCGCCAGACCAACACCCGACTGCTCAACCGCAGCGTCTGGTCGTTGCTGGAGTTCGCCTTCAACGGCCTGATCTTCCTGCTACTGGGTTTGCAGTTGCCGGACATCATCAAAGCGGTGGCCAGCCACGAGGATTCGCTGTGGCCAACCCTGCTTTATCGCGGCCTCGATGTGCTGGCCATTTTCCTGGTGCTGCTGGTGTTGCGGTTTGTCTGGGTAAAAAGCATCTGGCATCTGTCGATTTTCGTGCGGCGCTGGCGCGGCAAGGATGAGATTACCCGGGTGCCGAGCGCGCGTTCCTGTGCGCTGTTGACTGTCGGTGGGGTGCGAGGGGCGGTGACCCTGGCGGGCGTGCTGTCGGTGCCGATGCTGATGGGCACCGAGGCATTCCCCGAACGCGACCTGCTGATTTTCATCGCCGCGGGGGTGATCCTGCTGTCGTTGGTTGCCGCCTGCATTGCCTTGCCTCTGTTGCTTCGCGGCATCGAGCAAGGGCCGGACGAAAAGCGTCGCCAGGAGGTACGTGACGCCTGGCGCAAGACTGCCGAGGCGGCCATTCATGCGCTGGAAATCGAAGAGGTCAATCCGCAGGACGCTGCCGAGTCGGCGCTGTCGGCGGAATTGAAGGCGCGGATCATGTCCGAGTATCGGCACCAGTTGGAGGTGTTCAACGACTCCGCCGAAGCTCAGGCGCTGGCGTTTCAGATGGATTTGCTGGAGCGGCGATTGCGCTTGAAGGCGCTGCGGGCGCAGCGCCTGGAGCTGTACAGCCTCAGTCGCCATCATCAGATTGGCGATGATGTGTTGCGGGAGGTGTTGGCGGAGCTGGATTTGAGCGAGGCCAAGCTCGGTCAGGTATAGGAGCGAGCTTGCTTGCGATGGTCGACAACGATGACGCGGGCCGCCTGACGCCCCGCGGTGTTCTGTCGTTCATCGCGAGCAAGCTCGCTCCTACCGAGGTCGCATTTTACTGGCGGCGCTGGATGAAATCGCGAATCCGCTCGGCCGCTTCGACACACTCGGCCAGCGGCGCAACCAGTGCCATGCGCACACGTCCGGCCCCCGGATTGACGCCGTCCACGTCCCGCGACAGGTAGGAGCCCGGCACCACGGTCACGTGCTCCTGCTCGAACAGGTCACGGCAGAAATCCGCGTCGTCACCGGCCACATTCGGCCACAGGTAGAAGCTGCCGTCCGGACGCTGCACGTCCAGTACCGGGCTGAGGATTTCCAGCACCGCGTCAAACTTCTCGCGATACAACGCCCGGTTGGCGCGTACGTGCACTTCGTCGTTCCATGCGGCGACGCTGGCCAGTTGTGTCTGAACCGGCATCGCGCAGCCGTGGTAGGTGCGATAGAGCAAAAAGCCCTTGAGGATTTCCGCGTCGCCGGCGACAAAACCGGAGCGCAGGCCCGGCAGGTTGGAGCGCTTGGACAGGCTGTGGAACACCACGCAACGCTTGAAATCCTTGCGGCCCAGTTCGGCGCACGCGCTGAGCAGGCCCGGTGGCGGGGTTTGTTCGTCGAAATACAGCTCGCTGTAGCACTCGTCCGCGGCAATCACGAAGTCGTATTCGTCGGCCAGGGCGATCAGCTTTTTCAGGGTTTCGACCGGAATCAGCGCACCGGTGGGGTTGCCCGGCGAGCACAGGAACAGGATCTGGCAGCGTTTCCAGATGTCCGGGGAAACGGCATCGAAATCAGGGTTGAAGCCGTTTTCATCGAGGCACGGCAAGTAGTGCGGCTTGGCCCCGGCGAGGAACGCTGCGCCTTCGTAGATCTGATAGAACGGGTTCGGGCTGACCACCAATGCGTCATCGCCACGGTTGACCACGGTCTGGGTGAAGGCGAACAGCGCTTCACGGGTGCCGTTGACCGGCAGCACGTTGCGCGCCGGGTCGATCCAGCCGCTCGGCACGTTGAAACGACGCTCGCACCAGGCTGCGATGGCTTCGCGCAGTTCCGGGATACCGAGGGTGGTGGGGTACACCGCCATTTTTTCCAGATTGCTGGCCAGGGCTTCGCCGACGAAGCTGGGCGAACGGTGTTTCGGCTCGCCAATGGACAACGCGATAGGCCGCTTGTCCGGGTTGGGCGTGACACTGCCGAGCAGGGCGCGGAGTTTCTCGAACGGGTAGGGCTGCAGCTGGGATAAAGCGTTGTTCATCGGTAGATCTCGTTCTGTGTCCTCTGTAGGAGCGAGTTTGCTCGCGATGGTGGATCAAGCGAGGGGGGCCATCTGATGCCCCGCGTTATCGTTGACGACCATCGCGAGCGAGCTCGCCCCTACAGTGGGGGAGGGCTATGGTGGGTTCAGATGCTGATGCGCGACAGTTTGATATCCGGTTCCTGGTTGACGCTCAGTTGCTCGACGATCGCATCCTGCAGGCGACTGCACAGCAGCGGGTCGGAGAGCGGCTGATTGTGAGCGTCGGTGATGAAGAACACGTCTTCGACGCGCTCGCCCAGGGTGGCGATCTTGGCGTTCTGCAGCGACAGGTCGAACTCCAGGAAGATCGTGCCGATCCGCGCCAGCAGGCCAGGGCGGTCGGGGGCCGTCAGTTCCAACACCGTCACCGGACGTTGCGCGTCGTTGTGAATCGTTACCTGGGGGGCGAAGGCGAAATGCTTGAGCTGGCGCGGCACCCGACGCTGGATGATGGTCGGGTAATCGTCGGGATTGCGCAGGGCTTCGGTCAGGCCGTCACGGATCTGTTTGACCCGCGCCGGGTTGTCGCCGATCGAGTCGCCGTCGGTGTCGAGCACGATGTAGGTGTCGAGGGTGAACTGGCTGCTGGAGGTGATGACCCGGGCGTCGTGAATGTTCAGGTTCAACTGGTCCATCGCCGCCACGGTCACGGCGAAGAAATCGTGCTGGTCCGGCGCATAGATGAAGATCTGCGTGCCGCCCTCGAACTCGCGCTGGGTGGTTTCCTTGATCAGCACCAACGGCCCGCCGTCGGCCGGTTGCTGGAGGATCGCGTCGGTGTGCCAGGCGACATCGCCGGCGGTGTGACGCAGGAAGTAGTCATCACCCAACTGTGCCCACAGCTGTTCGACATCGTCCGGGTCGGTGCCGCCGCGTACCAGGATGTCCAGGGCGGCGCTCTGGGTCTGGCGGATCTGCTCTTCGCGGTCCACCGGGTTTTCCAGGCCACGCCGTAGCGCACGCTTGGTCTCGGTGTACAGCTGACGCAGCAGGCTGGCGCGCCAGGAGTTCCACAGCGTCGGGTTGGTGGCGTTGATATCGGCCACGGTCAACACGTACAGGTAATCAAGGTGGGTTTCGTCGCCGACGATCTGCGCGAAATCATGGATCACCTGCGGGTCAGACAAGTCCTTGCGCTGGGCGGTGGTCGACATCACCAGGTGGTTCTGCACCAGCCACACGATCAGGCGGCTGTCCCACACCGGCAACTGGTGGCGCTGGCAAAACGCCGCGGCATCCACGGCGCCGATCTCCGAGTGATCGCCATGCCGGCCTTTGCCGATGTCATGGTACAGACCGGCCAGGTAGATCAGTTCAGGCTTGGGCAGCTTGCCCATGAGCTTGCTGGCCAGCGGGAATTTTTCCGACACTTGCGTGTACTGGAGCTTACGCAGGTGCTTGATCAGGTTCAGGGTGTGGGCGTCGACCGTATAAATGTGGAACAGGTCGTGTTGCATCTGCCCGACGATGAAGCCGAACTCAGGCAGATAACGGCCGAGGATGCCGTAGCGGTTCATCCGCCGCAGGTTGCGGTGGATGCCGATCTTGCACTTGAACAGCTCGATGAACAGGCTGGTGTTGCGGATGTCGTTGCGGAAATCGTCGTCGATCAGGTGACGGTTTTCCCGCAACAGACGAATGGTGTCGGCACGCACACCCTTGATTTCCGGCTGCTGCGCCATCAGCACGAAGATTTCCAGCATGGCGAACGGGGTGCGGCGGAACACGTTGTCGTTACGCGCCTCGATGTAGCCGTCGTGCAGCTGGAACCGCGAGTTGATCGGCTGCGGCGGCGCTTCGTCTTCCGGGGCGAGGATCACTTCCTCGAAGTGCTGGATGATCAGGTCGCTGAGCTGGGCGATGCTCATGACCACCCGGTAATACTGCTGCATGAAGTTTTCGACGGCTTGCTTGGCGTCGTCGCCTTCGAATCCCAGCAGTTTGGCGATGGTGCGCTGGTGGTCGAACAGCAGGCGGTCTTCGGAGCGCCCGGCCAGCATGTGCAAGGCGTAACGCACCTTCCATAGGAACTCCTGGGACGAAGCCAGCAGGGCGTTTTCGCTCTCCACCAGAAAACCTTCGCCGGCCAGGGCTCGCAGGTTCAGGGTGCCGTACTCGCGACGGGCCACCCACAGAATCGTCTGGATATCCCGCAGGCCGCCCGGCGAGCCTTTGACGTTGGGTTCCAGGTTGTATTCGGTGTCGTTGTACTTGTGGTGGCGTGCCTTCTGCTCGGCACGCTTGGCCAGGAAGAAGTCCTTGCTCGGCCACATGTGCGCTGTGCTGGTGACATCCAGCATGCGTTGGCGCAGGTGCTCCGGGCCGGCGATGGTGCGGCTTTCCATCAGGTTGGTGATCACCGTCAGGTCGGCGCGGGCCTCGATGGCGCACTCGTCGACCGAGCGAACGCTCTGGCCGACCTCCAGGCCGATGTCCCACAGCAGCGTCAGAAAACGCTCGATGGAATCGCGGAAAACTTCGTGGTCGGCGCTGTCCAGCAGAATCAGCAGATCGATGTCGGAGTAGGGGTGCAACTCGCCCCGGCCGTAGCCGCCAACGGCCACCAGGGCGATGTCAGCGTCTTCGCTCCAGTTGAACTGGTCCCAGGCCTTTTGCAGGATGTTGTCGACGAACCAGGCACGGTCCTCGATCAGCCGGCGTATGTCCCGGCCATTGCGAAAGCGCGTGTCGAGCACTTCGCGGGCCTGGCGGATGGCCTTCTTGAAGGCCGCGATCGGGCTTGCCTTCAGGGCCAGTTCAGCCTGGAACTGGCCGCGGTCGAAGAGTTCGGGATCCACCTGCGGCATCGATTGGCTTTCCTATCTATAAAGCTGGGAACTGTGCGGTGTGATCAGGCCGAAACGCGGGCGATGGTGTCGTCGCTGCGCAGGGTGAAGATCTCGTAGCCGGTTTCGGTCACCAGCAGGGTGTGTTCCCACTGCGCCGACAGCTTGCGGTCCTTGGTGATCGCGGTCCAGCCATCGCCCAGCACCTTGGTGTCGGCGCGGCCCTGGTTGATCATCGGTTCGATGGTGAAGGTCATGCCGGCCTTCAGTTCCATGCCGGTACCGGCGCGGCCGTAGTGCAGGATCTGCGGTTCTTCGTGGAACACCTTGCCGATGCCATGGCCACAGAACTCGCGAACCACCGAGAAACCGTTCTTTTCAGCGTGCTTCTGGATGATTTCGCCGATGTCGCCCAGGCGGCAGCCGGGTTTGACGATTTCGATCGCCTTGTACATGCATTCCTGGGTCACTTGCGACAGGCGCTCGGCCCAGACCGGCACGGTGCCGACGTGGAACATGCGGCTGGTGTCGCCATGGTAGCCGTCCTTGATGACCGTGACGTCGATGTTCAGGGTGTCGCCATCCTTGAGCGGCTTGTCGTTCGGGATGCCGTGGCAGACGACATGGTTGATCGACGTGCAGATCGACTTCGGATAGCCCTTGTAGTTAAGCGGGGCAGGGATGGCTTTCTGCTCGTTGACGATGTAGTCGTGGCAGATCTGGTTCAACTGATCGGTGGTCACGCCCGGCTTGACATGTTCTGCAATCATTTCCAGCACATCGGCGGCCAGTTTGCCGGCGATGCGCATTTTTGCGATGTCCTCGGGGGTTTTGAGGGTGACGGTCATACAGGCTCTCTCTGCGCTCGGCGGCGCTTCTCAAACGGAAAGGGCGTTGCGCGATTGAATTTCGCAGCCCTGAAAAACGCGATTCTAACAGACGATCAGTGCAATTCGGCGCCTCTGTCCATCGCTTCTCTCTATAGAATGGTGCATTCCGGGCGGATTCCAAGGGCTCAATCGTCATGGCCGTCGGGATTTCACAATCCGGGTTCCGTTTTTCCCGGCCCTGTGATATAAAATGCGCCGCTTTCCGGGGATGCCCCGTAAGGCTTAAATCCACACACGTGTCGACACGATGACCTGGGTGCCTTCAGCTGATGCTGCTGGTTGGTCATTGGGATACGTGGAGGCCAAACCCGACTTATTAAGGAACTATCATGTCCCAAGTCAACATGCGCGATATGCTGAAGGCCGGTGTGCACTTCGGTCACCAGACCCGTTACTGGAACCCGAAAATGGGCAAGTACATTTTCGGCGCGCGCAACAAGATCCACATCATCAACCTTGAAAAAACCCTGCCAATGTTCAACGAAGCGCTGACTTTCGTAGAGCGTCTGGCCCAGGGCAAAAACAAGATTCTGTTCGTCGGCACCAAGCGTTCCGCTGGCAAGATCGTTGCTGAAGAAGCAGCACGTTGCGGTTCGCCGTACGTCGATCACCGCTGGTTGGGCGGCATGCTGACCAACTTCAAGACCATCCGTGCTTCCATCAAGCGTCTGCGTGACCTTGAAGTACAAGCCGAAGACGGTACTTTCGCCAAGCTGACCAAGAAAGAAGCGCTGATGCGCTCCCGTGACCTGGAAAAGCTGGATCGTTCCCTGGGTGGTATCAAGGACATGGGCGGTCTGCCAGACGCTCTGTTCGTTATCGACGTTGATCACGAGCGCATCGCGATTACCGAAGCCAACAAGCTGGGCATCCCGGTTATCGGCGTAGTCGATACCAACAGCAGCCCGGAAGGCGTTGACTACATCATCCCAGGCAACGATGACGCAATCCGCGCCATCCAGCTGTACATGGGTTCGATGGCTGACGCTGTTATCCGTGGTCGCAACAACGTTGCTGGCGGCACCGAAGTTTTCGTTGAAGAAGCTCCGGCAGCTGCAGCTGAGTAATTGACGCCCCTGGCGTTGACTCAGTAAGCAAAAAGGGGGCTTGGCCCCCTTTTTGCCACCTTGAAAACCATTTGTCGGCGCCCACTGCCTTATTTGTAATGTGCGGCAGCTAACAAGGGTGGTTCGGGAAGAATTGAACGCCCGTTCGATCGGGTGGAATGGTTGATAACCTATCCAAGAGGAATTTTGAAATGGCAGAGATTACTGCAGCGTTGGTCAAAGAACTGCGCGAGCGTACTGGCGAAGGCATGATGGACTGCAAAAAGGCCTTGACCAAGGCTGGCGGCGACATCGAAAAAGCCATTGATGACATGCGTGCTTCGGGCGCCATCAAGGCTGCCAAAAAGGCTGGCAACGTTGCCGCTGAAGGCGCTATCGCCATCAAGGCCGACGACAAGTCCGCCGTGCTGCTGGAAGTCAACTCGCAGACCGACTTCCTGGCCCTGCAAGACGACTTCAAGAACTTCGTGGCTGCCAGCGTAGAAAAAGCCTTCGCTGAAAAACTGACCGACGCAGCTCCGCTGATCGCCGCTCAGGAATCGGCTCGTGAAGCCCTGGTGGCCAAAGTTGGCGAAAACGTCAACATCCGTCGCCTGGTTCGCGTTGAAGGCGACGTGGTCGGCACTTACCTGCACGGTAACAAGATCGGTGTCGCTGTTGTTCTCAAGGGCGGCGATGTTCAGCTGGCCAAAGAGATCGCCATGCACGTGGCGGCAAGCAACCCTGAGTTCCTGCTGCCATCGCAGGTTTCGCCGGAAGCCATCGAGCGCGAGAAGGGTGTTTTCCTGACCCTGAACGAAGACAAGATGAAAGGCAAGCCAGCTGAAATCGTCGAGAAGATGATTGCCGGCCGTATCACCAAGTTCCTGGCTGAAGCCAGCCTGGTTGAGCAAGCTTTCGTAATGAACCCGGAAGTCACCGTGGGTGCTCTGGCCAAGAAAGCCGGCGCTGAAATCGTTTCCTTCACCTACTTCAAAGTCGGCGAAGGCATCGAGAAGCCAGTAGACAACTTCGCTGAAGAAGTTGCCGCACAACTGGCTGCTGCCAAGCAATAAGACGGTTTTTTAACTGTCGCCCTGAAGAGGCTGCCCGCTCACGCGCGCAGCCTCTTTTCAGATGGGTTACCAATTTTAATTGGTTTCCGTTTGGAACTGGCTTACAAAGCCATGTTCCGATGGCGCTGAAGCAGCGCCACGCTAGAGTGAACGCCAGCTGAAAACAGCTCGCAAAGAATTTTTAAAATACGCCGCAGGAGAGATTCGCAATGGCTCAGCAGGGCAGTGGTTATCAGGCTCGCTATAAACGCATTCTACTCAAACTTAGCGGCGAGGCCCTGATGGGCTCGGAAGAGTTCGGGATCGATCCGAAAGTTCTGGATCGCATGGCGCTGGAAGTCGGCCAGTTGGTCGGTATCGGTGTTCAGGTCGGTCTGGTCATCGGCGGTGGCAACCTGTTCCGCGGTGAGGCCCTGAGCAAGGCGGGCATGGACCGTGTCACCGGCGACCATATGGGCATGCTGGCCACTGTGATGAACGCCCTGGCCATGCGCGATGCGCTGGAACGTGCCAATATCTCCGCAATCGTGATGTCGGCCATTTCCATGGTTGGCGTGACCGATCACTATGATCGCCGCAAGGCCATGCGCCACCTGAACTCCAAGGATGTGGTGATTTTCGCGGCCGGTACCGGCAATCCGTTCTTTACCACGGATTCGGCAGCCTGCCTGCGTGCAATCGAAATCGATGCCGATGTCGTGCTCAAGGCAACCAAGGTCGATGGTGTCTACACTGCTGACCCGTTCAAAGACCCGCATGCCGAGAAGTTCGATCATCTGACCTACGATGAAGTACTGGATCGCAAGCTGGGTGTGATGGATCTGACGGCCATTTGCCTGTGCCGCGACCACAAGATGCCGCTGCGCGTATTTAACATGAACAAACCCGGCGCCCTGCTGAACATCGTGCACGGCGGCGCTGAAGGGACCCTGATCGAGGAAGGCCAACAATGATCAACGAAATCAAGAAAGACGCTAAAGAGCGCATGCAGAAATCCGTGGAATCGCTGGCGCACAACTTCGGCCGTATTCGTACCGGCCAGGCGCACCCAAGCATCCTGGAAGGCGTGATGGTCCCGTATTACGGTGCCGACACCCCGATCAAGCAAGTGGCCAACATCACGGTCAAAGACGCCCGCACCCTGCAGGTCGTGGCGTTCGAGCGCAATATGCTCGGCGCCGTGGACAAGGCGATCGGCAGCGCCGGTCTGAACCTGAACCCGACCAACCTGGGCGAATTGCTGTTGATCAGCATGCCGGCCCTGACCGAAGAGACCCGTCGCGGTTTCACCAAGCAAGCCCGTGATGTCGCAGAAGACGCCCGTGTTGCCGTGCGCAACATCCGTCGTGACGCCAACAGCTCGCTGAAGGATCTGGTCAAGGAAAAAGAGATCAGCGAAGACGAAGAGCGTCGCGCCACTGGCGAGATCGACGATCTGACCAAGAAGTTCGTGGCTGAAATCGACGCGAAGCTGGCAGAGAAAGAAAAAGACCTGATGGCCGTATAAGGGTCACGTGTTAATGGACAAGACCAAGCAGATTGCGCCGTCCGCGGTGCCGCGCCATGTCGCGATCATCATGGATGGCAATAATCGCTGGGCGAAAAAACGCTTTATGCCGGGTGTCGCCGGGCATAAAGCGGGTGTCGATGCAGTTCGTGCGGTGATCGAGGTGTGTGCAGAGTCCGGGGTCGAGGTATTGACCCTGTTCGCCTTCTCCAGCGAGAACTGGCAGCGTCCGGCCGATGAGGTCAGCGCCTTGATGGATCTGTTCTTCAAGGCGTTGCGTCGCGAGGCCAAGCGCCTGAATGACAACAACATCAGTTTGCGCATCATCGGCGATCGTTCACGGTTTCATCCGGAGTTGCAGGCCGCGATGCGTGAAGCCGAGGCGATGACCGTCGGTGCCAATCGTTTCGTCCTGCAGATCGCTGCCAATTACGGCGGTCAGTGGGACATTGCGCAAGCCGCGCAGCGCCTGGCTCGCGAGGTTCAGGCAGGCCATCTGCGTCCGGAAGACATCACGCCGGACCTGTTGCAAACCTGTCTGGCGACCGGTGATCTGCCACTGCCGGACCTGTGCATTCGTACCGGCGGCGAACATCGCATCAGTAACTTCCTGCTCTGGCAACTGGCTTACGCCGAGTTGTACTTCTCCGACCTGTTCTGGCCGGACTTCAAACACGACGCCATGCGCAATGCGCTGGCCGATTTCGCATCCCGCCAGCGTCGCTTCGGTAAAACGAGCGAGCAGGTCGAGGCTGGAGCCCGGGTTTAATGCTTAAACAACGAATCATCACTGCGCTGATCCTGTTGCCGATTGCCCTGTGCGGGTTTTTCCTGCTCGAGGGTTCCGGCTTCGCATTGTTCATCGGGCTGGTCGTGACCCTCGGTGCCTGGGAGTGGGCGCGTCTGGCCGGCTTTACCGCGCAATCGTTCCGTGTGGCGTTCGCCGCCGTGGTCGCGTTGTTGCTGTTCGTCATGTACATCTTCCCCGGGCTCGCGCCTTGGGTGCTGGGCGCTTCGGTACTCTGGTGGGCGGTGGCGACCTATCTGGTGCTGACCTATCCACGCTCCAGCGAACACTGGGCCAGTGCGGCCTGCAAGCTGGTCATCGGTCTGCTGATCCTGCTGCCGGCCTGGCAGGGCCTGGTTCAGATCAAACAGCAGCCCCTGGGCAACTGGCTGATCATGGCGGTGATGGTGCTGGTCTGGGGGGCCGATATCGGCGCGTACTTTTCAGGTCGGGCCTTCGGCAAGCGCAAGCTGGCGCCGCAAGTCAGCCCAGGCAAGAGCTGGGAAGGCGTCTACGGCGGTCTGGTCCTGAGTCTGGTGATTACTGTGATCGTCGGCTTCGTTCGTGACTGGACTGTTGCCGAACTGTTCAAGGGGCTGATCGGCGCGGCCGTGATTGTCTTCATCTCGGTAGTCGGCGATCTTACCGAGAGCATGTTCAAGCGTCAGTCCGGGATCAAGGACAGCAGTAACCTGCTGCCCGGTCATGGCGGCGTTCTGGACCGCATCGACAGCCTGACGGCTGCGATTCCCGTCTTTGCCGTACTGTTGTGGATGGCCGCACCGTGAGCCGTCCACAGCAGATAACCGTTCTGGGGGCGACTGGCTCTATTGGCCTGAGCACTCTTGATGTCATCGCCCGCCATCCCGATCGCTATCAGGTCTTCGCGTTGAGCGGTTTTACACGCCTGAGGGAGTTGCTGGCCCTTTGTGTACGTCACACACCGCGCTTCGCTGTGGTGCCCGAGGCGGGCGCTGCCCGCATGCTGCAGGACGACCTGAGTGCAGCGGGTCTTTCCACGCGTGTGCTGGTGGGTGAAGAGGGCCTGTGTCAGGTCTCTGCCGACGCCGAGGTC
This sequence comes from Pseudomonas sp. KK4, assembly GCF_001984065.1. Lineage (GTDB taxonomy): Bacteria > Pseudomonadota > Gammaproteobacteria > Pseudomonadales > Pseudomonadaceae > Aquipseudomonas. The sequence continues at coordinate 34,103 of NZ_LYVP01000003.1, forward strand.
GACGCAGTGATGGCGGCTATCGTCGGCGCTGCCGGCTTGCGTCCGACGCTGGCGGCCGTGGAGGCGGGCAAGAAAATCCTGCTGGCCAACAAGGAAGCGCTGGTCATGTCCGGCGCCCTGTTCATGCAGGCTGTACGCAAGAGCGGGTCGGTGCTGCTGCCGATCGACAGCGAGCACAATGCGATTTTCCAGTGCATGCCACGGGATTTTGCCCGCGGACTCGATGCGGTGGGGGTGCGTCGGATATTGCTCACCGCCTCTGGTGGTCCGTTCCGGCAGACGCCCTTGGCCGAGCTGGCCCATGTTTCACCTGATCAGGCCTGCGCTCACCCGAACTGGTCCATGGGGCGCAAGATTTCGGTCGATTCGGCCAGCATGATGAACAAAGGGCTGGAGTTGATCGAGGCCTGCTGGCTGTTCGATGCCCAGCCGTCTCAGGTCGAGGTGGTGATTCATCCCCAGAGTGTGATCCACTCACTGGTCGACTACGTCGATGGCTCGGTGTTGGCTCAATTGGGTAACCCGGACATGCGCACCCCCATCGCCAATGCACTGGCATGGCCTGAGCGAATTGACTCGGGGGTGCCGCCGCTGGACTTGTTCGCCATCGCACGCCTTGATTTCGAAGCGCCGGACGAAGAGCGTTTCCCTTGCCTGCGCTTGGCTCGCCAGGCAGCCGAAGCGGGCAATAGCGCACCGGCCATGCTCAATGCGGCGAATGAAGTCGCTGTTGCAGCGTTTCTCGACGGACGGGTTCGTTACCCGGAAATCGCGAGTATCATCGAAGACACCTTGAATCTTGAGCCTGTAGTGGCTGTGGATGATCTGGAGGCCGTGTTCACGGCGGATACGAAGGCCCGTGTGCTGGCCGGGCAATGGTTGAGTCGCCACGGGCGATAATGCTGCAAGGCGTTGGCCCATGTGGCACCAGACAGGAATGCGGAGAAAGTAGATGAGCGCGCTCTATATGATTGTCGGCACCCTGGTGGCGTTGGGTGTGCTGGTCACCTTCCACGAGTTCGGCCATTTCTGGGTCGCGCGTCGCTGTGGGGTCAAGGTGCTGCGTTTCTCCGTAGGCTTTGGCATGCCGTTGCTTCGCTGGCACGACAAGCAGGGCACCGAGTTTGTGGTGGCGGCCATTCCGCTGGGTGGTTACGTGAAAATGCTCGATGAGCGTGAAGGCGAAGTGCCGGTCGATCAGCTCGAGCATTCTTTCAATCGCAAATCGGTTCGTCAGCGCATCGCCATCGTCGCAGCCGGGCCGATTGCCAACTTCCTGTTGGCGCTCGTGTTCTTCTGGGTGTTGGCCATGCTCGGCAGCGAGCAGGTGCGTCCGGTTATCGGTGCCGTGGAGTCGGGCAGTATTGCCGCCAAGGCGGGTTTGAATGCGGGCCAGGAAATCGTTTCGATCGACGGCGAGCCAGTCACTGGCTGGGCTGCGGTAAATCTGCAGTTGGTTCGCCGCCTTGGGGAGAGCGGTTCCCTTAAGTTGTTGGTTCGTGAACAGGGTTCCACGGTGGATTCGCCGCGCGAGCTGGCTCTGGATAACTGGCTCAAGGGGGCCGACGAGCCGGATCCGATTCGATCTCTGGGTATCCGCCCATGGCGTCCTGCGCTGCCACCGATTCTGGCCGAACTTGATCCGAATGGCCCTGCGCAGGCTGCCGGGCTGAAGATGGGCGATCGTCTGCTGGCCCTGGACGGCAAGTCGCTGGACGACTGGCAGCAGGTGGTCGATACCGTCCGTATGCGTCCTGATACCAAAATTGTGCTGCGGGTCGAGCGCGATGGTGCTCAAATCGACGTCCCTGTCACACTGGCTGCGCGTGGCGAGAAAAAGGCGCCGAGTGGTTATCTTGGGGCTGGGGTGAAGGCGGTCGATTGGCCACCAGAGATGATTCGAGAGGTCAGTTACGGTCCTGTGGCCGCGATTGGCGAGGGGGCTCGACGTACCTGGACCATGAGCGTGCTGACCCTCGATTCACTGAAGAAAATGTTGTTCGGCGAGCTCTCGGTAAAAAACTTGAGTGGACCGATAACCATTGCTAAAGTGGCGGGCGCTTCGGCCCAGTCGGGTGTCGCTGATTTCCTGAATTTCCTTGCTTATCTGAGTATTAGCCTGGGGGTTCTGAATTTGCTGCCCATTCCTGTGCTGGATGGGGGGCATTTGTTGTTTTATCTGATCGAGTGGGCGCGTGGTCGTCCCTTGTCGGATCGGGTGCAAGGTTGGGGGATACAGATCGGTATCAGTTTGGTGGTCGGAGTGATGTTGCTCGCTCTGGTCAATGATCTAGGCCGTCTGTAACGTCGCTGAATTGCGAATCTGCCGCATTTTGCGGCAGTTTGTTTATTGCCAGTTGGAATAAGAAAGGACTTCATGAAACGTCTGCTGCTAACTGCGGTTCTCACCGTATTGATGATCGCCGAAGTTCACGCCGAGTCCTTCACTATCTCTGATATTCGCGTCAATGGCCTCCAGCGGGTCTCCGCGGGTAGCGTCTTTGGTGCTTTGCCGTTGAACGTCGGTGAACAGGCGGATGATCGTCGCCTGGTGGAATCCACTCGTGCGTTGTTCAAAACCGGTTTCTTTCAAGATATCCAGCTGGGTCGCGATGGCAACGTTCTTGTCATTACGGTAGTCGAGCGTCCATCGGTTGCCAGTATCGAGATCGAAGGTAACAAGGCGATCTCCACCGAAGACCTGATGAAGGGCCTCAAGCAATCCGGTCTGGCCGAAGGCGAGATCTTCCAGCGCGCCACCCTCGAAGGCGTGCGCAACGAACTGCAGCGCCAGTACGTCGCGCAAGGTCGCTACTCGGCCACCGTCGACACCGAAGTGGTGCCGCAGCCGCGTAACCGCGTCGGGCTGAAGGTCAACATCAACGAAGGCACTGTTGCCGCTATCCAGCACATCAACGTGGTGGGCAACACCGTTTTCCCGGACGAAGACCTGATCGACCTGTTCGAGCTCAAGACCACCAACTGGCTGTCGTTCTTCAAGAATGATGACAAGTACGCCCGTGAAAAACTCTCCGGTGACCTGGAGCGTCTGCGTTCCTACTACCTGGACCGCGGCTATATCAACATGGATATCGCTTCGACCCAGGTGTCCATCACGCCGGACAAGAAACACGTCTACATCACCGTCAACATCAACGAAGGTGACAAGTACACCGTTCGCGATGTGAAACTGAGCGGTGACCTGAAAGTGCCTGAAGACCAGGTCAAGTCCCTGCTGCTGGTGCAGAAAGGTCAGGTGTTCTCGCGCAAGCTGATGACCACCACTTCCGAGCTGATCACCCGTCGTCTGGGTAACGAGGGTTACACCTTCGCCAACGTCAACGGCGTGCCGCAGCCTCACGACGATGATCACACCGTAGACATTACTTTCGCTGTCGATCCAGGCAAGCGCGCCTACGTCAACCGCATCAACTTCCGTGGCAACACCAAGTCGGAAGACGAAGTGCTGCGTCGTGAGATGCGCCAGATGGAAGGCGGCTGGGCTTCGACCTACCTGATCGACCAGTCCAAGACCCGTCTTGAGCGCCTGGGCTTCTTCAAGGAAGTCAACGTTGAAACTCCAGCCGTACCGGGTGTCGACGATCAGGTTGATGTGAACTACAGCGTAGAAGAACAAGCCTCCGGTTCGATCACCGCCAGCGTCGGTTTCGCCCAGAGCGCGGGTCTTATCCTTGGTGGTTCGATCACCCAGAACAACTTCCTGGGTACCGGTAACAAGGTCAGCATCGGCCTGACTCGAAGCGAATACCAGAGCCGTTATAACTTCGGTTATGTCGACCCCTACTGGACTGCCGATGGCGTGAGCCTGGGCTACAACGCCTTCTACCGCACCACCGACTACAAAGACCTCGACGTCGACGTAGCGAGCTATGCCGTAGACAGCCTGGGTGCAGGCGTGAGCGTCGGCTACCCGATCAGCGAGACTTCGCGTCTGACCTTCGGCCTGACCGCACAGCAGGACAAGATCAAGACCGGCGTATACACCGTTGATGAAATCTTCGACTTCGTTAACAAGGAAGGCGACAACTACCTGAACTTCAAGGCGTCTGCCGGTTGGTCCGAATCGACCCTGAACAAAGGCGTGTTGGCGACCCGTGGCCATTCCCAGAGCCTGGTGCTGGAAACCACGACTCCAGGCAGCGACCTGTCGTTCTTCAAGCTGGATTACCGTGGCCAGTTGTTCCAGCCACTGAGCGAAAACTACACCATGCGCCTGCACACCGAGTTGGGGTATGGCGACGGTTACGGTTCTACCGATGGCTTGCCATTCTACGAAAACTACTATGCTGGTGGTTTCAACTCGGTTCGTGGCTTCAAGGACAGTACGTTGGGTCCGCGCAGTACGCCAAGTACCGGCAAGAACCCTGGCACCGCGGTTGACCCGGACCAGGATCCACTGCCGTTCGGTGGTAACGTCCTGATCCAGGGTGGTGTGGAGGTTCTGTTCCCACTGCCGTTCGTCAAGGATCAGCGTTCCTTGCGTACTTCGGTATTCTGGGACGTGGGTAACGTGTTCGACTCGTCGTGCTCTGATACCACTAACGCCGATGGCACGAAGTCCAACACCAAGTGCAACGACATCAGCTTGACTAATATGGCCAGTTCCGTCGGTGTGGGTGTGACCTGGGTCACCGCACTGGGTCCTCTGAGTTTCGCCCTGGCCATGCCGGTCAAGAAACCGGATGACGCTGAAACTCAAGTGTTCCAATTCTCCCTCGGTCAGACGTTCTAAGCGTTTGACCCAAGATAACGACAATGGATTTTGTAGGAGTGCATCGTGCGTAAGTTGACTCAATTGGTTCTCCTGGCTTCCGTACTGGTAGCAGGCCCGGCGTTTGCCGACATGAAAATTGCCGTTCTGAACTATCAGATGGCCCTGCTGGAATCCGATGCGGCCAAGAAATACGCCGTGGATGCCGAGAAAAAGTTCGGTCCGCAATTGACCAAGCTCAAGACGCTGGAAAGCAGCGCCAAGGGCATTCAGGATCGCCTGATGGCCGGTGGCGACAAGATGCAGCAAGGCGAGCGTGAACGTCTGGAGCTCGAATTCAAGCAAAAGGCACGTGACTTCCAGTTCCAGTCCAAGGAACTGAACGAAGCCAAAGCCGTTGCCGACCGTGAAATGCTCAAGCAGCTCAAGCCGAAACTGGACAGCGCTGTGGAAGAAGTCATCAAGAAAGGTGCTTTTGACCTGGTCTTCGAGCGTGGTGCAGTTATTGATGTCAAACCTCAGTACGACATCACGCGCCAGGTTATCGAGCGCATGAATCAGCTGAAGTAATCCATGACAGCGACCATCAAGCTCGGCCAATTGGCCGAGTTCCTAGGCGCCACACTGCGTGGCGACCCGGAGAAAGCAATTACTGGGCTAGCCACCTTGCAGGAGGCTGGCCCAGCTCAGTTGAGCTTTCTCGCAAACCCTCAATACCGTAAATACCTGGCAGGCAGCCAGGCGGCAGCGCTGTTGCTCAAGGCCGCTGACGCCGAAGGTTTTGCCGGTAATGCATTGGTGGTGCCCGATCCATACGCAGCCTATGCGCGTATCTCTCATCTGTTTGATCCCAAGCCCAAAGCGGCTGCCGGTGTTCATCCGACGGCGGTTATTGCGGCTGATGCGGTCGTCGATCCAGCGGCCAGTATCGGCGCTTTCGTAGTCATCGAAAGCGGGGCCCAAGTGGGTGCGGGCACGACCATCGGTGCTTACTGTTTCATCGGGGCCCGCAGTGTGATCGGCGAAGGTGGCTGGCTCGCACCGCGCGTCACCCTGTATCACGATGTGCGCGTGGGCAAGCGTGTCGTGATTCAATCCGGTGCCGTGCTCGGTGGCGAAGGCTTCGGATTCGCCAACGAAAAAGGCATCTGGCAGAAAATTGCCCAGATCGGTGGCGTACTGGTCGGTGACGACGTGGAAATCGGTGTGAATACTGCCATCGACCGTGGCGCGCTAGCCGATACAGTCATTGGCAATGGTGTGAAGCTCGACAACCAGATTCAGATTGCCCACAACGTTCAGATCGGCGATCACACAGCCATGGCGGCGTGCGTGGGCATTTCCGGCAGCACCAAAATTGGCAAGCATTGCATGCTCGCCGGTGGCGTTGGGCTGGTGGGGCATATCGATATCTGCGACAACGTTTTCATCACCGGCATGACCATGGTGACCCACTCGATCACCGAGCCGGGCGCCTATTCTTCCGGTACGGCGATGCAGCCGGCAGCCGAGTGGCGCAAAAGCGCGGCACGCATCCGTCAGCTCGATGACATCGCGCGGCGTTTGCGACAGCTTGAAAAGCAGAAGGGGGAAGTGACCCCTGACGGTAATGCTTCATCAGATGGCTGATACCATTTCCATATCAAGTGTGCACAGCCGCTAGACTGCGTCCTTGATTTGCTAGAGGAGTGTGCGTCAGTCGCGCGCTCCCAATCTTTACATAGGCTTCCCCCCGAAATGATGGACATCAACGAGATTCGCGAATACCTGCCTCACCGTTACCCGTTCCTGCTGGTGGACCGGGTCGTGGATCTGGATGTGGAAGGCAAGCGCATTCGCGCCTACAAGAATGTCAGCATCAACGAACCGTTCTTCAATGGTCACTTTCCCGCGCATCCAATCATGCCGGGCGTGCTGATCATCGAGGCGATGGCTCAGGCTGCCGGGATCCTTGGTTTCAAAATGCTCGACGTGAAGCCGGCCGATGGCACTCTTTACTACTTCGTCGGCTCCGACAAGTTGCGTTTCCGCCAGCCGGTATTGCCAGGTGATCAGCTGATTCTTGAAGCCAAGTTCATCAGCTGCAAGCGTCAGATCTGGAAGTTCGAGTGCCAGGCTTCGGTCGACGGCAAGCCGGTCTGCTCCGCCGAAATCATCTGCGCGGAACGCAAACTATGAGTTTGATTGACCCTCGCGCAATCATCGATCCGACGGCCGTCCTGGCTGACGGCGTCGAGGTCGGCCCGTGGTCGATCGTTGGCGCAGGTGTGGAAATCGGCGAGGGAACGGTCATCGGGCCGCACGTCATTCTCAAAGGCCCGACCCGAATCGGCAAGTTCAACCGAATCTACCAGTTTTCCTCGGTAGGCGAGGACACGCCGGACCTGAAGTACAAAGGCGAAGAAACGCGTCTGGTGATCGGTGACCACAACGTTATCCGTGAAGGTGTGACCATTCACCGTGGGACCATTCAGGACCGTTCGGAAACGACCCTGGGCGATCACAACCTGATCATGGCCTACGCGCACATTGGCCACGACAGCGTCATTGGCAACCATTGCATCCTGGTCAACAACACTGCATTGGCGGGCCATGTGCACGTGGACGATTGGGCGATCCTGTCCGGTTTCACCCTGGTTCACCAGTATTGCCACATCGGCGCCCACAGCTTTTCCGGCATGGGCACCGCCATCGGCAAGGACGTACCTGCGTACGTCACGGTCTTCGGCAACCCGGCAGAGGCCCGTAGCATGAACTTCGAGGGCATGCGCCGTCGTGGTTTCAGCGAAGACGCCATTCACGCCCTGCGCCGCGCCTACAAAGTCGTCTACCGTCAGGGCCTGACCGTTGAGCAGGCGCTGACCGAATTGGCCGAACCGTCGACCCAGTTCCCGGAAGTCGCGGTGTTCCGTGACTCCATCCAGTCTTCGACCCGCGGCATCACCCGCTAACCATGGCTACTCTGCGTATTGCGCTGGTGGCGGGTGAGGCTTCCGGCGACATTCTCGGCGCCGGTCTGATGCGCGCGCTCAAGTCCCGTCATCCCGACGTGGAGTTCATCGGTGTCGGTGGTCCGCTGATGCAGGCCGAAGGCTTGCAGTCCTACTTCCCGATGGAACGCCTGTCGGTCATGGGCCTGGTGGAAGTGCTGGGCCGATTGCGCGAGCTGCTGGCACGCCGCAAGAAGCTGGTGGCAGACCTGATCGACGCCAGGCCGGATGTGTTCATCGGCATCGATGCTCCGGACTTCAACCTCAATATCGAACTCAAGCTGCGTCAGGCCGGGATCAAGACCGTGCATTACGTCAGCCCGTCGGTCTGGGCATGGCGGCAGAAGCGGGTGCTGAAGATTCGCGAAGGCTGCGACCTGATGCTCACGCTGTTCCCGTTCGAAGCGAAATTTTACGAAGAGAAAGGCGTGCCGGTGCGGTTTGTCGGGCATTCCCTGGCCGATGCCATCCCGCTCGAAGCCGATCGCGCCGCCGCACGGGCCGAACTCGGCTTGCCCGATGGGCCGCTGGTGGCTTTGATGCCGGGCAGCCGGGGCGGCGAAGTCGGGCGCCTCGGTGCCTTGTTTCTCGATACGGCACAGCGTCTGCGGGCCATGCGTCCTGGCGTACGCTTCATCATGCCTTGCGCCAGCCCGGAGCGTCGTGCGCAGCTTGAAGAGTTGCTGGTGGGCCGCGATCTGCCGCTGACGCTGCTCGATGGCAAATCCCATCTGGCCCTGGCCGCCTGTGACGCGGTGCTGATCGCCTCCGGAACCGCGACCCTGGAAGCCTTGCTGTACAAGCGCCCGATGGTGGTCGCCTACCGCCTGGCGCCGCTGACGTTCTGGATTCTCAAACGGATGGTCAAGAGTCCTTACGTCTCCTTGCCGAACCTGCTGGCCCAGCGTTTGCTGGTGCCTGAGTTGCTGCAGGATGACGCAACGGTCGAGGCGTTGGCCCAGACTTTGTCGCCTTTGATCGAAGGTGGTCTGGAACAAACCCGCGGGTTCGACGAAATCCACCGTACCTTGCGTCTGGATGCCTCCAATCAGGCGGCGGATGCGGTGCTGAATCTGATCGGCCAAGTACAATGAGTAAGACAAGCATGCAGATGGGGCTGGATTTCACCTTGGTCGCTGAAGTCGAGGATTTGGTTGCAGGTGTCGATGAAGTCGGTCGCGGCCCGCTCTGTGGCGCGGTCGTGACTGCTGCGGTCATCCTCGACCCGAATCGCCCCATCCTTGGTCTGAATGACTCCAAGAAGCTCACCGAAGCCCGCCGCGAAAAACTTTACGACGAAATCTGCGAAAAAGCCTTGAGCTGGTGCATTGCCCGGGCGGAAGTCGAAGAGATCGACGAACTGAACATCCTGCACGCCACCATGCTCGCCATGCAGCGCGCGGTAGCCGGGCTGCACATCCAGCCGAAGTTGGCGATGATCGACGGCAACCGTTGCCCGAAACTGCCGATGCGCGCCGAAGCGGTGGTGCAGGGCGACGGCAAGGTGCCGGCCATCGCGGCGGCGTCGATCCTGGCCAAGGTCAGCCGTGACCGTGAAATGTCTGCTTTCGAATTGATCTACCCGGGATACGGCATCGGCGGCCACAAAGGCTACCCGACACCCGTTCATCTGGAAGCCTTGGCTCGCTTGGGGCCGACGCCGATTCACCGCCGCTCGTTCGCCCCGGTGCGGATGGCGTATGAGGCGTTGGAAATCGTCATCGAGAGCTAGTCGCAAGGCTGATTTTTTTTGCCAAGGCCCGGTACAATCCGGGCCTTGTTGTTTTCATGACTTACAGGATCACTATGCCGGCTTCATTCGTTCACCTACGCCTGCACACTGAATATTCCCTGGTCGACGGTCTGGTGCGGATCAAACCGCTGGTCAAGACCCTGGTCGGCATGAACATGCCTGCCGTAGCGGTCACCGATCAGAACAACATGTGTTCCCTGGTCAAATTCTATAAAAACGCCATGGGTGCCGGGATCAAGCCGATCTGCGGCGCCGACCTGTGGCTGTCGAACAAGGATCCGGACAACCCGCTGAGCCGGATCAGCCTGCTGGTGATGAACGCCCAAGGCTATCGCAACCTCACCGAACTGATTTCCCGTGGCTTTATCGATGGTCAGCGCAATGGCGCGATCATCATCGAGCGCGAGTGGGTGGCCGAAGCCAACGAAGGCTTGATCATGCTGTCGGCGGCGAAAGAGGGTGAGATCGGCCAGGCCATGATCAGTGGCAATCCTGACGAAGCCGAAACCCTGGCGCGCGAGTGGATGGCGGTGTTTCCTGACCGCTTCTACCTGGAAATCCAGCGTACCAACCGCCCCAACGATGAAGAACAGTTGCACGGCGCCGTGGCACTGGCCGACAAGATCGGCGCGCCGCTGGTGGCGACCAACGATGTGCGTTTCCTCAAGCAGGAAGACTTTGCCGCCCACGAGACTCGCGTGTGTATCGGCGAAGGCCGGGCCCTCGACGATCCGCGCCGCTCGAAAAACTACAGCGACCAGCAATACCTCAAAAGCGCCGAAGAGATGGCGGAGCTGTTCAGCGATATTCCTGAAGCGCTGGAAAACACCGTCGAGATCGCCAAGCGCTGCAATATCGAAGTGAAGCTGGGCACGCACTTCCTGCCCAACTTCCCGATCCCCGATGGCATGACCATCGACGAGTATTTCCGCAAGGTGTCGTTCGAGGGCCTGGAAGAGCGCCTGTCCGTCCTGCTGCCCAAGGACACCACCGAAGATTATGAAGCCAAGCGCCAGGTCTATGTCGACCGGCTGAATTTCGAGCTGGATATCATTATCCAGATGGGCTTCCCCGGTTATTTCCTGATCGTGATGGACTTTATCCAGTGGGCCAAGAACAACGGCGTGCCGGTGGGGCCTGGTCGGGGGTCGGGTGCCGGGTCGCTGGTGGCCTATGTGCAGAAGATCACTGACCTCGACCCGTTGGAATACGACCTGCTGTTCGAACGTTTCCTTAACCCGGAACGGGTCTCCATGCCCGACTTCGACGTCGACTTCTGCATGGACGGTCGCGACCGAGTGATCGACTACGTGGCCGAGAAATACGGCCGCAACGCGGTGAGCCAGATCATCACCTTCGGTTCCATGGCCGCCAAGGCTGTGGTCCGTGACGTGGCTCGGGTGCAGGGCAAGTCCTACGGCCTGGCGGATCGCCTGTCGAAGATGATTCCGTTCGAAGTCGGCATGACCCTGGAAAAAGCTTACGAACAGGAAGAAATCCTGCGTGACTTCATCAAGGTCGATGAAGAGGCGGCGGAAATCTGGGAGATGGCCCGCAAGCTCGAAGGCATCGTGCGAAACGTCGGCAAGCACGCCGGTGGTGTGGTGATTGCGCCGACCAAGCTCACCGACTTTTCGCCGATCTATTGCGACGAAGCCGGCGATGGCCTGGTAACCCAGTTCGACAAGGACGACGTTGAAGCGGCCGGCCTGGTGAAGTTCGACTTCCTCGGCCTGCGGACCCTGACGATCATCGACTGGGCGCTGAAAACCATCAACCGCGACCGCGCCAAGGTCAACGAGCCGCCGCTGGACATCGCGTTCATCCCGCTGGATGACAAACCGACCTACACCTTGCTGCAAAAAGCCGAAACCACAGCGGTGTTCCAACTCGAATCCCGCGGCATGAAGGAGCTGATCAAAAAGCTCAAGCCTGACTGCCTGGAAGACTTGATCGCACTGGTGGCACTGTTCCGCCCAGGTCCCTTGCAATCGGGCATGGTGGACGACTTCATCAACCGTAAGCACGGTCGCGCCGAATTGGCGTACCCGCACTCGGACTACCAGTACGAAGGCCTCAAGCCGGTACTGGCACCGACCTACGGCATCATCCTGTATCAGGAACAGGTGATGCAGATTGCCCAGGTCATGGCCGGTTACACCCTTGGCGGTGCGGACATGCTGCGTCGCGCCATGGGTAAGAAAAAACCCGAGGAAATGGCCAAGCAGCGTGGCGGTTTCATTGAAGGTTGTGCGACCAACAACATCGATGCCGACCTGGCCGGTAACATTTTCGACCTGGTGGAAAAATTCGCCGGCTATGGCTTCAACAAATCTCACTCTGCCGCCTATGGCCTGGTGTCCTACCAGACCGCGTGGCTGAAGGCGCACTACCCGGCGCCGTTCATGGCGGCGGTACTCTCGGCGGATATGCACAACACCGACAAGGTCGTGACCTTGATCGAAGAAGTGCGGACCATGAAGTTGCGCCTGGACGCACCGGATGTGAATACCTCCGAGTTCAAGTTCACGGTGAACGACGAAGGCCGGATCATTTATGGCCTGGGCGCGATCAAAGGCGTGGGCGAGGGGCCGGTGGAAGCGATCACCGAAGCGCGTCTGGACGGCCCGTTCAAGGATCTGTTCGACTTCTGCGCCCGCGTCGACCTCAAGCGCATCAACAAACGCACCCTTGACGGCTTGATCCGCAGCGGTGCACTGGATCGCCTGGGGCCGTACTTCCACGACGAGACGAAAGCCTATCAGGCCAATATCGACCGTAATCGGGCAGTGTTGCTGACTGCAATGGAAGAGGCGATCAAGGCGGCCGAACAGACCGCCCGGACCCATGACAGCGGTCATGCGGATCTGTTTGGCGGGCTGTTCGTCGAAGAGGACGCCGACGTCTACGCCAACCACCGCAAGGCCAAGGAACTGACCCTCAAGGAGCGGCTCAAGGGCGAGAAAGACACCCTGGGCCTGTATCTGACCGGGCACCCGATTGACGAATACGAAGGTGAAATCCGTCGTTTCGCCCGCCAGCGCATCATCGATCTGAAACCGGCGCGGGATACACAGACTGTTGCGGGCATGATCATCGCCCTGCGGGTCATGAAGAACAAAAAAGGCGACAAGATGGGGTTCATTACCCTGGATGATCGCTCGGGGCGGATCGAGGCGTCGCTGTTTGCCGATGCGTTCCACTCGGCGCAGTCGCTGTTGCAGACCGATGCGATGGTGGTGGTCGAAGGTGAGGTCAGCAACGATGACTTCTCCGGTGGCCTGCGGTTGCGGGTCAAACGGGTGATGAGCATGGAAGATGCGCGCACCAACCTGGCCGAAAGTCTGCGCCTGAAGGTCCAGACCCAGGATCTCAAGGGCGATCAGCTACGCTGGTTGGGCGACTTGTTCAAGCGCCATCGCGGCGCCTGCCCGATCACCATGGAGTACACCAGCCCTGACGCCAAGGCTTTACTGCAGTTCGGCGAAGGCTGGCGAATCGATCCGGCGGATGCGTTGATTCAAGCCCTGCGTGACCAGTTCGGGCGAGACAACGTCTTCCTCCAATACCGTTAAGGTCAGGGTGCCAGTACGAGCCCTGAACTTGACCAGAATTTTTAATCTCGACCTGAACGCGCCTGTCCCTTAAGGTAGGGCGCGAATAGACAACCGGCCGGCCCAAGCTCTCTTGGACGTCGACCCAAGACGGACGCCTATGAACCCGAATTTTCTTGATTTCGAACAGCCGATCGCCGACCTGCAAGCCAAGATCGAAGAGTTGCGCTTGGTCGGTAATGACAATTCGCTGAATATCGGCGATGAGATCTCCCGCCTGCAGGACAAAAGCAGCACGCTGACCGAAGACATCTTCGGCAAGCTGACCAGCTGGCAGATCGCGCGCCTGGCGCGTCACCCGAAACGTCCATACACCCTGGACTACATCGAACACATCTTCACCGAGTTCGATGAGTTGCACGGCGACCGTCACTTCTCCGACGACGCTGCCATTGTTGGCGGTATCGCTCGTCTGGAAGACCAGCCAGTGATGGTCATCGGTCATCAGAAGGGCCGTGAAGTGCGCGAAAAGGTACGCCGCAACTTCGGCATGCCGCGTCCGGAGGGCTACCGCAAGGCCTGCCGCCTGATGGAAATGGCCGAGCGCTTCAAAATGCCGATCCTGACCTTCATCGACACCCCGGGCGCCTACCCTGGCATCGACGCTGAAGAGCGTAACCAGAGTGAAGCCATCGCCTGGAACCTGCGGGTCATGGCTCGCCTGAAAACCCCGATCATCGCCACCGTGATCGGTGAAGGTGGTTCCGGCGGTGCGCTGGCGATCGGTGTGTGCGATCAACTGAACATGCTGCAGTACTCGACCTACGCCGTGATCTCGCCGGAAGGTTGTGCTTCGATTCTGTGGAAAACCGCGGAAAAGGCTCCGGACGCGGCAGAGGCCATGGGCATCACTGCCGAGCGCCTCAAAGGCCTGGGCATTGTCGATAAAGTGATCAACGAGCCACTGGGCGGCGCTCACCGTGACCCTGCGGCGGCGGCAGCCAACATCCGTGCCGAGCTGAGTTCGCAACTGGCGATGCTCAAGAAGTTCGACAACAAGGCGCTGCTGGACCGTCGTTACCAGCGTCTGATGAGCTACGGTCTGTAATCCGACCCGGCTTTAATGTGGGAGTGGGCTTGCTCGCGAAAGCGGTATAACAGTCAACAAACGCGTTGAATGTTGACCCGCCTTCGCGAGCAAGCCCGCTCCCACATTTGATTTGTGCACAGTGATCATATGAGTCAGCCAACGATCGATCTTCCTGCCAGACTCCTGCATAACCTGAAGCCATGGCGCAACGCCGCGGCTTGGCGCATCGCCTTCTCCGGCGGTCTCGACTCCACCGTCCTGCTGCACCTTCTTGTCGATCTCGCAAAAACCCAATCCCTGCCAGCGCTCAGCGCCATCCATATCCACCATGGTCTCCAGGCTGCGGCTGATGCGTGGCCGGAGCACTGTCAGGCGTTCTGTGACGGCCTCGGTGTGCCGCTCCAGGTCGTTCGCGTTCAAGTCCGGCCTGGCCCCAGCCTCGAGCGTGCGGCCCGGGACGCTCGATATGGCGCATTCATCGAGGCAACCCGGCTCAACGAAGTGCTGCTGACCGCCCAGCATCGTGACGATCAAGCGGAAACCCTGTTGTTCAGATTGCTGCGTGGGGCGGGCGTCAGAGGTCTGGCGGGTATGCCACGGCAGCGTCCACTGGGGCAGGGGCATCTGTTACGGCCCTTGCTTGACGTCGCCCGCGCCGACCTCGAGGCCTACGCCCTGCAGTACCATTTGCGCTGGATTGAGGATCCTTCCAATCAGGATCCGCAGTTTTCGCGCAATTACCTGCGACATCTGGTCTTTCCGGTATTGGCCTCGCGCTGGCCGCAGGCGATGTCGACCATGGCCCGCAGTGCTGAGCATTTGAGTGAGGCGCAAGGGCTGTTGGATGAGCTGGCGCAGATCGATCTTGGTCAGGCACGCACCGTCAGTGAGTTTGATTGGCTGGGTGTGCCGTCGCTGGAGTTGGCGGCCCTGGCAACACTCTCCGCCGCCCGTCAGCGCAATGCTCTCAGTCATTGGCTCGCGCCGCTGACCCCGTTGCCTGACAGCGACCATTGGTCGGGTTGGGAGGATCTGCGCGATGCCACCGTCGATGCCCGCCCCATCTGGCGACTGGCCGAGGGTGAATTGCACCGCGCCGGTGGGCGGATCTGGTGGCTTTCAGGCCAATGGTTACGCCAGTGCGCTGCGGTCGGTCCCTGGGCTGAACCTTCCAGACCCCTGCAATTGCCCGGCAATGGCGTCGTCATGCTCAGCGGACAAATCCCCGCTGGACCGGTGCAGATCCGCTATCGTGAGGGGGGAGAGGTCATGGCGGTGCCGGGTCGAGGGCACCGAGATCTGAAGCGTTTGCTCAATGAAAGCGGGGTGCCGCTGTTCGTCCGCGGCCGATTACCGCTGTTGTTTCAGCAGGGGCAATTGCTGGCGGTGGCCAATCTCCCGGGGCTCGATGGCAGTGCTGCGGGGGGCTGTAAATTGCACTGGCAGCCATCGGGCGAAGATCAAGGTTTGAGCTGAAAGGGGCTTTCCGGTAGACTACGCTCCCTTCTTGATACAACTTCTGTGGATTCGCCTGAATTGCAGGAGTTGCCGATTACCAAGCAGTCTTTGCTGGGCGATTCCAAAAAATGTGTAGCGAGCAACGTACCGGTGTTTCATCTTCCGGTCTGTCCCAACGCGGCGGTTTTTTTGAAAGGTGCACTGTGATTAATGCAGGTGATCGGGGGCTTCGGCCTTCCTTCGCTTTCCCCGGCGGCTCGGACCGCTTTAACGCAGACTTCTAGGGTTTTTCATGACGCGCTACATATTCGTCACGGGCGGTGTTGTTTCTTCATTGGGGAAAGGCATTGCATCGGCATCATTGGCGGCCATCCTGGAGGCGCGGGGACTTAAGGTCACCATGCTGAAGCTGGACCCGTACATCAACGTCGACCCGGGCACCATGAGCCCGTTCCAGCACGGTGAAGTGTTCGTCACCCACGACGGCGCCGAGACCGACCTGGACCTGGGCCACTACGAGCGGTTCATCCGCACGACCATGACCCAGAACAACAACTTCACCACCGGCCGTGTCTACGAGCACGTGCTGCGCAAAGAGCGCCGTGGCGACTACCTGGGTGCAACCATCCAGGTGATCCCGCACATCACCGACGAAATCAAGCGCCGCATCATCAAGGGCGCGGGCGATGCCGACGTGGCGATGGTCGAGATCGGTGGCACCGTGGGTGACATCGAATCGCAACCGTTCCTCGAAGCCATCCGCCAGTTGCGTTTCGAAGTCGGCGCCAAGCGCGCGATGCTGATGCACCTGACCCTGGTGCCATACATCGCCACTGCCGGCGAAACCAAAACCAAGCCAACCCAGCATTCGGTCAAGGAGCTGCGTTCCATCGGCCTGCAACCAGACGTGCTGGTGTGCCGCTCCGATCACCCGATCGATGTGTCCTCGCGTCGCAAGATCGCGCAATTCACCAACGTTGAAGAACGTGCGGTGATTGCGCTGGAAGATGCCGACACCATCTACAAGATCCCGGGCATCCTGCACTCCCAGGGCCTGGATGATTTCGTCGTCGAGCGTTTCGGCCTGCAATGTGGCGGCGCCGATCTGTCCGAGTGGGACGCCGTGGTCGACGCCAAGCTCAACCCTGAGCACGAAGTCACCATCGCCATGGTCGGCAAGTACATGGAACTGCTGGACGCCTACAAGTCGTTGATCGAAGCGATGAGCCACGCGGGCATCAGCAACCGTACCAAGGTCAACCTGCGCTACATCGATTCCGAAGACATCGAGAACCAGGGCACTGCGCTGCTCGAAGGCGTCGACGCCATCCTCGTGCCGGGCGGATTCGGTCTGCGTGGCGTGGAAGGCAAGATCACCGCTGTTCAGTACGCTCGCGAAAACAAGGTTCCGTACCTGGGCATCTGCCTGGGCATGCAAGTGGCGGTCATTGAGTTCGCCCGTAACGTCATGGGCTGGAAAGACGCCAACTCCACCGAGTTCGATCGTGCCAGCGGTCATCCGGTCGTGGGCCTGATCACCGAGTGGGAAGACGCCACCGGCGCCGTCGAAACCCGTACCGAATCCTCCGACCTGGGCGGCACCATGCGTCTCGGCGCGCAGGATTGCCTGCTGGAGCCGGGTTCCCTGGTTCACGGCTGCTACGGCAAGGACGTGATCGTCGAGCGTCACCGTCACCGCTACGAAGTGAACAACAACCTGCTGCCGCAAATCATGGAAGCCGGCCTGAAAATTTCCGGTCGTTCCGGTGATGGCGCATTGGTCGAAGTGGTTGAAGCGCCGGATCATCCATGGTTCGTCGCTTGCCAGTTCCACCCGGAGTTCACCTCGACGCCACGCGACGGTCACCCGTTGTTCAGCGGTTTCGTGAAAGCTGCTTTGGCTCAACACCAGAAGAAGGCGTAAAACCTGATGGCGCAGAAGATCATCCGCGTAGGCGATATCGAGATTGCCAACGACAAGCCAATGGTGCTGTTCGGTGGCATGAACGTGCTGGAAAGCCGCGACATGGCGATGCAGGTCTGCGAAGAGTACGTAAAGGTGACCGAGAAACTCGGTATCCCTTACGTGTTCAAGGCCAGCTTCGACAAGGCCAACCGCTCCTCCGTGACCTCTTACCGTGGCCCCGGCCTGGAAGAGGGCATGCGGATTTTCCAGGACATCAAGCAAGCCTTCGGCGTGCCGATCATCACTGACGTCCACGAGCCTGACCAGGCTGCGGTCGTCGCTGAAGTCTGCGACATCATCCAGCTTCCGGCCTTCCTGTCGCGCCAGACCGACCTGGTGGTCGCGATGGCCAAGACCGGTGCGGTGATCAACATCAAGAAAGCCCAGTTCCTCGCGCCTCAGGAAATGAAACACATCCTGAACAAGTGCGTGGAAGCGGGTAACGATCAGTTGATCCTCTGCGAGCGTGGTTCGAGCTTCGGCTACAACAACCTGGTGGTCGACATGCTCGGCTTCGGCATCATGAAGCAGTTCGAATACCCGGTGTTCTTCGACGTGACCCACGCCCTGCAAATGCCGGGCGGTCGCTCCGATTCCGCCGGCGGTCGACGTGCCCAGGTCACCGACCTGGCCAAGGCCGGCATGAGCCAGTCCCTGGCTGGCCTGTTCCTCGAGGCGCATCCGGACCCGGACAACGCCAAGTGCGACGGCCCTTGCGCCTTGCGTCTGGACAAACTGGAGCCATTCCTGGCCCAGCTCAAAGCCTTGGACGAACTGGTGAAGAGTTTTCCGACGGTAGAAACCGCGTAGTCCTCATTTCTCCGTGTAGGAGCCGAGCTTGCTCGCGATGGCGTCCGTCTGAACGCCATCAGCGTGGCTGTCCTATGCGTTAGTGTGGCGTGCAAATTACAAATCGAGCGGTACAAAGCTTTTTCGTCAACTTTGGAGTGTTTACAGCAATGGCTAAAATCGTCGACATCAAAGGTCGTGAAGTTCTCGACTCCCGTGGCAATCCCACCGTGGAAGCGGATGTGCTTCTCGATAACGGCATCATCGGCAGCGCCTGCGCGCCGTCCGGTGCTTCCACTGGCTCGCGTGAAGCACTCGAGCTGCGTGATGGCGACAAGAGCCGTTACCTGGGCAAGGGCGTACTCAAAGCCGTCGCCAACATCAACGGTCCGATCCGCGATCTGTTGAAAGGCATGGACCCTAGCGACCAGAAAGCGCTGGACCTGGCGATGATCAAGCTGGACGGCACCGAAAACAAAGCGACCCTGGGCGCCAACGCGATCCTCGCCGTTTCCCTGGCAGCGGCCAAGGCAGCAGCACAGGACCAGGACCTGCCGCTGTACGCTCACATCGCCAACCTCAACGGCACCCCGGGCGTCTACTCGATGCCGGTACCGATGATGAACATCATCAACGGTGGCGAGCACGCCGACAACAACGTCGACATCCAGGAATTCATGGTCCAGCCGGTTGGCGCCAAGTCTTTCTCGGAAGGCCTGCGCATGGGCACCGAAATTTTCCATCACCTCAAAGCCGTACTGAAGGCCCGTGGCCTGAGCACCGCCGTCGGTGACGAAGGTGGTTTCGCGCCGAACCTGGCTTCCAACGAAGACGCACTGAAAGTGATCTCCGAAGCCGTGGCCAACGCTGGTTACAAGCTGGGCACCGACGTGACCCTGGCGCTGGACTGCGCGGCCAGCGAATTCTACGAAGACGGCAAGTACAACCTGTCCGGTGAAGGCCAAGTGTTCACTGCTGAAGGTTTTGCTGACTACCTCAAAGGCCTGACCGAGCGTTATCCGATCATCTCCATTGAAGATGGCCTGGACGAGTCCGACTGGGCTGGCTGGAAAATCCTCACCGACAAGATCGGCGAGAAAACCCAGTTGGTAGGTGACGACCTGTTCGTGACCAACACCAAGATCCTGAAAGAAGGCATCGACAAAAAGATCGCCAACTCGATCCTGATCAAGTTCAACCAGATCGGCACCCTGACCGAAACCCTGGAAGCCATCCAGATGGCCAAGGCTGCCGGTTACACCGCGGTGATCTCGCACCGTTCGGGCGAAACCGAAGATTCGACCATTGCCGATCTGGCTGTGGGCACCTCGGCTGGCCAGATCAAGACTGGTTCGCTGTGCCGCTCCGACCGCGTTTCCAAGTACAACCAACTGCTGCGTATCGAAGAGCAGTTGAACGGCAAAGCCAAGTACAACGGCCGCAGCGAGTTCCGCGGTTGATCGATGCCTGATAAAAAGTCGACGGATTGTGTCGGAAAATTCGCTACGGCGGCGTTTTTGCCACTAATCTGATGCCTTATATGCACAAGCCTGGTTCTTCCAGGCTTCGTGCTGTCAGCAGCTTCATGTTTTGGTATGGCTGTCTTTTTCCACTGGATACCTGATATTCGATGCGCAGTCCCAATTGGTTGTTCCTCGTCTTGCTCCTGCTGCTGGCTGGCCTGCAGTACCGCCTGTGGGTGGGTAATGGCAGCCTGGCGCAAGTGGCCGAGCTGACTCAGCAGATTGCCGATCAGCAAGCTGAGAACCAGGCATTGCTGGAGCGCAACCGGGTGATGGACGCTGAAGTCAGCGAGTTGAAAAAAGGCATGGAGACCGTTGAAGAGCGGGCTCGCCATGAATTGGGCATGGTCAAGGACGGTGAAACCCTTTACCAGTTGGCACAATGAACCTGTCTCTGCCGGCCTTCTGGGCCGTGATTCCTGCCGCGGGCGTCGGTGCCCGTATGGCTGCGGACCGTCCCAAGCAATACTTGCAACTGGGCGGGCGCACTATTCTCGAACACAGCCTCGGCTGTTTCCTTGATCATCCTTGCCTCAAGGGCGTGGTGGTCAGTCTTGCTGTCGATGATCCTTATTGGCCCAACCTGGCGTGCGCCGGCGATTCGCGTATTCACCGGGTTGATGGCGGCAGTGAACGTTCCGGCTCGGTACTCAATGCCTTGCTGCATTTGCATGCGCTGGGTGCTGGCGACGAGGACTGGGTGCTGGTGCACGATGCGGCACGGCCCAATCTGAGCCAGGATGATCTGGACAAGTTGTTGGCTGAACTGGCTGAAGATCCGGTGGGTGGCCTGCTGGCTGTTCCGGCGCGCGATACCCTGAAGCGGGTCGACAAGCACGGACGTGTGGTGGAAACCGTGGATCGCAGTGTGATCTGGCAGGCCTACACGCCGCAGATGTTTCGCCTTGGCCCGTTGCATCGGGCGTTGGCGGACAGCCTGGTGGCGGATGCGGTGATCACCGACGAGGCATCGGCCATGGAGTGGGCGGGGCAGGCACCGCGTCTGATCGAAGGCCGCGCGGACAATCTGAAGGTCACTCGTCCTGAAGATCTTGAGTGGTTGCGTCAGCGTTGGGCCAACCGGCGCTGACTACTGCGGCGTCTGTCAGATTGCTTTCGCGAGCAAGCCCGCTCCCACATGGGTTCTTTGTCGTACACATAACCTGCATCACTGAAGATTCCCTGTGGGAGCGGGCTTGCTCGCGAAAGCGGCAGTCCACACAGCCAACATTTTGCTGACACACCGCTAATTCCGGTACTCCGGTCTCTCGGCCAACCCTTGCTTCAAATAATCCACCAGTTTGCGCACCTTGGGCGACAAATGCCGTTGCTGCGGATACAAAGCCCAAACCGCCGTATTAGGCGGTTGATGCGCTTCCAGCAGCGAAATGAGTGCACCACTTTTCAAATGCTCCAGCACGTAGTAATCCGGCAACTGACACAACCCCACCCCCTGGAGCGCCGCATCCAACACCGCCTGCCCACTGTTGCAGCGCCAGTTTCCCTGCACTCGTTGGGAAAATTCCCGCCCGTTCTGCTCCAGTTGCCACAGGTCCGAACTGCCGACCAGGCAGTTGTGACGGCCCAGCTCCGACAAACTGTGTGGGCGGCCATACCGTTCCACGTAGGACGGCGACGCGCAAAGAAACATGCGGCGCGGTGCCAGGCGCGTGGCGACCAATCGCGAATCCTGCAGGCGCCCCAGACGGATCGCCAGGTCCAGGCCTTCATGCACCAGGTCGAGTTGGCGGTTGCTCAGTTCAATGTCGATTCGCAGTTGCGGGTACAGCGCCATGAAGCGCGTGACCAGGGGCACGATGAAGCGTTCGCCATAGGCCACGGCACAGGTCATGCGCAGCATCCCCTTGGGCTCGCTGGTCAGGTCACCCACCGCCCGCAATGCCTCTTCGCGGCCATCCTGCAAGCGCTGGCAATGTTGCAGAAACGTTTGCCCGGCCTCGGTCAGCGTGACGCGGCGGGTACTGCGATAGAGCAGGCGAGTTTGCAGGCGTTCTTCGAGGCGGACGATTTGTCGACTGATATGGGAAGAAGATACCCCCAGGCGTTCGGCGGCCGCGGTGAACTGGTTGCATTCAGCGACCGCGACAAACTCGTCTATACCTTCCCAACGACTTTCAGGCATCGAGGATTATCCCTGTGCAGCAATAATGTTTTGCTTTTGTCCGGATTATTCCCTGTCAGACGCTGGATTACACTCCCTGTCTCGTTTTTATTCACTGGAGAATCACCATGATCAAGTCGCGCGCCGCCGTTGCCTTCGAGGCCAAAAAACCTCTGGAGATCGTTGAAGTCGATGTCGCCATGCCCAAGGCCGGGGAAGTGTTACTGCGCGTGGTGGCTTCCGGTGTTTGCCATACCGACGCCTATACCCTGTCCGGCGCTGACCCGGAAGGCATCTTCCCGTCGATTCTCGGCCACGAAGGCGGGGCGATCGTTGAAGCGATCGGCGAGGGCGTAACCTCTGTTGCGGTGGGCGATCACGTGATTCCGCTGTACACCCCGGAATGCCGTCAGTGCAAATTCTGCCTGTCGGGCAAAACCAACCTCTGCCAGGCGATCCGTGCGACCCAGGGTAAAGGTTTGATGCCGGACGGTACTTCGCGTTTTTCCTACAAGGGCGAAACGATTTTCCACTACATGGGCACTTCCACCTTCTCCGAGTACACCGTGCTGCCGGAAATTTCCGTGGCCAAGATTGCCAAGGAAGCGCCGCTGGAAAAAGTCTGCCTGCTGGGTTGCGGTGTCACCACCGGTATCGGCGCCGTGCTGAACACCGCCAAGGTGAAGCCGGGTGACACCGTGGCCATCTTCGGTCTCGGCGGTATCGGTCTGTCGGCGGTGATTGGCGCGGTCAAAGCCAAGGCGGCGCGTATCATCGCCATCGATATCAACCCGGCCAAATTCGAAATCGCCAAACAGTTGGGTGCAACCGATTGTGTAAACCCTAAAGACTTCGATCGCCCGATCCAGGAAGTCATCGTCGACATGACCGATGGCGGCGTCGACTTTTCTTTCGAGTGCATCGGCAACGTGCAGTTGATGCGTGCGGCTCTTGAGTGCTGCCACAAGGGGTGGGGCGAGTCGGTCATCATCGGCGTGGCCGGGGCCGGTCAGGAAATCGCTACCCGTCCGTTCCAGCTGGTGACGGGCCGTGTCTGGCGCGGTTCGGCATTCGGTGGCGTGCGTGGCCGTACCGAATTGCCAAGCTACGTCGAAATGGCCGAAACCGGCGAAATCCCGCTGGATACCTTCATCACCCACACCATGGGCCTGGAAGATATCAACAAGGCATTCGACCTGATGCATGAAGGCAAAAGCATCCGCACCGTCATTCATTTTTAAGAGCAGCGGCAAGCTTCAAGCTGCAAGCTGCAAGAGGGCGTGCCACTGACGTCTCTTGCCGCTTGAAGCCTGGGGTTTGGAGCTGGGAGCATTCCCATGACTTTGGAAAATATCTCCTGCCAGAAAAGCTTTGGCGGTTGGCACAAGCGCTACCGCCATCGCTCGGAAACGCTGGGCTGTGACATGGTGTTCGCCGTGTACCTGCCGCCGCAGGCGGAGCAGGGCGGCAAGTTGCCAGTGCTGTACTGGCTGTCCGGCCTGACCTGCACCGATGAAAATTTCATGCAGAAGGCCGGCGCCATGCGCATGGCCGCCGAGCTGGGGCTGATCATCGTCGCGCCGGACACCAGCCCCCGCGGCGCCGATGTGCCGGGCGATCCGGATGGTGCCTGGGACTTCGGCCTCGGTGCCGGGTTCTATCTCAATGCCACCCAGGATCCCTGGTCGCGCCACTATCGGATGCATGACTATGTCGTGCAGGAATTGCCGGCATTGGTCGAAGGCCATTTCCCGGCGTCGGACAAGCGTGGCATCAGCGGGCACTCAATGGGTGGCCACGGTGCGCTGGTCTGCGCGTTGCGCAATCCTGGGCGTTATCTGTCGGTGTCGGCGTTTTCGCCAATCAACAATCCGATGGACTGCCCCTGGGGGCAAAAAGCGTTTTCCCGCTATCTGGGCGAAGACCGCTCGAAATGGCGGGAGTGGGATGCCTGCGCGTTGATCGCCGAGGCCGAAGAGAAGCTGCCGCTGCTGGTGGATCAGGGTGACCGTGACGATTTCCTCGCCACCCAGCTCAAGCCGCAAGCCTTGCAACAGGCAACCAAACAGGCAGGTCATCCGCTGACGTTGCGCCTGCAACCCGGCTACGACCACAGCTATTTCTTCATCGCCAGTTTCATTGACGACCACTTGCGGCATCACGCGCATGCTCTGGGTGCCTAATGCAGGTAGAATCACGCCCTGACAAAAATCGGGGCGTTTTTTTATGCGTATTGGCCACGGCTATGATGTGCACCGTTTCGCTGAAGGCGATTTCATTACTCTGGGCGGTGTGCGTATCGCACACAGCTTCGGGCTGCTCGCTCACTCCGACGGTGACGTCCTGCTGCATGCCCTGAGCGATGCCTTGCTCGGCGCAGCCGCGCTGGGTGACATTGGCAAACACTTCCCGGACACCGACCCGCAATTCAAGGGCGCCGACAGCCGTGCGCTGTTGCGTCATGTCGTCGCACTGGTCCATGCCAAGGGCTGGAAGGTCGGCAACGTCGATAACACCATCGTCGCCCAGGCGCCGAAAATGGCCCCGCATATCGAATCGATGCGCGCGCTGATTGCCGCCGATCTTCAAGTTGAGTTGGATCAAGTGAACGTGAAAGCCACCACCACCGAGAAGCTGGGCTTCGTCGGTCGCGAAGAAGGCATTGCCGTGCATTCCGTTGCCTTGTTGCTGCGCGCATGAACGAACTGCAATTGCTCGGCCCGCGGGCTTATGGCGAGGCCCTCGGCACGGCGGTATTGAAAGCGATCGCCGAGGATTTTCAGGTCGACGAAGTCCTTGATATTCCCCTGAGCGGCGACGGTGAACACCTGTGGATCTGGGTGGAAAAGCGTGGCCTGAACACCGAGGAAGCGGCGCGGCGCATCGCCAAGGCCGCCGGTGTGCCGTTGCGCACCGTCAGTTATGCAGGGCTCAAGGACCGTCAGGCCCTGACCCGTCAGTGGTTCAGCGTGCAGTTGCCGGGCAAGGCCGACCCTAATCTGGCGGCGGCGGAAAACGACACGCTGAAAATCCTCAAGACGTCCCGGCACAAGCGCAAGCTGCAACGCGGCGCTCATTCGGCCAATGGCTTCACCTTGCGCCTGACGCAGTTCGCCGGTGACAAGGCGGCCATTGAAGAACGACTGAGGTTGATCGCCAAACAAGGCATCCCCAATTATTTTGGCGCCCAACGCTTCGGGCATGATGGCGGCAACGTGGTCGATGCCCGGGCCTGGGCGGCGCGAAAGGCCTTGCCGGAGCAGCGCAATGTGCGCTCGCGCCTGCTCTCGACCGCCCGCAGTTTTCTGTTCAACCAGGTATTGGCCGCGCGTGTCGCCGACGGCACCTGGCAGCGGGCTCAGGTCGGTGACCTGCTGGCGTTCACCGACAGCCGCAGTTTTTTCCCCGCCGGCGAAGCGGAGTGCAGCGACCCGCGCCTGGCCATTCTCGACCTGCACCCGACGGGGCCACAGTGGGGCGAAGGTGACTCGCCGGCCACCGGCGCAGTCCATGAACTGGAGCAGGCAATCGCCGCCCGCGAAGCGGACCTTCGCGATTGGTTGATTAATGCCGGAATGAGTCACGAACGTCGAATCCTGCGGCTGCCCATTGCCGGGTTGACGTGGCATTATCCCGAGCCTGACATTCTGCAACTGGAATTCGTCCTGCCGGCCGGATGCTTCGCCACCGTATTGGTGCGCGAGCTTGTTGATCTGGTGCCGGTGGGGCAGACGGACAGCCCATGCGTATTCTGATTTCTAACGACGATGGGGTAACCGCACCCGGTCTCGCCGCGCTTTATGCTGCGCTGGCGGATTACACCGAGTGCGTGGTTATCGCCCCGGACCAGGACAAAAGCGGCGCCAGCAGCTCGCTGACGCTCGATCGTCCGTTGCACCCGCAAATCCTGGCCAATGGCTTTATCAGTGTGAACGGCACCCCGACCGACTGCGTGCACCTGGGCCTCAACGGCCTGCTGGAGCGTGAGGCCGACATGGTGGTTTCCGGAATCAACCTGGGGGCCAACCTGGGGGACGACGTGCTGTATTCCGGAACCGTGGCGGCAGCGCTCGAAGGGCGCTTCCTGACGCGCCCGGCGTTCGCCTTCTCGCTGGTCTCGCGCCAGGTCGACAACCTGCCGACGGCCGCCTATTTTGCGCGCAAACTGGTCGAGGCCCACGCCGACCTGGATCTGCCTGCGCGCACGGTATTGAACGTGAACATTCCCAACCTGCCGCTGGAGCACATCCGCGGCATCCAGTTGACTCGCCTGGGGCACCGCGCCCGTGCCGCTGCGCCGATGAAAGTCGTCGACCCGCGGGGCAAGGCCGGGTACTGGATCGCCGCGGCCGGGGATGCCGAAGACGGCGGCCCGGGCACCGATTTCCATGCGGTGATGCAGGGCTACGTGTCGATCACGCCACTGCAACTGGATCGCACCTTCAATGATGCCTTCAGAAGTCTCGATGGTTGGCTGGAGGGACTGCGCTGATGTCTCGTGAGCAAGACGATATGCTGCGACGCGGCATCGGCATGACGTCGCAGCGAACCCGCGAACGCCTCATCCAGCGCTTGTACGAGGAGGGTGTGTCCAACGCCAAGGTGTTGGAAGTCATCCGTCGTACGCCGCGTCACCTGTTCGTCGATGAAGCGCTGGCGCACCGTGCCTACGAAGACACGGCACTGCCGATCGGCCATAACCAGACCATCTCCCAGCCTTATATGGTGGCGCGCATGAGCGAGCTGCTGCTGGAGGCGGGGCCTCTGGACAAGGTCATGGAGATCGGGACCGGTTCGGGCTACCAGACGGCCGTGCTGTCGCAACTGGTCGAGCGGGTGTTTTCCGTAGAGCGCATCAAGGTGCTGCAGGATCGGGCCAAGGAGCGTCTGGTCGAGCTGAACCTGCGCAACGTGGTATTTCGCTGGGGCGATGGCTGGGAAGGGTGGCCGGCGCTGGCGCCGTACAACGGCATTATCGTGACCGCGGTGGCCACTGACGTACCTCAGGCGTTGCTCGATCAACTGGCGCCCGGCGGGCGGCTGGTGATCCCGGTTGGCTCTGGTGAGGTCCAGCAACTGATGTTGATCATTCGCGAGGAACAGGGCTTTTCCAGGCGTGTTTTGGGGGCGGTACGCTTCGTTCCTTTGCTCAACGGGCCATTGGCCTGAGCATTTATTCAAGCGCGCTGAATTCTCTTCGATGGCCTTTGTCTTACAGCGGCGTCGATGGTTTAAACGGGTGGTTTTGTGTAACAGCAAACGTGTGCGTGAAGCCTTTTCGCTTCATGGAGAGTAAAGCCTGCACGGCCCGTTATACTTGCGACATTTCGCGCCGGAACACGGCGAATCCTATTTTCAGCCACCACAAAGGGAGCGGCGGGTGAGTCTCACAGTCATTGCGCAGCGTATGGGTAAAACGAGCTTTCAGCGCCTGGTGACTGGCCTTGTCATGAGCACCTTGCTGGTCGGTTGTTCCAGCAATAAATCCAGCGACGTACGCGTCGTCGACCGCAACAATGCTGCCCCTCAGCGTCCGGCGGTGACCACGGGACAGTACGTCGTGCGCCCCAAAGACACCCTGTTCTCGATCGCCTTTCGCTATGGCTGGGACTACAAGGCCCTGGCGGCGCGTAACAACATTCCCGCGCCTTACACGATTCACCCGGGTCAGACGATTCGCTTCGATGGTCGCACCGGTTCAACGCCGACGACGGTAGTCAGTTCATCCAATTCAACGCCATCGTCCTCGAGTAAAACCACTGTGATTCGTCGCCCTGTCGACGGTGCCACTACGAGTACGCCGGTGGTTGTACCGTCCGTCGCCAACAAGCCGGCACCCGCTCCATTGCCGCCTCCCGGCCCGGCCCCAACCGGCTGGGGATGGCCTTCTAATGGCATTTTGATTGGAAAATTCTCTTCAAACGGTAGTTTGAATAAAGGAATTGATATCGCCGGAGATTTGGGACAGCCTGTTTTAGCTGCGTCTGATGGGACGGTGGTATACGCCGGGAGTGGCTTAAGGGGCTACGGCGAATTAGTCATCATCAAACACAGCGAAACCTACGTCAGTGCCTACGGACATAACCGCAGGCTGTTGGTTCGGGAGGGGCAGCAGGTCAAGGTCGGACAGACAATTGCCGAAATGGGGTCAACGGGTACAGACCGGGTGAAACTGCATTTTGAGATTCGCCGCCAGGGTAAACCTGTAGATCCGCTGCAATTCCTGCCACGCCGTTGATTGCTACCAGCCTGTTTCCTTCACGTAGAGGGGACAGGCTCCAGCGTTGCCAAGGATAAAGGCGCCGCTTGAGCTTGAGGTCGAACTCACCAAAGGACTATAACAATGGCTCTCAGTAAAGAAGTGCCGGAGTTTGACATCGACGATGAGGTTCTCCTGATGGAGACCGGCATCGATACGGATTCGATGTCGAATGATGAAGGGGCGGCTCCACCTTCCGTTCGTGCCAAATCCAAACACTCCGCTTCGCTAAAGCAACACAAATACATTGACTACACGCGGGCACTCGATGCCACGCAGCTGTATCTCAATGAAATCGGTTTTTCCCCACTATTGTCCCCAGAAGAAGAAGTTCATTTTGCGCGACTGTCGCAAAGTGGCGATCCGGCCGGGCGCAAACGCATGATTGAAAGTAACCTGCGGCTGGTGGTGAAAATCGCCCGGCGTTACGTCAATCGTGGCTTGTCGCTGCTGGATCTGATCGAAGAGGGCAACCTTGGCTTGATCAGGGCCGTGGAGAAATTCGATCCCGAACGTGGCTTCCGCTTCTCGACCTACGCAACCTGGTGGATTCGTCAGACCATCGAGCGCGCGATCATGAATCAGACCCGGACCATCCGGCTGCCGATCCATGTGGTCAAAGAGCTCAACGTGTACCTGCGGGCCGCACGGGAGCTGACGCAGAAGCTTGATCATGAACCCTCACCCGAAGAAATCGCCAACCTGCTGGAAAAACCGGTGGGAGAGGTCAAGCGCATGCTGGGCTTGAACGAGCGGGTGTCTTCGGTCGACGTCTCGCTGGGTCCGGATTCGGATAAAACCCTGCTGGACACCCTGACTGACGATCGTCCAACCGATCCATGTGAACTGCTGCAGGATGACGACCTGTCCCAGAGCATCGATCAGTGGCTGTCGGAGCTCACCGACAAGCAGCGCGAGGTGGTTGTACGCCGCTTCGGTCTGCGCGGCCATGAGAGCAGCACCCTCGAAGACGTAGGCCTGGAAATCGGCCTGACCCGCGAGCGGGTCAGACAGATTCAGGTTGAAGGCCTGAAGCGTCTTCGTGAGATCCTGGAGAAAAACGGCCTGTCGAGCGAGTCGCTGTTTCAATAACAGGCTCGTGTAGATGGCAACAAAACGCCCCGACTGGTCGGGGCTTTTTGTTGCCCGGTGAAAAGCGGCTAAAGGAAGGCCGTCGCTCATTTTTGCAGACCCGCACTGTAAGCCTTCGCTTACTCCTTGCGTAAGTGTTCGTTATTTTTACAGTGCGAGAGTCGTCAGTTGTCGTTGTTTATAACCGCTATATATATGAAAAATAAGAATTTTTTTAAAGATTATAAGTATGTGACAGGCTGTTCTGTCTGAAAGCGGTGGTTGCTATGAGCGCGGATCACATTAGTATCGGCGGTGTGTCAACGGACAGACACGCCCTTCACGGATGAAGGGAAGGACATCGCTGGAAGCGATTCATCAGGACGATGAAAAGGAATACAGGGAATAGGGAAAAAATGTGGGCGGGTCAAACCGCCCCTTTTTTTGCCCGCAGAAAAGCAAAAAGGCCCTTGTGGGGCCTTTTTTTGGGAACGCGTGGGTAATCAGCGTTCGAGGTGTTCGATCTTGCCTGGCTTGCCATCCCAATCGGCGGAGTCCGGCAAAGGATCCTTGCGCTCAGTGATGTTCGGCCAGACTTCGGCCAATTCCAGGTTCAATGCAATGAAGTTTTCCATGCCGGCCGGGATTTCATCTTCGGAGAAGATGGCCACGGCAGGGCATTCAGGTTCGCACAGTGCGCAGTCGATGCACTCATCCGGGTGAATCACCAGGAAATTCGGGCCTTCGTAAAAGCAGTCCACCGGAC
Source organism: Pseudomonas sp. KK4 (assembly GCF_001984065.1). GTDB lineage: Bacteria > Pseudomonadota > Gammaproteobacteria > Pseudomonadales > Pseudomonadaceae > Aquipseudomonas. The sequence goes on from NZ_LYVP01000003.1 coordinate 64,176, forward strand.
ACACTTCTACGCAGTCGGTGTACTTGCACTTGATGCAGTTGTCGGTGACGACGAAGGTCATTTCTAATTCTCTCCTCAGGCGCGGCTTGCTGCGCCCCTTCACGTGGGGGTCGCATGGTTCGGGAGCGATAGTCTGCTGGCCAGGCTAAAAGCCAGCAGCATCCCAAACCGCGCGAGATTCTAACAGCTTGCAAGCCCGTGCGTTAGATCCGTGTCTTTAGTGTATAGAGCATTTCCAGCGCGCGGCGCGGCGTCATGTCATCCAGATCGAGCTTGGCCAGGTCATCAAGCACCGGATGCGGCAGGCTGGCGAACATATCGCTCTGCTGCGGCGCCGCCGGTTTGCCTTTGACAGGCTTGGGCGCTTCATGGGGCAGGGCGGTGTCTTCCAGGCGGCTCAAATGCTCCCGCGCACGCACGATCACTTCGCTCGGTACACCGGCCAATTGTGCCACGGCCAGGCCGTAGCTCTGGCTGGCAGGCCCTGGTAGTACGTGGTGCAGGAACACAATGCGTTCGTTGTGCTCGGTGGCATTGAGGTGCACGTTGGCCACCAGCGGCTGGGCTTCCGGCAGCACCGTCAGCTCGAAGTAGTGGGTGGCAAACAGCGTGTAGGCACGCAGATGCGCCAGTCGTTCGGCCGCAGCCCAGGCCAGGGATAGACCGTCGAAGGTGCTGGTACCGCGGCCCACTTCGTCCATCAGCACCAGGCTGCGTTCGGTGGCGTTGTGCAGGATGTTGGCGGTTTCACTCATTTCGACCATAAAGGTCGAGCGCCCACCGGCCAAGTCATCGCTGGAGCCGATCCGGGTGAAGATCCGGTCGACCAGGGACAATTCACAACTGGCTGCCGGTACGAAGCTGCCGATATGGGCCAACAGTACGATCAACGCGGTCTGGCGCATATAGGTGGATTTACCGCCCATGTTCGGGCCGGTGATCACCAGCATGCGGGTGTTGTCATCCAGGCTCAGGTCGTTGGCCACGAACGGTGTGGTCAAGACTTGCTCGACCACTGGATGACGACCCTGGCTGATGCGCATGCACGGCTCGCTGACGAAGCGTGGGCAGTTCAGGTCAAGGTTCAGCGCGCGCTCGGCCAGGTTGCTGAGCACGTCCAGTTCGGCCAGTGCGCCAGCGGTGTCCTGCAGGGGCGGTAATTGCGCGATCAAGTCTTCGAGCAGCGCTTCGTACAGCATCTTCTCCCGGGCCAGGGCGCGGCTCTTGGCCGACAGCGCCTTGTCTTCGAAGGCCTTGAGTTCCGGGGTGATGAAGCGCTCGGCGCCCTTGAGCGTCTGCCGGCGGATGTAATCGGCCGGTGCCGACTCAGCCTGCTTGCTGGGCAATTCGATAAAGTAACCGTGGATGCGGTTGTAGCCGACCTTCAGGTGCGACAGGCCGGTGCGGGCCTTTTCTCGTGCCTCGAGGTCGATCAGGAATTGTCCGGCGTTCTCGCTCAGCGATTGCAGCTCGTCGAGTTCGCTGTCGTAACCGGTCTTCAGCACGCCGCCGTCGCGGATCACCGCCGGCGGGTTGTCGATGATGGCTTTCTCCAGCAACGCGGCCAGTTCCGGGTAGGTGCTGGTGATGGTCGCCAGTTGCTGCAGGTGCGGTGCCTCGAGCTCGGTCATCGCCCGTTGCAGCTCAGGCAGTGCGCCGAGGGCGTCACGCAGGCGTGCAAGGTCTCGCGGACGAGCATTGCGCAGACCGATACGCGCGAGAATCCGCTCGATGTCGCCGATTTCCTTGAGCTGCGGCTGCAGCTTTTCAAAACGGTAACCGTCCAGCAGGCAAGTGATCGACGACTGGCGAGCCAGCAATACGCTCAGGTCCCGCAGCGGGCGATTGAGCCAACGGGTCAGCAAGCGGCTGCCCATGGCCGTCTGGCAACGGTCGACCACCGATTGCAGCGTGTTGTCGCGACCGCCGGCCAGGTTGGTATCCAGCTCCAGGTTGCGCCGACTCGCACCGTCGAGCACCACGGTGTCATCCAGGCGTTCATGGCGCAGGCTGCGCAAATGGGGCAGGGCCGTGCGCTGGGTTTCCTTGGCGTAGGCCAGGAGGCAACCGGCGGCGCCGATGGCCAGGGTCAGGTTCTCGCAACCGAAGCCTTTGAGGTCCTGGGTGGAAAATTGCTGGCACAGACTTTTCAGCGCCGAATCCCGTTCGAAATCCCACGGCGCGCGGCGACGAACCCCACGACGCTTTTCCGCCGGCAGGTCCTTCGGCCAATCGTCCGGGATCAACAGTTCCACCGGATTGACCCGTTCCAGTTCCGCCAGCAGATTTTCCCAGCCCTTGATTTCCAGCACGCTGAAGTTGCCGCTGGTGATATCCAGTACCGCCAGGCCGAACAGGCGTTCGTCACCCAGCACCGCAGCAATCAGGTTGTCACGGCGCTCGTCCAGCAGCGCTTCGTCACTCACCGTCCCCGGCGTAATGATCCGCACCACCTGTCGCTCCACCGGCCCTTTGCTGGTGGCCGGGTCGCCGACCTGTTCACAGATCACCACCGACTCACCGAGCTTCACCAGCTTCGCCAGATACCCTTCGGCGGCATGGTAAGGAATCCCGCACATCGGAATCGCCTGCCCGGCCGACTGCCCGCGGGCAGTCAGGGTGATGTCGAGCAACTTGGCTGCCTTCTTCGCGTCTTCGTAGAAGATCTCGTAGAAGTCGCCCATGCGGTAGAACATCAATTGGTCTGGGTGTTGATTCTTCAGGCGCCAATACTGCTGCATCATCGGCGTGTGGGAAGACAGGTCGGAAACGGCTTTATTCATTGGGGATCGGAAAACTCGTTCAAGGGTGTGGGACAAAGGTGGGGCATCTGCCCGGCTTTTCCGCAATGGGCGCAAGATTAACATGGGCGGTTGGCCGGACGCAGGCATGAACGCCATGTGGTCCTGCTCGGCAGCGTCATTCATCCTGTTATGCGAAATTCATGCAAATATGCATTTGTCTTCCGCGCGAAGAACAAGCAATATGCGCATTATGCAAAAACGCAACGTTTCTACCGTTTTAAGAGCACTGCTCGATCAGCACGGCATCTCCCCCACGGAGCTTCACCGTCGCACCGGCGTGCCTCAATCCACTCTCTCGCGGATTCTCAGCGGGAAGATCGTCGATCCTTCGGATAAACACATCTCCAGAATCGCCGAGTACTTCGCCGTGAGCACCGACCAGTTGCGCGGGCGCGCCGATGTCGCGCCGGCGGCCGCTGGCGGGCGCGATCAATTGCATTCGGAACTCAAGGACATAAGTCTGTGGGACGACGATACCCCCGTCGATGACGACGAAGTGTCCGTCCCCTTTCTTCGCGAGGTTGAATTGGCAGCGGGATCGGGAAGATTCGTCATCGAAGAGAGCGAGCGCTCCAGCCTGCGCTTCGGCAAGCGCAGCCTGCGTCATAACGGCGTGCAGTTCGACCAGGCCAAATGCGTGACAGTGCGCGGCAACAGCATGTTGCCCGTGCTGCGCGATGGTGCCACGGTCGGGGTCAACGCCGGCAAATGCGGGATTGGCGATATCGTCGACGGCGACCTCTATGCCATCAATCACAACGGCCAGTTGCGCGTGAAACAACTGTATCGCCTGCCCACCGGCATTCGCCTGCGCAGCTTCAATCGCGACGAACACCCCGATGAGGACTACAGCTTCCAGGAAATGCAGGAAGAGCAAATCGTCATCCTCGGTCACGTCTTCTGGTGGGGCATGTACGCCCGTTAACCCCTTCACCTTGAATCGAAACCCGCCCTGAGCGGGTTTTTTTTCGCCTGCAAAAAGCCGCCAAGCCCTTTGTTTACAGATGTTTCATGCGTTGGTGCATTCTCGATGCATAAATAAATGCATTTGTGCATTGACTGTATATGCATCCATGCATATTCTTTGTCTCAAGCCGCTCAACAAAGTGGCTCGAAACCAGGCTCTTTAGTTTCACCAAAAGGCAGCGATGAACCGGCCTCAACGGTTCAGAGGGTTGGCAACTGACCCGGGTGTGCAGCGTAAAGCACCAGAAGCAGTTATCCGGCGGGCAGGGACCGCGGTCGGAAGAACAATTTGAACAGACCCGTACCGCGCCAGTAGCGCCGAAAGGTCGACGCGAAGGACCGCATTACTGAAAAGCCTGGCGCGAGCCGGGCTTTTTGGAATGCCTACCTGATATAGGCAGATCGCAACGTGCCGGATGCCGGCATTTATAAGGAAATTGAGATGAAGAAATACGTACGCATCGTCGACGGCAAGGTCGACAACATCTTTGAAACGAACAATCCGATTACCGAGGAGTTTCCAACCGATCAAGTGTGGGTTGATGTAACTGCATTGCCCAAGATCGACTATTCGTGGAACGCGGTTAACACCAACGGCGTCTGGACATTCAGCGACAGCGATCCGTGGGGCCAGCCATCTTGGCTTTCCCAGCAACTGCGAAGCGAAAGGGGGCCCCGAATCGATAAGGCCAACGCCACGCTGGCTTCTACCGCGCTGCAGTACAAGGTTGAACTGGGTCTTGCCACTGCGGCGGATGAAGCCGGTTTGCTGGCCTACAAGCAGTTCTTCATTGATATGAGCAACGTGAACAAACAACCGGGTTACCCGTTGACTGTCACTTGGCCAGAACTTCCTTAAATACAGCGTCCAGCACTTGCCAGACACTCCGCAAAGCCAAGCGCATTACTGAAAGGCCCGGCCAATGCCGGGCTTTTCACAGTCCCTGCCTTAAGACACGTGGTTGAGCCCAACACACCGATCACTCATCAATCACCCCAGGAGGCGTGACATGACAAACGAGCACCAAGCGTTGCTGGACATGCCGATCTGGCTCGTCATCGTCCTCGCCCTGGTGGGCGGGGTGTCCGGCGAAATGTGGCGAGCCGACAAGGATGGCGCCCGAGGCTGGTCATTGCTGCGGCGGCTGGCCTTGCGCTCTGGCGCCTGCATCGTGTGCGGCGTTTCGGCCGTCATGCTGCTGTACGCCGCCGGGATGTCGATCTGGGCGGCGGGCGCCTTCGGTTGCCTGACGGCGATGGCGGGGGCGGATGTGGCCATCGGGCTCTACGAACGATGGGCGGCGAAGCGGATCGGGGTTTGTGACGTGCCACCTCGTGATTCTCGTTCCGACCAACAGTGAACCCTTCGACGCCCTAACAGGAAGTTTTTATGCCCCTTGTTATTGAAAGGCCTTCGCAGCTTTACGCCGCGATTGTCGCAGCCCTGCGCGACTCAACATTGGGAATCAACATCGGGAGCCGTGAAGATTCGATCGATGTCAGCGATCAACCCTGGGTGTCGATCGCCATCGATCGCGACGCCACGGATAGTCGTGCCAGTGATGGGCGCATCGCCCATGTGCTGACGGTTTCGTTGCAAGCTGTGGTGGACGCGACAGCCGTGAACCCGAGCCTCGCAGCCTGTGACCTGACCAGTGCGCTCAAGGATTTGGTCACGGATAACCGGTGGGGGCTGCCCATCGATCAATGCGATCTGCCGTCAAACCTGGACGCTCTGCCTTCGCTATCTGCCAGTGGCATGCGGGAGCACAACGCGTGGACCCTGACGTTCACTCAAACGCTGTACTTCGGCGCTCCTGTGCTGGACGACCCGTTGGGCACACCAAAGTTCGCCCGCACCTGGGAAGTCTCGAGCATCGACGACCCGGACCAATACACGGAACTGGAGGACTGACTCATGTTCGATGCGTTTTTACGCTCGCAATTGGGGCCGATCATCGAACGCCTGGCCGAGATGGAAGCCGAGCTCGAAGACTTGTACCGACGCACCGACAGCCTGTGTCGCATTGGCGTCTGCCAGGAAGTCGATGCGGCCAGCAACACGTGCCGGGTTCGTCACGGTGAGCTGCTGACACCGGCCATCCGCTTTTTCAATCCCAGCGCCGGAGCGCAAAGCGAGTCGCGGATCCCTTCGGTGGGCGAGCAATGCCTGTTGCTCAACCACGCGGCGGGTGAGGGCAGCGCTCAATCCGTTGCGTTGTTCGGGCTCACCAGCAATCAGTTTCCTCCCGCCTCGACTCAAGCGTCGCTGACGCGTCGCGTTTACGGGGACGGTACGGAAAGTGGTTACGACGATGCCAGTCATGCCTTGCACTGGAAAAACGGCCCGGCGGCGTTCAACGGCGATCGCCAGGCGCTCGAGTTGAATATCGGCCCGGCGCGGCTGGCCATGAGCCCCCAGGCCATTGAGCTGCAAATGGGCGCGGTCGGCATGCGACTCGACGCATCCGGTGTGCACCTGAGCGGTCCGGTGGTGGATCACCAAGGCCGCGTGATCAGCACTGCATAAGGGTATTTCCAATGATTGGAATCGATAGAAACACCGGGGCAACGGTCGATGACTGGCCGCAGTTCGTGCAGCGCGCCACCCGGGCGCTGACCACGCCTTTGGGCACACGGCAGAAGCGTCCGCTTTATGGCTCTGCAATCCCGGACCTGTTGGGCCAGAACCTCGGCGACGATTTGCTGATCCTCGCCCAAAGCCATGCCGCACAGGCGTTCTACAACAGCCAGAACGGCATCGACGATTTCCAGCCGCAGGTCATTGTTGCCAGCCGGCAAGGTGCCGGTTTGCTCCTGCGCTTCGCCGGCACTTGGCAAAACCGCAATCAGACGTTCGAGGTGGTGACATGAGCATGTTGATACCGGGTCAGAACCAGTTGGCCGAGCCGGCCATTGTCACGGTCGAGGCGTTTGAGGATCTGTTGGCTGAGTTCAAGACTTTCGTCGTCGAGTACGTGGGCGCTCGTGCTCCCGCCACTGCGACAAAGCTCAAGGTCAGCCTTGAAAACGAAAGCGAGCTGCTGACCCTGGCCCTCGAGGCTTTTTGTGTGCGACTGCAATTGCACGAGCGTAAATACAACGCTCGCATCAAGCAGATGCTGGCCTGGTGGGCGACTGGCAGCAATCTCGATGCGCGCCTGGCGGACATGGGGCTGGAACGCCAGTTGCTCGATCCCGGCGACCCGGCCGCTTTTCCGCCCGTCCCGCCGGTGTATGAAAGCGACGACGACGCGCGATTGCGTTACTACCTGGCACCCCATGCGCCGGCTGCCGGCTCGCGCATGCAGTATCGCCGCGAAGTGTTCACCCTCGGCGAGCGCCCGGTGGTGAAGGTTGAATCCCCTTCGGCGGGGGAGGTGACGGTCAACTACAGCTTTGATCCTGACGGCTTTGCCGCGCAGGTCAAGGATGGCAACGGGCGACGCACGGCCCCTGGCGAAGTGATGGTCACCGTACTGTCTCGCGAGGGCAATGGCACCGCGTCCCCTCAACTGCTCGAGGGTGTACGCCGGCACTTCGACCGCCCCGATGTACGACCGGAAACGGATCGAGTCACGGTGCAGAGTGCCCTTATCAAACCCTACAGGATTCGGGTGACCGCGAGGATCAACGCCGGCCCCGACTCGGGTCTGACGAAGATTGCCGCGCAGCAACAGTTGCAGGCCTATGCCGACAGCTGTCATCGCCTCGAAGGAAGGGTCGACCCGAGCTGGATCGACTACACGCTGCACAACGCCGGCGCTGTTCAACTGGACATCGTCGAACCGCTTTCGCCGATCGTGGCGACCGCATTCGAGGCGCCTTACTGCACGGGCGTTGAGGTAGAGGTGCTGACGCTATGAGTGACTCTCAACCTCGCCCAAGCCTGTTGCCGGCCAACAGTTCAGCGTTGGAAAGGGCTCTGGATATCGGGTTCGGCGCCTTGCTCGATCGCGTTGCGCCGCCGTTTCCCGAATTGATGAACCCGACCACCACACCCTCGGCATTTCTACCCTATCTCGCCGCAGATCGCGGTGTCAGCGAGTGGAGCACTGATGCCGCCGAAGCAGAAAAACGCCTGACCGTTGAACTCGCCTGGCCCACGGCGCGCCAGGCCGGTACACGACTGGCGCTGGAAAACGCGGCCAAGGGGCTGCGTCTGATGCCTGAAGTGCGGGCCTGGTACGAACAGACGCCCGTCGGCCAGCCCTACAGTTTTTCGGTCCGGGCGTTTACCGATCAGCCTTACAGCGAAGTCATCGATGCCCGTCTGGACCGACGCCTGGCGGACGCCAAAAGCGAACGCGACATCCTGAAAATATCCGTCGGGTTGAGTGCGTTCGGCAGCCATATCGTCGGCGCCGCAACGGTATGCGGCGAGCTGACGACGGTTTATCCGATGGTCATTGAAGGGCTGCAAGCGTCGGGCGAGGCGTTCATCGCCGCCGGACTTTACAGCGTCGAAACATCCACTATTTATCCTCAGGGGGCCTGATGGCTGACTATTACACCCTGCTCACCAACGCAGGGATTGCCTACGAAACCGCCTGCAAGGCAGCGGGCACGCCGATCAAACTGTCGCAGATTTCCGTGGGTGACGGCGGCGGCACGGTTTACAACCCGGCGGCAACCGACACCGCGCTCAAGCGCGAGGTGTGGCGTGGGCCACTGAACGCGCTGTTCCAGGATGAGAAAAACCCGAGCTGGCTGCTGGCGGAAGTGACCATTCCCCCAGATGTAGGGGGATGGTATGTGCGAGAGGCGGGGCTCTGGACCGACACCGGGATCTTGTACGCCATCGTCAAATATCCAGAGTCGTTCAAACCGGTGCTGGCGACTTCGGGGTCTGGAAAGGAATTCTATATTCGCTCGATTTTCGAGACGAGTAATGCGTCGTTGGTGACGTTGTTGATTGATGACACGGTGGTCAAGGCGACGCGGGCTTGGGTCACTGACTATGTAGCGGCAGAGTTGAACAAACTTGACGCTAAACAATCTGTACGCGTAGCCACCACGGCGAACATCATCCTGAGCGCGGCGCAAACGATTGATGGTGTGGCTGTTGTGGCGGGTGATCGTGTTCTGGTCAAAAACCAGACGCTGGCCAAGGACAACGGCTTGTACGTTGTCGCCAATGGAGCCTGGTCGCGGACCGGGGATGCGGACATCAATGCTGAAGTGACGTCGGCTATGCAGGTTTCCGTGGAGCAGGGAACGACTCAGGCGGACACTCGTTGGCAATTGGTGACCGATGGCGTGATTGTTGTGGGTACTACGGCCTTGGTGTTTCAGAACGTCACTTATGGTTTTGCACCATTGGTATCGCCGGCCCTGGTGGGTGTTCCAACAGCTCCCACGGCTGCACTTGGGGCCAACAGCTCACAGGTTGCTACTACCGGTTTTGTCCAACAGGAAATTGCCGCGGACCTGGCCACTTTGGCGCCTCTGATGGCGGGTACTGCTGCGGTCGGTACGTCCATCAAATTGGCTCGCGAAGATCACCGCCATCCGACAGACACCTCGCGCGCGCCCCTTGCTTCACCTGTATTTACGGGTGCGCCAACGGCTCCGACGGTACCGCGCTTTGATACGAGCCTTAAATTGATGAACGGGGCGGCAGTTGCTACCCGTGGACATCAGTTTTCCACGTTTACTGCGTTCTCAGGGGCGCTTGCCGGGATTGTCGGACATGTCGGTGGCGTCGTGCACTGCTCCGGAGCTACTGCCAATTCCTATAGCTTGCCTGACTCAACGGCCAACAGCATTCCGCCCGGAGCGACCGTCCGAGTGCAAAACTGGGGAGTGAATGTACTCGGGCTCGCCATCCAGGGCGCAGACAAAATGCAGGAGAATATCGACGGGGCATGGACTACCACGACTCGCTCGATTCCGCCCGATACTTATGTTGATTGCTTGTATATCGGCACGGGTCTTTGGTTGCTGACAGGGCCGGGGGTAGTGGGGAAAACACGTCCTTTTGGAGCATTGTTAGCACTTGCGGGTTATCAACGGTTACCTTCCGGCTTGATCATGCAATGGTTCACAGCGAATTTTGTGGGACCGTATAAGGCCGTAGCTTTTAATTTGCCAATTGCTTTCCCGAGTCAGTTTTTGGGGTGCAACGTCAGCATGACTGAGAGCGCCATTTATGACAGCACTGGTCAGCCCTTTGTGGCGGGCATGCCCAATGGCCTTGGTCAGGTACTTTTGCAGTCCAATTACACTGCCAGTGCATCGGCGGTACGCGTCCTTGCTTTTGGAGTTTGAGGAGAACCACTTTGATTTATTCCAGCAAGACTACGGGCCAATTTCACGAATTCGGCTACGGCCAGATACCAGCAGACGCGATTGAAATATCCGCCGAACTGCATCAATACCTAGTGGGAGGGCAGACGACTCAACATATGATCAACTTTAATACGGAGCCGCCCTCTCTGATGGACCGACCACCGATGTCGGTCGAGCATTTGGCTGAAGTTGAGCGACTTTGGCGTGACGCCCAGCTGATGGCAACTGATGGCCCCGTGACCCGTCACCGTGACGAGTTGGAAGAAGCCATTGCGACCACGTTCACGGCCGAGCAATACCGCGAATTGCAAACGTATCGCCGAAAACTGCGTGATTGGCCGCAAGAGGGAAGTTTTCCCGAGGTGGCCCACCGTCCGATAGCACCCTCTTGGCTAGTTGAACAAGCCCAATGACGCCCCGCAACCCCGGGGCGTTTTCTTTTTCTACCCAAAAAATCCGCAACACCCAACAGCCCCTTCCCAAGGGGCTTTTTCGTTCATGGAGAACCCCAAATGGCAGAACGCCAAACCTATACCGTGCTCGTTCCATTCCCCACCGGGGGTGGTCATTGGTCGAGCGTCGGCCAGCAACTGCAATTGCTCGACGTGGAGGCCCGTGCGTTGCGTAGCGCCGGTCGCCTCGAGTTGAAAAAAATCGAGGCGACCGATCCGGCCTCTCCATCCATCGCGGCCAAGAAAGCCGCTGCCAAGAAGGCTGAATAATCATGGCTGAGGTTTTGAATTTCGAGCACAACGGCATCACCGTCAATGCCACTGAATCCCCCGAGGCCATGGGTGGCCTGGGAGACAACGTCATCGGTCTGATCGGCACCGCGCCGAACGCCGACCCGCTGATTCCACGCAATGCGCCATTTCGTATCAACAGCTTCACCACCCAGGCGCTTCTCGATCCAACCGGCGACGAAGAGGGCACCCTGTATCACGCGGTGTTCCAGATCCTGAAGGTGGTCAAGGTGCCGGTGTACGTGGTGATCGTCGAAGAGGGCGATACCCCGGCGGACACGCTGAACAACGTTATCGGCGGCATTGACCCGTTGACCGGCCGCAAGCTCGGTCTGGCGGCATTGAGTGGCGTGGCTGAAGACCTGACCATCATCGGCGCACCGGGCTTTACCGGCACCAAGGCCGTGGCGGGTGAGTTCGCCTCCTTTGGCAAGCGGATCAAGGCTCGTGTGGTACTCGACGGCAAGGATGTGGCTGTCGCCGATCAGGTGACGTACAGCGGGGAGTTGGGTGGCGCGGAGCTCGGTTTCGACCGCTGCCTGCTGGTGCACAACATGCCGTCCGTGTATTCCAAGGCCGCGAAGAAAAACGTGTTCCTCTCGCCCTCGAGCCTGGCCATCGCCGCCCTGGCCAAGGTCAAGCAATGGGAGAGCCCGGGCAACCAGGTGACTTACGCCGAAGACGTGTCGCGGGTGGTGGAATACAACATCCTCGACACCTCCACCGAGGGCGATCTGCTCAACCGCTACGGCATCAGCTACTACGCCCGCACCATCCTCGGGGGCTTCTCGCTGCTGGGTAACCGCTCGGTCACCGGCAAGTTCATCAGTTATGTGGGCCTCGAAGACGCGATCAGCCGCAAGCTGGTCAAAGCCGGCCAGAAGGCCATGGCCAAGAACCTGACCAAGTCGTTCATGGATCAGGAGGTCAAGCGCATCAACGACTGGCTGCAAACCCTGGTCGCCGACGAAACCATCCCCGGCGGCAGCGTTTACCTGCACCCGGAATTGAACAGCGTCGAGAAATACAAGAACGGCACCTGGTACGTGGTCATCGACTACGGCCGCTATGCGCCGAACGAACACATGGTTTATCAACTCAATGCCCGCGATGAAATCATCGAGCAGTTCCTGGAGGACGTTCTCTAATGTTTACCAACCGCGTAAGACAGGCCATCGCGGCCACCCTGCAAGGTCTGCCGTTGTCGGCGACCGTCGATGAGTTCACGCCGCCGAAGATCGAGTTCGATATGGAATCGATGAGCGGTGGGCGCTTCATCGCCGAGGAAATGGCCAAAAGCGGCAAAGTGCTTGGCGCCAAGCTGATCCTGCAAGGCGCAGGCCCGGAAGTGATGCTCGCCCTGGGCGTAAAACTGGGCGATGACATTTTGCTCAACGTGCGTGAGGCCGGCCAGGACCAGGACGGCAATACCTGGTTCACCTACCACACCGTCGGCGGCAAGCTGAAGTCTCTGGAAGAGGCCAAGCTGAAAATGGGTGAAAAGCCTACCACCACGCTGGAACTGGCGTGCCGTACCTACAACCGCCTGGAAAACGGCATTCCGGTGATCGACATCGACGTACGCACTCAGAAGTTCGTGCTCAACGGCGTCGACATCCTCGGCGACGCCCGTCGCGCTGTGTTGCTGCCTTAACGCCGAAGTTAAGGCGAATATAAGAAAACTGTGGGAGCGGGCTTGCTCGCGAATGGGCATGACACTCATACCATTTCTGTCGATCGACCCATCGCTTTCGCGGGCAAGCCCGCTCCCACAGGGAACTCAATGACCTCAAAAGGAATTGCGACATGCCCTGGACACCACCCAAACACGAACTGCTGTCGCCGATCACCGGGGACGACGGTTCAGAGATCAAGCAGATCCAGCTGAAACCCCTGTACTACGCCGCACAAAAAGAAGCCCTGGCCCGCGCCGGCGATGATGAAGACGATCAGTTCTTCGAGCTCGCGCTGTTGGCCACCGGCCTGTCGGTCAAGGAAATCGACCAGCTCAAACGCCCGGACTACGTCAGCATCGCCCACTACGTGCACGAAATGTCGACCCTTGCGACTTCGCATTTCCTTGAACAATCGAGCGAGGACAAGTCGGCCGATCCCGATGAAGTTACCTTGCTGCAACCGCTCACCACTGCGGGTCGTACTCTGACGGCATTGACCCTGGAAATGCCCGTCCTGCGCGCCACCAAAGCCATGAAGAAACTCAAGACCCCCAAGGAACGCGCCGAATTCATCACCGCCCACTGCACGGGACTGATGCTGCCCGATCTGGATCACCTGACCGTGCCGGACTGGACGCAACTGCAGGTGCGTATCGACGATTTTTTAAACCAACCGGCGGCCTACTTTCGGAACGCGACATCGAAGTGATCCTCGATGTGGTGCCGCTCATTTACCCGGTAAGTGAAGCGGACATTCTGGAGTGGGACGCTGAGAAGGCGCTGCGTCGCTATGACATAGCGCTTGCTCGTCTTGGTGTGAAAGAGGAGTAGGGGAGGATGGCAGATAGTAAGTATTCGACGATCGATGCGACGCTGAACAGTTTTGAGCTACCGATATTCAGTGCTGCATCAGAACCTTTCGGATCGACCGGTTTTATTGCAGCCATGGCACCGTTGGGCATAGCGTTGAACGCGCTCAGTCTGGACATGCGATTGTTGACGGCTGGGCAGGTCAAACTCGGTGAGGCATTGACGTCGCTGACGGCAGCGTTGGCCTTCCCTCGCTCGCAACTGCAGGTTTTTTCAAGTTCATCTGTGGCGAGCATGGAAGCGCCGCTTAGGCTTAGCTCCAATGTTGAGCCGCGCTCAACGTCTGACTCGCACCGCATATCGACGGTACACAAAGCGCAAAACCACCTGTGTACCTGCGATCTGACATCGCTGATGCACGCACCGATACTGCATCAAACAGTGCTTCCCATGGCATCTCCCGTCAGCGATAGAGACACCGGCAAAGCGATGGGTCTGTCGCAGAGCGCAGTGTTTGAAAAGAGTCTGCACGCGCAATCAACGTTCGAACGCAAAGATTCATCGACGCAGAACAATGAGGTCGCGAAAAGCCCGACAACTCCTGCAGATCCGATTGATGCAAGTCTCGGTCGGCTTCGCAGTGCGGTGATTCCAGATTTATCCGGGCTTTCCGCTCCGATCGATAGCTTGAGCGCGTTTGCTGAAGACAACCCCAAGAAGGCCGTTGGGCTCGCGGCTGTCGCTGTCGTGTTGTATTCCATCGCATCCAAGTTGGTGGAATCTGTGGTCGATGAAGCATTCACCAATGTTGCTAAAAAGATCCTGAAGCGGGGTTCTTCGCGCAAGCTTTTTGGGCTGGGAAGGCTGATTGGTGAGGACGATCGTGGAGGTGGCAGGGGGCAGAACGAGAGGTCTCTCTTGGGCGCCTCCCCCAACGCGGGCAGTCCGGATCAAAGGGATGGTCGTAGAGGCACGCAAAAAAAACAGGGGGAGTGGAGTACCCACTTCAAGAGTTATCCCGATGGTTTTGGCTACTCGAAGGGATTGAGTTCTTTCAGTGCCCGGGTTTCTTTGGCACAGGCGATCTATAGCAAGGTGCATACGCCGTACGCTCTTGAAGTGCTTCCGAGGCTGACTACGCCAGCAATGGCGCAGGCTCGGAGCCTGGTCAAGCAGGTTGAGTCGGCCCAGGTTCGGAGCCTGGTGGCGCCGGTTAATCCGGTGCAGGGTCAGAGTCCATTGAGGCTCGTTAGCCCGGCACAAGCCACTCCTCTGCTCGGTACGGCAGTAAAGGTTGGCTCTTATCTAAGTAAGAGGGCGCAACCGCTGCGGTTGCTCGAAGCGGGCATCGGAGTCGCCCAGGGAGTTGCCAGCGGTGACACCAAGACCCTTGTTTCATCTGCTGGCACATTGGCTGGCTCTTATGCTGGGGCGGCCGCCGGTGCAGCTGTAGGTACCATGATCTTTCCGGGTGTCGGCACCGCCATCGGCGGGCTGCTGGGGGGCTTTGCCGGTTCTGAACTCGGCTCGATGCTGGGAGAAAAACTGGGTGCCCTGGTCGACCGCCTTGGCGCACCGGCACAGGTCAGCAAGGACCTGGCCAACGCTCAGACACAAAACCAACCGATCAACTTCTCACCATCGATTCAAGTCAGCAGCACTGGTGCCGACAGTGCCGAGCAAATTCGAATGGTGGTTGCGCAACAGTTGCAGGCGCAGTTCCACAGTGAGTTCGTTCCGTTTATGAGTTCCAACGCCCTCGCCACTCGACGCGATGCGGCTCTGACCGATGGAGGTGTGTGATGCGTCAGCAACTGGCACTTGGCAGTTTTATCTTCGGATTGTCTCGCAACTTTGCCTACAGCGGCATTGTGCGTCAGTCGGACGGTGGCTGGGTGGAACTGGACATTGTGACGGGCAAGCCGAAATCCAGTCAGACCGGGCAAAAGGCACAGACCCTCAAGATTAGCGGCAAGTCAATGTACGCGGTGGCCATGGATCGGCTCGATGAGCTTCGCGCGCTACAGGCACAGCGCATGCCGGTGCCTATGGTCGATGGCATTGGCACCAATTGGGGGCTGTGGCGAATCAATAGCGTGACAGAGACACAGAGCGAAGTGATCGACGACGGTACCGCGATGCTCGTTAACTGGACCGTTGATTTGTCGGAGTTCATACATGCGTAGGGTTCGAAGTGTGGCCGGTGACTCAGTGAGTCTGTTGCTCTACCGCGAAACCGGTCGTTGCGATGATGCAACAGAAGCGGCGCTTTGGCGCCTCAACCCGATGTTGGCGGAACAAGGTGCAATATTACCGGCGGGTATCTGGGTGATTCTGCCAGAACTTGAATCCTTGTCAGTAGCCGGCACGCCATTAACGGCCTGGGATTAAGGAGGATTCATGACACTGGGTTTTACGCCAAAGGTCGTCATTTACGGGGCGAACCAGGCTTTGATCAATAAGCGGCTGATCAGTTGGGAGCACATTGATGCCGGCGGCATCGAGTCCGATCAGTTGACGCTGACGCTTGATCTGGAGGGGCTTGAAGGGATGCCGAGCCTGGGAGGCAAGATCGGTTTGAAGGTCGGTTATCTGGAGTCCGGATTGGTGGATAAAGGCCAATTCATGGTGACGCGTCTTACGCCAACGCTATTCCCATTGCGCTTGACCCTGGTAGCCACCGCCGCACCTTTCACTGCATCGGACGAGACCGGTTTCCTGCAACGTCGATCGGCCAGTTATGGTCCGACAACCCTCGGTGCGCTGTTCCGCCAGTTGACTATAAGACACGGCTTTTCGCCGCGTGTGGCCTCCAATCTGTCGCTGAAGAGAATTGATCACATCGATCAATCCAATGAAAGTGACATGGGTTTTCTGACGCGACTTGCCGGCAGGTACAAAGCGATCGCCAAGCCGATCAATGAGCTGTATGTCCTGGCATTGCCCGGTCAGATCAACTCGCTGTCGGGCAAGGCACTGCCCGAGGTGAAACTGTCAGTCACCACTAACAATCGTCCAGGCGATCGCGCCTTTATATCTGCCACCCTCGATGACACTGCTCGGGCGAAAACTCAGGGCTGCCAGACGAAGTGGTGGGACGCAGCAGCCGGGGTGGTGCGGGTAATCGAAACCGGTGCTCCGCCGTTCAAGGTGGTGCGCCAGGTCTGTCAGAGTGCAGAAGATGCCAGGGACGTCAGTGAAGGCGAAATGCGCAAATTGTTGCGCGAAAAGCTCAAGGTGAAGATCAGTTGCCCGGGCAATCCAGCCCTGTCCGCTGAAGGGTTGGTAATGCTGGATACAACTTGGCCGGATTTCATGCGTGGTCGCTGGTCAATCGAAAAGGTCACCGCCAGTGGTGATAAGTATCAGAGCTATCGCTGCCTGATTGATGCGACCTGTGTGGCCGCGCCTCAGTAGTGCGTTGGTGCTTGAATAGTGAATGGAATCTGACTTATGCCCCTGACGGTAGTGCAGCTACAGCAAATACTCCCGAACGCCCGCAGCCAAGCGGGCGTTTTCATTTCCGCGCTTGATCGCGCCATGACCTGTTGCAACATCAACACCCCCAAGCGCATCGCCGCATTCCTCGCACAAGTCGGCCATGAATCAGGACAATTGCAGTACGTGCGCGAACTGGGCAGCGATCAGTACCTGAGCAAGTACGACACGGGCGCTCTCGCTATTCGCCTGGGCAACACGCCTGACCCTGACGAGGACGGCCAACGCTATCGCGGCCGAGGCCTGATCCAGATCACTGGCCGCGACAACTATCGACGCTGCAGCCTCGGCCTGTTTGGCGACGAGCGTTTATTGAGCTCGCCCCAGTTGCTGGAACAGCCTCGATGGGCCGCCGAATCTGCCGCTTGGTTCTGGGAGCAGAACGGTCTCAATGAACTGGCCGACCGCGATCAGTTCAACAGCATTACCCGGCGCATCAACGGTGGTCTGAATGGATTGCAGGATCGCTTGCAGCTCTGGGCGCGGGCGAGGGCGGTGTTATGCCAGCCATCGGTTTGATTGCTGCGACTTATCGGTGGTTTGTGTTGGCGACCGTGCTGGCCTGTGGCTCGGCGGCGGTGACCTGGCGTGTCCAGGATTGGCGCTATGGCAGGCAGTTGGCGGAGCAGGCGCGATTGCACAGTGACACGTTGAATCAACTGACCTCGGCCGCGGAGACGCAGCAACGAGCCGAGCACAACAAACGGCTGGCGCTCGAGCAGCAGCTTTCGGCCAGTGAACAAAACCATTACCGGGTGTTGAGCGATGTCCAACGTGATCAAGATCGCCTGCGCGATCGGCTTGCCACTGCTGATGTGCGGTTGTCAGTCCTCCTCGATGCCAGCGATGCAGTTTCGATCGCAGCAGTGTCCACCGCCTCCGGCCCCGGCGGCGTGGATCATGGAGCCGTACGCGCCCGACTTGACCCGGCGCATGCTCAACGAATTGTCGCCATCACCGATGCCGGCGACCGCGGACTGATCGCATTGCAGGCCTGTCAGGCGTATGTCAGGGCGATCATCCGCTAACATTTTGATCGACCCTGTAACTTGCAAGCGCCATGCGCTCGTGTACGGTAGGTCTCATTCGCCCCATCAGGAGATGACCGTGAAAGTAATCACTCAGTTGGCCGCTGACCTTGGCAGGCATTTGCAGATGCTCAACGCTCATGTCTCCACGGCCGAGTCTTGTACCGGTGGGGGGATTGCCGAGGCGATCACTCGCATACCCGGTAGCTCGGCGTGGTTCGAGGCCGGGTATGTCACTTATTCCAACCTGCAGAAAAACCTGCAGTTGAATGTCCCGGTGGAGTTGTTCACCACCGTAGGGGCGGTCAGCCGCGAGGTGGTCGAGGCCATGGCCAGGGGCGCGCAGGAAAAAAGCCGCGCGTTCTTTTCCGTGGCGGTCAGTGGCGTGGCCGGGCCCGACGGTGGCTCGCCGAGCAAACCGGTGGGGACCGTGTGGCTGGCCTGGGGTGTCGGCGAGCGGGTGTTCAGCGAGCTGCAACACTTCCCGGGTGACCGCGACGAGGTCCGCCGACAAACGGTGAAGGCCGCGCTAGAGGGGCTGCTGCGGTATGCCGCGGCAGAAATCTCAAATCAGGGGTAGGCGTTCCTCAAACGCTGTGGAATAATACTGTCT
Source organism: Pseudomonas sp. KK4 (assembly GCF_001984065.1). Classification (GTDB taxonomy): domain Bacteria; phylum Pseudomonadota; class Gammaproteobacteria; order Pseudomonadales; family Pseudomonadaceae; genus Aquipseudomonas. The sequence goes on from NZ_LYVP01000003.1 coordinate 82,605, forward strand.
ACTTATACAGGTGTTGGCCGTCAGGCCTTATTGATTACGTGAGGACTTTAATGGACGACAACAAGAAGAAAGCCTTGGCTGCGGCCCTGGGTCAGATCGAACGTCAATTCGGCAAGGGTGCCGTAATGCGTATGGGCGATCAGGACCGTCAGGCGATCCCGGCTATCTCTACTGGCTCTCTGGGTCTGGACATCGCGCTCGGCATCGGCGGTCTGCCAAAAGGCCGTATTGTTGAAATCTACGGTCCTGAATCCTCCGGTAAAACCACGCTGACCTTGTCCGTGATCGCCCAGGCTCAAAAAGCCGGCGCAACCTGCGCATTCGTCGACGCCGAACACGCCCTCGACCCTGAATACGCCGGCAAGCTGGGCGTCAACGTCGACGACCTGCTGGTTTCCCAGCCGGACACCGGCGAACAGGCTCTGGAAATCACCGACATGCTGGTGCGCTCCAACGCCGTTGACGTGATCATCGTCGACTCCGTGGCAGCGTTGGTGCCAAAGGCTGAAATCGAAGGTGAAATGGGTGACATGCACGTGGGTCTGCAAGCCCGTCTGATGTCCCAGGCGCTGCGCAAGATCACCGGTAACATCAAGAACGCCAACTGCCTGGTGATCTTCATCAACCAGATCCGTATGAAAATCGGCGTGATGTTCGGCAGCCCGGAAACCACCACCGGTGGTAACGCGCTGAAGTTCTACGCATCGGTTCGTCTGGACATCCGTCGCACTGGCGCGGTGAAAGAAGGTGATGAAGTCGTCGGTAGCGAAACCCGCGTCAAGGTTGTGAAGAACAAGGTGGCTTCGCCGTTCCGTCAGGCCGAGTTCCAGATTCTTTACGGCAAGGGCATTTATCTCAATGGTGAGATGATCGACCTGGGTGTTCTGCATGGTTTCGTCGAGAAGTCCGGCGCCTGGTATGCCTACAACGGCACCAAGATCGGTCAGGGTAAGGCCAACTCGGCCAAGTTCCTGGCGGATAACCCGGAAGTTGCCGCAGCGCTCGAGAAGCAACTGCGCGACAAGTTGCTGTCTCCGGCAGTGATTGCGGACTCCAAGGCCTCTGCCGTCAAAGAGACCGAAGACGACCTGGCTGACGCTGATATCTGATTGCTGCGATGACGACCGCCGTACTCGATACACTCGTCGCGGTGCGGCGAACCGCCATGGACCTGCTCGCTCGACGCGAGCATGGTCGAGTCGAGCTGACGCGTAAACTGCGTCAGCGCGGCGCTCTCCCCGAAATGATCGAAACGGCCCTCGACCGGTTAACGGAAGAAGGCCTGCTCTCCGAATCCCGTTACCTTGAAAGCTTTGTTTCCTACCGTGCTCGTTCCGGTTATGGCCCTTTGCGCATCCGTGAAGAGTTAGGCCAGCGCGGTCTGCAACGCAGTGATATCGAGCTCGCCCTGCGTGAGAGCGGTATTGATTGGCAGGGGCAACTGGAAGACACCTGGCGGCGAAAGTTTTCCGGGCAGTTACCGATAGACGCTCGGGAACGGGCCAAGCAAGGCAGGTTCCTGGCCTATCGGGGATTTTCGATGGAGATGATCAACCGCTTGTTCAGCGGCAGAGGGATGGACGACTGACAAGGACGGCCCGCTATTTCGATAGCGGGCCTTTTTTTATGCCGCTCAAATGACCTTGGAGGGAGTGGTCCGTGCGCGGTGCTGTACCTGTGGCTGCGGCTGTGCCCAGTTCTCCGGCAGGTTGATGAAGTCCACCAGTTCTCGCAACCGGCCATGGTTACGGGCGTTGAAGGCGAAGGCCAGGCGCGCCAGGTGGCTGAACTGCGCTTCATCGTGTTCATCGTCGTTGTAGGCATGCTGGTGGAAGTGATCGCTCAAGCACAAGTCTGCGAACGCCTCCTGCATATGTTCCAGTGCCCTGTCACTGAGCTTGTGATTCATGCGAATCACGAACTGATGCTTGAGCCAGCGGCTGGAGTGGAAGTTGCTGTAGAACTGGTTGATGTGCTCGACCGCTTCCTCGGCGCTGTAGACCAGGCTGACGAGTTTCATGTCAGTGGGCAGAATGTAGCGATTGTCCGCCAGTTGGTGCTGGATGAAGTCCAGCGCTCCTTGCCAGAACGTGCCGCCGGGAACATCCAGTAATACCACGGGTACCAGAGGGCTTTTACCCGTCTGGATCAGGGTCAGTACCTCCAATGCTTCATCCAGGGTGCCGAACCCGCCAGGGCACAGCACCAACGCATCGGCCTCCTTGACGAAGAACAGCTTGCGGGTGAAGAAGAAGTGGAACGGCAGCAGGTTGGTTGTGCCGTTGACCGTCGGGTTTGCGTGCTGTTCGAAGGGCAGGGTGATGTTGAAGCCCAGGCTGTGGTCCAGCCCTGCACCTTCATGGGCCGCGGCCATGATCCCGCCACCAGCGCCGGTGATGACCATCATGTCCGATCGCGCCAGTGCGGCACCGAGCTCCTTGGCCATTGCGTAAAGCGGATGTTCTATCGGTGTGCGGGCGGAGCCAAACACTGTGACCTTGCGTCGTCCCTTGAACTGCTCCAGCACCCGGAAGGCTTGTTCCAGTTCGCGCAATGCCTGCAAAGTGATCTTGGCGTTCCAGCGGTTGTGGTCTTCCTGGGCCATGCGCAGCACGGTCAGGATCATGTCGCGGTAGATGGGAATGTTCGGGCTGTTGGGAGATATCAGGTTGAGTTGCTCTTCGACCTTGGTGATCAGGTCGTGGCCGCTTTCCTGAAAATGACGGTTCAAGAGGTCATTCGGTTGGTAAGGCATTCAACTTCTCCTTCTGCACAAAGCCCTCGGCCCGGGGCGGCCCCTGCGGCCCTGAAAATAAATAGGGATACCTGGAAATCTAGACCCTTGCCAGGAATTGCGCTGTCTTGATCATTGCGCCGCAAAGTCTTTCCTGGCAACCGCTTATTAACGATTTGCAAGGTGATTTCACCGCCCGTCCGAACCTGTGCCGCGTGTCCATCACTCTGATTTACTGAATACAGGCGATTTACCAAGTTACAGGCGCCATACGACAGCTTTGCGTCAACGGCACGGCGCACAGTACAAGCGGTACAAGGATTTATCGCTCAGACAGAGCGAGGTGCAAGGAGGCGGGAGCCATGGCCAGGGTCATTCTGGAGTTGGAGATCGATACGCAACTGTATCGATTGCTCAAATCATCAGCCGAGACCAATCATTTGAGTCTTGAAGAGGAGTGCTGCCGTCGACTTGAAGGAGCAGAGCGACGTTCGCGGTACTTACAGGCCTTGCTGGCGGAACTGCGCGCCGAGGATGAACAGCGGCGCGCCAAATCCACCTAGTTACTTCTTCTTCGCTGGCGTCGCTTTCGGGCAATCCGATTCCTGGAAGCTGGCGGAGCCGACCGCGCGATTGGTCTTGATTTCGGTGAAGTCGTAACGCATCACCGCCCCCTTGGCCATCAACTTGCGGTAGCCAGGGTTATTGCAGACCGAGGCGCCAAGCTGGAAGTAGACCGCCTTGGGATCGGCGCGCATCTTCTGCGCGTGGCTGCTCTGCACGCTCAGGTGGTTGATCAGCACGTTGCCTTCGACGGTGTAGCCCTGATCAAGAATGTCTTCATTGATCGCCCGTGGCGTGCCAACGCTGCTTTGTACGGCGACATTGCGCAGCTCTCTGTTCAGATTCTGCTCGCTCAGGGAGGCAGCCTGGACGCTGAAGGACGACGCCAGCAGAAGGGCAGCGGTGGGGACGATAAGGCGCAGCATGAAACTCTCCTGGTTCAGTGACTGGTGGTTCGACCAGCCACGTGACTGTGCGTTCAGTGGCGGCGGATTATAGGGGAGCTCGTCTGGACGGTACAGGCTTGCGCCGGTCGCTCTGGTAAACTGTCGGTCTTTATTGCCCTGCCGAGTGCTGTTCGTGTCGAGTTCCCCTGTCTGCCGGCGTTGCCCACGATGAACCATGCCCCCAACGCCGTAGCCCGTCTGCGTGACCAGCGCGAAGATGAAGGTATCAAGCCGATCCAGGCCCGAGGCTGGCGCGCAACCCGTTGCCGGGCCTGTCGCGTGATCGAGAGCCATTGCCTGTGCGCCTGGCGCCCGCAGGTCCAGACCCGTTCCGGCGTGTGCCTGATCATGACCAGCAAGGAAGTGTTCAAGCCCAGCAACACCGGTTGGCTGATCGCCGACGTGGTGCGCGACAACCACGCATTCATATGGTCGCGGACCGAGGTCGATCAACAGTTACTGGCGTTGTTGACCGACCCGCAATGGCAGCCTTACCTGGTGTTTCCGGGTGAATATGTCGAGCCTGAGCGCGTGACCCACACGGTGGCGGCCGATAACAGCAAACGTCCGCTGTTCATTCTGTTGGATGCGACCTGGACGGAAGCGCGGAAGATTTTCCGCAAAAGTCCCTATTTCGATCAGTTGCCTATCCTCAGCCTGCTGCCCGAAAAGCTTTCTCGCTATCAACTGCGTCGGTCCACCCGCAGTGAGCATTTGTGCACCGCCGAAGTGGCGGCTCTGTGCCTGGATCTGGCAGGCGATGTCCAGGCGGCATCGGCGCTGGACGCTTATTTCGACGTGTTCAGCCAACATTATCTCGATGCCAAGCGGCAACTCGAGATGAACGTTGACACACCGGCCCACGCCGAGTTGTTGCCGTTTGTGCAGAGCACTGCGGCTGACATCGGCTGATTGTCGCCCATACTGCAAAAGACTGTACTGGCCATTCGGCTTGACCACCCCGACTTCGCTGGGCATGCTTGGCGCCGATTAGGGCACGACAGAAATTTGATACGCCGTTTGCATGGGTGTTGCGTGTGCCCTGCTGGTGCAGTTCCGTGGCTGTACCCCGAGCTGTTAGAAGAACAGGATCATTTGAAAAATGGCCACATACGAAATCCTGATTGCCGATGACCACCCGCTTTTTCGTTCCGCCTTGCATCAAGCGTTGACCCTGGGCCTTGGGCCCGATGTCCGTCTGGTCGAGGTGGCGAGCATTGCCGAACTGGAAACCCGCCTGACCGAAAAGTCCGACTGGGATCTGGTGCTGCTGGATCTGAACATGCCAGGGGCCTACGGTTTTTCCGGATTGGTGCTGCTGCGCGGCCAATACCCGCAAATTCCGGTGGTGATGGTTTCTGCTCAGGAAGAAGCCTCGGTGATGGTCAAGTCCCGTGAGTTCGGCGCCAGCGGCTTCATTCCAAAGTCCAGCGACCTGGCAGTGATCCAGAAAGCCGTGCGCTCGGTACTTGATGGCGATGTGTACTGGCCACCGCAAGCGTTTGAAGCGGTCAGCGTTTCCGATGAGGCCAAAGCAGCCAGCGAAGGCCTCGCCAGTCTGACGCCGCAGCAATTCCGGGTATTGACCATGGTCTGCGAAGGTTTGCTGAACAAGCAGATCGCCTACGAACTGAGCGTTTCCGAGGCGACCATCAAGGCCCATGTGACCGCGATATTCCGTAAGCTGAACGTGCGAACCCGTACCCAGGCAGCGTTGCTCCTGCAACAACTTGAGTCAATTTCCAGCCACTAAAGGCTGGCATCTTCACGCTTTTTTGACTTGGGTTAATCTAGCTTTCCCACTCCTTTTCTGGTCAGTTGCTTACTCTATGTCCCCTTTCAAAGGCCAGACCGGCCTTAAACGCATCCTCAACGCATCCGGCTACTCCCTGGATGGCCTGCGCGCCGCCTTCACCGGCGAAGCCGCTTTTCGGCAGCTGGTTTTGCTTAACGTCATCCTGATCCCGCTGTCGTTCTTCCTGAATGTCAGCCGGGTCGAGCAGGCTTTGCTGATTGCGGTCTGCCTGTTGGCACTGATTGTCGAGTTGCTCAATTCGGCAGTGGAAGCGGCCATCGACCGCATTTCCCTCGAACTGCACCCCCTCTCGAAAAACGCCAAGGACATGGGCAGCGCCGCGCAGCTGGTGGCACTGACCATGATTGCGCTGGTCTGGGCGGTGATTCTGCTTTAAGCGATCGTCGGCAACACGATCTCGTCGCTGCGCTGCACCCCGGCGGTGAACGCGCGGCACAGATCGAGGAATTCGCGCATCGCTGAAGTTTGATACTTCTGTTTGTGCCAGATGAAATAGAACTGCCGCGCCAGGTCCAGATCGGGTGTCTCCACCGGGACCAGGCTGCCCCGGCGGAACGCATCTCGCAATGCCAGCCGAGAAATACAGCCAATGCCCAGGCCGGACTCCACCGCGCGCTTGATCGCTTCGGTGTGCTCCAGCTCCAGGCGAATGTTCAGTGCGCTGTGGTGATGACGCATGGCCTGATCGAACGTCAGTCGCGTCCCGGAGCCCTGTTCGCGCAGAATCCAGGCTTCCTGGCTCAACTCGTCCATGGTCGCGATGCCCCGTTCGGCCAGTGGGTGCTGAGGTGCGCAGAACACCACCAGCTCATCCTCGACCCAGCTTTGCACTTCGATGTCCGGGTGGTTGCAATCGCCTTCGATCAGACCCAGGTCAATTTCGTAGTGGGCCACCTGTTGCACAATATTGGCGGTGTTCTGGACGTGCAGCTTCACCTGGCTTTCCGGATGGCGCTGCATGAATCCGCCGATCAGCAGGGTGGCCAGGTAATTGCCGATGGTCAGGGTCGCGCCTACCGCCAATGAGCCGAAACCGGACTTGCCGTTGAGCAGGTCCTCGATTTCCTTGGCCTGGTCCAGCATCGCCACCGCCTGCGGCAACAGTTGTTTGCCAAGGGCGTTAAGGCTCAGCCGTTTACCGGCGCGGTCGAACAGCTGGCAGCTGGACTGACGCTCGAGTTCGGTGATCGATGTGCTCGCTGCCGATTGTGAAAGATTGAGCAGGCCGGCGGCGCGAGACACGCTTTCCTGCTGGGCAACGGCGACGAATACTTGAAGTTGACGGAGAGTAAATCGCATATCTATATAACCGATAACCCTTATCTTAATAATCCATTTAACAGATATTGTTACTGCTATTAGAATGCGATGCAATTGCGCGCTGCCAGCAGTCTTTCGGGATGTCGGCGTACAGCATGCGCAGACAAATCTCCAGGAGTCCCCGTACATGAGCAACATGAACCACGAGCGTGTCCTCAGTGTTCATCACTGGAACGACACTCTGTTCAGCTTCAAGTGCACCCGCGACCCGGGCCTGCGCTTCGAGAACGGTCAGTTCGTGATGATCGGCCTGCAACAGCCCAACGGCCGTCCGCTTATGCGCGCTTACTCGATCGCCAGCCCGAACTGGGAAGAGCATCTCGAGTTCTTCAGCATCAAGGTGCCTGACGGTCCGCTGACTTCCCAGCTGCAGCACTTGAAGGAAGGCGACGAGATCATCATCAGCAAGAAGCCTACCGGCACCCTCGTGCTGGATGACCTCAAGCCTGGCAAACATTTGTACCTGCTCAGCACCGGTACCGGTCTGGCGCCGTTCATGAGCGTTATCCAGGATCCTGAGACCTACGAGCGTTTCGAAAAGGTGATCCTGTGCCACGGCGTGCGTTACGTCAACGAAGTCGCCTACCGTGAGTTCATCACCGAGCACCTGCCGCAGAACGAATTCTTCGGCGAGGCGCTGCGTGACAAGTTGATCTACTACCCGACCGTGACCCGCGAGCCGTTCGAGAACGAAGGTCGCCTGACCGACCTGATGCGCAGCGGCAAGCTGTTCAGCGACATCGGCCTGCCACCGATCAACCCGCAGGACGACCGCGCCATGCTGTGCGGCAGCCCGAGCATGCTCGACGAGACCAGCGAAGTGCTCAACAGCTTCGGCCTGAAAGTCTCGCCGCGGATGCGCGAGCCGGGTGATTACCTGATCGAGCGTGCGTTCGTCGAGAAATAACAACCGCTGCACTGCTGTCCCTGTGGGAGCGGGCTTGCCCGCGAAAGCGATGTATCAGTCGACACCAACGTTGATTGACACGACGCCTTCGCGAACAAGCCCGCTCCCACAGTTGTCTCTGGTAGTCAGGTGCGCGCGGGGATGACCTCGAGGACGCGGATCAGCTGCGGCGTCGGATAATGCCAACGCACATCCACATCCCAGAATTGCGCGCCATATTCCCGTTCCGGTGCCGGTGTCTGATACGCCGGGCGCGGATCTTGCGCCAGACACTGCTCGATCAGCGCTACCAATGGCTCTCCCAGCCGCTGAGCATGCCCGTGCGCCTGTTCCAGCGCCGAATCCGCCCACTGCACCGTGATCAACTGCGGCGCAGCGCTGGCGATGCAGTTGCAGGCCCTGTCAACGATGTCGGCGTAAGGCACATAGGGTTTGATATCGAGAATTGGCGTGCCGTCCAGCAGGTCGATGCCGGATATCCACAGCCGATCGGCTTCGACCTTGTCCAGTTTGACCACCGACTGACCGATGCCATTGGGTCGATGCGTCGCGCGGGTGGCGAATACGCCCATGGACTTGTTGCCGCCCAGGCGAGGCGGGCGGACTTTGAGGCGTGGCTTGTCTTCCAGGGCCTGATGAAACAGGAACAACAGCCAGACGTGGCTGACCTGCTCCAACCCCTGCACCGCATCGCCCTGATCAAACGGCGTCACCAGTTCCAGAACGCCGCGAGCGGCCGGGGCCAGCTGCGGCTGGCGCGGGATGGCGAACTTCTCCTTGAAGCAGGAACGTACGAAGCCGATGGGGGAAACGCTGTAGGTCATGATTTGCGGTCGAGGCGGGAATGAGGCGGGCATGATAACCCGATCGACCTGGGGATCGTGGGTGCCTTTCAGGACGCCTTCGCGAGCAAGCCCGCTCCCACAGGTTATCGAGTGAACACCGCTATGGTGTCCACTACCAAACCTGTGGGAGCGGGCTTGCTCGCGAAGGCCGCACCACCAACCTCAGAGACTGAACCCACCATCCAGCGGAATGATATTCCCGGTCATATAAGCCCCCGCCGTACTGGCCAGGCTGATCGCCAGCGCCGCCATCTCCTCCTCGCGACCCCAGCGTTTCATCGGGATCAGCGCCGTATCCTGGGCCAGCGCCTGCTCATCATTGCCAATGTGCTGAGTCATCTTGCTCGGAAAGCGTCCGGGCGCGATCACGTTGACGTTGATGTGCTGGCTCACCAGTTCCCGCGCCAGAATCCGTGACAGCTGATGCAGGGCCGCTTTGCTGGGGCCATAGGCATAGGCCTGTTCCCCGAAGGATGAAATCCCGGCCACTGATCCGATGTTGATGACCCGTGCCGGATTCGCCGGGGAACCGGCCTTGCGCAGCAGTGGCAGGAACTGCTGGATGCAGTTGAATACCGACGTCACGTTGAGCTGCATGACTTTCTCCCAGCCCTTGATCGGGTAACTCTCCAACGGCGCGCCCCAGGTGGTGCCGGCGTTGTTGACCAGGATGTCGAGATGAGTGATCTGCTCGCCCAGGCGCGTGGCCAGTTGCGACACGCCTTCTTCAGTGGCCAGGTTGGCCGCCACGCCATGGCAGCGGCCCAGCGCCCCGAGTTCATCAGCGGTCTGCCGGCAGGCTTCGGCATCCCGGGCACAGACGTACACGGTGGCGCCGGCCTCGACATAAGCCTTGGCGATCATCTTGCCGATACCACGGGTGCCGCCGGTGACCAGCGCGGTGCGGCCTTGCAGGGAAAAGTAGGGATGCATGGCAAATCCTGAGAGCTGAGGGTCTTTACACCCTAGCCGTCAGCCGCTGGCAGCGGAGCCACTATTTTTGCAGGGAATGAGCATCCATACAGGACTGCCTCCCGCCCTTGTAGGAGCCCAGCTTGCTGGCGATGGCGTCCTCGAGATCCCATCGCCAGCAAGCTGTGCTCCTACAGGGCGGGAGCAGGCGTTTACTGAGGGCGAACGCGCAAGGTCAGGCCCTTGAGGAAATTACGCAGCAACTGATCGCCGCATGGACGGTAGTTGGTATGGCCGAACTTGCGGAACAGCGCGCTCAGCTCAGGCTTGGACACCGGGAACTCGGCGGCCTTGAGGATCGCATGCATGTCGTCCTCCTTGAGTTCGAAAGCCACCCGCAGTTTTTTCAGGATGATGTTGTTGGTCACCGGCACTTCGATCGGCAGCGGCGGACGGCTTTCATCCTTGCCGCGCTTGAAGATCACCAGGCCATCGAGGAAGTGCGCCATGACTTCGTCCGGGCAGCGTACAAAGCCTTCCTCGTCCTCTTCTTTCTTGTCGAGGTAGGTCACCAGGTCTTCGAGTTTCACATCCATGCCGCCGAGCTTGATGATCTCGATGACTTTCTTGTCGCTGATGTCGAGCATGTAGCGCACGCTGCGCAGTACGTCGTTATGAATCATGGTGTGCAGTCCTGATATTCAGCTGTGGGCGTCGCAGCCAGGCGCGACGCCGAAATGTGTGGCGGCGGGAAACGCCTTAGAACTTCTCTTTGCCGGACAGGTAGCGCCATTGGCCCAATGGCACTTTGCCTATGGACACGCCGCCAATACGGATGCGGCGGATGCCCACGACCTTCAGGCCGACGGCCTGGCAGAACAGGGCGATCACGCCCGGTTGTGGATTTTTCATGGCGAAGCGCAGGCGGTTCTCGTTTTGCCAGCTGGCCTTGACCGGCGGCAGTTCCTTGCCCTTGTAGGTCAGGCCGTGCTGCAAGCGGTTGAGGCCGTGCTCGACCATGTCGCCTTCGACTTCAACCACGTACTCCTGCTCGATCTTGCTGGCATCGGCGGTCAACTTGCGCAGGATCTTCCAGTCCTGGGTGAACACCAGCAGACCGCTGGCGTTGGCCTGCAGGTCAGTGCTGGCGGTCAGGCGCTGGAAGTGGCCCTTGAGCGGGCGTTTGCTGAAGCGATGTTCTTCGCTCAGGGTGTCGGCGCCGAGGCTGGCCATGGCGGTCTCTGCGTCCATGCCGGCGGGCACGTTGAGCAGGATGGTTACCGGTTCCGGCGCGGTGGCCTTGGCGTCCTTGTCGAGTTCGACTTTCTGGTCGGCGACCTTGAACTGCGGCTCGTCGATGACTTCGCCGTCGACGGTGACCCAGCCGCCCTCGATGAACAGCTCAGCCTCCCGACGGGAGCAGCCGACGAGTTCTATGAGGCGTTTGGAAAGTCGAATCGGGTCAGTCATGACAGGGCCGTAACAAAAAGGGGGTGGGCATTGTACCCGCGTGGCGCCGGTTAATCCCGGCTCCATTTGCACAGTGTGTCTTTATTGTGGGAGCAAGCCCGCTCTCACATTGGCTCTGAGTGGTGTCAGCCATTGCGACTCAGCTGATGCACCTGACGCAACCGCATATGCAACAACGGATACGGCTGCCCCATGCCATCGACCTCCGAGCGGCCGATCACCTCGAAGCCCTGCTTGAAATAAAACCCCAGCGCCTGCGGGTTCTGCTCGTTCACATCGAGCTCATCGGCGTTCAGGTGTTCCAGGGCATAGCGCAACAGCTGCTTGCCCAGGCCCTGGCCACGATGCGCCGGGTCGATGAAAAGCATTTCGATCTTGCCCGCCGCCACCCCGGCGAACCCGGTGATGCGCTGACGCGAATCCTTGGTGCAAATCAGCATCACCGCATCGAGGTAGCGGGTCAGCACCAGGTTTTTCAGCAGTTCGATGTAGCTGTCCGGCAAGAAGTCATGGGTGGCGCGCACCGAGGCTTCCCAAACCCGTGTCAGTTCTTCGAAGTCACTTTGTTTCGGCGTGTGGATAACCGAATGGTGGCGCATGGCCGGCTGCTCCCTGATGTCGATTGCCGTCAGTCTCAAATAAACGAGTCCTTTCCCAACAAACGATAGCCGTAAAAAAGCCCCGCATCTCGTCAAGAGAGCGGGGCTTTTCGTATTTTTTGCGTTTAGATCTGTTCGGCCCAGAGATCGTATTCGTCGGCGTCGGTCACTTTGCACCAGACCTTGTCGCCCGGCTTGAGGTTGCTGCCGTTGTCGATGAATACGTTGCCGTCGATTTCCGGGGCATCGAAGAAGCAGCGGCCGACCGCGCCTTGCTCGTCGACTTCATCGACCAGTACTTCGATTTCACGGCCGATGCGCATTTGCAGGCGCGCCGAGCTGATGGCCTGCTGGTGCGCCATGAAGCGCTCCCAACGGTCCTGCTTGACGTCGTCCGGAACGATTTCCAGGTCCAGATCGTTGGCCGGTGCGCCTTCGACCGGCGAGTACTGGAAGCAGCCGACACGGTCGAGCTGGGCTTCGGTCAGCCAGTTGAGCAGATACTGGAAGTCTTCTTCTGTTTCGCCGGGGAAGCCGACGATGAAGGTCGAGCGGATGATCAGGTCCGGGCAGATCTCGCGCCAGTTTTTGATCCGCGCCAGGGTCTTGTCTTCGAACGCCGGGCGTTTCATGGCCTTGAGCACTTTCGGGCTGGCGTGCTGGAACGGGATGTCCAGGTACGGCAGGATCTTGCCGGCGGCCATCAGCGGGATCAGCTCGTCGACGTGCGGGTACGGGTAAACGTAGTGCAGACGGACCCAGACACCCAGGGTGCTCAGCGCTTCACACAGTTCGGTCATGCGGGTCTTCACCGGCGCGCCGTTCCAGAAACCGGTGCGGTACTTGACGTCGACACCGTAGGCGCTGGTGTCCTGGGAGATCACCAGCAGCTCTTTCACGCCGGACTTGACCAGGCGCTGGGCTTCGTCGAGCACATCGCCCACCGGACGGCTGACCAGCTTGCCGCGCATCGACGGGATGATGCAGAAGCTGCAGCTGTGGTTGCAGCCTTCGGAAATCTTCAGGTAGGCGTAGTGACGCGGGGTCAGCTTGATCCCTTGCGGCGGCACCAGGTCGATCAGCGGGTTGTGGTCCTGGCGCGGCGGCACGACTTCGTGCACGGCGTTGACCACTTGCTCGTACTGCTGCGGACCGGTGACGGCCAGCACGCTGGGGTGCACGTTGCGGATATTGCCTTCTTCGACGCCCATGCAGCCGGTGACGATGACCTTGCCGTTTTCCTTGATGGCTTCGCCAATCACTTCCAGAGACTCAGCCTTGGCCGAGTCGATGAAGCCGCAGGTGTTGACCACCACGACATCGGCGTCCTGGTAGGTGGACACCACGTCATAACCTTCCATGCGCAGCTGGGTCAGGATGCGTTCGGAGTCGACCAGCGCTTTGGGGCAACCCAGGGATACGAAGCCAACCTTTGGATTGGCCGACGCAGGAGTGGTGGACATGTCTAACCTCGGTATTTTGTGACGCCGCTTGCCGAACCGGGCAAAACCGACGGACGGGCGCTTGAACGGCGCCTCTGATCAAAAAGTGCGCAATTCTAGCGATGAGACGTTCACTTGACCAGCTTTATGCAGGGAAATACGACGAGTGCTGCGCTATGCTTCGCGCCGTTGGGCTTTGCCGAATTTTTACGGTCAACAAAACGTCTGTAACAACAGGTAAAACAGCGCATGCTGCATTACAAAGCATAGTGCTTCGTTCGAAGAAGCCGGTCTGGGAATCAGGAGTGTTGGATGGGTCAGGCAAGTAGTCACGCGGCAGGCGCCGGGCATTCGGCGGCGAAGCCGATCGGCATGCTGGTGGCGGCGGTCGGGGTGGTTTATGGCGATATCGGCACGAGCCCGTTGTATACCCTCAAGGAGGTGTTCTCCGGAGGGTATGGCGTACCGGTCAACCATGACGGCGTATTGGGGATTCTGGCACTGATCTTCTGGTCGCTGATCTGGGTCGTGTCGATCAAATACATGATGTTCGTGCTGCGGGCCGACAACCAGGGCGAAGGCGGAATCATGGCCTTGACCGCGCTGGCCAGGCGGGCGGCGGCGGGGCATGCCAAATTGCGCGCCTTGCTGGTGGTGTGCGGGCTGATCGGTGCGGCGCTGTTCTATGGCGACAGCATGATCACCCCGGCGATTTCCGTCCTGTCGGCCATTGAAGGCCTGGGGCTGGCGTTCGATGGCATCGACCATTGGGTGGTGCCGCTGTCGCTGGTGGTGCTGGTCGGGCTGTTCTTGATTCAAAGCCACGGCACGGCTCGCATCGGCATTCTCTTCGGGCCGATCATGGTCACCTGGTTCGTGGTACTCGGCGCGTTGGGGGTCTACGGCATCCTGCAGCATCCCGAAGTGCTGCACGCGGTGAACCCGGTGTGGGGTGTGCGTTTCTTCCTCAACCATCCGGGCATGGGTGTGGCGATCCTCGGCGCTGTGGTGCTGGCATTGACCGGTGCCGAAGCGCTTTACGCCGACATGGGCCACTTCGGCCGCAAGCCGATTGCCCGCGCATGGTTCATCCTGGTGCTGCCGGCACTGGTGCTGAACTACTTCGGCCAGGGCGCCTTGCTGCTCGGTGATCCGGAGGCGGCGCGCAACCCGTTCTATCTGCTGGCGCCGAGCTGGGCACTGATTCCGCTGGTGGCGCTGTCGACCATGGCCACGGTGATTGCCTCCCAGGCGGTGATTTCCGGCGCCTTCTCGCTGACCCGCCAGGCGATCCAGCTTGGCTACATCCCGCGCATGCACATTCGGCACACGTCCAGCGCTGAACAGGGCCAGATCTATATTGGTGCGGTGAACTGGTCGCTGATGGTCGGCGTGGTCCTGCTGGTGCTGGGCTTCGAGTCCTCAGGCGCCCTGGCTTCGGCCTACGGTGTGGCGGTGACGGGCACCATGCTGATGACCAGCATCCTGGTATCGGCAGTGATGCTGCTGCTGTGGAAATGGCCGCCGTTGCTGGCGGTGCCGATCTGCCTGGGCTTTTTGCTGGTGGACGGCGTGTACTTCGCCGCCAACGTGCCGAAAATCGTTCAGGGTGGCGCCTTCCCGGTTATCGCCGGTCTCGCGCTGTTCGTGCTGATGACCACCTGGAAACGCGGCAAGCAGTTGCTGGTTGATCGCATCGACGAAGGCGGCCTGCCATTGGAGATATTCATCAGCAGCATCGCCGTGCAACCGCCCCATCGCGTCCAGGGTACGGCCGTGTTCCTCACCGCGCGCCCGGACGCCGTGCCCCACGCACTGTTACACAACCTGCTGCACAACCAGGTGTTGCACGAACAAGTGGTGTTGCTCACGGTGGTCTACGAAGACATTCCGCGGGTGCCGCCGAGTCGGCGTTTTGAAGTGGATTCCTACGGTGAGGGGTTCTTCCGGGTGATCCTGCATTTCGGCTTCACTGACGAACCGGACGTGCCCCAGGCGTTGAAACTGTGCCATCTGGCCGAACTCGACTTCAGCCCGATGCGCACCACTTACTTCCTCAGCCGCGAAACGGTCATCGCCTCCAAACTCGAAGGCATGTCCCGCTGGCGCGAGGCGCTTTTCGCCTTCATGTTGCAGAACGCCAACGGCAACCTGCGCTTCTTCAATCTGCCGCTGAACCGGGTGATTGAGTTGGGGACGCAGGTAGAAATGTAAGGCCCGCGCCACCCAAAAGCCCCCGACGGCCTTGCGGCACCGGGGGCTTTTTTGTGGCTGACAGATCAACTGCAGGATTGCCGCTGCTTGAAGTGTGTTTGATTCAGCGCAATACTCTGCGTAGAGCTGTGCGTTAAAATTTGCATCATGGGTAGAGAGGTGAGTATGACGGCATTGTTAGAGCGTGCTGACCAGGCGATATCAGTCACTGCGATGGTCAGAGGCTTCAGTGCGAGGCTCAAGGAAATCTCCAGCCGTGCCACTGAGCGTCTGGTCATTTTCAAAGACAATCAACCTGCCGCGGTGATCATCAACGTCGACGCTTATCAGGAAATGCTCGACGAGCTTGATGACTTGCGGATCGAAGCGGCGGCCAGGGAACGATTGAGCGGTTTTGATCAGGCCAATGCAATCAGCCATAGCGATATGCGCGCGCGGTACGCCAGGAAGGACTGAAGGAACTGTGGATGGTTTGGGGTGTTATCTATCATCCAGAGGTCCAGAAGGATTTGGATCTGCTGGGAGCGGTTGCGGCAAATCGCATTCTCGATGTCATCGAGGAGCGGATTATCAACGGCGAGCCAGACAAAAGCGGCAAGCCCCTGAGAGCCAGCCTGGCAGGCTGTAGAAGAATTCGGACGGGCGATACGCGGATTGTTTATCGAGTGGATGGAAAGGCGATTGAGGTGTTGATCATTGCCGTCGGTGCCCGCCGAGATGAAGAAGTTTATGGTGCCGCCGAGCGTCGTCTCTGACCCCAAAAGATCAAAAGCCCCCGCAACCCAAAGGTTGCGGGGGCTTTTTTATGGCGACGAGGGTCAGATCACTCCTGAGCCTCGGTCTCCTTCGCCTGGCGCTTCTCGATCACATCCACCAACCGTTGGGCCAGTTTCGGGTAGTTCTCGTCGAAGTGGTGGCCGCCGGGCAGTTTGATGGCTTCGCCTACGGCGGTCTTGTCGGTGCAGCCGCTTTCGTCGATTTCCTCTTCACCGAAGATGCACACCACTTTCTCTGCGGGCAGTTTTGCCATTTCCGGGCCGGTGGCGGCTTCCTTGCCGGCGTTGCCGAGCCAGCCTTCGACTTCGATTTCGAAGCTGCCGGTGCGGGCGAAGGCCAGCAGGATGATTGCGTCGACGCGTTGCTGCTCCGACTCCGGCAGGCGGTTGTAGATCGCTGGCAGTACGTCGGCGCCGAACGAGTAGCCGGTAAGGATGAAGCGCTTGGTGCCCCATTTCTGCCGGTAGTGCTGCATCAGTTCGGTCAGGTCCAGGGCGCTTTGCTCCGGGCTCTTGTGTTGCCAGTAGTAGCGCAGGGTGTCGATGCCCACCACCGGGTAGCCGATCTTGGCCATTTCGCCGGCCACATCGCGGTCCAGGTCGCGCCAGCCGCCATCGCCGGACAGGAACAGGGTCACGGTGTCCTTGGCCTGGCCGGCCGGCACTTCAACCACCGGAATCTGCAGGCCGCCCGCGGCTTTGTCGCCACCGACGAGGATCTTGCGCAATTCGTTGTTCAACACTTGCGGCAGGTTGATGTCGTAGTCGCTGATGCTGGTTTCGGCGTTCGGTTGATCGCGCACGAAGCCGGCACTGGCGTCGTCCGGGTTGTCGTTCCAGGCCACCAGCCAGTGGCCGTGGGCAGCGCTTTTGGGCAGCAGGTGGGTGCAACCGCCTTTTTCCAGGGCCAGGTCTACGGAGACCGCCTGGGCCTTGTCATCCTTTTGTTCCGACAGCCAGCGCCAAGCCAGCACGGCGCCGGGGCCGATACCGCTGACCAGGGTCGCCGGGCCTTTGAGTTCGCGCAGGCCCGATTGCAGGGCGCGGCTTTGCAGCAGGCATTCCTTGGGCAGGATCACTTGAACGATTTGCGCCGAGCCGGAGCGGCTCAGGGTCATCAGTTGCTGGTCGCTGAGTTTCTGTTCTTCATTGACCGCCACCAGCACCCGGGCCTTGGGGGTAGTGCCAGGGGTCACGCGGGTCATGGCGGCGCCACCAGGCGGCGTCAATTGTTCGAGCGTCGGCAACGGCGCCGGGCGTTTGAGGTACCAGTAGCCACCACCGACAATCAGGGCAAGCACCACCAGCGTGCCCAATACGTAGCGCAAGGAGCGTTGAATCATCAGCGTTTCACCAATCCGGTCAAGCCGCCCGCGATCAGGGCAGCAGTGTCGGCCAGGGCAACCAGCGGATCGAGTCCGGCGGGCACGGCCATATAACGGGGTTCCCAGTCGGGCTGGAACTTGTCTTTGAAGCGGCGCAAGCCTTGGAAGTTGTAGAGCTGCTCACCACGGCGGAAGACCATCGAGCCCAGGCGCTGGGTCAATGGCGCGCCGCGACGAGGTTGCAACCCCGACAACGGCACCATGCCCAGGCTGAAGCGCGCGTATCCGTGACTCTTATAATGTTGGATCAGGCCGACCATCATGAACTCCATGGTCAGCTTGGGGGCATCCGGGTGCGCGCGCATCAGGTCGAGGCTGGCCAGGTCATGGCCGTAGGTCTCAAGAAGATTGGCGAACGCCACAGGGCGCCCTTCGAAGCGAATCACCGCGATGCGGAAATGCTTGAGGTAGTCATCGCTGAAACGGCCGAGGGAGAAGCCTTTCTCGCGTACGTTCTTGCCCGTCAGCCAGGCGTCGGAAATGACCTTGAGCTCATCCATGGGCGCGTGCCCCGGTTCATGGATCTCCAGTGACAAACCGTCACGGGTGCCACGGTTCCAGGTGTAGCGCAGGTCTTTCATCTCCTTGCCCTTGGCTTCGAGATCAAAGCGCCGCAGATCGACCCGGGCTTCTTCGCCCAGTTTGATCGCAGTCAGGCCGATGTCCATGTAGTACGGCAGGTTCTCGGCGCGGACCTGGTAGAACACCGGGCGGGCGTGGTGGATGTCGCACAGGTCACGGAATTGCCAGATCATTTCCGCCCGCTGCTGGCCGGGACCGATCGGGTCATACAGGGCCACCAGGCTGCGGCCACGGCGGGCGTACATCAGGAACGCTTCGTCGTTGGGGTGGAACAGCAGCGCCTTGTCACCGGTCAGCGCCAGGCCGCCATCGGGTTGCGCCGAGGCCATGAGGATCTTGCTCGCACGCTCCAGTTCGTCAGGCGTTGGCAGGTGGATCACGGGACGCGCAGTGCGCAGCAGCCAGGTCAGGGACACCACCACCAGCAGCACGGCGGCGCCCAGCAGCGAACGCAGGCCACGGGGAGCATCGGCGTCGAGGGTGAACTGCCACCACAGTTGATGGCTGTATGGAACGTCCTGGTAGGCGAACAGCAGCAGCCAGATCGAGGCGCCCAGCACGCACAGGCTGGCCACCAGATACAGCGGCGAAAACGGCAGTTCAGTCAGACGGCTTGGGCGATAGAACGAGCGCCGGAATACCCCCAGCAGGGCGGCGGTCAGGGTCATCAGGCAGGCTTCTTCCCAGTCGAAACCCTTGAGCAGCGAGAGCAGGGCGCCTACCAGCAACAGAACGGTGGTCAGCATCCACGCCGCCGACAGTCGGCGACGCAAGCCTTGGGCCAGCAGCAGGCACAGCACGCCGATCAGGCTGGCACCAAAGTGCGAGGCGTCGACCAGGCGATGGGGGATCAGAAAGCCGATGTGTTCCAGACGGGTGTCGATCTCCGGCGTGGCGCCGGAAAACAGCAGCACCACGCCAGACAGGAACACCAGTACAGCGAGGATCGGTGCGGCCAGGCCCGAAGCGGCGCGCAAGGACTGGCGGGTCTGGAACAGGCGTTGACCTTCGTTGATCAACAGCAAGAGGCAGGCCACCAGCATGGGCAGCACGACATAGATCAGGCGATAGAGCAGCAGGGCGGCGGCCAATGGCGCGGCGCCCAGGGTGTCGGAGAAGGCGGCCAGCAGAATCGCTTCGAACACCCCGACACCGCCCGGCACATGGCTGAGCACGCCGGCGGCCAGCGCCAGCAGGTAGACGAGCAGGAACGCGCCGAAGGGTGGGGCTTCCGGCAGCAATAGATAAAGCACGGTGGCCGCAGCGGCCACGTCCAGTGCGGTGATCACCAGTTGCAGGAAGGTCAGGCGGCGTCCCGGCAGGCGCAGAGTGCGGCGGCCAACCTTGACGAACAGGTTGTCGGCAAACGGTTGTTCTGGCAGGCGGCGACGGTAGATGCCCACGGCCAGCACGCAAAACAGTAGTAGCACCGCGGCTGCGACAGTACCTAGCAGGCTTTGCGATAACCCCAGTGCTGCCGAGGCGCCGGGCAGGTTGCTCAGGGTTGCCAGGGCGGCAAGCGGCGGCAGGGCGCAGCCGAGCGAGAGGCTGGCGAATAGCGTCATGTGAGCAACTTCGCTGGCCCCCAGGCCATGACGTGCATACAAGCGATAGCGAACCGAGCCCCCCGACAGCATCGAAAGGCCGATCGCATTACCGATGGCAAACGCGGTGAAACCGCCCAGCGCCAGTGTGCGCGGGGCCAGGCTCACGCCGGCATAGCGGCTGGCCGACCACTCGTAGCCCAGCAAAATGATGAAGCCGGCAACGGTCGCGCCGAGCGCGCCCAGCAAGGCTGGTTTTGGTACTTCGAGGATCGAGTCGTGCAGCGCGTCCAGATCCAGTTCGCTCAGCAGATGGCGACAGGCAATCAAGGCGATGGCAAACAACAGCAGGGTGACCGCGAGGCCGATGGGCTGACGGTATTTGCTGATGCGGTCGAGCAGACGCAACCGTTCAGCCTTGATCGGTTGTGTTGCGGTAGTGGTGTCTTGTGAATCAGACGAGTTGGCGCGCATCAATCACCTCTTGGATTGTGCGCGACAGGATGGGGGTATCCAGCCAAGTTACCAATCCCTGTAGAAAAAAATAATCACAAATAATAACGCCTGCCACTGGGTGGTGGCGACGGCGCGACCTCAGTCCTGGAGGGCTGGGGCTGCGATTGAGCATAGCCTGAACTTGACGCATGGGTGACCCCTCGACGACTCATCCCACAGTGACAGATCATTGTTGCGAAAGGGTTTTTTCGACAGATACAAAAAAGGCCACTCTTTCGAGTAGCCTTTTTTGATGTTTGGTTGCGGGAGCCGGATTTGAACCGACGACCTTCGGGTTATGAGCCCGACGAGCTACCAGACTGCTCCATCCCGCGTCTGTGTGGCGGCATTCTATAGAGAAACGCCGGGGTGTCAACCGTTAATCCCGCGAAGGGTCAAATAAACGTTAATGCGCGTCAAACGGTCGCAGGGGCGGCTTAAGTTTCAGAATCGCAACGGATTCTCATGGGGTGGTCAAGGCGCTGTAATCCAGGTGGGCGGTCCTGCTCAAAACGGACGCGCACAAAAAAGGCCACTCTTTCGAGTGGCCTTTTTCGATGTTTGGTTGCGGGAGCCGGATTTGAACCGACGACCTTCGGGTTATGAGCCCGACGAGCTACCAGACTGCTCCATCCCGCGTCTGTGTGGCGGCATTCTATAGAGAAACGCCGAGGTGTCAACCGCTAACATCGGAAAAATCTCTTCAGGTTCAATCATTTAGCTTGGAAAGTAGAGGGGCGATCGGTCTGAGAAGCAGGCGCTGCAAGGCCTGCGGGTCTATTAGCGAATGGCTTTTGATTGAGAAATTAAATTTTCCTCGTGCTTTTCCCACAGCCATCGGAGAACATTCTGAGTACTGGTGCTATATACAGGTGTCAGTGAGATAATCCAGGTCTGACACCAAAAGTCGCCATTTCTTTACCGCGAATCCCGCTCGATATGACCCAGCGAAAAATCATCCACGTGGATTGTGACTGCTTCTACGCCGCGATCGAGATGCGTGACGATCCTCAACTGGCCGGTAAACCCCTGGCCGTCGGCGGTGCCGCCGATCGCCGTGGAGTGATTGCGACCTGCAATTATGAAGCTCGGGCCTATGGCGTGCGTTCGGCCATGTCGTCCGGGCATGCGCTGAAGCTGTGTCCGGACCTGACCATCGTCAAGCCGCGAATGGATGCCTACCGGGAAGCTTCAAAGGAAATTCATACAATCTTTCGCGATTACACCGACATCATCGAACCGCTGTCCTTGGACGAGGCCTACCTTGATGTGTCGGACAGTGCGCATTTCGGCGGTAGCGCGACGCGCATCGCCCAGGACATCCGGCGCCGGGTATCGAATCAGTTGCACATCACCGTTTCGGCGGGTGTGGCGCCGAACAAGTTTCTTGCCAAGATCGCCAGCGACTGGAAAAAGCCCAACGGCCTGTTTGTCATCACCCCGGATCAGGTCGAGGACTTTGTCAGTGGCTTGCCCGTGAGCAAACTGCATGGCGTCGGCAAGGTCACCGCCGACAAATTGGGCAAACTGGGCATCGCCGACTGCGCACACTTGCGCGAGTGGAACAAATTGGCGCTGGTGCGCGAGTTCGGAAGCTTTGGCGAGCGACTCTGGAGCCTGGCCCGTGGGATCGACGAGCGCCTGGTGCACAACGACAGCCGTCGACAGTCGATCAGTGTCGAAAATACCTATGACGCTGACCTGCCAGACCTGCGCAGTTGCCTGGACAAACTGCCGGAGTTGCTCGAAACACTGAAAAACCGCATGGCGCGGATCGACAGCAGCTACCGCCCGGGCAAACCGTTCGTCAAAGTGAAGTTTCATGATTTCACCCAGACCACCCTGGAGCAGGCTGGGGCAGGGCGGGATTTGGGGAGTTATCAGTTGCTGCTGACCCAGGCTTTCAATCGCGGCGGCAAGCCGGTGCGGTTGCTGGGGGTAGGCGTGAGGCTTGAGGATCTGCGTGGTGGGTTTGAGCAGATGGAGTTGTTCGAGCGGTGAGTCGGTGGTGAATGTACCGGCCTGATCGCGGGCGAGCCTCGCTCCTACAGATTGCGTTAATCCTGTTGGAGCGAGGCTTGCCCGCGAAGCTTTTCACGCCTTAATTCGGCCCCGGATCCGCCACCAGCCGCCCGGCATCCTTGGTCAGGGACTTGAGGAATTCGGTCTGCAGTTCGGGATCGTTGCGAGTCAGTTCGATCAGGCTCTGTTCCAGCTCACTGGCTTCTTCTTCCAGCCCCAGTTCCGACAAACGCTTGACCCGGTGTACCCACTGGCTCACTTCGTCGTCTTCGAGGTCGTCGTAAATCAACCCGTGAGCCTCGAGCAGCTTGCCGCGCAAGGTGTTGCTCAGGGCCAGGGATGAGTCGCTGTGCACTTCATCCTTTGCGTCTGCGACACGGATCTGCAGCTTGCCCAGATGGTTCAGGTCATGCTCGGCAAACGGGCTGTCCAGCAGGTTCAAGCGCAAGACGCCGTTTTTGTCGGTGCTCAGCTCGAAGGTTTCCTTGCCCGCCTTGACCTCCACCGGACGCTCGCTCCAGGGCAGGCTCGAGTATTCGGTGCGTTTATCGCGTTGTACTTCGTCTATTCCGGCCAGGTTCTGCTGGGCACGCCCGTTGGATTGCACGTTCATGAACGGGTTGAGCCCGGCGAAACCGTAACTGAGCCAGTCCTTGGTCACGCTATCGGGAAGGTTGCCGAGGGCGAACACGTTGACCACGTTCGCACCGACACCGCCTACCACCGCCACCGCGCCCAACGGGATCTCGTAGATTTCCCGCCAGGGCTGGTAAGGCGTGTAGCGATCATAGTGGCGTGTGACTTCGAACTCGGTGACTTCGAAGGTCTTCTGCTCGTGGATTTTCACCCGACGTTGCGGCAGCTCAAGCACCTTGGGCTCACCGACATCGATCTGCAGGCTGTGATCGAGCAGTTTGCGCTCGACACGTTCCTCGTGCTCACTGCGTTGTGACATGTGATTGGCACAGCCGCTGACCAGCAGGGTGCCGCACAGGGCGGCACCACCGAGGCCTAAGGTGTTTCGCTTGAACATGACGTCTCTATCTGGTTTCAGCGGCGGATACGGGCCTGAAGGAACGACAGCACGTCAGCGACCGGCAGCGCTTGCGGCTCGGCTTCTGTGCGGCTCTTGTATTCCAGGTTGCCATCGGCGAGGCCGCGGTCACTGACCACGATCCGGTGAGGGATGCCGATCAGCTCCATGTCCGCGAACTTGATGCCCGGGCTGGTTTTCTTGTCGCGATCGTCCAGCAGTACTTCGAAGCCGGCCGCCGTCAATTGCGCATACAGCTTGTCAGTGGCTTCGCGAACCAGGTCGGTTTCGTAACGCAGTGGCACCAGGGCGATCTGGAACGGCGCCAGGGTGTCGCTCCAGATGATGCCTTTATCGTCACTGTTCTGCTCGATGGCGGCGGCGACCACGCGGGAAACGCCGATGCCGTAGCAACCCATTTCCAGGGTTACCGGCTTGCCGTTCTCGCCCAGCACTTCGCACTTCATCGCCTTGCTATACTTGTTGCCCAGCTGGAAGATGTGCCCGACTTCGATGCCGCGCTTGATTTCCAGGGTGCCCTTGCCGTCCGGGCTTGGATCGCCGGCGACGACATTGCGCAGGTCCGCGACGGTCGGAACTGGCAGATCGCGCTCCCAGTTCACGCCGAAGTAGTGCTTGTCGTCGATGTTGGCGCCGATGCCGAAGTCGCTCATCAGTTCGACGGAGCGGTCGATGATGATTGGCAGCGGCAGGTTCAGC
The DNA here is from genome assembly GCF_001984065.1 of Pseudomonas sp. KK4. GTDB lineage: Bacteria > Pseudomonadota > Gammaproteobacteria > Pseudomonadales > Pseudomonadaceae > Aquipseudomonas. The sequence continues at coordinate 106,431 of NZ_LYVP01000003.1, forward strand.
GGGCCGAGGGAACCGGCGCCGGCGCCAATGGCGTCACGCAGTTCGGAGTCGGTGGCCATCACCAGCGGGCTGGCTACGCCTGGCTGCTGGGCGGCTTTGATTTCGTTGAGTTCATGATCGCCACGGATGACCAGGGCAATCAGCTTGCCTTCCTCTTCGGCGCGCACGATCAGGGTCTTGATGGTCTTTTCAATCGGCAGATTGAATTTTTCCACCAGTGCCGCGATGGTCTTGGTGTCAGGGGTGTCCACCAGGCGTAGCTCTTCAGTCGGCGCAGGGCGGGACGTTTCCCGTGGCACTGCTTCGGCTTTCTCGATGTTCGCCGCGTAGTCGGAACCGTTGCTGAAGACGATGTCGTCTTCGCCCGATTCGGCCAGTACGTGGAACTCGTGGGAGCCGGCGCCGCCGATGGAGCCGTTGTCGGCTTCAACCGGACGGAATTTCAGGCCCAGGCGGGTGAACACGTTGCAGTAGGCCTGGTGCATGCGGTCGTAGGTGACCTGCAGCGATGCCTGGTCGGCGTGGAACGAATAGGCGTCCTTCATGATGAATTCGCGACCGCGCATCAAGCCGAAGCGTGGGCGGATTTCATCACGGAATTTGGTCTGGATCTGGTACAGGTTCAGCGGCAGCTGTTTGTAGCTGCTCAGCTCGTTGCGCATCAGATCGGTGATGACTTCTTCGTGGGTGGGACCTGCGCAGAAGTCACGACCGTGACGATCCTTGAAGCGCAGCAGCTCAGGGCCGTACTCTTCCCAGCGACCGGATTCCTGCCACAGCTCCGCCGGTTGGGTGCTCGGCATCAACACTTCGAGGGAGCCGGCGGCGTTCATTTCTTCGCGAACGATCGCTTCGACCTTGCGCATCACTCGCAAGCCCATCGGCAGCCAGGTGTAAAGGCCGGAGGCGAGCTTGCGGATCATGCCGGCGCGCAGCATCAGCTGATGGCTGATCACGACCGCGTCGGAAGGCGTTTCTTTCTGTGTGGCGAGCAAAAATTGACTGGTGCGCATGGTTGGCCGTTATCGATTGCTGATGACGAGAAATGACGGAGCATTGTACGGGCGAGATCCGCTGTCGTACAGGCGTGCGGTCGGCGGTGTGGCGCGCAAGGCGGGAATCTCTGTGCCTTGCGCAAGGTTTCCTGCGGATGTTTCCTACGATTCTTCCGCGACCTGGGTCGGCAGCGGTTCCGGGGTCGGTGTCGGGCCTTCGCGGCGGCTCTCCTGGAACCAGTGCAAGGCGATCAATACCAGAGTCGGAACGCCCAGCAGGGCCGTGATCAGGAAAAAATGGTGGTAGCCGAACTTCTCCACCATGACGCCGGAGTAGCCGCCGATCAGGCGCGGCAGCAACAGCATGATCGAGCTGAGCAGGGCGTACTGCGTGGCGGAGAACTTGAGGTTGGTCAGGCTCGACAGATAGGCAACGAACGCCGAAGTCGCCAGGCCCGAACTGAAGTTGTCCAGGGAGATGGTGACCACCAGCATCTGCAGGTTGGGGCCCATGTCGGCCAGCATCAGAAACAGTATGTTGGTGCTGGCCGACGCAACACCGCCGATGAAAAGGATCGGCAGGATGCCGAAGCGCACGATCAGCAGGCCACCCATGCCGGCGCCGACCAGGGTCATGATCAGTCCGAAGATTTTGCTGACGCTGGCGATCTGGTCCTTGGTGAAGCCTTGGTCGATGTAGAACACGTTGGCCATCACGCCCATGACCGTGTCGGACATCCGATAGGTTGCGATCAGTCCGAGCAGCAACAGTGCTTGCCAGCGGTAACGCAGAATGAAGTCGTTGACCGGTGTCAGGACGGGCGCCAGGCCGCGGCGCCCCATCGCCGACAGGCACAGCGCGGTGAGTGTGATGTAGAGGATCGCCCGCAGGAAGGCGCGGTCCTGGAGCAGCAGATCCAGCAGGCTCACGCCTTCGAACAACACGCTGGCGAAGTCGGTGTTGTAGAGCTGGGTGAACATGGCCGGTACGGACACCAGCAACACGATCAGCACGAACACGGATGCCAACTGGTGGACAAAAGTGTAACGACCGGCCTGCAGTTGCGTGCGCAGCGGTACCGGGGGTTCGCGCATGAACAGGCTGGTCAGCAGTGCCGGGACCATCAGCACGCCGAACAGGATGTAGGTGCCTGCCCATGCGGAGTGTTGGTAGTTGAAACCGGTTGAACCAAAGCCTTCAGCGAAATACAGGGCGCCGGCGGTCGCCAGCAGCGCGGCGATTCGATAGCCGGACATGTAGCTGGCGGCCAGCGCGGCCTGGCGATTGTCCTCGGCGATTTCCAGGCGGTAGGCATCCACCGCAATGTCCTGCGTGGCTGAAGCGAAAGCCACGATCACTGCGATGGCGATCAGCCAGGACAAATGCTTTTGCGGGTCGCAGAAACCCATCCCGATCAGGCCGAGGATGACCAGTGCCTGGGACAATACCAGCCAGGAACGTCGTCGACCGAGCTTGCCGAGCAGCGGCAGGCGCCATTGGTCGAGCAGTGGCGACCAGACCCATTTGAAGGCATAGGCCAGGCCGATCAGGCTTGCATAACCGATGGTTTCGCGAGCCACACCGGCTTCGCGCAACCAGACCGAAAGCGTCGAGAACACCAGCATGTAGGGCAAGCCGGCGGCGAAACCCAGCAGCAACAGTACAAGCGTCGAGGGGCTGGCATAGGCAGCAAGCGCGGCGCGCCAGGTTTTACGGGGCATGGGCTGGAGTCTGCCTCAAGAAATACGGAAACAAAGCGCGCACTCTAACCGCTGTGCTCTACCGGGCGCCAGCCATGGCGCTGAATATCAACACGATTATTCAGGATACTGATGCCCTCCATGCGCAATCGTGCGCGTTGTTCATCCCCGGATGGGCTACCTGCTGGGAGACTGAGGCGGCCGCCGGCTGCGAGAACACGATGCCAAGGCAGTTTTGTGTCGCCGGGCAGTTGGCTCAAGGTCCGGCCGACCCAGCGGGCGGCGCGGCCCAATCCGGCCAGTTCGGCCAACTGACCATAGCTCACCACCTTGCCTTGGGGCACCTGTGCGAGGGTCAGGTAGAGCGCCGTGCGTCGGATTTGTGCTGCGCTATCGGGTTCAGCGCCGGGTTCGTTCACGTTCAGTGTTCCTAAAAATCTACAGTACCGTTTATAGAGTAAAGGGTGGGTTATCAATTGAGAAATGAACTCAATACAAATAGTCGGGTCAGTCCTTGCTAGGGCCTTATCCCAGCGGATGATGCCGACTTTTTTTCGCAAACTTGAGTCTGTTTCGCCTATGTTGCCCAGAACTCTGCTGTGCCTCGCTGTCATCAGTGTCTCCTCTCCGTTGCTTGCCGACACCGTCTGGTTGAAGAACGGTGACAAACTGAGCGGCAAGATCATCCTGTTCGACGGCGGTAAATTGTTGGTCCAGACCGAATACGCCGGCGCCGTTCCGATCGACTGGAAGCAGGTTAAAACCCTGGAGAGCGACCAGGAACTGCTGGTCAAGCAGGACGCCTACACCGGCGAAAAAGCCAAATCCCTGCACGCCGCCGAAGACGGCAAGGTCACCCTGGCCAATGGCGAGGCGCCCAAGACCGTCGAACTGGCCAGCGTCCAGCAGATCCTCAAGCCAAAGCCGGTGGTTGAAGACCTGGTATGGAAGGGCAACATCGATGCGGCGCTGGACTACCAGCGCGCCGAAAAGGATACCGACGACTACGACATCGATTTCAAGACCACGGCGCGTCACGGTCGTTGGCGGCATATCGCCGAAGGCGAGTACAACCGCGAATACCAGGATGACGTGACCACCACCGACAACTGGCGGGCTGAGTACTCCCTGGACCGATTCCTGACCGACAAGTGGTTCTGGCAAGGTCGGCTGGTCTACAAACGCGACAAGGTTGAAGACCTGGCCCGGCAACGTACCGTCGGTACAGGTCCCGGTTATCAGTTCTGGGACGACGAACTGGGTGCGTTCTCCCTAGGGTCGCTGGTCAACCGCACCGACTATGAATACGCCGATGGCAGCAAGGAAAATTTCTATTCCGTGGCCATGAAGTGGGACTACAACCGCTATCTGATCGGCAAGAAGGTGGAGTTCTTCACCAATGGCGAAGTGGGCAAGCCGCTGTCCGGCGTGGCCGAGTATGCGCTGGATGCGGAGATGGGCCTGCGCTACAAGGTGACGGAATGGGCGTCGCTCAATCTCAAGGCTGAGCGCGACATCATCGACGGTTCCAAAGAGGCGGACCTGGACAAGACCCGTTACACCGCCGGGTTTGGCGTGACCTGGTAACAGCAAAAGATCGCACCCTGGGGCAGCTCCTGCATGGAACATGGGAGTCGCCTCGGGCCGCGATCTTTTTTTTGCCTGCGGAAAACACACAGGCACAAAAAAGCCCCGCTTTTGAGGGCGGGGCCTTTTGCTAAAGCAAGTACAAGTTAGATAACTTGAACTTCTTCAGCTTGCATGCCTTTCTGACCGCGGGTAGCGATGAAAGAAACCTGTTGGCCTTCTTTCAGGCTTTTGAAGCCGTCGGATTGGATAGCTTTGAAGTGAACGAACAGGTCGTCACCGGATTGTGGAGTGATGAAGCCGAAGCCTTTTTCATCGTTGAACCACTTAACGGTACCGGTTTGGCGATTAGACATGGTGTAACTCCTTGAACAAAGATAACTGCGACTCAGGAAGAACCCTGGCCGAGACTGAGTGCAAAGAGCAGGAAAAATTCTTGTAGATGGTTGGATCGAAATTCAACATATCGTGTAGAGATTCTCAGTGACACAAGCAGCACAGTGGCGCCACCTTAACCCTTTTTCCGGAACGTGCCAATGCTTCTTGCGAAGGTTTATCGGTTTTCATGATCGACGGTGCGCCTTATTGTTTCGATGGTCCGTTAATTTCGAGCGATCGTCGAGAATTGTGCCCGGTGCTTTGAACCCGGCGGCGCGCCCGGTAAGATGCCGGACAGATTTTTTCCACCTCGCTATTTCAGGACACCGCCATGAGCATCAAATCGGACAAGTGGATTCGCCGCATGGCGCAAGAGCACGGCATGATCGAGCCCTTCGTAGAGCGCCAGGTGCGTGGCAGCGACGACAGCCGTGTGATCTCCTACGGTGTGTCCAGCTACGGCTACGACGTGCGCTGCACCAATCATTTCAAGGTGTTCACCAACATCAATTCGGCGATCGTCGACCCGAAAAACTTCGATGCCGGCAGCTTTGTCGATATCCACAGCGACGTGTGCATCATCCCGCCGAACTCCTTCGCGCTGGCGAGCACCGTTGAGTACTTCCGCATTCCGCGCAACGTCCTGACCATCTGCCTGGGCAAGAGCACCTATGCGCGCTGCGGCATCATCGTCAACGTGACGCCGCTGGAACCCGAGTGGGAAGGCCACGTGACCCTGGAGTTCTCCAACACCACCAACCTGCCGGCAAAAATCTACGCCAACGAAGGCGTGGCGCAGATGCTGTTCCTGGAGTCCGACGAAGAGTGCGAAGTGTCCTATAAGGACCGTGGCGGCAAGTATCAGGGCCAGCGCGGCGTGACCCTTCCGCGCACCTGAGTCAGCCGTCCGACGAGCCAGGGGAATTCTTGAGCGAGCGTACACTCTATGGAGTGTACTGCTCCGATCCGCGCAAGGCGGATCGGGCCATCGCTCAGGAGTGCTTTATGAAGATCGACCCGCGAATCAGTGCCGAACTGGCAAGGCTGGAGCCCAATCAGGTTGGCGTCCTGGCCTGGTCCTTGTTGGCACACCCGCCGATCAGCATGGCAGGTGGCATCCCCGGCCAGCCTGATCCCGATACCCCCAACGAACAACCCACCGAGCCCGGCGAGCCGACCCTGCCGGACGAGCCGCCACCCGCGCCCGTGGCCTGATAAAACACCGAACCGCGTTCTGTTTTCTGTAGGAGCGAGCTTGCTCGCGATGAACTCGAGAACACTGCGGGGTACTAGATGCCCCGCGTCATCGTTGACGTCCATCGCGAGCAAGCTCGCTCCTACAGGGTCACGGGCCAGATTTCGTTATCGCCGATGACGAAAATCCGGCAATGGTCGTCCCGCTCCACGTGATAGCCCCCGGTAAAGGCCCCGAACGCTGGCAGCAGGCTCACCGCCTCGCCAATCCTGAAACACGCCAGCCGCAAACTCTGCCGGCCGCGACCGTGCAGCCGATACACGGGATGCACATGGCCGGCCAGTACGTGTCTGCCGGGATACGGCGTCGGTTCATGCTGCAAGGCGAAAGGCCCCAGCAACATCGGCTCAGGCACCACGGCAATGTTCAACGAGGCAGGCGGGTCGCCAGCACGTTTATCGTGATTGCCGCGGATCAGCGTCATGGGCAGGTCACCATGCCGCGTTCGCCACTGAGCCAACGCCTCGAGTGTCGCCGTTGCGTGGGAGCCGGGGCCGTGGAGAAAGTCACCGAGAAAAATCAATTGCCGGCAGGGCAGGGCAGTCAACAGAGTATCGAGCACGGCAATGTTCTGCGTCGTGGTGCCCTGAGGCACAGGTTGCCCCAGGCTCCGATAGGCCGCTGCCTTGCCAAAATGCACGTCGGCCACCAACAACGCCTGGTGCGCCGGCCAGTAGATCGCTTTTTCCGGCAACAACCAGAGCTCTTCTCCACCAAGGCTGATCGGGTAGGACGTACTCATCAGGCTTTCCCGGATTCGGCGGTTTTCTCCAGATCACTGACCATGCGCCTGATGCGGTCGGCAAGTTTTTCCGAACTCATGCTTTCGCGCATACGCTCCACCAGCAGCGGAAAGCCCAGGGGTGTGGGACGTTTGATGTGATGCAGATCCAGTTTCAGTTGCCGGATTCGCGTCAGCGTCTGTTCCAGGCGCCGAATATCCAGTTCTTCGCGCAGCACTTCTTCCCCGGCCTGGGCCAGCAGCAGGTTGCCTGCGTCATATTGCTTGAACACTTCGAAGAACAGCCCGCTGGACGCCTGGACCTGACGCGTGCTCTTCGGTGCGCCGGGATAGCCGGCGAAGACCAGTCCGGCAATCCGCGCGATCTCCCGAAAGCGGCGCAACGCCAGTTCTCCAGCGTTCAGGCTGGCCAGCACATCCGTCAGCAAATCATTAGGACTGAGCAGCGCTGCGTCCAGTTGCAGCGCCCAATCGACCGGCGTGGCGCTGAGCAATTCCAGTCCGTAATCGTTGACTGCAATCGAGAAGGTCAGCGGTTGACGCTGGCTGACACGCCACGCCAGCAAACTGGCCAGGCCCAGATGCACCTGGCGCCCGGCGAAAGGAAACAGAAACAGGTGCCAGCCCTCGCGGGACTTCAGTGCCTCGGCCAGCAAACTGTCCTCGGTCGGTAAACCGGACCATTTTTGCTGCACCTGCAGTAACGGTCGCACCGCCTGCATTTCCGGGCCGACATACTGGCCCTGCGCCGCCGCACTGAAACGCGCCACCACCGCCTGCGCCAGTTCGTTGGAAAGGGGCATGCGCCCACCGTTCCAGCGCGGCACTGCGGCTTTTTTCACTGTGCTGCGTTTGACGTAAGCGGTCATGTTCTCCACCCGCACCAACTCCAACAGGCGACCGGCGAACAGAAAGCCGTCCCCGGGCTTGAGCCGTGCAATAAAACCTTCTTCTACACTGCCCAGCTGTTTGCCCCCACCGCCCTTGCTCCAGAACTTCAACTGGATGCTGGCATCGCTGACGATGGTGCCGATGCTCATGCGGTGCCTGCGGGCCAGTCGCGCATCCGGCACTCGCCACACACCCTGTTCGTCGGGCTCGACGCGGCGGTAATCCGGGTAGGCTGTCAGGGAAAGCCCGCCATGACGTACGAAGGCCAGCGCCCAGGCCCAGTCGGCCAGGTTCAGGTCGCGATAGGCCCAGGCTGTGCGCACTTCTTCGTACAACTCATCGGGTATGAACCCGCCGCCCAGGGCGATGCTGACCAGATGCTGCACCAGCACATCCAGCGGCTTGATCGGCGACAGGCGCGGTTCAATGCGACGGGCCGCCACGGCATCCTGCGCGGCGGCGGCCTCGACCAGTTCCACGCTGTGGGTCGGCACCAGCGTGACCCGCGACTCGCGCCCTGGTGCATGACCGGAGCGCCCGGCACGTTGCATCAGCCGCGCCACGCCCTTGGCGGAACCGATTTGCAACACCCGCTCCACCGGCAGGAAGTCCACGCCCAGATCGAGGCTGGATGTGCAGACCACCGCTTTGAGTTGTCCGTCCTTGAGGGCGCGCTCGACCCAGTCGCGGGTGTCCCGGGACAAGGAACTGTGATGCAGTGCGATCAACCCGGCCCAGTCCGGCCGGGCCTCGAGCAGGGCCTGATACCAGATCTCCGATTGCGCGCGGGTGTTGGTGAACACCAGGCTGCTGGCGCTGGATTCGAGTTCGCTGACCACCTGTGGCAGCATCTTCAGGCCGATATGCCCGGCCCAGGGAAAACGCTCGATCGTCGGCGGCAGCAAGGTGTCGACCCTGAGCACTTTTTTGGTTTGGCCTTGAACGCTGATGCCGCCGCCCTGTGGGATCAACACCTGTTCGGCGTGGGATTGATTACCCAGGGTCGCGGACACGCCCCAGACGATCAGCTCGGGCTGCCAGTGGCGCAAACGAGCCAGCGCCAGTTGCAGTTGCACGCCGCGCTTGTTACCCAGCAGTTCGTGCCATTCATCGACCACGACCATGCGCAGGCTAGAGAGGGCAGTCCGGGAATCGGCTCTGGCGAGCATCAGGGTCAGGCTTTCCGGGGTGGTGATGAGGGTCGTGGGCAAGCGCCGGCTCTGTCGCGCCCGTTCGCTGCTGCTGGTGTCGCCTGTGCGCAGGCCGACGCTCCAGGGGAGTTGCAGATCGAGCAAGGGGGCTTGCAGGGCACGGGCGGTATCGGCAGCCAACGCGCGCATGGGCGTTATCCACAACACGGTCAGCGGCTCGGCCACCGGTTTGCGTTTGCGAGGTGATTCAAGGATGGGTTTGACATGAGCAAAGCGATTGAGCGCGGCGAACCATACCGCATAGGTTTTACCGGCACCGGTGCTGGCGTGCAGCAGTCCGGACTGACCCTGCTTGACCGCTGACCACACCTCTTTTTGAAAGGCGAACGGCTTCCAGCCGCGAGCGGTGAACCATTGTTTTGCGAAGTCGGGGGAGGTTGCCATGCGGGCGGTGTGCGCTCTGGAAAGTGTTCTTTCAGAGACCACGCCGGGATGCGACAAGTTTAACGTCAGTGCTTTTGTGGGAGCGGGCTTGCTCGCAAAAACGGTGTATCAGACCCATTGATGTCGGCTGACACTTCGTCTTCGCGAGCAACCCCGCTACCACAGGGGATTGCGCGGGGATTACTTGAGGTTGCCGCTCAGGAACTGCTTCAGGCGTTCGCTCTTCGGATTGCCCAGTACATCTTCCGGCGCGCCTTCTTCTTCCACCAGGCCTTGGTGCAGGAACAGCACCTGGCTCGATACCTTGCGGGCGAAGCTCATTTCGTGGGTCACCATGATCATGGTCCGGCCTTCTTCGGCCAGGCCTTGAATCACCTTCAGTACTTCACCCACCAGCTCCGGGTCCAGGGCCGAGGTCGGTTCGTCGAACAGCATCACCTCCGGCTCCATGGCCAGCGCCCGGGCAATCGCCACGCGCTGCTGCTGGCCACCGGAGAGGAACGCCGGGTACTGCTCGGCCACCCGCGCCGGCAGGCCGACCTTGTCCAGGTAGCGGCGGGCACGGTCTTCGGCTTCCTGTTTGCTGCAGCCCAGCACCCGGCGCGGGGCCATGGTGATGTTTTCCAGCACGGTCATGTGGCTCCACAGGTTGAAGTGCTGGAACACCATGGCCAGCCGCGTGCGGATCCGTTGCAGTTCGTCAGGGTCGGCCACGTGCATGCCGTGGCGGTCCTTGACCATGCGGATTGCCTGGCCGTCCAGGCTCATGGCCCCGTCGTTGGGTTGTTCGAGAAAGTTGATGCAGCGCAAAAAGGTACTTTTGCCCGAGCCGCTGGCGCCGATCAGGCTGATGACGTCGCCGGTGTTGGCCTTGAGCGAAACACCCTTGAGCACCTCATGATCGCCATAGCTTTTATGCAGGCCTTCAATGGTCAGTTTGTACATGGAACAAGCATCCTCAAGGCGAAAGTAGGTAGCCGCTGCGATAGGCTTCGGCGCCTGCGACGTGGGCGATCACCATGCCGGCGGTGGCCATGCGCCGCAACGAGCGGGCGTACATCAGGCCGCTGGCGGTGCAATGGACCGGGGTGACGCGGTCACAAATGGGGTCGATGATTTCGGCGATCAGTTGCCCGGCTTCCAGGTATTCCCCCGGCAGCGCGGTGAACACCAGCAGGCCGCCGACCGGCGTTGCCACCGGTTCCACACCCGCCAGCGGCGTGGCCGGGTAGGGCAGGTCGGGCAGTGGCGCCGGTTCGCCGGCAATCGCGCCGAAGTGAATCAGGTAGTCGATCAGCGCCTGGCTATCCAGGCTGGCCAACGGGTGGTTGACGTCACCCTGGCCGCGCAGTTCGACGGTCACCGAAAAGCTGCCCAGCGGAATATCGAAGTGCTCGCCGAAGCGTTCCTTCAATTGCCACCACAGCAGGGTGAAGCATTCGTCGAACGACTGGCCGCCGGAATCGGTGGCCAGCAGGCTGGCTTCGGAGCCGATGTAGCGCGCCAGTGGCTCCACCTGCGGCCAGGCCTCGGGGGTGGTGTACAGGTGCGCAACCGCTTCGAAATCGCAATGCAGGTCCAGCACCATGTCGGCATCACAGGCCAGGCGTTGCAGGGTCAGGCGCTGTGATTGCAGTTGGGTGCTCGCGGTCTGCCGCGCCAGCGCATTGCGCAGGCTGCTGCGGATCAGTTGCAGGTTGTGCTGCGGATCGTCGCCCAATCGCCCTTCGATGTCGTTGCCGACCTCTTCGCTCAAATCGACGAACCAGCGGTTGAAGTTCTGCCCGCTTTCGAGCTCGTAGCGGCCCAGCGGAATGTCCATCAGCACCTGCTCCAGGCCGACCGGGTTGGCGATCGGCACCAGCACGATTTCGCTGCGCAGGCGGCCGGCGGCCTCCAGCTCCGCCAACCGTTGCTTGAGGTGCCAGGACACCAGCATGCCGGGCATTTCATCGGCGTGCAGGGACGACTGGATGTAGATCTTGCCTCGGGCGCTTGTCCCGGTTGGTGCCGACGTCGGCCCGAAGTGGAAGCTGTGAATCTGTCGTGCGGTCCCCGGCAGCGGGGCCAGCAAGTCATGTATCTGGTGGCGCATTGAAAAGGGTCTCAGTGGGACGGCCCGAGGAAGGCCAGCCATCGACGTTCGGCGAGACGGAACAGGCCGACCAGCGCAAAGGTGACGGTCAGGTAGATCAGCGCGGCGATGCCGAACGACTGGAAGGTCAGGAAGGTCGCCGAGTTGGCGTCCCGCGCGACTTTCAGGATGTCGGGGATGGTCGCGGTGAACGCCACGGTGGTCGAGTGCAGCATCAGGATCACCTCGTTGCTGTAGTACGGCAACGAGCGACGCAGTGCCGACGGCATGATCACGTAGGCATACAGCTTCCAGCCGGTCAGGCCATAGGCCTTGGCCGCTTCGACTTCACCGTGGGCCATGCTGCGGATCGCCCCGGCGAAAATCTCCGTGGTGTAGGCACAGGTGTTCAGGGCGAACGCCAGGATGGTGCAGTTCATCGCATCGCGGAAGAAACTGTCCAACACCGGCTGCGCGCGCACGGCGGCCAGGCTGTAGATCCCGGTGTAGCAGATCAGCAGCTGGATATACAGCGGCGTGCCACGGAACAGGTAGGTGTAGAACTGCACCGGCCAGCGAACGTAGAAACGGGGCGACACCCGGGCGATGGACAGCGGAATCGAAACGATGAAACCGAAGAAGATCGAAGCGCTGAGCAGCCACAGGGTCATGGCCAGGCCAGTGATGTTCTGGCCGTCGGTGTAGAGGAAGGCTTTCCAGTATTCCTGCAAGAGTTCGATCATCGCACGGCCTCCCGTGTACCGGCGGCGTAGCGGCGTTCAAGCCAGCGCAGAATGAAGTTGGAAGCACTGGTGATCACCAGATAGATCAGGGCGGCGAGGACCAGGAAGTAGAACAGTTGATAGCTGCTCTTGCCGGCGTCCTGCGCGGCCTTGACCAGGTCGGCCAGGCCGATGATCGAGACCAGCGCGGTGGCCTTGAGCATCACCATCCAGTTGTTGCCGATACCCGGCAGGGCGTAGCGCATCATCTGTGGGAACACCACGATGCGAAAGCGCTGGCCGCGTTTCAATCCATAGGCAGTGGCTGCTTCGACCTGACCGCGCGGCACGGCGAGGATCGCGCCGCGGAAGGTTTCGGTGAAGTACGCGCCGTAAATGAAACCCAGGGTCAGCACACCGGCGCTGAACGGGTTGATCTCGATGTATTCCCATTCCATGTAGTCGGTGAACGACGTCAGCCAGGTTTGCAGGCTGTAGAAAATCAGCAGCATCAGCACCAGGTCCGGCACCCCGCGAATCAGCGTGGTGTAGCACTGGGCAGGCAGGCGCACCAGTTTGACTTTAGACAGTTTGGCACTGGCGCCGAGCAGGCCGAGCAAGACGGCCACCAGTAGCGACATCGCCGATAATTTGATGGTCATCCAGGTGCCTTCCATCAGCAACGGGCCGAAACCCTTGAGGCTGAAGGCAGAGAGCCCCAGATTTTGGAGGAGGTTTTCAAACATAAATCAGCAACCTGATCGGAAGAGAAAAGCGCCCATCGCGAGATGGGCGCCTGGCATTATTTGCCGCTGTACAGATTCAGATCGCCAAAGTGTTTCTTCTGGATGGTGGCGTAGGTGCCATCATCGTGTAACGCTTTGATACCTTTATCCAAAAGTGCTTTCAGCTCGGTGTTACCTTTCTTAATGCCGATCGCGGTTTTGGCTGGCAGCAGTTCGTTGTCGACTGGCTTGCTGACGTCATAGTCGGCGCCCTGTGGCGACTTCAAAAAGCCCAGTTCGGCTTGCAGCATGTCCTGGATACCCGCGTCGAGACGGCCGGAAGTCAGGTCGGAGTACACCTGGTCCTGGTTCTGATAGGCCTGGGTTTTCACGCCAGCCTTGTCCAGAACGGCTTTGGCATAGGCTTCCTGGATGGTGCCTTGTTCGTAGCCGACAGTCTTGCCTTTGAGCGAAGCGACGTCTGCGGTGATGCCCGAACCTTTTTTCGACACGTAGGCGGTTGGGCCCGAGAACAGTTCGCTGGAGAAGTCGATCACTTTTTCGCGGGCCGGGGTAACGGTCATCGAAGAGATCACGCCGTCGAACTTGTTGGCCTTGAGGCCGGGAATCATGCCGTCGAAATCGCTTTCGACCCATTTGCACTTGACCTTCAGTTCGGCGCAGATGGCGTTGCCCAAGTCGATGTCGAAGCCTACCAGGCTGCCGTCGGCCGCTTTGGACTCGAACGGTGCATAGGAAGGGTCAACCCCGAAACGCAATTCCTTGTACTCCTTGGCCAGCGCGGAGCCAGCAGCCACGCACAACGCCAGTGCAGAAAGGGTCAGCAATGCTTTTTTCATTATTCAATCCCTAAGAACCAATATGAGCGCTTGTGGCGCAGAATTATTGTTACTGGTAAGCGTAAGCCCTAATGAAAGTAGCAATTTCCGAACCAGAGTGCCGAACAAGCGTTTAAAAGGTGTTCAGGAAATTGCCGGATGCGATTAGTGCACGAAACCGGGCGCCGTGCAAAGCCTGCACTTTTTTGGATCGAAAAACAGTGTGGACGGGGGAAGGGGACCCAGGCGAGCGGAGAATCTCCTTACCACTGTAATCAGCCCAGCCAAAGAAGCCAGGCCAGGTACAGGGCAGGTACAGGGCAGGTTCAAGCCAGTAAGTCCTGCAGCGTTGCCAGATGATCAGCCTCTTCCACGGTTTTGTCCTGCCGCCAGCGCAACATTCGCGGAAAGCGCACCGCGATCCCGCTCTTGTGCCGCTTGGACAGGGCGATCCCCTCGAACCCCAACTCAAACACCAGACTGGGTTTGACGCTGATCACCGGGCCGAACTTTTCCACCGTGGTCTTGCGCACGATATTGTCGACTTTGCGCATTTCTTCATCGGTCAGCCCCGAGTAAGCCTTGGCGAAGGGCACCAGCGTGCGTTCGCTGGCATCGGGCGGACCGTCCCACACGGCGAAGGTGTAGTCGCTGTACAGACTGGCCCGGCGCCCGTGGCCCCGTTGCGCATAAATCAACACCGCGTCAACGCTGAACGGGTCGACTTTCCACTTCCACCAGACTCCCACGTCCTTGGTCCGGCCCACCCCGTACATCGCATCCCGCGCCTTGAGCATCATGCCCTCGACCCCGAGCTGGCGCGACGCTTCCCGTTGCCGGGCGAGATCGTGCCAGTCTTCGCCGATCAGCAAGGGAGAAGCGAGCAGCACTGGATGATTGCTCTGGGCGATCAGTTGCTCCAGTTGGGCGCGTCGTCGGGATTGCGGCTGGTTGCGCCAGTCCTCGCCCTGCCATTCCAGCAAGTCGTAGGCGAGCAGCACCACCGGCACCTCGCTGAGGATTTTCTTGCTCAGGGTCTTGCGGCCGATCCGCTGCTGCAACAGGGCGAAGGGTTGCACCGCAGGCGCAGCAGCCGATTGCGGGTCGAAAGCATCTTCGGTGTGGGGCTGATCGGCTTTCCAGACCACGATTTCGCCATCGATCACCGTGCCGTCGGGCAAACAATGAATCAGGGCTTCCAGTTCCGGAAAACGCTCGGTCACCAACTCTTCGCCGCGCGACCAGATCCACAGTCGCCCGTCACGCTTGACCACCTGGGCGCGGATGCCGTCCCACTTCCACTCGATCTGCCAATTGCTGGCCGGGCCGAGCAAGGCTTCGAATTGCTCCACCGGTTGCGACAGGGCATGGGCGAGAAAAAACGGGTAGGGCTGCCCGCCGCGCTGGGCGTGCTCATCGGAGGATTCGGCCGCGATCAACTTCAAGTAGCTGGCCGCATTGGGGCGGTTGGACAGATCGGTGTAGCCCACCAGCCGCTGGGCCACGCGCTTGCTGTCCAGGTGAGCCATGGACGCCAAGGCCCGGGTTACCAGCAATTTCGAAACCCCGACGCGGAAGCTGCCAGTGATCAACTTGATGCACAGCATCAGGCTGGCGCGGTCCAGCTGCGACCAGAGCGCGGGCAAGCGCTCGGCCAGCACTTCGGGGGATTCGCCACGCAGGGGCAACAGTTTGTCTTCGATCCACATCGCCAGGCCGTCGGTGGAGGTGTGGTCGGCTTCGGGCAGTACTAGCGAGATGGTCTCCGCCAAATCGCCCACGGCCTGATAGCTCTCTTCGAACAACCACTCCGACAGCCCCGAATACGCCATGGCCAATTCACGCAGTACCCGCACCGGCACCAGTTGCCGGGGCCGCCCGCCGGATAAAAAGTACACCGCCCAGGCGGCATCCTCCGGCGCGGCCTGGGCGAAGTAGCGTTGCATCGCTGCCAGTTTGGCGTTGCTCGAGGTGGTGGCATCGAGCTCGCCGTACAACTCGGCGAACGCTTTCATGACAGCGACCCGGTGAATTCGATTTCGCCCGTCGGTTCTTCTTCATCGTCGCCGTATTCGGTAGTGAAGCCCTGAGCATCCAGACCTTTTTCCCGCAAGTGGCGCACCAGCACGGCAACGGAACCGTGGGTGACCATCACCCGTTCGGCACCGGTCTGTTCGATGGCCCACAAAAGCCCCGGCCAGTCCGCATGATCAGAGAGCACAAAGCCACGGTCCACACCGCGCCGCCGTCGGGTGCCACGCAGCCGCATCCAGCCACTGGCAAATGCGTCGCTGTAGTCGCCGAAGCGGCGCATCCAGGTGCTGCCACCGGCCGAGGGCGGGGCGATGACCAGTGCCTTGCGCATCAACGGGTCGCTTTTTTTGAGGTCGCCGGCATAGATCGTTGGTGGTATGTAGACGCCGCTTTCGCGATAGACCCGGTTCAGCGGCTCGACCGCGCCATGGGTCAGGATCGGACCGAGGCTGGCGTCGATGCCGTGGAGGATCCGCTGGGCCTTGCCGAAGGAGTAGCAGAACAGCACGCTGGCCTTGTCTTCGGCGGCGTTGGCCTGCCACCACTGATTGATCTCGGCAAACACCTGCGCCTGGGGCTGCCAACGGTAGATCGGCAGGCCGAAGGTCGACTCGGTGATGAAGGTGTCGCAGCGCACCGGTTCGAACGGCGCGCAGGTGCCGTCGGGTTCGATTTTGTAGTCGCCGGACGCCACCCAGACTTCGCCGCCGTATTCCAACCGCACCTGGGCCGAACCGAGGACATGGCCGGCGGGATGGAAGCTCAAGGTGACGCCTTGGTGCAGCAGGCGCTCGCCATAGGCCAGGGTTTGCAGGTTGATGTCCTGGCCGAGTCGCGAACGCAGAATCCCTTCGCCGGGAGCCGCCGCCAGGTAGTGCTGGTTGCCGGTGCGCGCATGGTCGCCGTGGGCGTGGGTGATGACCGCCCGCTCGACCGGGCGCCACGGGTCGATATAGAAATCGCCGGCGGGGCAGTACAAACCTTCGGGACGCGCGATGACAAGGTCCACGGTGTGATCCAGGTGGAGGGACTTGTTAACTGAGAGGCGGGCGCGGGGAGAGAAGTTCTATCGGGATTTGCAAGGTGATCGCCAAACAAGTGTGGGAGCGGGCTTGCTCGCGAAAGCGGTGTGACAGTCACCATCAACATCGACTGTTACAGCGCTTTCGCGAGCAAGCCCGCTCCCACATTGGGTTTGCGGTGGTCGTTATTTGCCCGGCGTCAGAGTCAAGCGCTTCGTTCCGTACACCTTGTCAAAGTTCTGCGTCTGCATCGGCAGGCTCATGTATTGCCCCTTGAGCCATGGGTCGATGCTGTTCAGGTAGTTAGGGCTGGCGGGGTTGCCGGATTGGCCGGTGCCTAGCTGGGCCGTCAGCGGCTCGGCCTGGGCGAAGTCGACGATAAAGCGCATGGCCGGTACCAGCGTCGTATTGAAGTCCTGGCCCCAGGCGAACGCGGCGGTGTTGAGCGTGGTGCCATCACCACCGGCCGGCAGCGGGCCGCGCACGGTCTGGCCACTGCTGTTCTTCCATTCATAGCGGTGCAATTTGCCCCACTGCCAGGCGCTGCGACTGCCACCCAATTGACTGTCGCCGGCGCTGATTGCCGCGGCCAGGCTGCGGGCGAGGATCGCCGGTTTGTCTTCTTTAGCCGGGGTACGCAGGTCATCCCAGAACGGGCTGTCTTCGCGGCCCAGCAGGTGATCAGCCTGGGCGGCGTAGGACAGCTTGCCGTTGGCGATGAAAGCTTTCCACGCCGGGCTGCTTTCCGGGCCCAGTTCGTCGAGGAAAATCTGCTTGCTGCTCTCTTGCAGGAACAGCTCGTAGATCGCCGCATCGGCGGAGGTCGCGCTGAGTTTGCCGTCGAACGCCATCAATCGGGTCAACGCCTCGCGTGCCTTGTCGCGATCGGCCGCCGGCAAGGCGTCGATGGCCTGCTTGAGCGGCTGCGCCATGCCTGGGGCCTGGAACATTTTCTTCAGTTTGGCGGCGAAGGTGGTGGTCTGGTCGTATTGCATGGCGATCACACTGCGGCCGTCATGTTTGCCCGCGCCGGCCAGTTCTGCCAGGCGCTCGCCGCGCTCCGGTGCCGACCAGGAGTTGGACAGCTGCATGCCGTAGCCGTGGGGAATGACCCGCTGGTTGGCGGTGCCGAGCCAGCCTTGTGCCGGGTCCTGATCGTAGGGGTGCAGCATCGGGTCGGCGTAACCGTCCCAGTCGTAACGACCGTCCCAGCCCGGCGAGGGCAGCAGGCCTTCGCCTTCGCGGCGGTTCGGGTAGCGGCCGGTGACCTGCCAGCCGATGTTGCTGGCGTCGGCGAACACCAGGTTCAGGGCGATGGCGCGGATCTCGCGGCTGGCGTCCGAGGCTCTCTCGACGTTCTGCGCCCGGGACAGGTCGAAGAACGCGTCCAGGGTTTTGTCATCGGTGAAGCTCGGGGTCTGCAGGGCCAGGCCGAAACCGCTGCCCTGGGCCAGGCCTTGGGCGCTGTTCAGCAATGGGCCATGCCGGGTTTCGTACACCGCTTCGCGAATCGGCCGCTGGCCTTTGACGAAATAGGTTTCGTTGCGCACGGTCGCCGGCTGCCACTTGCCGTTGGTTTCGTAGGCCAGGCCATTGCCCTGGCGTTTGATTTTTTCCAGGAACAGGTCCTGGTTGTCACCCATGACGCTGGTCATGCTCCACGCCACTTTGCCGTTGAAGCCGCCCAACACCATCGGCAAACCGGCAAGGGTCACGCCGGATGCCTGATATTTCGTGGTGCGGATCTGTACAACGGTGAACAACGACGGCACGCCCATCGGTCCATGGCTGTCGCTGGCCAGCAGGCTTTTACCGCTGCGGCTGCGTTGCGGGGCGATGGCCCAGTTGTTCGACGAGGTGGCGCCCAGCAGATTCAATTCGGACAACTGGCTGGTGGCTTTGCTGATGTCCGCCAGGCCCGGCACTTGGCCAGTGAGCTTGATGCCTTGCAGTTTTTCGCTTTCGGCCAGCGGCAGTTTTTCATCCGGGGCGGACGGGGTCAGCCACGGCAGTTTGTCGGTGCTGACGGTCTGGGCGAGCACCAGCGAGGAAATTTCTTCCGGCAGGTTGGCTGACTGACTGAAGTTCAACAGGCAGAACATCAGCGCCGAATCTTCCGGCTGCCAGTATTCAGGCTTGTAGCCCGTGGCGGCGAGGTCCGCCGGCAGTTTGTCGCGGTAGCGGAACAGGTAAGCGTTGACCCCGCGGGCATAGACCTCGAAGAAGCGCTTGAGGCGCGGCGAAGATGCCTTGTACAGCTCGGCGGCGCTTTTCTTGAGGTTGACGGCGCGCATGTAGCGGTCGGCGTCGAGCACGTCCGCACCCTGCATCTCGGCAAGGCGCCCCTGGGCCAGCAGGCGCAGGGTGGCCATCTGCGTGATGCGGTCACTGGCGTGCACATAGCCGAGGGTGAACAGCGCGTCGTGGAAACTGCTGCTTTCGATCAACGGCATGCCCATGGCATTGCGTCGCACCGACACATTCTGCGCCAGGCCCTTGAGTGGCTGCACGCCTGTGACGGGCGGCAGGGTGTCCTGGGCATTGAAGGTTTGACAACCGGTCAGGCTCAAAACCCCCGCCACTGCTGCGGCAACGCCGAACCGGGGTAGAAAATGTGTAAGGGCTGGCGAGGCCATGGCAAAGCTCCTGCGGGGGTGGTGGCGCAATAAAGTCGCTACGTTAGTGAGCAGGCGATGGGCGCGCAAGCGGGGGACGAGGTTATTTCAGGAATTGTCTGATAACTTGCGAGGATCGCACTTTTGGGTCGTGGAGAAACGCTGACATGGAACTGGCGCCAAACGCAGCGCTGATCATCATCGATCAACAAAAAGGCATCCTGCATCCACGCCTCGGTCGCCGGAACAATCCCCAGGCCGAGGCGCGCATGCTTGAACTCTTGGGCCATTGGCGGCGCAGCGGGCGGCCGATCATCCACGTTCAGCATTTGTCGCGCTCGGAGGATTCGGTGTTCTGGCCGCAGCAGGCCGGGGTGGAGTTCCAGGAGCGATTCCAGCCACAGCCTGGCGAGCATCTGATTCAGAAGCAGGTGCCGGATGCGTTCTGTTCCACGGGGCTGGAGGCGTACTTGCGCAAGGCGGGCATCGAGCAGTTGATCATCGTCGGCGTGGCGACGCACAACTCGGTGGAGTCCACGGCCCGAACGGCGGGCAATCTGGGGTTTGAGACCTGGGTGGCGGAAGACGCCTGCTTTACCTTCGACAAGGCAGACTTTTTTGGCACTGCCCGTTCAGCCGAGGACGTGCATGGGATGTCGTTGGGGAATCTGCATGGGGAGTATGCGACGGTGGTCAGCTGCGCACAGATCCTTTTGTAGGCGCGAACTTGCTCGCGATGGTCGTTAACGATAACGCGGGTATTCTGGTTTCCCGCGGAGCTTGCGGGGGCTTCGCGAGCAAGCTCGCTCCTACAGGTTTTTATGTCATGTCCGTAAACCAATGTGGGAGCGGGCTTGCTCGCGAAAGCAGGCTAACAGGCGAAGAACATGTTCGCCCGCCGCCTCACGCGCCGTGGCACTTCTTGAATTTCTTGCCGTTGCCACATGGGCAAGGGTCGTTGCGGCCGACGTCTTTCAGGGCATTGCGCACCGGTTCCTGGTGAGCGTGGCCGCAGTTCGGGCCGTGGACATGGCCATGGTCGTGATCATGGTGGTCATGATCGTGGTTGCAGTCTGGGCCATGGACATGGGGTTGCTGGGTCATGGGGGTTACTCCGGAATTAGATCGGCGGCGATTATCACGCCATTACGAGCCAGGTGCACGTAGTGGGCGATGAATAAACCGGTTTCCATCTCGCCCTCCAGTCGATAGGGGATGCCCTCCCTGTTGTTTTTCAGCTGTTTGATCAAGCCTTTGAGCTGAGGCCACAGGTTGGTGCGAATCGGTACTTTATAGAAGCGACTGCTCTTGGGGTTCACGGTGACCCAATGTTCATGCTCACCTTCGGCCAGCAGGATGCCGCCCAGATGAATGCGGTAGTCCAGGCCGCGCACGGTCAGTTCACTGTCATTGCGGTTATCGATGCGAAAATGCAGAACGAACCGCTGTTCCATCAACTTGGCCCGCACCACTTCGACCTTGACCAGATGCACTTCGGGGTCTGGCTCATCGCCGCTGAACCAGGACGCACAACCGCCGAGCCCCAGGCAAAGGGCCAGGGGGAGCAGGCAGTGTGCGAGTCGCCGGGTGATCATGGTCGTTCTTCTCCCTTGAACCTGTAGCAGCCTTCGGCCGCTGCCGGGCAACTCAACCGCCGAAATACCCCGAACAGCACTTCTTGAATTTTTGCCCGCTGGCGCAAGGGCAGGCATCGTTGCGTCCGACATCGAGTGGCACGGTGGGGTCGATGAAGTACCAGCGCCCGGTGCTCTGCACGAACGAAGAGCGCTCGCGATGACTGTGTTCGCCGCTGCCGTCATGCCAGCGCGCGGTAAAGGTGACGAAGGCATGCTCCGGCTGACCGCCCAGGACTTCCGAGCTTTCCACCTCAAGGCCCAGCCAGGTGCTCTGGGCGCTCCAGTCGCTGATCGACTGGCGATCCAGGCCGCTCTGTTGGGCGGGGAGGGTGGTCGCCACCAGATAATCGATCAGCCCCAGCACATAAGCGCTGTAGCGCGAGCGCATCAAGGCTTCGGCACAGGGCGCCGGGTGGCCGGCATGGTAATGGCCGCAGCAGGCATCGAGCAGGGTGCCGCTGCCGCAAGGGCAAATGGATGTACTCATTGCGTTACCACCAATATTTCCCGAAGTTTTCCGGATTGGCCCAGAACCGCGAATTGAGCCAGTCGGGGACTTGCTTGTAGTCAAGCAGATCGTAGGTAAACAGGGTCAGCACCTGTTCATCACGCTGGAAGCGTTCACTGGCTTGCAGGGCCAGGGAGAAAAAGTCGGTTTCCTGCCAGCCGCTGGCCGGCAAGTCAGCCAGGACCGCAATGCGGCTGGCGTTGAGGTTGCGTATGCCTCCCAGCAAATTCAGGCCATCGCGCTTGGGCAAATGTTCCAGGCAATCGACCACCAGCGCCAGATCGAACCGGCGCGCCGCCAGTTCGGTGGGTAACGACCCTGGCGCCGCGTGCGCCACGCTGCTGTCCGGGTGCGCAAGCTTGAAGGCTTCCAGTGCCGGAAACTCGCTGGCGCCAATCAGCAACAGGCGCGAAGGCGCATAGCGATCCAGCAGAGCGGCCAGTGCCTGTTGGGGAGTGCGCGAAGAAAAACCTGCAATCATTGAAAATCCTCACTCAGATCTGCCAAGACTAGCCTGCCCACAGGTTCGAGCCTAGAGCGGGTTTGCCGCAAAAGTGACGATCTCCCGTGAACACGGGATAAAACTGCACTGGCCTAATGCTGGCGGAGATCAAAACTCCGGTCTTTACTCCGTGAATCGGTTCTAAGCCGATCCTTAAGGAGAAAACTAGATGAGCATAGTTCGGACAGCATTACCCCTGGTTCTGCTAACCAGTGTGTTGACTGGTTGCGCAGGTTTGCAGAAAACCGACTGGCCGACCTGTGCGGCGGTCGGAGGTGTCGTGGGTGCGGGCCTCGGTGCGACCGAGAGTTCGTCATGGGCAGGGTGGGGGGCGCTGGTTGTCGGCGGTACGGCGGCGGCCTATTGCTGGGTTCACGGTGATGGCGACGAAGACGGCGACGGTGTGCCGGATAGCCGCGACAAGTGCCCTGGCACGCCTAGAGGCGTGAAAGTCGACGCTGACGGTTGCCCGCCACCAGCGCCTGCTCCTGTGGCTGAAGAGGTTGTGGTGGTCAAGGAAGAAACCATCGTGATCCGCGATGTGCACTTCCAGTTCGACAAAGCGACGCTCACGTCGAGCGATAAACTGGTGCTCGACAAGATTGCCACGCGTTTGAAAGCAGAAGCCCCGACTGCTCAGTTGAGCGTTACCGGTCATACCGACAGTGTGGGCAGCGATACCTACAACCAGAAACTGTCGGATAAACGCGCTCACTCGGTGGTTGAGTACCTCATCCAGCAAGGCGTGCCGCGCAGTAACTTCGTTTCTGTGACCGGTGCCGGTGAAAGCCAGCCAGTGGCCGATAACAAAACCGCCGACGGCCGCGCGCAAAACCGTCGCACGGAAATCAAAATCCAGCGCTAGCTCCCTCGCATCCGCGGCTTGTGCAGTCGCGGATGCGGGTCTTTACTCCTGTGTAACCGGTATGGGCCGGTGACACGGGAGCTTCTAATATGAGCAAACTCACACGGACCGTCTTGCCGGTTCTGCTGATGGGCAGCCTGTTGACCGGTTGCGCTACTCACAGCGATGGCACTGCCCCTCTCAATCAACGTACCTGGCCGATTTGCAGCGTCATTGGCGGACTGGTCGGCGGAGGCCTGGGCGCTATCGAAAGTGGCGGATGGGCGGCCGGTGGAGCGGCGCTCGGCATCCTGACCGGTGGTTTGATCTGTTACGCCCAGGACGGTGATGAAGATGGCGACGGCGTGTTCGATCGACGCGATCGCTGCCCTGACACACCGGCCAACACCCCTGTGGAACATCATGGTTGCCCGCTGCCGCAATACCCGGCCAGCGTGAAACCGGCCGAACCTGTGCAGGCCGAAGTCATTACCTTGAGTGATGCCGGTGATGTGCTGTTTGCCTTCAACCAGTCCGATCTGACCCCCGCGGCGCAAAGCCAGCTCGATTCGATCATGGGCAAGTTGCAGGATCCGAGCGTCACCAGCATCAAGGTGATCGGGCACACTGACAGTGTGGGTTCCGATGCCTACAACCAGGGGCTTTCGGAACGACGCGCCAGCAGCGTTGCGCAGTACTTGCTCAGTCAAGGCGTGGCCCCGAGCAAACTGACCAGCCAGGGCATGGGTGAAAGTCAACCGGTGGCCGACAACGAAACAGATGAAGGTCGCGCGAAAAACCGCCGCGTGGAGCTGCACATCAATCGTTAACCCCTAAGCCAGAGCCGTCGGGCGAGGATGACCTCCGTTCGGCGGCCGTTCGGCGATCTTCATCAAGATTTTTTGTTTGCCCTCTGGCTTATCCCGCGTGGAAGCCGTTACTGTGCGCGCAAACAATAATTCTCATCGGGGGAGCGTATGAAGGTGCTATGGGGGCTGGGGAAGCTGTTGACCCTGCTGTTCTGGTTGGTGGTACTGGCTAATCTGCTCACGCCGTTTGTCCTTCCGCTGCACATGCTGGTCAATGTGGCCGGCGGCCTGTTGGGAATCCTCCATCTTCTTGAAGCGCTGCTGTGCTATCGCAGCCTGAGAGGTCGCGCCCATCCGTGGCTCGATCGCCTGAAGATCATCCTGTTTGGCGTTTTCCATCTGCAAACCATCCCGGCTATCACCGCACCGAAGGCTTCCCATGCGTAAACTCTGTCTGCTCGCCGTACTCATCAGTCCATTGGCCTGTGCCCAGGTGGTGAACGTCGAACCCAACTCGCTGATGCGTCTGCCCAACACCGCCAGCACGTTGCAGCTCGAACGCCTGGAAGTGGCCGACTATGGCACCTTGTTGATCCCTTCAAACGTAACCGAGCTCACCGTGGGGGAATTGCATCTGGGCCGTGAGGCGCGGATCGCGATCGTGCCCGGTGAGCAGCCGCTTGAAGTGAAAGTCAGCCGTGCCGAGTTGTCCGAGGGCAGCCAAATCACCGCGCGCGGTGCGCCAGGTACATATCAGAAGGCGGCGCGCTCGGGGCGTAATCTGAATTTGATGATCAAGGCGCTGAACGCACCTCAGTTACAGGTGGACGCGCGCGGTGGCGCGGGTGCGCCAGGCTTTGTCGGGCTGGATGGCGCCAACGGTCAGGCGCCGGGGTGTACATGGGGGCAGGCCGGTCGCGGTGCCGATGGCAGCAACGGCAGTGATGGTCAGCCAGGGGCCCCGGGTGCCCTGGTCAAACTGGCCGTACCGCACGATTATCCGGCAGAGCAGATCAAGGTACAGGTCGCCGGTGGTGCCGGTGGCGTGGCCGGGCCTGGCGGCAAACCGGGTGCGGGCGGTAAAGCCAAGGGCTGCATTATCTACAAGGCCGATGGCGGCAAGAGCGGCAAGCCGGGAGTCGACGGCCAACCGGGCCCTGCGGGCGCGCCGGGATCAGTGCTTGTGCAGCGACTGTAAGATCACTGGATAACCCTGTGGCGAGGGAGCTTGCTCCCGTCTGGCTGCGCAGCAGCCGTTTTGGGGCCGCTTCGCGACCCAGCGGGAGCAAGCTCCCTCGCCACAAGGTGGGTATGAAATGCTTAAAACGTCGGCCGTACCGATGCGATCGCCACCACCACCAATCCCACCATCAGGTTAATCCCCACCAGCCGCCGAATCCGCCCCAGCACCGCAGCCCCCACCGGCCAATCCTGTGCCTGCACGGCAGTACGCAACTCCGGCAGCATCAACGCCTGAATGCGGATGAACAACGCCGTCATCACCACATACAACCCCATCATCACCTGCACGTAGCGCGGTGCGTTTTCAAATCCGGTGAAGTGCAGATTCAGCATGACCACGCCGCTGACCGGCAACAACACCACCGCGCCCCATACCCAGCGAAAAAAGCCTTGAAACACTTCTACCCAGAGCTTGAGTCGCGCAGGTCCTTCAAGGGCCCTGATGGCCGCAGGACGCAAGACCATCCAGGCGAAAAACATGCCGCCCACCCACACCAGCGCGGCGAGGAGATGCAGGCTATAAACAAGGCTGAAAGCGGTCATTCGGATACTCCGTTCTGCGCGGGATTAATTAGCGGGGTATGATAGCCGCCGAACCGAACCACTGAAAATTTATCCAGCGTTTTTAGCGCCCGACATTCCATGATCAGCACTGAACTCAAAAACACGATCCAGGGCGCCTATTCGCGTTTTCTCGAAGCCAAGAGCCTCAAGCCGCGCTACGGTCAACGCTTGATGATCGCCGAAATTGCCAAGGTCCTCGGGGATATCGACACCGACGACGAAGGCCGGCGCAGTGGCGACCCCGCGGTTGTCGCGGTGGAAGCCGGCACCGGTACCGGCAAGACGGTGGCCTACAGCCTGGCCGCGATCCCGACCGCCAAGGCCGCCGGCAAACGCCTGGTGATCGCCACGGCCACCGTGGCCTTGCAGGAACAGATCGTCTACAAGGATCTGCCCGACCTGATGCGCAACAGCGGGCTGAATTTCAGCTTCGCCCTGGCCAAGGGCCGCGGGCGCTACATGTGCCTGTCCAAGCTCGACATGTTGCTCCAGGAAGGCCACGCACAAACCGCCACCGCGCAATTGTTCGAAGAAGAAGGCTTCAAGATCGAGGTCGATGAGGCCAGCCAGAAGCTGTTTACCAGCATGATCGAAAAACTCGCCGGCAATAAATGGGACGGCGACCGCGACAGTTGGTCCACCGCCCTGGAAGACGCCGACTGGGCGCGCCTGACCACCGATCACAGCCAGTGCACCAACCGCCATTGCCCCAACTTCGGCCAGTGCGCCTTCTACAAGGCCCGCGAAGGCATGGGCAAGGTCGATGTGATCGTCACCAACCACGACATGGTCCTGGCCGACCTGGCCCTGGGCGGCGGCGCTGTGCTGCCGGACCCGCGCGACACTATCTATGTATTCGACGAAGGCCATCACCTGCCGGACAAGGCCATCGGCCACTTCGCCCATTACACCCGCCTGCGTTCCACCGCCGACTGGCTGGAAACCACCGCCAAGAATCTCACCAAGTTGCTGGCCCAGCATCCCTTGCCCGGGGACCTGGGCAAGCTGATCGAGCAGGTGCCGGAGCTGGCGCGGGAGATCAAGACCCAGCAGCAATTCATGTTCACCGCGTGCGAGCAGATCGCCGATTTCAAACCCGGCGAAGACGTCGAAGGCCGCGAGCGCCCGCGTCATCGCTTCGTCGGTGGGGTGATCCCCGAGCACATGCGCGAAATGGGCATCGAACTCAAAAAAGGCTTCTCCCGCCTGACCGACCTGTTCACCCGGCTCACCGATCTGCTCAAGGAAGGCATGGATGGCGAGGTCAACATCGGTATTGCCAGCAACCAGGCCGAAGAGTGGTACCCGCTGTTCGGCAGCCTGTTGTCCCGTGCTTCCGGCAACTGGGAGCTGTGGACCGCGTTCACCGTCGAAGACCCGGAAGACAACCCGCCCATGGCGCGCTGGCTGACCCTGGCCGAAAGCGGCTCGCTGTTCGACATCGAGGTCAATGCCAGCCCGATCCTCGCGGCGGAGATGCTGCGTCGCAACCTGTGGAACGTGGCCTACGGTGCCTTGGTGACCTCGGCGACCTTGACCGCGCTGGGCACCTTCGACCGCTTCCGCATGCGCGCCGGCCTGCCGAAAAAAGCCGTGACCGCCGTGGTGCCAAGCCCGTTCCACCACGCCGACGCCGGTGTGCTTCGGGTGCCGAACCTCAACGCCGATCCCCGCGACGCGGCGGCACACACCGCAGCGATCATTCGGGACTTGCCGGATCTGGTCGAAGGCTCGCGGGGCACGCTGGTGCTGTTCTCCTCGCGCAAACAGATGCAGGACGTGTTCGACGGCCTGGACCGCGACTGGCGCAAGCAGGTGTTCATTCAAGGCAACCTGTCGAAACAGGAAACCCTGAACAAGCACAAGGCGCGGGTCGATGGCGGGGATTCGAGCGTGTTGTTCGGCCTGGCGAGTTTCGCCGAGGGTGTGGACTTGCCGGGCGCCTACTGCGAGCACGTGGTCATCGCCAAGATTCCGTTTTCGGTGCCCGACGACCCGGTCGAAGCGGCGCTGGCCGAGTGGATCGAAGCCCGGGGCGGCAATCCGTTCATGGAAATCTCCGTGCCCGACGCCTCGTTGAAGCTGGTCCAGGCCTGCGGCCGTTTGCTGCGTACAGAAGAAGACCGCGGCACCATCACCTTGCTCGATCGGCGCCTGGTTACCCAGCGCTATGGCAAGGCGATCCTCAATGCATTGCCTCCTTTCAGGCGTGAAATTTCCTGATACACCGGTGGGTAAATCTGCCCACCGCGTTGTCTATCTCTCTACCATCGCTTTTCCACTGGCCCCTGTGGCTCGTTAGGGAGAATTCCGTTCTCATGATTCGCCGTTCGCTGCCTGCCGTTTTTGCCCTGATCTTCGCCGCCCCCTTGCTGGCGGCGCCCGCCGGTCCACAGACACTGTTCAACTTTGTACGCCCTGCCGATGTGGTGAAGGTGGCGACCGAGAACGCCGATCTGCCCCAGGCCAACGCCGAACAGACCCCCGAAGGCGAAGTGCTGCGCCGGGTGACTTTCAATCCCGTGGCCCGCCCGACCTTGCGTCTGACCCCGCAAACCGGTGCCTGGGACTGGTCGCAGTCCGGCATGATGAGCCTGCGCATCCAGAGCGCCATGAACTGGGCAATCACACTCCATGTGCAAATTCAGAGCAATGACGGCAAGACGCTGATCAGCCGCGTCGACCTGCCGCCGGGGCCTGCGCAGACCTTGCTGGTGCCGCTGGTCGCGACCTCCCCGCTGAGCCAGGGCATGAAGGCCGGCCCGCCGATGCCGGTCACGGTCGAGGGGCAGCGTGTCTTGCTGGCCAGCAGCACCGGGGAACTGGATCGCAGCCAGGTGGTGTCGGTCAGTCTGTCGATGGATCAACCCAAAGCGGCGCAAAGTATTCTGCTGGAGCGCTTTGGCGTAGATGACGGCGAAGCGGTCACCAAAGCCGTTTACGGCAATCTGGTGGACAGTTACGGCCAGTCGACCCGGGCCAAGTGGCCGGAAAAAATCGCCAGCGATGAACAGCTCAAGTCCGCGGCTGCCAAGGAACAGCAACAACTGAAGACCTGGCTGGCCGAGCACCAGAAAGCACCGCTGGACAAATTCGGTGGCTGGACCCAGGGCCCGACGTTCAAGGCCAGCGGTTTTTTCCGCAGCGAAAAGCGCGACGGCCGCTGGTACCTGGTCACGCCGCTGGGGCATCCGTTCTATTCGCTGGGGGTCAACACTGTCGCGCCGGACGTCAACCAGACGTATGTCGCCGGTCGTGAAGGGATGTTCGAGTCCTTGCCCAAGCCTGATGAGCCCTTGGCCAATCATTTCGGTGAGGGCGACAACCGTGGCGGCAATGGCGTCGATCAGGGCCGCGCCTTCAATGCCGGGCGCTGGTATGACTTCTATGGCGCCAACCTGCAACGTCTGTACGGCGACCCTTGCGTGCCGGGCAGCGATACCAAGGCTGGGGTTGCCGAAGCGGCCAAGGCTGGCGCGGTGCAAGCGACAGCCGAAAAAGCAACGCAGGCGCCAGTGGTGCCTGTGACAGCGCAATCCGGTGTCGCCGAGGCTGCCCAGGCTGATGCCGAGCAAGCAACGGTGGTGAATGCGACAGAACCTGCACCCGCCGAGCCGTGCAAAGTGGCGTTCGACGCAAATCGCTGGACCGGTCAGACCCTCGATCGTCTGCAAGCCTGGGGCTTCAACACCCTGGGCAACTGGAGCGCGCCAGCCCTGGGCGATGCGCAGCGCGTCCCCTACACATTGCCGCTGTCTATCGTCGGTGATTACGCCAGCATCAGCACCGGCAGCGACTGGTGGGGCGGCATGCCCGACCCGTTCGACCCGCGTTTCGCCATGGCCACCGAGCGCGCCGTGGCCATCGCCGCCCGCGACCATCGCGACGATCCATGGCTGATCGGTTACTTCGCCGATAACGAGCTGGCCTGGGCCGGTCCCGGCGATGATCCGAAAGCCCGCTACGCGCTGGCCTACGGCACCCTGAAAATGACCACCGACGTGCCGGCCAAGCGCGCATTCCTCAAGCAGTTGCGTGACAAATATCGCAACCAGGAAGGCCTGTCCAAAGCCTGGGGCATCGAGCTGCCGGCCTGGGAGTTGATGGAAGATCCAGGTTTCGTACCGCCGCTGCCAAGCGCCGAACACCCGGAAATCGAAGCCGATTTCAAATATTTCCAGAAGGTCTTCGCCGACACCTACTTCAAAACCATTTCCGACTCGCTCAAGTGGCACGCGCCAAACCAGTTGTTGCTCGGTGGCCGCTTTGCCATCAGCACACCGGAAGCCGTCGAAAGCTGCGCCCAGTATTGCGACGTATTGAGCTTCAACCTGTACACCTTGCAACCCCAGGACGGCTACGATTTCGCCAAACTGCGCAGCCTCGACAAGCCGGTGCTGATCACTGAGTTCAACTTCGGCTCAAGCGATCGCGGCCCGTTCTGGGGCGGCGTGACGCCAGTGGCGAAAGAAGAAGACCGTGGCCCGGCCTACGCCAGCTTCCTCAAACAGGCGCTGAGCGAGCCTTCCATTGTCGGTGTGCACTGGTTCCAGTACCTCGACCAGCCTGTCACCGGGCGTTTGCTCGATGGCGAAAACGGCCACTTCGGGCTTGTGGGCATCACCGATCTGCCGTTCCAGGGCTTTGTCGACAGCGTGCGCAAGAGCAACCTGGCGGCCATCGATCAGTTGAGCAAGCAAGCGCAGAAGGCAAGTGCCGAGGCTGATAAAGACCATGGCACTGAAGGCGGCCGACAAGCCGAAGCCGGCAAGGCGCCGGGGAAGGGCGCAGGTGGGCACTCCGGCAAAGGCCACTGAGTGCTTATCCCTGTGTGTGACCCTGCTCGCGATGGCGTCCGTACCGGCAATAAACAATTGCGATCAGTTCCGAGACTGACCGACCGCCCAGCCCGGCCCTGTTCCCAAAACCCTCAAGGGCTGGAACAATGCGGGCCACTTTGTAGAGCGTTTAACCGGGGAGTTGCGGGTGCAGATTCAGGGTCATTACGAGCTTAAGTTCGAGGCAGTGCGCGAGGCATTCGCGGCGTTGTTCGACGATCCCCAGGAACGTGGCGCGGCGTTGTGCATCAAGGTCGGCGGCGAAACCGTGCTCGACCTGTGGGCCGGCACCGCCGATAAGGACGGCAGCGAGGCCTGGCACAGCGACACCATCGCCAACCTGTTCTCCTGCACCAAAACGTTCACTGCGGTGACGGCCTTGCAACTGGTGGCCGAAGGCAAGCTGCAACTGGACGCACCGGTTGCCCGGCTGTGGCCAGAATTCGCCGCCGCCGGCAAAGAATCCGTGACCCTGCGCCAATTGCTCTGCCATCAGGCCGGCCTGCCCGCATTGCGCGAACTGTTGGCCCCCGAAGCGCTGTACGAATGGCAAACCATGGTCGACGCCCTGGCCGCCGAAGCACCCTGGTGGACCCCGGGTGAAGGCCACGGTTATGCGGCGATCACCTATGGCTGGTTGATCGGCGAACTGCTGCGGCGCGCCGACGGTCGCGGGCCGGGCGAATCCATCGTCGCCCGGGTCGCCAAGCCTCTGGGGCTGGACTTTCATGTTGGCCTGGCCGATGAAGAATTCCATCGCGTGGCGCACATCGTCAGGGGCAAGGGCAACGCCGGTGACGCCGCGGCTCAGCGCCTGCTGCAAGCGACCATGCGCGAACCGACCGCCATGACGACTCGTGCCTTCACCAATCCGCCGTCGGTGCTGACCAGCACCAACAAGCCGCAATGGCGCCGTATGCAGCAACCGGCGGCCAACGGTCACGGCAACGCCCGCAGCCTGGCGGGATTCTACGCCGGACTGCTCGACGGCAGCCTGCTGGAAGCCGACATGCTTGAAGAACTGACCCGCGAACACAGCCTGGGCGAAGACAAGACGTTGTTGACCCGGACGCGTTTCGGTCTGGGTTGCATGCTCGATCAGCCGGACGTCCCTAACGCGACTTTCGGCCTTGGCCCGCGCGCTTTCGGACATCCGGGCGCGGGCGGTTCCATCGGTTTTGCTGATCCGGAGCACGATGTGGCTTTCGGATTTGTGACAAATACACTGGGGCCGTACGTCTTGATGGATCCGCGCGCGCAAACGCTTGTGCGGGTATTGGCCACTTGTCTGTAAATCCCGCTCGAGGGTTCCAGGTCCGGAACCCGAAAGCCTTTTCAGTTTCAAACCGTCTGTTTATGCGGGCCGTAACGGCCTGATTTTTTTGACTTCATTTTTGTGGATATCCAATGTCAACCAAACCAACCCTCGCCTTGGCACTGTGCTTCGCTATTACCGGTTGCGCACAGAATCCGAAAAATGATGCAGATGGCGGTAGCTGGTGGCCGTTC
The DNA here is from genome assembly GCF_001984065.1 of Pseudomonas sp. KK4. Lineage (GTDB taxonomy): Bacteria > Pseudomonadota > Gammaproteobacteria > Pseudomonadales > Pseudomonadaceae > Aquipseudomonas. Next base: position 138,059 of record NZ_LYVP01000003.1, read on the forward strand.
GGTTCCTCCGACAAAGTCGCGGCCAAAGAGCCGGCGCCGGCGCCCTTGAAGCCTGCCGCGACGGCCCCGGTGGCCAAGGCAGAAAGCTCCAGCCCTTGGTACTGGCCGTTTGGTTCCGAGGAAGTGCTGGATAAGAAACCGGAAATCAAACCTGAAGCCAAGCCTGTAGAAGTGGCCAAGGCGGACGCTGAGGCTGCCGGCAAGTGGTGGTGGCCGTTCGGCGGCAAAGAACAAACCACGGCCAAAGCCGTACCGATGCCAGATCCGAAAGTCACCCAGGCCTGGCTCGATGACTACGAACCGCGCCTGCGTACAGCCATCAAGGACAGCAACCTTCAACTCGAACGCCGTGAAAACGTGCTGGTGGTGACCGCCCCGGTGGAAGGCTCGTTCAACCCCGACCGTCCGGCCATGCTGCTGCCGGTCACCCTGGGGCCGTTCACCCGCGTGGCAAAAATCCTTGAAGTCGACCCGAAAACCGCCGTACTGGTGCTCGGCCATAGCGACACTTCGGGGGCGGCACCGGCCAACGTCAAGCTGAGCCAGGAACGTGCACAAGCCGTGGCAGCGATCTTCCGTCTCAGCGGCCTGCAGCGTGACCGCCTGATGTTGCGTGGCATGGGCGGTGAAGCTCCGCGTGCCGCCAATGACAGCGTTGAAGGCCGAGCCCTGAACCGTCGCGTTGAACTGCTGGTGACGCCACAGGACACCATGGTTGCCCTGTTGAGCAAGTACAACATGCCTGCTCCGGCGCCTGTGCGCATGGTTGCAGCCCAAGACGTCAAACCTGTGGCCAAGCCAGTGGCCCCGGCGCCTGCCGCCAAGAAAGCTGACGTGCCCGCCACGAAAAAAGCCCCGGCCAAGAAAGCCGCCGCAAAGGCTCCAGCCAAGAAGGCGACCGCCAAATCCGCTACGCCAGCGAAAAAGGTCGCACCGGCCAAAGCTTCCGCGGACACGAAGAAAGTCGCCGCCGATACCGCCAAGCAGTGATTCGTTAACCAAAAGGAATGCGCCATGACCAAGGCCCTGGCTGATATGCGCCGCGATTACACCCGTGATGGCTTGACCGAGGCGCAAGCCCCGGCCGAACCTTTCGCGCTGTTCCATCAGTGGTTCGCCGACGCGGTGAAAACCGAGCAGGCACCGGTCGAAGCCAACGCCATGACCTTGGCCACGGTCGATCAGGACGGTCGCCCGCATTGCCGCATCCTGCTGCTCAAGGGGCTGGACGCGCAGGGTTTTACCTTCTTCACCAACTATGACAGTGCCAAGGGCCAGCATCTGGCCGCGAAACCCTTCGCGGCCATGACCTTTTTCTGGCCGACCCTGGAGCGTCAGGTACGTATCGAAGGGCGGGTAGTGAAGGTGACGCCTGAAGAATCGGATGCTTATTATCAGGTTCGCCCGTTGGGCAGTCGTCTGGGCGCCTGGGCTTCACCGCAAAGCCGGGTGATTGCCAATCGCGCCGAACTCGAAGCGCTGCTCAAGGAGACCGAGCAGCGTTTCAGCGATAGCCAGCCACATTGCCCGCAACACTGGGGCGGTTATCGCCTGCTGCCGGAGCGCATCGAGTTCTGGCAGGGGCGTTCCAGTCGTCTGCACGATCGGCTGAATTATCGTCTGCAGGGTGCTGACTGGATTCTTGAACGCTTGGCACCTTAAGCAGTCTACCGATCGAGATAGCCTGTCGCAGCGGTCTTGAGCCATTGTGGCAGGTCTCGACGCTTGATCTTTTGTATTTGAGCGTTCGCCAGTTGCTGGAGCATGTACGCTTTTTTGCGTTCATCGTTGCCAGCCAGGGCCAACGCCAGATCGCGGTCCATCCAGCGTTTTATCCGCACGTACAGCCACCAGTGGAAATACAGACCGGCGGCAGTGGTGACGAAAATGATAAAGTAATCCATGAAAATCCTCGGCCAGGGGCGCAGGTCGCCGATTTTACCGCTACTGTGTGGGAATTCTGAGGCGCCTGTACCAGAACTGAATGAAACGATTTTTATCCGGGCGATGCCGTGACAGGCGTTTAGCTGCGGAGTTTAATGATTACCTGTCCTTTGGAGTTGATGCTATGCGTAAGTCTGTTCTGCTGGTTGCTTCCTTTTCCACGATGGCGATGTTGCTCACAGGCTGCCAATCGAGCCTGACCGGTGACTCCTATTCCCGTGACGAAGCGCGTCGCGTTCAGACCGTTCGCATGGGCACCATCGAAGCCTTGCGCCCGGTGAAAATCGAAGGCACCAAGACCCCGATCGGCGGCCTCGCCGGTGCAGCGGTCGGTGGCGTGGGTGGCAGCGCCATCGGTGGTGGTCGCGGCAGCATTGTCGCAGCCGTTATCGGCGCAGTCGCCGGTGGCCTGGCGGGCTCGGCGGCCGAAGAAGGCCTGACCCGTACCCAGGGTGTCGAAATCACCGTTCGCGAAGATGACGGCAGCACACGCGCCTACGTGCAGCAGGTCCAGGAAAACGAAGTGTTCCGCGTGGGTGAGCGTGTACGTATCGCCACCGTTGATGGTACGAGCCGCGTTACCCACTAAGCGGCAATAGCAAAAGAAAACCCCGATCAGGTGACTGGTCGGGGTTTTTTATTCTCTTGCCTGTCAGGCATGGCCTTGCAGGCCGGGGCCCGAGACTCGCACGCTGCGATCCGGGCAGGCGTCAGGAATCGATAGGTAACTTGCGACTCGCCATCGCCGTCACCGCATAACCGATCACTGCCGCCAATATCGAACCGGTCAAAATCCCCATCCGATCCATCCCGGCGTATTCACTGGCGCCCGGCACGAAGGCCAGAGAGCCGACGAACAGGCTCATGGTGAAACCGATGCCGCAGAGGATCGCCACGCCCAGCACCTGGCCCCAGTTGGCGCCTTGAGGCAGGGCGGCGATGCCGATTTTCACCGCCAGCCAGGTCAGGCCGAATACGCCAATGGTCTTGCCCAGCAACAGGCCCACCGCGATACCCATTGGCACGTGATGGGTGAAGCTTTCGACGGTCACACCGCTCAGCGACAGGCCGGCGTTGGCAAAGGCGAACAGTGGCAGGATCCCGAAGGCCACCCAGGGATGCAGGGCGTGTTCCAGGGTCAGCAGGGGAGAGGGTTCGGCGTTTTTCGTTCGCAGTGGGATGCAGAAGGCTAGGGTCACGCCCGCCAGTGTGGCGTGCACGCCGCTCTTGAGTACGCAGACCCAGAGGATCAGGCCGATGATCATGTACGGCCCGAGCTTGACCACCCCGAGGCGGTTCATGCCGATCAGTGCCGCGATGCAGGCGGCCGCCAACGCCAGCGACAGGGTCGACAGCGCGCCGGAGTAGAAGATCGCAATGATGATGATTGCGCCCAGGTCATCGATGATCGCCAGGGTCATCAGGAACAGCTTCAACGACACCGGAACCCGCTTGCCCAAGAGCGCCAGTACACCCAGGGCGAAGGCGATGTCGGTGGCGGTGGGAATGGCCCAGCCAGCCAGCGCGGCAGGGTTGTCGCGGTTGAGGAACCAGTAGATCAACGCCGGGACCACCATGCCGCCAATGGCCGCCGCACCGGGCAGGACAATTTGCGAGGGTTTGGACAGTTGTCCGTCGAGGACCTCGCGTTTCACTTCCAGGCCGATCAAGAGGAAAAACAGGGCCATCAGGCCGTCGTTGATCCACAGCAGCAGCGGCTTGGCGATTTTCAACGCACCGACCTGCGCCACCACGGGCGTGTCCAGCAAGCCGTTGTACAGCCACGACAGCGAGGAGTTGTTGATGATTAGAGCCAGAACGGCAGCGGCGATCAGTAACAGACCGCTGGCAGCTTCCAACTGAAAGAAACGCGTGAAAGTGCTACGCAGAGGCAAGGTCGCTCTCCATCTGTGGATTCAAAAGGTGTTACACCCTAACAATTACCGTTAGTTGTTAAAAGAATAGTTATATTCTTTTTTGTTATATGTCGTTACAGAACGGCCCGGCACCCTGGACCTGAGCCTAGCAGTTGCCGGGCGTATTGAACCCCAGCTGTACCTGTGCGCGATGCAGGTTTTTTCCTAAGCTTGATGATCGAGGCAGATTCCTGACCGATTCAACGAGAAAACCACCATGAGCGACAACCGACAGTGGGCCCGCGAAGCCATCCGGATCATCGAGGCCGACTTCCAGCGCAGCGCCGACACCCACCTGATTCCCCTGTCGCTGCCGGGTTTTCCGGGCATCGAGTTGTACTTCAAGGATGAATCCAGCCATCCCACCGGCAGCCTCAAGCACCGACTGGCGCGTTCTCTGTTTCTTTATGCGCTGTGCAACGGCTGGCTCAAGCCCGGTGCACCGGTGATCGAAGCTTCCAGCGGCTCGACGGCGATTTCCGAGGCCTACTTCGCCCGATTGCTGGGTGTGCCGTTCATTGCGGTCGTGCCGGCCAGTACGTCCAAGGAAAAAATCGCGCAGATCGCTTTCCATGGTGGCCAGACGCATCTGGTCAACGACCCGACGCAGATCTACGCCGAGTCCGAACGCCTGGCGCGCGAGCACGATGGGCACTTCATCGACCAGTTCACCTACGCCGAGCGCGCCACCGACTGGCGGGCGAACAACAACATCGCCGAGTCGATTTTCCAGCAGATGCGTTTCGAAAAGCATCCGGAGCCGAGCTGGCTGATTTCCAGCCCTGGCACCGGTGGTACGACCGCCACCCTGGGGCGCTACGTGCGTTACCGCCAGCATTCCACCCGCGTGTTGTGTGCTGACGCCGAGCGTTCGGTGTTCTTCGATTACTACCAGAGCGGCGATGCCAGCCTGCGCCTGGATCACGGCTCGCGCATCGAAGGCATTGGCCGGCCGCGGGTGGAGGCGTCGTTCCTGCCCAAGGTGATCGACGCGATGGTCAAGGTGCCCGACGCACTGTCGCTGGCGGCCATGCATTACCTGGCCGAGCGCCTGGGGCGGCATGTCGGTGGTTCGAGCGGAACCAACCTGATCGGTGCACTGATGGCGGCCCAGCAAATGGCGGCGGCGGGGGAAACGGGGTCGATCGTAGCGATCTTGTGCGACAGCGGCGAGCGTTATGCCACCACTTACTACGATCAGAAATGGCTCAAGGCCCAAGGGTATGAGTTGAGCGGGTTGATTGCCGTGGTAGCGGCCAGCGTGGAGCGGGGCGTGGCGCTGCCGGCCAGTGTGTTACGCGCCAATATCTGACACGCAACAGATCGTCTGTGGGAGCGGGCTTGCTCGCGAAAGCGGTGTATCAGTTACCGATAAGTCGACTGATACAGCGCTTTCGCGAGCGAGCCCGCTCCCACAATGGATGGGTATCAGGCCTCGAGACCGAGGATATCCCGGGCTACCGCTTCGGCTATGCGAATCCCGTCCACACCCGCCGACAGAATCCCCCCCGCATACCCCGCGCCTTCGCCGGCCGGGAACAGGCCCTTCACGTTCAGGCTCTGCATCGACTCGTTACGGGTTATCCGCAGTGGCGATGAGGTGCGGGTCTCGATCCCGGTCAACACCGCGTCGTGCAGCGAGTAACCGCGAATCTGCTTCTCGAACGCCGGCAAGGCTTCGCGAATGGCTTCAATGGCAAATTCTGGCAAGGCCAGGGCCAGATCCCCCAGGGCAACGCCTGGCTTGTAGGACGGTTCAACGCTGCCCAACTCGGTGGACGGCTTGCCAGCAATGAAATCACCGACCAGTTGCGCCGGTGCTTCGTAATTGCTGCCGCCCAGCACAAAGGCGTGGGACTCCAGACGCTCCTGCAACTCGATACCGGCCAGCGGACCGCCCGGGTAATCGACTTCCGGAGTGATCCCGACCACGATGCCGGAGTTGGCATTGCGCTCATTACGCGAGTACTGGCTCATGCCGTTGGTGACCACACGATTGGGTTCGGACGTGGCCGCAACGACTGTGCCACCCGGGCACATGCAGAAGCTGTAGACCGAGCGCCCGTTGCTGGCGTGGTGCACCAGTTTGTAGTCGGCGGCGCCCAATTTCGGGTGGCCGGCGTACTTGCCCAGGCGTGCGCGATCGATCAGCGATTGCGGGTGCTCGATACGGAAACCCACCGAGAACGGCTTGGCTTCCATGTACACGCCGCGACCGTGCAGCATGCGGAAGGTGTCCCGGGCGCTGTGGCCGAGGGCCAGAATCACGTGTTTGGAGTGAATCTGCTCGCCACCATCGAGCTCGACGCCCACCAGTTGGCCGTCGTCGATCAACACATCGGTGACCCGTTGCTGGAAGCGCACTTCGCCGCCCAGGGCGCGGATTTGCTCGCGCATGTTTTCCACGACGCCAGTCAGGCGGAACGTACCGATGTGCGGTTTGCTGACGTAGAGGATTTCTTCTGGCGCACCGGCCTTGACGAACTCATGCAGCACCTTGCGGCCGATGAATTTCGGGTCCTTGATCTGGCTGTACAGCTTGCCGTCGGAGAAAGTCCCTGCGCCACCTTCGCCGAACTGCACGTTGGACTCGGGGTTGAGCACGCTTTTACGCCACAGGCCCCAGGTGTCCTTGGTGCGCTGGCGCACTTCAGTGCCGCGTTCGAGGATGATCGGCTTGAAGCCCATCTGTGCCAGCAGCAGCCCGGCGAAAATACCGCAGGGGCCGAAACCCACCACGATCGGGCGTGCGTTCAGATCGGCGGGCGCCTGGCCGACCGGCTTGTAGCTGACATCCGGAGCCACGTTGACGTTACGGTCATCGGCGAACTTTTGCAGCACCGCCGCCTCATCGCGAACGCTGAGGTCGATGGTGTAGATGAAGCACAGTTCCGAGGATTTCTTGCGCGCATCGTAGCTGCGCTTGAACAGGGTGAAGTCGAGCAAGTCATCGCTGGCGATGCCCAGGCGCTGCACGATGGCAGGGCGCAGGTCTTCATCGGGATGGTCGATCGGCAGCTTGAGTTCGGTGATTCGTAACATGACGGGATCCGGTTCGCGGGGCGCACAACTGCGCCAGGGCGTTTGAAGGCGGCGATTATAAGCCGCAAAGCCCGGGTCCCGTGAGGCCTAAACGATCAGTCGTCGCGCGATCCGCCGAAATACGCGCAACCGCGCTGCACCTGGCCGTCGATCCGCAACTCGGCCGTCATGTGCTGGATGCTGGCGGTGCTGCTGTCGACGCAGCGTTGCGGGGCGACCCATAGCTCGATGTGCTGGTTGTTGGCTTCGGTACTCAGGTTGAAGCGACCGTCGCCCAATTGCTCTTCGACATAGGGCAAAGCCAGGGGCGGCTGGCCGGCGCGGTCGATGACCAGGCCTTTGCCGCTGACGCGTACGCTCCATTCGGGGGTGTGACCGGCAGCACGCAGAATCAGCAGTTTGAAATCGGGGTCGGCACAGGCATTGCCCGAACGCTCGACGCGGTACAGCTGTTGGAGGTCGATCTGGCCGTCGCCAGCGCCGGCAACGATGCGCCCACGCACATCGGCAAACAGTTTGCCCTGGGCATCGGCCAGGCTCGCGGCCTGTTGCAGAACGCTCGTGCCGCCGGTGTCGTTGACCACATAATGGCGCTGCTCGCCGCAGGGCTGGAACAGCAGTTTGCCGTCGGCGGCGCTCAACTGGCCCTGCATGCGGGTCTGGCCTACGTGGGAGGCGCTTTCACGGGAGCCGTCGAGCAGTTGGCAAGCGGCGAACAACGGAAGCAGGGCAACGAGGACTAGCGAACGGGCAACACGCATCTTGGGGTCTCCTGACAGGTGCCGCCACGTTACGCAGCCTGACCGTTCATCACAACCCCGGTGATGGCCGCCAATCACCCCCTGTGGAGCGAAGTTTGCTCGCGATGGCGATTTCAAGGACGCCATCGCCGGCAAGCCGCGCTCCTGCAGGCATGCGTTCAATCAGCCGACGTGAAAGGTTTGACCGGTCTGCAGGCCTTCGACACTTTTGGCGTAGGCTAATGCCACGTCCGCTGCCGCAACCGGTTTGAAACCGCGGAAGTAGGGCGCGTACTTGCCCATGGCTTCAACCAGCACGTTGGGGCTGACCGAGTTCACCCGCAGGCCGCGGGGCAGTTCGATGGCCGCTGCGCGAACGAAGCTGTCCAGCGCGCCGTTGACCAGCGCCGCCGAAGCACCGCTGCGGATCGGATCGTGGCTGAGCACGCCGGTGGTGAAGGTGAACGAGGCGCCGTCGTTGGCGAATTCGCGGCCGATCAGCAACAGGTTGACCTGGCCCATCAACTTGTCCTTCAGGCCCAAGGCGAAGCTGTCTTCGCTCATCTCCGCCAACGGCGCGAAGGTCACGTTGCCGGCGGCGCAGACCAGCGCATCGAACTTGCCGGTTTGCTCGAACAGTTTGCGAATCGAGGTGCTGTCGCTGATATCCACCTGCAAATCACCACTGTTGCGGCCGATGCGGATGATCTCGTGACGTTCGGACAATTCTTTGTCGATGGCCGAACCGATGGTGCCGCCTGCGCCGATCAAAAGAATTTTCATGGTGCCGTTCCTCCAGTGGGTTGAATGTGGCTTCAGTTTAGGGTGGTTTTTTCCATTGATAAGCGCGCTAATAGGCAACCTTTGGTTTTCAATTGGAAACAATCCATGAGCGAGATGGATGACCTGGCGGCGTTTGCGGTGTTGGTGGAAGCGGGCAGTTTTACCCTGGCGGCGCAGCAACTGGGGTGCAGCAAAGGGCAGTTGTCCAAGCGCATCAGCCAGTTGGAAACGCAGTTTTGCGTAGTGTTGCTGCAACGCACCACCCGGCGCCTGAACCTGACGGCGGCGGGCGCGGCGCTGTTGCCCCAGGCTCAGGCGCTTGTGGTCCAGGTGGAGCGGGCGCGTCAGGCGTTGGCCCGGTTGAAGGACGACATGGCCGGCCCGGTGCGGATGACGGTGCCGGTGTCGCTGGGGGAAACCTTCTTCGACGGCTTGCTGCTGGAGTTCTCCAGCCAGTATCCCGAAGTGCAAATCGAACTGGACCTGAGCAACGACTACCGCGAACTGTCCCGCGACGGTTTCGATCTGGCGATCCGCTCGGACGTGGCGATTGACCAGCGATTGGTGGCGCGGCCGCTGTTGGCCTGGCATGAAATGACCTGCGCCAGCCCGGCGTACCTGGAGCAATACGGCGAACCGCAGACACCTCAGGCCTTGGTCGAGCATCGATGCCTGCTCAACAGCCACTACAGCGGTCGCGAAGAATGGCTGTATCACCAGCAGCACGAATTGCTGCGGGTGCGGGTATCCGGGCCGTTCGCCAGCAACCACTACAACCTGTTGAAAAAAGCCGCCCTCGCTGGCGCCGGCATTGCCCGCCTGCCGTCCTATCTGCTACCGGCGGAGTTGGCTGACGGCCGTTTGCGCTGGCTCCTGCGCGACTATCAGACGCGGAGCATGCCGATGTACCTGGTGCATCCGTATCAGGGCGGGCTGCCCAAGCGAACGCAGGTGCTGGCGGATTATCTGATGGGGTGGTTCAAGCGCAGTGGAGAGGCGTTGGATCGACTTTGATACCTGCACAAGCCTTGATGTGGGAGCGAGCCTGCTCGCGATAGCAATGTATCAGGCAATATTTCTTTTGAATGTGAGATTGCTAGCGCGAGCAGGCTCGCTCCCACAGGGATCTAATTGTCCTGGGATTGTGGCAGGCACAAAAAACGGCCCGAAGGCCGTTTTTCGTTTACCGCAAAGGCTCAACCACCGAGGTACGCTTCGCGCACTTTCGGGTCGGTCAGCAGGGACTCACCGGTGCCTTGCATCACCACCCGGCCATTTTCCAGCACGTAGGCGCGGTCGGCGATCTTCAGCGCCTGGTTGGCGTTCTGCTCCACCAGGAACACCGTCACACCGTCCTTGCGCAGCTGTTCGATGATGTCGAAGATCTGCTGGATGATGATCGGTGCCAGGCCCAGGGACGGCTCGTCGAGCAGCAACAGCTTGGGCTTGCTCATCAGCGCACGGCCGATGGCGAGCATTTGCTGTTCGCCGCCGGACATGGTGCCGCCGCGCTGGCTGAAGCGTTCTTTGAGGCGTGGGAAAAGTCCGAGGACCTTGTCCATCTGTTCCTGATAGTCGCCCTTGGCAGTGAAGAAGCCGCCCATGGAGAGGTTCTCTTCGACGGTCAGGCGGGAAAAGACCCGACGGCCTTCCGGCACGACCGCGATGCTCTTGCGCATGATCTGCGAAGAGTCCTGGCCGACCAGTTCCTCACCCATGTAACGGATGCTGCCGCTGTGGGCCCGAGGCGAACCGCACAGGGTCATCAGCAAGGTGGACTTGCCGGCACCGTTGGCGCCGATCAGGGTCACGATTTCGCCCTGGCGGACTTCGACGTTGACGCTGTGCAAGGCCTGGATCTTGCCATAGAAGGTGGAAACGTTTTCGAACTGCAGCATTTACGCTTCCCCCAGGTAGGCTTTGATCACTTCAGGATTGTCGCGGATCTGTTCCGGCGTGCCGTCGGCCAGAGGCGTGCCCTGGTTGATCACGACGATGTGGTCGGAAATGCTCATGACCAGTTTCATGTCGTGTTCGATCAGCAGCACGGTCACGTTGTGCTCTTCACGCAGCACGCTGATCAGCGCCTTCAGGTCTTCGGTTTCCTTCGGGTTCAGGCCGGCGGCCGGTTCGTCGAGCATGAGGATCCGCGGGCGGGTCATCATGCAACGGGCGATTTCCAGGCGACGTTGCTGACCGTAGGCCAGGGTGCCGGCCGGGCGGTTGGCGAATTCGCGCAGGTTGACCTTGTCCAGCCAGTACTCGGCGAACTCCATGGCCTCGCGTTCGCTCTTGCGGAACGACGGGGTCTTGAACAGCCCGGACAGGAAGTTGGTGTTCAAGTGGCGATGCTGGGCGATCAACAGGTTCTCGACCGCCGTCATGTCCTTGAACAGGCGCACGTTCTGGAAGGTACGCACCACGCCCTTGAGGGCGATCTTGTGGCCAGGCAGGCCTTCGATCGGCTCGCCGTCCAGCAGGATGCTGCCGCCGGACGGCTTGTAGAAGCCGGTCAGGCAGTTGAACACGGTGGTCTTGCCGGCACCGTTGGGGCCGATCAGTGCCACCACTTGTTTCTCTTTCACGCTCAAGGCAACGCCGTTGACCGCCAGCAAGCCGCCGAAGCGCATGCTCAGGTTTTCTACTTTAAGGATCTCGCGGCTCATTTGCGCAGCTCCATGTGAGGACGTTGCATGGGCAGCAGACCCTGAGGGCGCCAGATCATCATCAGTACCATCAAGGCACCGAACATCAACATGCGGTACTCACTGAACTCACGCATCATTTCCGGCAGCAGGATCATCACCACCGCAGCGAGGATCACGCCCAACTGCGAGCCCATGCCACCCAATACAACGATGGCGAGGATGATCGCCGACTCGATGAAGGTGAAGGACTCTGGAGTGATCAGGCCCTGACGGGCAGCGAAGAAGCTGCCGGCGAAACCGGCGAAGCTGGCGCCCAGGGTGAAAGCCGAGAGTTTGATGATGGTCGGGTTCAGACCCAGGGCACGGCAGGCGATCTCGTCCTCACGCAACGCTTCCCAGGCGCGGCCCAACGGCATGCGCAGCAAACGGTTGATGACGAACAGGGCAGCCAGTGCCAGCAGCAACGCCACCAGGTACAGGAAGATCACCTTGTTGATCGAGTTGTATTCCAGGCCGAAGTACTCGTGGAAGGTTTGCATGCCTTCGGCCGCCTTGCGCTCGAACGTCAGGCCGAAGAACGTCGGTTTTTCGATGTTGCTGATGCCGTTCGGACCACCGGTGATATCGGTCAGGTTACGCAGGAACAGACGGATGATTTCACCGAAGCCCAGGGTCACGATCGCCAGGTAGTCGCCGCGCAGACGCAGCACCGGGAAGCCCAGCAGGAAGCCGAAGGTGGCCGCCATCAGGCCGGCGATCGGCAGGCAGATCCAGAAGCTCAGGCCGAAGTAGTGCGACAGCAGCGCGTAGCTGTAGGCACCCACGGCGTAGAAGCCGACATAACCGAGGTCGAGCAGGCCGGCCAGGCCAACCACGATGTTCAGGCCCAGGCCGAGCATCACGTAGATCAGCACCAGAGTCGCGATGTCCACCGCGCCGCGGGAGCCGAAGAACGGCCAGATCAGGGCGCCGGCGATCAACGCAATGATGATCCAGCGCTGAGTGGTCGGCAGGGTCAGGAAGTTGCTGGCCTTGGCCGGAATCAGCGGCATGTTCGGCGAAGAACGCCAGGCCGAGCTGATCTGCTGGTCGAACAGCACGCGCAGGAACATCAGCACCGAGCACACGGCGATGGTGATCAGCGTGGCGGTGCTGGTGCCATGCACTTCCAGGTTGATGCCGACGATGGTCAGTTTAAGACCCAGTACCGGGTAGGCCACGGCCCACACCAGCAAGGCGCTGAAGAACGCCTGTTTAAGATTCCTAGTCATACTTTCTCAACCTCCGGACGACCCAACAGGCCGGTTGGCCGGAACAACAACACCAGAACCAGAAGACCGAAGGCCACGACGTCCTTGTACTGGTCGCCGAAAATATCGGCACCGAAGGCTTCCGCCACACCCAATACCAGCCCGCCGAGCATGGCGCCCGGGATGCTGCCGATACCGCCCAGTACCGCTGCGGTGAAGGCCTTTAGGCCGACCAGGAAACCGGCGTTGGGGTTGATCACGCCGTATTGCATGCTCAGCAGCACGGCCGCGATGGCCGCCAGCGCAGCACCGATGACGAAGGTCAGGGCGATGATGTTGTTGGTGTTGATACCCAGCAGGTTGGCCATCTTGATGTCTTCGGCACAGGCGCGGCAGGCGCGACCCAGGCGAGAGCGGGAGATGAACAGCGTCAGGCCGAGCATGGCGATCAGGGTCACCACGAACACCACGATTTGCATGTAGGAAATCAGCACTTCTTGTGCGCCACCTGGCCCGAATGCAAAGTTGCCCGGAATCAGGTTGGGGATGGATTTGTCCTTGGAGTCTTGCGCCAGCAGAACCGTGTTCTGCAGGAAGATCGACATACCAATGGCGGAAATCAGCGGGATCAGACGGTTGCTGCCGCGCAGGGGGCGGTAGGCGATCCGTTCAATGCTGTAGCCGTAGGCACTGGTCACGACGATGGTCGCGAGGAAAGCGGCGGTCATCAACAGCGGAACACTGTCGAGTCCCAGCATGGCCAGCCCGGCGATGGCGATGAACGCCACGTAGGAACCGATCATGTACACCTCGCCGTGGGCGAAGTTGATCATTCCAATGATGCCGTAGACCATCGTATAGCCGATGGCGATCAGGGCATACGTGCTGCCAATGGTCAGGCCATTAACCAGCTGTTGGAAGAAGTGATAGATGTCAGGCATTACAGCGCTCCTAAAAACCTGATACGCATTTCACTGGTGGAGTCATTTTCCCGCCCGGGCCCCGTGGATCTGCATCCACTTCGAGTTCGGGGTTTGCCAGCGAACCGCTGATGACGGTTTTGAGATTTTCAGGTGGGGAGACTGGCGGATCACGCCAGCGCGGCCCAGGTACGTTCGTAAAACAAAGCCCACGGCACGCCGTGGGCTTTGTTGGCAGTCAGTCAGGCAAGGCCTTACTGAGGCGAAGCTTCAGTTTTCGGTTTGCCGAAGTGCCACTCGTAAACCACGAATTTGAAGTCTTTCAGGTCGCCCTTGGCGTCGAAGCTCAGGTCGCCGGTAGGGGTCTTGAAGGTGCCTTTGTGGATGGCTTCAGCCACTTTGGCGGTGTCTTCGGACTTGGCGGCCTTGATGCCTTCGGCGATCACTTCCACAGCCGAGTAGGCCGGGAACACGAACGGACCGCTCGGGTCTTCTTTCTTGGCCTTGAATGCGTCAGCCAGGGCAACGTTGGCAGGGTCCTGGTCGAACGACTTCGGCAGGGTTACCAGCAGGCCTTCGGAAGCGTCCTTGGCGATCTGCGAAATGGAGTCGTTACCCACGCCTTCCGGACCCATGAACTTGGCTTTCAGGCCTTTTTCCTGGGATTGACGCAGGATCAGACCCAGCTCCGGGTGGTAGCCGCCGTAGTAGACGAAGTCGACGTTGGCTTGCTTGAGCTTGGCGATGATCGAGGAGAAGTCCTTGTCGCCGGCGTTGATGCCTTCGAATACAGCGACTTTGACGCCGTCTTTTTCGAGGGTCTGCTTAACGGCGGTGGCGATGCCTTCACCGTATTGCTGTTTGTCGTGCAGGACGGCAACGACTTTCGGCTTGACGAACTTGGCGATGTAGTTACCGGCGGCAGGGCCCTGGGCGCTGTCCAGACCGATGGTGCGGAACACCATTTTGTAACCACGGTTGGTGATGTCCGGGCTGGTGGCAGCCGGGGTGATCATGATCACGCCTTCGTCTTCGTAAATGTCCGACGCCGGCTGGGTGGAGCTGGAGCACAGGTGGCCAACCACGAACTTGACGCCGTCGTTGACGACCTTGTTCGCGACCGCTACCGCTTGTTTTGGATCACAGGCGTCATCGTATTCAACGGCTTCGAGTTTCTTGCCGTCCACGCCGCCTTTGGCGTTGATCTGTTCGATGGCCATTTTGGCGCCACTGAACTGCATGTCGCCGTATTGGGCTACAGGGCCGGTTTTAGGGCCGGCGATGCCGATCTTGATGGTGTCAGCTGCGAACGAATGGCTGGCAACCCCGGCCAGAACCATAGCGGCAAACAGTTTGGAAATCTGCTTAGTAGCCTTAGTCATAGTGCTCCACTCTTACTGTTGTAGTTTTTATAGTCCTGGCGCCTCGGGCGGCAGAACCGGGTCAGTATCCACGACATTCCCCGGAAAAGCCCCTCGGCAACTGTACCGGTACAGTGTAGAGCGCCGATTGTCAGCCTGGGAAGCTGGCGCCGGGGGGCAAAACTCAGGGGTGTCGCTTTTTTGAAAGAAAAAGACAGAATTGCGGCGGGGGTTTGACGGGCATATAGCCAGATTCCGTGCATTCCTTGGCGTTCCTGCGCTTTTCATTCGGTGATGCAAATTGCTACCGGGTTTTTCTGCCGAACCACCGACGTTATCATTGCGTCAATTTCTTTTTCGAGCAGACCCATGAACGAAGAACCTAGCACCCTCTATGCCAAGCTGCTTGGAGAAACCGCATCTATTACCTGGAAGGAACTGGAGCCGTTCTTCGCCAAGGGCGCCCTATTGTGGGTCGACCCGGCGCTGGATTTGATCGGCGCAGCCGAAGCCGTGGCCAGCGATGAGGGCGAGAAAGTGGCGGCCTGGCTGGCTGCCGACAAGGTCGCCAAGCTGTCTGAAACGCGGGCGCTGGATCTGTTCGAACGTGACCCGCAGCTGTGGGCGGTGGTGGTTTCGCCGTGGATCCTGATCCAGGAAAGAGCGAAGGCTTGAATGTTCGCACCGGTTCGGTGCGTACAGTTGCCGATTGAAAGTGTGTAGGCGAGTAGCGTGATGGCACGTTGCCGTAGAGAAAGGCCACAGCCTCACGGTGACGTAAACGTAACGGGAACAGTTAAGCGAGCAGCCTGAGGGCTGCTTAATTGTTTCTGGAGATTGTCTTTCTGTCGGGCAGGCGGTGAATGACCGACCGTATTCGCGAGCAAGCCCGCTCCCACATTTGACCGAGTTTCCTCGGAAGGGCAGTGTGGGAGCGGGCTTGCTCGCGAAGGGGACGCCGCTTAATACGCCGTTTTGCCCGTATGGTTATTCAACGAAATAACCTTGGTCTTGCCAATGCGATGACGGTAGATCTCGCGCAGGTACTTGATCGCTTTCTTCACGCAATCCCGGGACAGGCGGATGTCGTTGATCGAGACGAACTTGTCCTTGTCGTTGATCAGCTCGCGGTATTTCTTCTCGTACATCGGCTTGATCGCGTACCAGTTGGTATCGAGGATTTTCGCCGGATTCTCGAATTCGTTGAGTAGCTCATCAATGCGGTCTTCGTCGAATTCCTCATTGATGATGAAGTCGAGGATCGAGTGATCCAGGGTGTCATCGAAGCGGTACGGGTTGCGCGCAAAGCAACGCTTGATGAAGGCCACGATCAGGGTCAGGAAGTCATCCGACAGGCACGGGCTCTTGGCGATCAGGGTGGTCAGCGACAGGTTGGCCGAGGCGCCGATCACCAGCGCGTAACGCTTGAGCGTGGTGTTGGGGAACAAGCTGTTGAGGTGGGTCTTCAAGCGGTTGAGGTCCATGTAGGACAGCTTGTAGTCCTTGGGCAGGGATACGATCGAGACCACCGACGAGCAGTTCTTGAAGAAATGCAGGTCGTGCAGCGCCGCGGCGTCATAGCCCGAATTCTTGTACTGCTCCAGCGAGGCGCGATAGCGCTTGGATTCGATCGGCAACAGGCTGATGCCTTCGATGGCTTGGGTGACCTTGTTGAAGTGCGGCAGGTCGATGGAGCGGAAAAACAGGTCGTCGATGTTCAGGCGCTGCGGCTCTTTCTCGAACACCTTGAATTTGTCGCCGGTCGGCGCCGGGGTTTCCGGGACGACAGACTCTGCGTAGGCAATCGCCACCGGGCCGGCCAGGCTCATGAACAGGTCGTTGGCGTCCAGGCGAATGGTTTCGCCGATGTCGATGCCGGCGCGACGGAAGTAGTTCTGGTCGTAGTCGGTAGTGACCGCCTGCGCCGTCAGGATGTTGAAGATCTGTTGCGAAATGTACTGATTGGCGTGCTTCTCCATGGCATTGACATCAATGTTCTGGATGTTGCCGTCATCGCTTTCTTCGGCGTAACGCATGATGTCGTTGGAGATCAGCATCATCGCGTTCCATGGGCGGATACGGCCCATGACGCTGGCTTCGCTGCTGTCTTCGTTGGCGAAGTTGTAGGAGAAGTCCCATTCTTCCGACAGGTATTTGCACAGCAGGCGACCGGCGTTGATGTGCAACGCTTCGGACATTTCGCTGCGGTGATCGGAAATGTTCGGCAGCACGCAGATGCCGCTGGTGAAGATCGGCTCGAAGACGAAGGAATGACCGCTCTTGCTGTCGTGCTCGTCCATCGGCTTGGTGTCGAACGTTTTGTTCATGTACGAATGCTGCTGGGCCAGGCCGAACTCCGAGGCCATGCCCGAACCGGTACCGCCGCCGGCGCTGAAGATCGAGAAGTACAGGCGCGACTGGTTGGCCTTGATGCCGCAGCTGTCGATCAGGTACGAGTGGATCATCTTCCAGTCAGGGCTGGAGAAGCGCTGGGTGTCCTTGTTCAGGATGATCTTGGCCAGGTACTGGCCGAGAATCGGCGCGTTACCGGCGCCGCCCGCATGGACTTCCGACAGGTCCATGATCTTCATTTTGCTGTAGTCGCGCAGGAAGCCGCTTTTTTCGTTCTTGCGCGAAAAGCGGATGCGCCCGGCGATGTCTTTGTCCAGGTCGCCGAGCATCACCAGCGGCTCGACCAGGAACACCGGTTTGGTGGCCTTGTTCGGCATCAGGCGCAGGTTGTTGCGAATCCACTGTGCCGGGCTGTAGCCCTTTTCGGCGTAGCGCTTGTCCGGCGACAGGCGATCGTCGCTGTTGAATTCGTTGAGATAGAACTTGCGGGCGTTGTACACCAGCTCCGCGACGTCCAGCGCGATGTTCGAACCACAGCGACCGAGGCCGATCAGGCATACCGACGGGAATTCCTGTTCGTTATGCTGTTCGTTGTCGCCTTCCAGGTGCGGCGGGCGCGGAAACACCATGTCGCGCAGGCCGTCGAGGTTGTCGAGGATGCGGTCGGTGTTGGTTTCGGTGAAGTACAGGTATTGCTGGGTCGCCAGCGGGCGTGACGGGAGCAATGGCTTCGACGAGACAGGGCTGTTCGCCGCAGGGCTCATGGTCAGGTCGGTTACCGCAGGGGCCGGATTGTTTTTGGAAGTCATTGTTCGCCATGTACCTGGGCTGGTTGGGTCGGGCGACACCTTGTCGTCGAACCGTCACGGAATGAGAACTCGCGTCTTTTATCAGCGCGTATTTGGCCCAAGCGTCAGAGCCGCGGCCTGAACGTCGCTCGGGGGAATCCTTTCCTGAGTCATGATGAATCGGCCAATATTCGGCGATCTTTAATCAGAAAGAGGCAAAATGATGTCAACACTACCTTCGTTGGGGTTTGCCGGAATCGGCCTGATGGGGCTGCCAATGTGCCGGCGTTTGTTGGCGGCGGGCTATCCGCTGACGGTGTGGAACCGCAATCCGGCCAAGTGCGCACCACTGGTCGAGGCGGGTGCCCGGC
>NZ_LYVP01000004.1 GCF_001984065.1 Pseudomonas sp. KK4
GTGTAAAGCTGGTTATCGACCCCCGCCACAAGGACGTTCCTTTTCCCTCCGAACAAGCCCCGACATGTTCAGACCTCTCTTCGTATTTATCGGCACGCGTTACACCCGTGCAAAGCGTCGCAATCATTTTGTGTCATTCATTTCCCTGACTTCGATGATCGGGCTCGCCCTTGGCGTGGTCGTGATGATCGTGGTGCTGTCGGTGATGAACGGCTTCGATCATGAGATGCGCACCCGCGTGCTGGGCATGGTGCCCCACGCGACCATCGAGTCCAGCGAGCCGATCAGCGATTGGCAAGGCCTGGCCAGCAAGGTCAAGCAGAACCCGCAGGTGACGGCCGTCGCGCCATTTACGCAAATGCAGGGTTTGCTGACCAACAACGGCAAGGTGTCCAAGGTCCTGCTCAATGCCATCGACCCGGCGCTGGAGCGCCAAGTCTCGATCATCGACAACTTCATGCAGCAGGGCCAACTCGACGACCTCAAGCCCGGCGAGTTCGGCATCGTCATCGGCGACAAGGCGGCGGCCAAGCTCGGCGCGGCCATCGGCGACAAGCTGACCTTCGTTGCACCGGAAGTCACCGTGACCCCGGCCGGGATGTTCCCGCGCATGAAACGCTTCACCGTGGTCGGCATCTTCCATGTCGGCGCCGGTGAGATCGACGGCTACCTGGGCATCACCAATCTTCAGGATCTGGCGCGGCTGCACCGCTGGAAGCCGGATCAGGTCCAGGGCATCCGTCTCAAATTCGACGACCTGTTCCAGGCACCGCGCACCGCATGGACCATTGCCCGGGAATTGGGTGAGGATCATTACTACGCCCGCGACTGGACCCGCACCCACGGCAACCTGTACCAGGCCATCCGCATGGAAAAAGCCATGATCGGCCTGCTGTTGCTGCTGATCGTCGCCGTCGCCGCGTTCAACATCATTTCCACGCTGGTGATGGTGGTCAACGACAAGAAGAGCGACATCGCCATCCTGCGCACCCTGGGCGCCACGCCGGGCACGATCATGCGGACCTTCATGGTCCAGGGCACGGTGATCGGCGTGGTCGGTACGGCCATCGGCGCCGTGGTCGGAATCTTCGCCGCGCTGAACGTCAGCGCCGCGATCTCGGCCCTCGAGGGCCTGATCGGTCACAAGTTCCTCAACGCCGACGTGTACTTCATCGATTACCTGCCGTCGCAGGTGCAGAGCCAGGACGTGGTCATGGTCTGCTCCGCGGCGTTGATCCTGAGTTTCCTCGCCACCCTGTATCCAGCCTGGCGTGCCGCGCGCACCCAGCCTGCGGAGGCGCTACGTTATGAGTGAGTCGGGCATGAGTGAAAAAGCAATCTTGAGCTGCCGCAACCTGGGCAAATCCTACGAGGAAGGTCCGGAGTCGGTAGAAGTGTTGGCCGGTTTGCAGCTGGAACTGCACCCGGGCGAGCGCGTGGCGATTGTCGGTAAATCAGGATCGGGCAAAAGTACATTGCTCAACCTGCTGGGCGGCCTCGATACACCGACCCAGGGCAGCGTGTGGCTCGACGGCGAAGAGCTCTCGGCCTTGAGCGAGAAGAAACGCGGCCTGCTGCGTAACCGCGCCCTCGGCTTCGTGTACCAGTTCCACCATTTGCTGCCCGAATTCACTGCGCTGGAAAACGTCTGCATGCCGCTGCTGATCGGCAAGACCGCGATTCCGGAGGCGCGTCAGCGTGCCACGGCGTTGCTGGAGCGGGTGGGGCTGGGCCATCGTCTGGAGCACAAGCCGGCGGAACTGTCCGGTGGCGAACGCCAGCGTGTGGCCATTGCCCGCGCCCTGGTGAACACGCCCGGCCTGGTGATGCTCGACGAACCCACCGGCAACCTCGACTCGCACACTGCCGAAGGCATTCAGGACCTGATGCTGGAACTCAGCACCTCGATGCGCACCGCGTTCCTGGTGGTGACCCACGACATGAACCTGGCCCGCCAGATGGACCGCGTCCTGCAGTTGCAGGAAGGTCGCCTGACGGCTATCTGACTGATCGAAACCCGACGCCGCCGAAAGCACGTCGGGTCATTTATTTTTATACGGTGCCCCAGCGAATGTTCAGACCGTTATCGATCTTCATCGGCACGCGCTATACCCGCGCCAAGCGCCGCAATCGCTTCGTCTCCTTCATCTCGATGACCTCGATGATCGGCCTCGCCCTGGGCGTGCTGGCGATGATCGTGGTGTTGTCGGTGATGAACGGCTTCCAGCGCGAAATGAGCTCGCGCATCCTCGGCATGGTGCCCCACGCGACCATCGTCGGCGTCAATCCGATCGATGACTGGCGGCCGGTCGCCGCAGCGGCCATGAAAAATCCCGAAGTGACGGCCGCCGTGCCGTTCACCGAGATGGAAGGCATGCTCTCCTACAAGGGCACGATGCAGCCTATCCAGGTCAGCGGCGTCGATCCGGCGCTCGAAGGCCAGGTATCGATTGTCGCCAAACACATCGTCCAGGGCCGGATGGAAGACTTGAAACCCGGCGAGTTCGGCGTGGTGATCGGCGAGATCACGGCGCGGCGCTTTCGCCTGAATGTCGGTGACAAGATCACCCTGATCGTTCCGGAGGTCAGCAACGCACCGGGCGGTATCACCCCGCGCATGCAGCGCCTGAACGTGGTGGGTGTGTTCAAGGTCGGCGCCGAGCTGGATGGTTCGATGGCGCTGATCCACGTCGCCGACGCGGCGCAGATGCAACACTGGGAGCCCAATCAGGTACAGAGCGTGCGCCTGGCCGTGAAGGACCTGTACGCCGCGCCACAGGTGTCGGGTGCCATCGCCACGGGGCTGGGCACCGCCTACAAGGCTGACGACTGGACCCATACCCAGGGCAGCCTGTTCAGTGCGATGAAGATGGAAAAGACCATGATCGGCCTGTTGTTGCTGATGATCGTCGCCGTGGCGGCATTCAACATCATCGCGACGCTGATCATGGTGGTGAACGACAAGGGCGCGGACATCGCGATCCTGCGCACCATCGGCGCCACGCCACGGCAGATCATGATGATCTTCATGGTGCAGGGCACGGTGATCGGGATTGTCGGTACGCTGATCGGTGGCGTGCTCGGCGTGATCGCCGCCTTGAACGTCAGTGAGCTGGTGGGCTGGATCGAGCGGGTCAGCGGCCAGCACATCTTCAGTTCCGATGTGTATTTCGTCAGCAACCTGCCGTCCGAGTTGCAGGGCGGGGATGTGGCGTTGATCTGTACCGCGGGGTTCGTATTGAGCTTTCTGGCCACGGTGTACCCGGCGTTGCGTGCGGCGAAGATCGAGCCGGCTCACGCGCTTCGGTATTCCTAAGCTGACATATCGCTTTCGCGAGCAAGCCCGCTCCCACCTTTGACCGAGTCGAGACATACACTTGTGATCGATTCAGGCCCCAAGTGGGAGCGGGCTTGCTCGCGAAGGTGTCGGCCCTGCTGGCCTCAATCTCTCCTTGGTAACTCGATCACAAACCTGGTGCAGCCCTCAGCCGATTCGCAACGAATCTGCCCGCCATGCGCCCGGACGATGGACTGGGTAATCGCCAAACCCAGCCCCGCATGCTCGCTGCTACTTTCCTGCCGCGCCGGATCGGCGCGATAGAAGCGATCGAACAGGCGCTGCAGCAATGCCGGATCTATCCCGTCCCCTGTATTTTCGATGTTCAAGCGCAGGCCGGCGGTATGTTCGGATATTCTGACCCGAATCTCACCGTCAGCAGGCGTAAACCGCAACGCGTTATCCAGCAAATTGGACAGCGCCCGCCGCAACATGCCGCGATCACCCTCAATGCCGGCGTCACCTTCGCGGCTCATGGTCACCCGGGCGTCCTCGGCCAGCGGTGCAAAAAACTCCAGCAACACATCCACCTCGTGCCCCAACTGCAGCGGTTCGCGCTTGGGCATCAGCAGGCCGTGGTCGGCCTTGGCCAGATACAGCATGTCGTTGACCAACTGCGCCATCCACTGCAACTCCTCGAGATTGCTGTGCAGCGCTTCGCGGTAGTCCTCGATGGGGCGCGGGCGGGTGAGGGTGACCTGGGTGTGCGTCAGCAGGTTCGACAGCGGCGTGCGCAGTTCATGGGCTATGTCGGCGGAGAATGCCGACAGTCGCTGAAAGGAATCGTCCAGGCGCCCGAGCATGGCGTTGAACTGGTGAGCAAGCTGCGCCAGTTCCGGTGGCATGCTTTCTTCGGGCAAGCGGGCGTTGAGCGATTGCGCCGAAACACCTTTGGCCACGTTGCTCATGCGACGCAGCGGTCGCAAGCCGCTGCGGGCTGCCCAGGCCCCCAGCAACGCGGTGGCCAGGGCTGACAGGCCGACCGTCAGCCAGATCAGGCGCTGCATGCGTTGCAGAAAATGCTGGTGATGGGTGATGTCCAGCAGCAGGGTCAATTGCGGCGAGTCGGGCTTATCGGGAAACAGCGGGGCATTGAGTACACGGTAATCGGTACCGGCGTGGGTGATTGTCGACAGACCGGGTTGCTGCGCGAGCTTGTCCGGCAGATCGGCAGCGCTGTCGTACCAGCGCTTGCCGTCGCTGCCACTGATTCGCAACGACAGATCGGCCTGGCGGCTCAATTCTTCGTCCGGTCTGATCTCGCTGTCGCTGGATCGCACGTCGTGCAGCGCCTGGCGCAGGCCGATCAACTTGCCTTCCAGCAATTGCTGATCGAGCTCAATGAAGTGCGCCTCGCTGGCACCACTGAACAGCAACCCGGCAAACAGTGACACCACGGCGGTGCACGCGGCGAACAACAGGGCCAGACGACTGCTCAATGAAAGGCGTCGCATCAGGCACCGCGCTCTTCGAGGACGTAGCCCATGCCGCGTACGGTGTGGATCAGTTTGCTGGGGAAATCGTCGTCGACCTTCAGGCGCAGGCGGCGGATCGCGACTTCGATGACATTGGTGTCACTGTCGAAATTCATGTCCCAGACCTGGGATGCGATCAGCGATTTGGGCAGCACTTCGCCTTGGCGGCGCAACAGCATTTCCAGCAGGGCGAACTCCTTGGCGGTCAGGTCGATGCGCTGGCCGCCGCGCTCGACACGACGGCGGATCAGGTCCAGGCGCAGATCGGCCAGTTGCAGGCTGGTTTCCTGGGGCGCCGTACTGCCGCGGCGCAACAGGCTGCGCACCCGGGCGAGCAGTTCGGAAAAGGCAAAGGGCTTGACCAGGTAATCGTCGCCACCCAGTTCCAGGCCTTGCACGCGATCCTCCACGGCATCCCTGGCGGTCAGAAACAGCACCGGCGTGTCCAGGCCGGCGCCGCGCACGGCTTGCACGATCTGCCAGCCATCGCGTCCGGGCAGCATCACGTCGAGAATCAGCAGCGCGTAGTCGCCGCTCAACGCCAATTGCTGGCCGGTGGTGCCGTCGGCTACCCACTCGACGTTGAAACCGGCCTCGGCCAGGCCCTGGCGCAGGTAGTGGCCGGTTTTCGGTTGGTCTTCGACGATCAGCAGTTTCATGGGCGACTCGGGTCAGATGGCACGCTGCTTTATACCGTTGGCAAGGAGGGTTCTGGCCAACCTGACAAAGTTGTAATCTGGCTGTCAGGTTACGGGCAGCGACGTCAGTTTAGAGTTTTCCACAGCGTGAGCCCCTTTTTGTTGGAGTACGACAATGTTTTTCCGCAGATCCGTATTGCTGGCTGCCTGTGTATTGGCCTTGAGTTCACCGGTGTGGGCCGCCTCCGGACATACCTATGATTTCGGCCAGCCGGCCACGGCGGACAAGGCCAGCCGCAGTGTCGAGGTGGTGATGAGCGACATTGCGTTCAGCCCCAAGGCCATCGAAATCAAGGCTGGGGAAACGGTGCGCTTCGTGCTGGTGAACAAAGGCCAGTTGCTGCACGAATTCAACCTCGGCGACGCGGCGATGCATGCCAGGCACCAGCAGGAAATGCTGCAGATGCAACAAAGCGGCATGCTGACGCCAACCGGCATGAAAAACATGGACCACAGCGCCATGGCTGGCATGGATCACGGGGCGATGGGGCATGGCATGAAGCACGATGACCCCAACAGTGTGCTGGTGGAGCCGGGTAAAAACGCGGAATTGACCTGGACCTTCAGCAAGGCCACCCAACTGGAATTTGCCTGTAACATTCCCGGTCATTACCAGGCCGGCATGGTCGGCAAGCTGACAGTCAGTCAGTAAGCACTCAAAGGCGGGAGCAAAGGCTGATAGAATCCGCTGATTATTCAGTCAGGTTTCCGCCATGCATCCCGCAGCCGAACATTCGCCGCTGGGCAAATCCAGCGAATACATTGCCACGTACACGCCGTCCCTGCTGTTCCCGATCCCGCGCACCGCGAAGTGGGCGGAGCTGGGCCTGACGGCTCAAACCCTGCCGTACAAGGGCGTGGATTTCTGGAATTGCTTTGAACTGTCCTGGCTGCTGCCCTCGGGCAAGCCGGTGGTGGCGATCGGCGAGTTCAGCATCCCGGCGGACTCCCCGAACATCATCGAATCGAAGTCGTTCAAGCTGTACCTCAATTCCTTGAACCAGACGCCGTTCACCGACACTGCGAGCCTTGAAGCGACGCTGGTCAAAGACCTGTCGGCCGCTGCCGGCAAACCGGTTGGCGTGCGTATCCGCAGCTTGAAAGACGTCGAGGCCGAAGGCGTCGTTGCGTTGCCAGGGGTGTGCATCGATGAGCTGGATATAAGCGTCAGCAATTACGAGCATCCTCGCCCGGAACTGCTGCGTTGCGACGAGTCGCGCATTGTCGAAGAAAGCGTGCACAGCCATCTGCTCAAATCCAACTGCCCGGTCACCCGTCAGCCGGACTGGGGGAGTGTGGCGGTGGAGTACCGCGGTGCGGCGCTCGATCACGCCAGCCTGCTGGAGTACATCGTCAGCTTCCGCCAGCATTCGGACTTCCACGAACAGTGCGTGGAGCGCATTTTCCTTGATCTGCAACGCTTGCTGAAACCTGAGAAATTGACGGTGTATGCGCGGTATGTACGGCGCGGTGGCCTGGATATCAACCCGTATCGCAGCACTGAAGAGGTGCAATTGCCTAACCATCGCCTGGTTCGTCAGTGACCAAATCCTGTGGGAGCGGGCTTGCTCGCGAAGGCGGAGTGTCAGTCAATATTGATGTCGGTTGACACACCGCTTTCGCGAGCACGCCCGCTCCCACAGGGGCATGCATTTCAGGTCTCAATAAAAAACCCCGCTATCGCTAGCGGGGTTTTTTTGTGTCTGGCGGGTATTCAAATGCCCATGTTGCCCAAGGCTTGGGCAATGTTGCGCAGGGTGCCGGCCAGGGTGGGGTGTTCGAGTTCGAAGCGTTCGACGGCAAGGTTGACGCCGTCGGAGAGGCTGGCGTCGTGGGTCTTGGTTTCGAGCTCAATCTTGAGTTCGATCTGTTGCATCAGTTCGTGCAGGTTGTCGCGCTCGGATTCGGACAGCGGAGGATTCTGATCCAATTGCTCGCGCAGGGCATTGAGCTGTTCTTGCAGTTCGCGGGCAGGCATGGCGTTCTTCCTTTTTCTCGATAGGCACTGGCATAGACCATGGCGACGCGCCAAAGATCTATGGCTTTCCTAAGATTAATCCACTCTGGGTCAACCTGCATGCCTTCATCGGTGTGGGGCGGTAATCAGGGCTTTTCGCCCTTGAGTCGGCGCAGGCTGATGTCGGCCAGGCAGGTGTCGAGTTCGCCCAGGTGATCAATCACCGAGTGCACGCCCAGGCCGAACAGTTGCATTGTGGCCTTGCCGCGCTTGATGTCTCGCTCCTGTGGCGACAATGCCTGCCATTGCTCGGGCGACAGCCCGCAGAGCGAGCCGCAGGACGCCAGGCCAATGGTCCAAAGCCCGGCGTTGAGCCCCGATTGCAGCAAGCGCGGTTCGCCGCTGACCAGCACACAACCTTCCAGTCGCTCGACGTTCAGTGCCATCAACGCTTGCCAGCACGCGTTGGGAGCCGGCCACGGCTGTATTGTTTCGGCGTGTTGCCAAGGTTTGATCCATGCCGGCAGCGTGCTGGCCAGGGATCGGCTGAGGGCGGGGGCCAGTTCATCGAGCCAGGCACAGGGGATCTGCTGGCGTTGCAGGCTGTTGAGGCTATCGATGGCGCCCGGTGTGGCCTCGGCGTGTTGGGCCGAGTGGTTTCCGGTCAGATGGGTACGAGCGCCGAAATCCACCAGGCAACCACTCAGTCCGAACAACACGGCAGTCAGGTTGGGCAGGGTTTGAGGCGAAACTTCGGCGTGTGGCATGTCAACGTCCCTGAAATAGCCTCGAGGCTAAGGGGCGTCGGTGACAGTTCAATGACATGGATGTGAATCGCTCACATTTGACAGCAATCATTGATCGGTGTCCGGCAGCGATGCTGCCTAAAGCGGCGTTTCCGTCTTATACTGATTCTCTTTGCGTCGGGTTCAGCGCCCGGCGAGGGTACAAATCCAAGGAGTTTTTCTATGCGCTTGAGCCATTCTCTCGCTCAGCTTTGTGTGTGCGCCAGTGCGCTGCTGGTTCCGTTTGTTGCCCAGGCAGCGTCGGAAGATGACCCTTGGGAAAGCATCAACCGTCCGATCTTCAAATTCAACGACGTGGTCGATACCTACGCGCTCAAGCCTCTGGCCCAGGGCTACCAGTTCGTGACGCCGCAATTTCTCGAAGACGGCATTCACAACATGTTCCGCAACATCGGTGACGTGACCAACCTGGCCAACGATATCCTGCAGGCCAAGCCCGCAGCGGCAGGCGTCGACACCGCACGCTTGATCTTCAACACCACCTTCGGCCTGCTGGGCTTCTTCGATGTCGGCACCCAAATGGGCCTGCAGCGCAACGACGAAGATTTCGGCCAGACCCTGGGTTACTGGGGCGTAGGCAGCGGTCCGTACGTGATGCTGCCGCTGTTGGGCCCGAGCACCTTGCGTGATGCGCCGTCGAAATACGTCGACAGTTACACCGCCCCGTACCGTTACATCAACGACGTGCCGGTGCGTAACTCGATCTTCGGCCTGAATATTATCGATACCCGTGCGGACCTGCTTTCGTCCGAGAAATTGATCAGCGGCGACAAGTACACGTTCATCCGTAATGCGTATCTGCAGAATCGCGAATTCAAGGTGAAAGACGGTCAGGTCGAAGACGATTTCTGATTCTCGCCGATGTGTTTTTTGTTGTAGACCAAAGGCTTCTTATAACTGCCGGTGATTTGAACGCCGGACACGCCAAGCGACCATCGGCGTGAGCTTGAAACGCCTCGCGGATGGGAGTACCGTCTGCGCCTTAGAAGGGCACCTCTGGTGTACCTGTGTGTAGGGCCAACGCTCGAAAACGGTGCGCCAGAGAGGCTAGAAAGCGAATCCAGTAGTGTGAAAAGGGCCAACCACCCGAGCCACTACGCCAACCTAATTCTGGCGCCGTTTGCCCACATGCCAAAAACCAGTGCCACGCTGCTGATAATCGATGATGACGAAGTAGTGCGCGCGAGCCTCGCCGCCTATTTGGAAGACAGTGGTTTCAGCGTCTTGCAGGCCAGCAATGGTCAGCAGGGTCTCCAGGTATTCGAGCAAGACAAGCCCGACTTGGTCATCTGCGATCTGCGCATGCCGCAGATGGGCGGGCTCGAACTCATTCGCCAGGTCACCGAGATGTCGCCGCAAACCCCGGTGATCGTGGTCTCGGGTGCCGGCGTGATGAACGACGCGGTCGAGGCCCTGCGCCTGGGCGCGGCGGACTACCTGATCAAACCCCTCGAAGATCTGGCGGTGCTCGAGCACTCTGTGCGTCGGGCCCTGGATCGGGCGCGCCTGCTGCTGGAAAACCAGCGTTATCGCGAGAAGCTGGAAAAGGCCAACCGCGAGCTCGCCGCCAGCCTGAACCTGCTCCAGGAAGACCAGAATGCAGGTCGCCAGGTGCAGATGAACATGCTGCCGGTCAGCCCCTGGACCATCGACGATTTCAAGTTCGCGCACCAGATCATCCCGTCGTTGTACCTGTCGGGTGATTTCGTTGACTACTTCCGGGTCGATGAGCGTCGGGTAGCGTTCTACCTGGCGGACGTTTCCGGGCATGGCGCTTCTTCAGCCTTCGTCACCGTGCTGCTGAAGTTCATGACCACGCGCCTGTTGTTCGAATCCAAGCGCAGCGGCACCTTGCCGGAATTCAAGCCTTCAGAGGTACTTGGTCATATCAACCGGGGCCTGATCAGTTGTAAGCTGGGTAAACACGTCACAATGGTCGGTGGAGTCATCGACGAGGAGACAGGTTTGTTGACCTATAGCATCGGCGGACATTTGCCGTTGCCTGTGTTGTACACCCCCGACAGTGTTCGTTATCTGGAAGGGCGTGGCCTGCCGGTGGGGCTCTTCAACGAAGCCACCTACGAAGACCACGTGCTGGAACTGCCACCGACGTTCAGCCTGACGCTGATGTCTGATGGCATACTGGACCTTTTGCCAGAACCCACACTCAAAGAGAAAGAAGCTGCGTTGCCCCAACGGGTCAAGGCAGCGGGCGGCAGCCTGGATGGTCTGCGGCAGGTTTTTGGATTGGCCACGCTAGGGGAGATGCCGGATGATATCGCCCTGTTGGTGTTGAGCAGGAATCTTTAATGAGTACCGGTAGAATCCAGTTCGCCGAGCAGGACGGCACCTTCGTCCTCAAGTTCGTCGGTGAAGTTCGCCTGACCCTGTGTTCGGCGTTGGATGCGACTATTGAGAAAATCTTCACCGCGATGAATTTCAACGCGATCGTGATCGATTTGACCGAAACCCGCAGCATCGACAGCACCACGCTTGGCTTGTTGGCCAAACTGTCGATCCTGTCGCGGCAGAAAGTCGGCCTGCTGCCGACCGTCGTCACCACCCACGAAGACATCACCCGTCTGTTGCAGTCCATGGGCTTCGAGCAGGTGTTCAACATCGTCGACAAACCCATTCCATGCCCGGAATGCCTGGATGATCTGCCGGATCAGGACCAGTCCGAAGAAGTGGTGCGGATCAAGGTGCTGGAAGCGCACAAGATCCTCATGGGGCTGAACGATTCCAACCGTGAAGCGTTCCATGACCTGGTGAATGCGCTGGAGCGGCATTGATCCGCTGAAGTGATGGGGCGACTGTAAGTACGCTTTCGCGAGCAAGCCCGCTCCCACTGGGGGGCATGCCTGACACAAATTTCGGGTACAGCATTGATCACTGTGGGAGCGGGCTTGCTCGCGAAGGCGTCAGTCTAATCACCACTGGCCCCATGCCAAGCCAGCTTGCTGGAACAAAAAAAGGGCGAACCCACCAGGGTTCGCCCTTTTTCATTGCGGTCACTCAAATCACAGCTTGGCCTGCAGCAGTGCCTCGAGTTTCTCCTGGTCCCGGGCAAACTGACGGATGCCCTCGGCCAGCTTCTCGGTGGCCATGGCGTCTTCGTTGGACAACCAGCGGAACTGATTTTCGTTGAGGATCAGGCGGGCTTCGCCAGCATGCCCCGGCGCCAGCTTGCGCTCCAGCTTGCCGGTGTCGGCCGCCAGTTTGTCGATCAGGTCCGGGCTGATGGTCAGGCGGTCGCAACCGGCCAGTTGTTCGATCTGGCTAAGGTTGCGGAAGCTGGCACCCATGACCACGGTTTTGTAACCGTTGGCCTTGTAGTAGTTGTAGATACGCGTCACCGACTGCACGCCCGGATCATCCGCGCCCGTGTACTCGTTGCCGGTGGCTTTCTTGTACCAGTCGTAGATACGGCCCACGAACGGCGAAATCAGGAACACACCCGCATCAGCGCACGCAGCAGCCTGGGCGAAGGAAAACAGCAGGGTCAGGTTGGTCTGGATGCCTTCCTTTTCCAGGATCTCGGCGGCACGGATGCCTTCCCAGGTGGAGGCGATCTTGATCAGCACGCGGTCACGGCCGATGCCGGCCTTTTCGTACAGTTCGATCAGGCGGTGCGCACGCTTGAGCACGGCATCGGTGTCGAACGACAGACGCGCATCCACCTCAGTGGAAATACGCCCGGGAATCACTTTGAGAATTTCCTGGCCTACCGCAACGCCGAAACGGTCGCTGGCCAGACCCACATCACCCTTGCAGTCGCGGACACAGGCGTTGAGCAGGTCGGCATAACCGGTGATGGCCGCCGCCTTGAGCAACAGGGAAGGGTTGGTGGTGGCATCCACCGGTTTGACGCGGGCGATGGCTTCGAAGTCGCCGGTGTCGGCAACCACGGTGGTCATTTGCTTGAGTTGTTCCAGCTTGGAAGTCATGGGCGTGCTCTGTCCTATGGGTCTGATGACATTACCCGAGCGCTGACAGCCACTCAAGGGCACATGCGTGTATAGAGCGCCCCGGTGGCAACATCCTGAAAACGGCTGTTTGAAAGGCGGGGCGTGATACCGATAAATACGATGCCAAAACGAGTCACAGGTTCAAAACACCTGATCGTCAGCGCCCCGCGAGGCGGAGCACTATGGCGGATTAAGCAAGGTCTTGACCGCCGACTTGGCCGGTTTCGGTTGACCATCGGCGGTCAGCAGGCCGAAATTCTTCTCCCGCTCGTCGCTGCCCGAATCAGTGTTTTTCCATTCATAGATCGATGTCAGGCCAATGTTCTGTTTTCTCACGTCAGTGATGAACGCGCTGATTTTGCTCGCTTGGCCATCGTTGCCGCCGTTGGAACCTAGCGCCGACACGCCCCACTCACTGATAACCCCCGGCAGATGAAAGTTCTGCGCAATGAACGCCTGGGCATTGCTGACCTGGGTCGGCGTCATGCCATAGGGGTGATAGGAGATGGCGCTCAGGCATTTGGGGTATTCACTGACGATTCTGTTGAGCGCCACTGTCGACGCAGAGCCGGCACTCGGCGGCCGCGCGAAACCGAACCCGATCACCGGCGTCGACGCAGGTTGCTGCTGCAGCGAGCTGCAAACGGCGCTCATGAACGGAACGAAAGTGGTATCGAAACTCCCGGTCGGCCAATAGGTGCCCAGATCAGGCTCGTTCCATATCTCGATCGCGACCAGTTGCGAGCCGTAGGACCTTTCCAGGCCCATGACCGAACCGGCGAAGCTTGCGCCGGCGGCAGCGAGTTCAGCGGTGTTGCCTGGCGTGGACGTCAGAGCCTTGGTCGAGCGCACGGTCAGCAGTACCGGCAACCCGGCGGAGCGGGCGGCGGCGAACGCATCGCTGACCTGCTTTTGGTACGCCGCGCCGCCCAGGCTGTTGGTCCAGACGCCAAAGCGCACGAAGCCGAACCCCTGCGCCTTGATGTCCTCGGCGTCCGCGGGGGCGAAGTTCTGGATCTTGACCTGCACTCCGACGGTCTTGTTGGCGGCCAGTGCCGGAAACAGGTCGCTGGCATTCACCTGGCTGGTTGCACCGAGCATGAACA
The DNA here is from genome assembly GCF_001984065.1 of Pseudomonas sp. KK4. GTDB lineage: Bacteria > Pseudomonadota > Gammaproteobacteria > Pseudomonadales > Pseudomonadaceae > Aquipseudomonas. The sequence goes on from NZ_LYVP01000004.1 coordinate 13,348, forward strand.
GGGTCGAGACGGTAAGCCGTTTCCAATGTGCTGAATTCATGTCTGTTCTCCTCATGAGAAATGACATCAGTCATTAATTATCCCGTTACTTGCAGTTCGATAGTCGTTAAGGCTCGAAGTGCACGAATGTTATTTTTTGTCGGGTTATCCATGTTAGATAACCGGCGTTATTTTTGGTCCGGCAATTGTGTTTGGGTGGTTTTCCGGGGCGTGGTACTTAATGCACTAAGTCTCGCAGGCCAATCTATTTCTGAACACAGGAAGATCTTGTGGGTTCATTGAAATTCGTCTGGCGTATTGGCATTAAACGGAAAAGTCATCTTGTTCAAAAAGATTCTGGTTGTTTGCGTGGGCAACATTTGCCGCAGTCCCACGGCAGAGTTGTTGTTGCGTAACGCGCTGGCAACTTCACCCATCACCGTGGCCTCTGCAGGCCTGGCCGCGCGGGTCGGCGAAGGCATGGAACCGGCGGCGCGGGAGCTTCTCGAAGACCGCGGGCACAGTGCCCAGGCGTTTAGAGCACGGCAGCTGACCCCGGACATCGTCAATGAATCAGACCTGATTCTGGTGATGGAAAAAGAGCACGTAAAACAAGTTCTGAAGATTGCATCCCACGCCAGGGGCAAAGTGTTTCTTCTCGGCAAGTGGCAGAGCGAACGAGAAATACAGGACCCTTATCGTCAAGGCAAAGCCGCATTTATTCATGCCCATGCATTGATCGAAGATGCTGTTGGCTCATGGGCGCAGCGCCTCGGACATTGATCAATATTCTTCAGACCCGTGAATGGTAAGAACAGACTTATGCAGTTACCGTCAGTAATCGGCACCCGGGACAACGAACGAGACGATATTGATCTTCTCGGTATATTCGGCACTTTGATCGACCAGAAGTGGCTGATCGGCGCGCTCACCGGTGCCTTCATGGTCACCGGTGTCGCTTATGCGGTTCTGGCCACGCCTGTGTACCTGGCCAACGCCCTGGTGCAAGTCGAGCCGAAAAAGAACGACATGCTGGGCTTTTCCGATCTCAACAGCATGCTCGGCGGCCAATCGCCGTCGGTGACGGAAATCGGCATCATCAAGTCCCGCGCGGTCATCGGCAAAACCGTCGACGATCTGCACCTGGACATCGACGTCACCCCCAACACCTTTCCGCTGGTTGGTGGTTTTCTCGCTCGCCGCTTTCGGGGTGACACCCCGCAGAGTGTTGCAGCGCCACGCATGGGCCTGAACAGCTACGCCTGGGGCGGTGAGCGGCTGGAGATCGCGCGGCTCAAGGTGCCGAATGAGCTCTTGGGCAAGAAGCTGACGCTGATTGCCGGTGAGCAACACGCCTTCCAGCTGTTCGACGACAACGACAACCTGCTGGCCGAAGGCGTTGCCGGCAGCGCCTTTGCGCACGACGGGGTCGAGGGATTGATCGCGCAATTGCAGGCGAACCCCGGTACCCGTTTCGAGGTGGTGCGCAACCCCCGGATCGTTACCATCCAGAACTACCAGGACGCGCTGGATATTTCCGAGCAAGGCAAGGAGTCCGGCATCATCCGCCTGGCCCTGGCCAGCAGCGACGCCGCCGAGGCGGTGCAGATCCTCAATAAAATCTCCTCGTTGTACGTCGAGCAAAACGTGCAGCGCACCTCCGCCGAAGCGGCGCAGAGCCTGGATTTCCTGCAAGGCCAGTTGCCCCAGGTCAAGCGTGACCTGGCCAAGGCCAGCGAGGCGCTCAACGCCTATCAGACCCGCGGCAAGACCGTGAACATCTCCCTCGAAACCCAATCGGTGCTGGAACAGATCGTCGGGCTCGACACGCGCATTTCCGAATTGAAAATGCAGCAGGCGGAGCTGGATCGCAAATTCACCAAACAGCATCCCGCGTACCGCGCCCTGATGACCCAAATCGGCGAATTGACCCAGCAACAGAAGGCGCTGGAGAGCAAATCCCAGAACCTGCCAGCCACCCAGCAAGAGTTGCTGAACCTGACCCGCGATGTGGAAGTGGCGTCGCAGATCTACACCCAACTGCTGAACAAATCCCAGGAACTGGACATCGTCCGCGCGGGCGCTGTGGGCAATGCGCGCTTGATCGACGCCGCGGATGTCGACCTGACCAGCCCGGTCAAGCCGCGCAAGGCCCTGATCGTGTTGATCGCGACCTTCCTCGGCGCCTTTGTCGGCGTGGCCCTGGTGCTGCTGCGCAAATCCCTGAGCCGCGGGCTGGAAGGGCCGGAAGCCATCGAGCAACTCGGCCTGCCGGTGTACGCCTCGATTCCCTACAGCGCGCTGCAACAGGAAGAAGACACTAAAAAAGGTCGCGCCAAGGGGGATGCGGACGCCTACCTGTTGGCCCTGCGCAACCCGACGGACCTGTCCATCGAGTCGATCCGCAGCCTGCGCACCTGCCTGCACTTCGCAGCGCTGGATTCGACCAACAACCGCATCATGATTTCCGGTCCCAGCCCCCAGGTCGGCAAAACCTTCGTCTCGTCCAACCTCGCGGCGGTCATGGCGCAAAGCGGGCAGCGGGTGGTGCTGATCGATGCCGACATGCGCAAGGGGCATCTGCACAAGACGCTCAATACGCCGATCAGCAATGGCCTGTCGGACCTGCTGGTCAAGCGTTGCAGCATCGACCAGGCAATCAACACCGTCGAAGTCGACAACCTGCATTTCATCAGCCGCGGACAGGTTCCGCCCAATCCGTCGGAGTTGCTGATGCACGCCAACTTCCGCGAGCTGATGACCGAGCTCAGCGAGCGCTATGACGTGGTGATCATCGACACGCCGCCGCTGCTGGCGGTGACCGACGCGGCAATTGTCGGGCGTGAAGCAGGCATCAGCCTGATCGTCACCCGCTTCGCGGTGAACCCGGCCAAAGAAATCGAATTGACCATCCGCCGCTTTGCCCAGAACGGCATCGAGTTGAAGGGGGCCGTGTTCAACGGCGTCGAGAAACGTGCCGCCAGCTACTACGGCAACGGTGGGTACGGTTATTACAACTACGAATACGCGTCCGACAAATCCTGAGTTTCAGTTTTCGTCATTACATGCATGGAAGTGGGTGGCTTGTGAAAAAAATACTGCACGTGGCCGAAACGATCAAAGGTGGCGTTGCCACGGTTATTCGCACGATATCGGCACTGCCCGAGGGCGAGACGGCGGACTATGAACTGGTCTACCTGATCCCCTTCGATCAGCGCAAAGAGTTGCACGGCATCGATGAGCGACAGATCAGAACCTTCGACCGCAACAAGCGCGATGTGCTGTCGCTGCTGCGCTTCGCCTGGCAAATAGCCCGGGTGATTCTCAAGGAGAAACCCCAGGTCGTGCACTTGCACAGCACCTTTTCCGGGGTGATCGGGCGCTGTGTGTGCCTGGTCCTGCGGCCCTGGCGCGCTCCGAAAATCGTCTATTGCCCCCATGCCTTTTCGTTCCTGATGGAAAGCTCGCCGACCAAGCAGAAAATCTATTCGCTGGTCGAACGGATGCTGCAGAAGGTCACGGACGTGATCATCTGCGTCAGCCAGTACGAACTGGACAAGGCCGCCGCTTTTGGTATCGATCGCCATCGGATGAAGCTGATCTACAACGGTATTGATCACAAGGACGATCAGCCGAACGCCAGTGAACAAGCGCCGATCCATCTGCTGTTCGTCGGCCGGCTCGACTACCAGAAAGGCTTCGATGTGCTGCTCAAGGCTTTCGCCAAGGCTCAGCGCAAGGATATGAAACTGACGGTGGTGGGCAGTGCGGTGAACGAGGATTCGGTCGATTGCCCGCCAATGGATGCGGTCGAGTACCTACCCTGGGTCACGCCGGCTGAAGTCAATGCGCTCTACCGCAAAGCCGATGCTCTGATTGTCCCGAGTCGCTGGGAAGGCTTCGCCATGGTGCCTCTGGAAGGCATGGCCATGGGGTTGCCGGTGATTGCCAGTGACTGCACCTCATTGCCCGAGTTGGTCACCCACGGGGTCACGGGCTACATCTTTCCCACCGGCGATCACCAGGCCCTGGCCCGAGTTTTGTTGAACATCCACAAGCCCGGGTTGCAGGACCTTGGCGTCGCGGGTCGCAAGACCGTGCGCGAACGCTTCAGTGCCGCGCTGATGATCCGCCAGACCTATGACGTGTATTCCGCTCAAACCCATTAAGTAGATTTCCGCTTATGAACGTAACGATTCTGCACGGCTACAGCGCCTCCAATTCCGGTGATGGCCTGCTCGTGGATCTGGCCATTGCCCTGGTGCAGCGCAACTTTGGCGCCGACACCTCGATCAGTGTGGTGGCTTCGGACCCGCAGTCATTCAGCTACTTGCCGCACAAGCGGTTCGACGCGCCGGTGATGGCGGCCAAGGGACTGGGACGGGTCAAGCAAGCGGTGTTTCTCAACCAGTCCTACGCAGGGCTGGCCAATCTGTTGAAGAGCAGTGATTTGATCGTCGGCGTGGGCGGCGGTTACATGCGCTCCAAAAGTGCCTTCGAACACATCAAGTTGAAACTGGGCCACGCCAAGCAACTGGAAACGGCGATCATCAGCAAAGTCCCGTCGGTTTACTTGCCGCAAAGCATCGGCCCGTTCCACGGTGAGAGCCGCCAGATCGTCGAGCATTACGCCAGTGCCGATGCGGTGTTCGTGCGCGACAACAGGTCGTCGGCGATATTCGAGGCCTGTGAAAACGTCTACCGGGCGCCGGACCTGGCGGTGCAGGCGCTGGCCAGCAAGATCCTCATGCAACCCAAGTTCACCCGTTGTGCCGCGTCGCCGGCGACGGTTTGCGTGGTGCTGCGCAAGCCGCCAGAGTGGAGCAAAGAGAAGAAGCTTGCCTACGTGGCCAATCTGAAGGTGCTGCTGCAGCGCTTGAAGAACAAGAGCAAGGTTGTGTGCGCGGTGCAAAGCGCGGTGCGGGGCAATGACGATGGCGCGTTTTATCGCGAGCTGGGCATTACCGAAGAGTTGCTGTCGTTGAAGGCGACCCTGTCCAAGTATCAGCCGGACCTGGTGATTTCCGTGCGCCTGCACGGCGCCATCGAATCGCTGTTGGCGGGCGTTCCGGCATTCCACATCAGCTACGAACGCAAAGGCTTCGGCGCCTATCAGGACATGGGCGTGGAAGACTGGGTGATCAATGGCGGCGACATCGACGTCGACACCATCATCAACACTGTTTACGCGCCGAACGCCCTGTCGGGTTTCGGCAAGCGCCTGACCGACACCTGCCGAGAAATCGAAGCCAAGACCGTGATCATGGACGACATCATCAAAGGCATCGTTCGATGATATTGCGCCTGTTGCTGCGGGGCGGGGCTTTGGGGGCGAAGTTTCTGCTGGTGTTGGCCATCACCCATTACCTGGGGTACGACGCCCTGGGTTTTTACGGGGTGGTGGTGGCCGCGTCCCTGATCGCGTCGAAGTTCTACAGCGTCGGCTTCAGTTCCGAGATCAATCGGCTGATCAGCGTGGGCCTGAGTTCGCGCCAGGTCGTGAACAAAGTCCTGCTGCTGTACCTGGCCGTGGGATTGCTGTTGTCGGTGGCGACGGTGGCGGTTTATTCACAGTTCCAGGGGATACAGGCGAGTGCTGCGTTGATCGTCTGCGTGACCCTGGTGCTGCTCACCGAGCACCTGTCCTTTGAGCTCAATTCCTTTGTGTTTTCGGCGCAGAAAGCCACCTGGGGCGCGCTGCTGTTTTTCATCAAGACTGGCCTGTGGGCGCTGCTGGCCGTGGGCGGCATGATGCTCGGCTGGGTGTCCGATATCGCCAGCGTGTTGTGGCTGTGGGTCGCGGCCAACGGGGTGGTGATGGTGGCCGGTTACCTGATCGTGGCGCGCCTTCACAAGGCGCGGGTCAAGGGTACGCTGGGCGCGGCCTCGGTCTGGAAAGCCGGGCTGCCGTTTTACCTGGGCACCGGCCTGATCGCATTGAGCCAATACGCCGAGCGCTTCCTGATCATCGACATCGAACCTTACGCCAGCCTGGGTAAATACGTGTACGCCTGGTCGGCGGCCAACACCTTGCAGGCGTTGTCCTACGCGGTGGTGGCGGTAGTCGGCATTCCAGTGCTGTCCAAGCGATTTCAACGTGACCAGCAGGCTTTCACTGTACGGGAGTTGTTCGTCAATCAGTGGGTCATGCGTTCACTGATGGTGTCTGCTGCAGTGGCGGTGCTGATCTGCCTGTTCTTCAACGTGGTGCTCGATTACGTCGCCACCACGGTGCCGCGGCCGGACAACGGCATCCTCGCCGTGCTGATTGTTTCTTTTGCCCTGCGCGCCGTTGGCGACATCGTCTGGGGTGGCCTGATCGCCTCGAAAAACAGCCGGGTGTCCCTGGCCAGCGCAGCCATCTGTCTGCTGGTGTCGTTGCCGGTCAGCTACCTGTTGATCAAGCATCACTCGATCCTGGGGGCGGCCTGGGGCAACGTCTTTGCGATCTGTGTGCAGTTGGGCGTCATCGCCCTGTTGACCCGTGCGCCCCGAGCGAAAAAGGTGTTGTCATGGGGTTGAAGTTGCCCAGCATCGAGTTTCGCGGCGCCAGGCTCGATTCGTCGCTGTCGTTCCTGATCCTGTTCACCGGCCTGTTCCTCTCGGTGGCCATGCCGTTGCTGATCTCCCGTGACCCCGGCCCGGACGCCATGACCCTGTGGTCGTCCTACGCCCGCGCCGACAACTGCAACTTCTGGAACCCGTTCTCGCCGGACCGCTCGTCCTACGAGTGCTCGGCGTTCCTGCTGCGGCCCACGGGCATCAACCTGACCAATGCCTGGGCCTACGGCATGCTGTGCAATTTCTTCCTCACGGCGATTCCGGTGTTCATCTTCCGGCGCATGCCGCTGACGATCTTTTTCACCCTGTGCCTGTGGGGCGTGGTGCGTTCGTTTTTCCTGGAAAACCTGACCAAGGAAATCATCGTTTCGGTGGCGGTGCTTTCGATTTTGATCACCTCCTTTACCAGGAAATACCGGGTGGGGTTTTTCTTTTCGGCGCTGATCTACGGCGTGCTGATCCGGCCCTACTGGATTCTGTTTTCCCTGGCCTGGGTCGGGGTGTGCGTGATGAAGAAATACGTCTCGCGCACGACCTTCTTCCTGATGCTGTTCCTGTTCTACCTGGCGGTCGCCACGGCGATTCAATTGGTGGCCGGGTATTCGGTGTCGTCGATCCGTGCCAGCAACAACGAGTTGCGCACGGCGGGGGAGGAGGGCTCGAAGTCGTTGATCGTGTCCTGGATCAACGGCGGGGATTTCGTTTCCCAGGCGCTGGATTCGATGAGCATCTTTTTCCGCCTGTCGTTCCCGGTGGAGCTGATCCTGTTGTCCGGTCCCGGCCAGGTGATCTTCGTGGTGTTGATGATGATGACCGCATTGCTGCTGTTCAAAGTCATCACCTCGACGGACTACAAGGGCGTGCCGATCCAGACCAAGGCCAAGGAGCTGATCGCGATTCCCCTGTCTTTTTTGCTGGTTCAAGGTTTGTTCGAGCCGGACTTCGGGTCGTTCGCCCGGCATTTTTCCATGGTGGTGCCGGTGCTGTTCGTTGGCCTGGGGTTGATGCTGCGGGCCCGGAAACTTGTGTGGGTTCAGTCCCGAGTTTTGAATTGAGGTTTGACCGTTATGTCGAGCAATAAAAAATCGCTTGAGATCGAGACCCTGCGCGGCCTGGCGTGCCTGCTGCTGGTGCTTTATCACGTGATCGGTCCGTTGGGCGGCGGCTTGAAAATAGACCTGGGCTCGCCGTTCCGGGTCATCGCCGATTCCATGGTGTACGTGCGCATGCCGCTGTTCACCTTTATTTCGGGCTACATCTATTCCATCTACAAAATCCGCGGCAATCACTTCCCGAGCTTCTTTGCCGGCAAGGTCCGGCGCTTGCTGGTGCCGCTGCTGTGCGTGGGGGTGCCGTTTTCCGTGTTGCAGGCGGTGGGCCCGGGCGTGAACAAGGATGTGGGTGTGATGGAGGCGTTGTTGTCGTTCTACGTGCCGGTCAACCACTTCTGGTTCCTGCAGGCGGTGTTCATCATTTTCATGTTTGTCGGTGTGCTGCAGTGGCGCGGGCTGTTGCGCACGGCGGCGCATGTGTACGCGCTGTTCGGCTTTGCGGCGCTGGTGTTTCTGCTGCCGCCGTTCAAGGTCGATGCGTTTGGCATCAACGGGGCGGTCTACCTGCTACCGTTCTTTGTGGCGGGGATGATTGGCCAGGAAAAGGTCAGCCTGTTGAAGCAACGGCTCAAAGTGATCGGTCCGCTGGTGTTTGTGTTGATCGCGCTGGTGCTGTTGTACGTGGCGGCGGTGGATCGTGAGGCGATTGTCGATCGGCGCAGCCTGATCGGTTTGCTGGTGGGGTGCGTGTCCTGCTTCGCGTTGCTGGGCAGTGATATGCGCTCGAAGTGGCTGACGTGGCTTGGCGGGTATTCCTACGCGATCTTTCTATTCCATGTGTTGTTTGCGGCCACGTCGCGCTTTGTCCTGGGGCGCCTGGGTGTGCATGAAGAGGGGGTTCTGGTGGCGGGAGGATTGCTGTTCGGTCTGATGGGGCCGGTGGTGTTGTCGATGGTGTTCAGTCGATTCAACTTTACGTCGGTACTGTTTCTGGGTGAGCGTGCCCCGGTTAAAAAGTCTCGGCAAACCGTGGTGCCGGTGGTTCAGGCTTGATGATGCCTGCGGTTGACGCGCAGCCTGTGGCGGCGGTTGAGGTGAGCGATGCTCGCGAAACCTTTGCTCAATGGCGCGACGGCAAAACGGGAAAGGTGCTGGCCGTTTCGGTGATCGGTGACAGCTACAGCGCCGGCCAGGATTTTTACCTGAACAGACTGGTTCAGCGCCTGGCCGCCGAGGTGGGTTTCGCCGGGCCGGGGTATGTCGGCTTCAACCACGGCGCAGCGCTGGGTGGTACCCACTTCAAGTACACCCGCAGCAGCGAGAAATACTTTGGCGGAGGCTGGCAGGTGTCCGGCCTTGGCCAGGCCAGCCCCGACAGCCGCACCGTGACCGGTCGGCCTGGGGCCTGGCTGGCAGTGGAGGCCAGCCCCACGCCGGCCATCGACACTTCGATCACTCAAGGGAAATTACTCTATCTCGGCGACGGTGAGGCCAGTGAGGTGCGTTATCGCTGGTCCCCCTCGCAGCCTTGGCAATCGGTGACACTTGGCGGTTCGGGGGTTCAGGAAGTCCAGCTTTCGGTTGTTGCCGGTGCGCCGGATTGGGCGTTCAGGCTGGAGGTGGTGCAAGGCGCGCCGACGCTGTTCGGCCTGTGGTTGAGCAATGACCAGCGCGGTATCAGGGTTTCCAAACTCGCGGCGTCCGGCGCGGCGTCCGGGGACTTCTACCACAGCGACAGTGGCTGGCAGGCGCAGTGGAAAGCCGTGGTGTCGAAGATCCCGGCGGACATTTACCTGATCATGCTCGGCGGCAATGACCAAGGCTTTGGCGTCAAACCCGAGGACTATCTGTACAACATTCAGGGCCTGGTGGGGATGCTCCGCGAGATTCAACCAGCGGCGAGCATTAACTTGATTCTGCGCCAGGACACCACCCGCTCCAGTGCCTACCCGATGTCGGCCTATGCCCAGGTTCTGCAGCCTTGGGCACAGGCGGAGCACCTCGGATACGCCGATCTGCAGTGCGCCTTCGGTACCGACTTCAAGCGCTACGCCAGCGGCGGACCGACACCCATGATCGGCCCGGACAGGATTCACCCGCTGCCGGAGTCGGGGGGGAGGGTGATTGCCGATTATTTTTATCGATGGGTGGTGGATGGAAGGGGTTGTGGCCAACGCACCCCCCTGTAGGAGCGAGCTCGCTCGCGATGGACGACAGGACAACGCGGGCATTCAGACAGCCCGCGTTATCGTTGACGACCATCGCGAGCAAGCTCGCTCCTACAGGGTGGGGGGGCACGAAATCCCGCCAGAATTACAGCCCACCCCTCTCATACCGCTCCACCTCATCCAGCAACTGCGCCGTCTTGACTGGCATCAACCCCGGATCACAACGTGTTTCCACATTGATGATGATCGCTGGGTCGTTGCAGCAGATCCGCACCCGAAACCGCCAGTCGCTGAAAATCATCTTCAACCCGTCGCGGTCGTCCATCTCCAGGGCCTGCTCGCGATATACCCGTTTCAGGTGAGCGAGCAGAGGATAGGGATCGGGCATGGGTCGGCGGATGTCTCCGGACGAGGGAAACATGCCGATTCGTTCCACCAGCAACGTGGGGCCCAGCCAGGATTCGTTGGCGCTGGGCAATCGCTGCTGTCGCGATAACCAGGACATCTTCCCGAGGTTGCCCACCTCCCTTTCAATGTATGCCGAAAGTTGTGCAATGTTCATGGTTGACCTGCCTGAATGAAAAGTGGGCGTCGGTGCTGGCGGGCCGGATCAGCGGCCCTTGAGGTACAGGTGCTCGTAGCAGAAGTTGGTCGCTTCGAGATAACCCTCGGCGCCGCCGCAATCGAAACGCATGCCCTTGAACTTGTAGGCCAGCACGCAGCCGTTTTGCGCCTGCTTCATCAAGGCGTCGGTGATCTGGATCTCGCCGCCCTTGCCAGGCTGGGTGTCGGCGATCAGGTCGAAGATATCCGGCGTGAGGATGTAACGGCCGATGATCGCCAGGTTGGACGGTGCGTCCTGCGGGCTGGGTTTTTCCACCATGCTGTTGACCCGATAGATGCCGTCGGAAATCTGCTCACCGGCGATCACCCCGTACTTGTGGGTCTGGTCGCGGGGCACTTCCTGGATGGCCACGATCGAGCAGCGGAATTTCTTGTACAGCTGGATCATCTGCGCCAGGACACCGTCGCCTTCCAGGTTCAGGCACAGGTCATCGGCCAGTACCACGGCAAAGGGTTCATCGCCGATCAGCGGGCGGCCGCTAAGAATCGCGTGACCCAGGCCCTTCATTTCTACCTGGCGGGTGTAGGAAAAGGTGCAGGTATCGATCAGATCGCGGGTACCGGCCAGGAACTTCTCTTTTTCGGTGCCACGGATTTGATGCTCGAGTTCGTAGCTGATGTCGAAGTGGTCTTCCAGCGCCCGCTTGCCCCGCCCGGTGACGATGGCCATGTGTTGCAGGCCGGCATCCCGTGCTTCCTCAACGGCGTACTCGATCAGCGGCTTGTTGACGATCGGCAGCATCTCTTTGGGCATGGCTTTGGTTGCCGGCAGGAAACGCGTGCCATAACCGGCGGCTGGGAACAAACATTTACGAATCATAAGAATATCCTGGGCATTCATGACGCACAGTCAACTGTACGCAATAACGAGTGATTGCAGTTTCAATGATTATTGAAGGCTCACTTTAATACCTGAGCCGACTCGTTAATGGCAATTGGCGATGTATGAAAAGAGCGCGAATGTTATGAGATGTCGGTTTGATAATTGTTGGTTATTTTTAGTCGGTATCTGTTGATAGTGGTGTCTGCTGTGCAGTGCTAATAAGTAACCGGCAATACAGTTTGGCCTGCAAAATTATTTATTGCCAGTCGTTGAACTAACTATGTTTTCGGTTGTTGTCGCTGCCTTTGTTCGGAAGTTGTGTGGATGGGTTCGCACATTCAATAGAAGCGGCTTGACAGGCTACTTGGCACTTCTCCCACTATGGACCGCACTATGAAGATTCTGGTAACGGGTGGAGCCGGTTATATCGGTTCGCATACCACACTTGCGCTACTTGAAGCAGGTTATGAAGTGGTTGTGCTGGATAATCTTTGCAACAGCTCCGATGCGTCATTGCACGCCGTGGAAGCCATTTGTGGCAAGAGTGCGCTGATGATTCACGGCGACGTGTGCGACAGGGCCTTGCTGGACCGGGTCTTCCAGCAGCATGCCATCGATGCGGTGTTGCATTTTGCCGGGCTCAAAGCGGTGGGCGAAAGCGTTCGCAAGCCGCTGGAGTACTACGAAACCAATGTCAGCGGCAGCATCACGCTGTGCCAGGCGATGGCCGCCGCCGGTGTGTTCCGCCTGGTGTTCAGCTCCTCGGCCACGGTGTACGGCGAGCCGCAGCAGATGCCGATCCGCGAGGATTTCCCCACCGGCAGCCCCACCAACCCCTACGGTCAATCCAAGCTGATCGTGGAAAACGTGCTGCGCGACCTGTGCCTGGCGGAGCCGCGCTGGAGCATCGCGTTGTTGCGATATTTCAACCCGATCGGCGCCCATCACAGCGGCCACCTGGGTGAAGATCCCAACGGCATTCCCAATAACCTGGTGCCCTACATCAGTCAGGTCGCGGTGGGCAGTCTGCCGGAACTGTCGATCTTCGGTGACGATTACCCGACAGTCGACGGCACCGGCGTGCGTGATTACATCCACGTCGTGGACCTGGCGGACGGGCATCTCAAGGCGTTGCAGTCGATCAGCGACCGCAGCGGCATCCATACCTGGAACCTGGGCACCGGCGACGGCTACAGCGTGATGCAGGTCCTGCGGGCTTTCGAGCAGGCGTGCGGGCGGCCAGTGCCGTTTCGGGTGATGCCACGTCGCTCGGGCGATATCGCCGAGAGCTGGGCCGACCCGTCCAAGGCAGCCAGGGAGCTGGGCTGGAAGGCCACGCGTAACTTGCAACAGATGATGACCGACACCTGGCGCTGGCAATCGAATCACCCCAGGGGTTACCTCGGATGATGGCGTTTTAGCTAAATGTTATTCCCGGTCAGGTTGTTAGATATCGTCGGGAAATTACACTGGAATTGCCACTTGCAAGTCCGTAGATATAAACCTGCCGTTGAACATTTATCAGTGAAGTAGAACTGTGAATGAACAACGGATCTTGTTCGCACTGTTTGCGACTTGATCTCTCACCTCTAACGCAAGCCGGGTTTTATAACGGTGGACTGTTAGAAAGGAGTTGATATGAAGAAAGTGATGGCAATGGCCCTGTTGACGATGTTGAGCAACTGGGCATCGGCAGTAGAGGCACCGCTGACGGCAGTCACCAATGTAGTGGGTAATGTGGCGGCTTCTCAAGCCACGGCGGCCAGTACGGCAATGGTGGCAAGTGCCATGGCGGCGTCCAACAGTGGTGGCAGTGCCAACGGCGGTACAACCGGTACCACGGGTACAACGGGTACAACCGGCACGCACAACTGAGTGACATGCCTGCAGGTGTAGTACAGGGTCGCCCGACGCAAGTCGGGTGACCTTGTTTTTTAGAGTTGCCCTTGAATAGCGTAGTGCCATTATGACTCGTAGTGTTTATCTTTTGATGTTGGCAAGTTGCGCTTTACAAGGTTGTATGTTTTCTCCCGGCCAGTACCTGAGCACCAGCGATATCACGCGCCAGGGCGCCAGCGAAAGCAGCCGGGTTGAGCTGATACCGATCACCCCCAAACTGATTTCCATGGACCGGGCCACGCAAAAGCGTGAGTCGCTGCCCAAGGAATTGCTGACGGCGCCTGCCGAGTACCGCATCGGCAGCAACGATGTGTTGTACATCACGGTCTGGGATCATCCGGAGCTGACGGCGCCGTCCGGCGCGCAGCAGCAGATCGACGCCAACGGCCGGCTGGTGCGCTCCGACGGCACGCTCTACTACCCGTACATCAAAGAGGTTCAGGCCGCTGGCAGAACCATCCAGCAGTTGCGCACGGACCTCGAACAACGGCTGTCCGCGTTCATCGCCGAGCCGCAGGTGGATGTCGCCGTGTTGCGCTTCGCCAGCCAGAAAGTCGTGGTCTCGGGCGCGGTGGCCAAGGCCGGTCCGCAGCCAATTTCGACCAACCCGCTGAGCGTGGTCGAAGCCCTGGGATCGGCTGGCGTCGACACGGCCAATGCCGACTTGTCCGGCTTGCTGCTGACGCGCAACGGTCGGGCCTACACCCTCAATCTCGATGCGCTCAATCGTCAGGATTCCGAGCTGCAGAACGTTTACCTCAAAGGTGGCGATCAACTGTATCTGCCATACAACGACAAAAAGCGCATCTACGTGATGGGCGAGGTCAACCAACCGCGCGCGCTGAGCTTCAGGACCGCCACCATGAACCTCTCCGATGTGCTGGGTTCGGTGGGTGGGTTGAGCCAGACCACCTCCAACGGCAACGCCGTGTATGTCATCCGGGGTGTGGAAAACCTCGATGTGGCCCCGGCGAAGGTCTATCAGCTGCAAGCGGAATCGCCCACGGCCATGGCCCTGGCCACCCACTTTGAAGTGCGCCCCCAGGACGTGGTCTACGTCGGCCCTGCCAACGTGACGCGCTGGAACCGCTTCATCAGCCAACTGGTGCCTTCGGCGTCCATTGTCGGCACGGGGGCTTCGGCGGCGAAGAACATGAGCGAAATCAGCACGCCCAACAAATAAGGCCCGGTCCGATTGTGAAAACCTTGAATGTTGGCGTCTGCCTGTTGGCGGCCTTGTCGTTGTGTGGCTGTAACCCGCTGATGGTCGCCTCGGTGAACAACCTGAAATCGGCGACGATCGGGCCCGATGAAGTCGAGGTGACAGCGGCCCAGGTCGCGGACGTTCGCTATCCCCAGCTCAAACTGACCACGCCCTCGGGCTCCGGTGTCCTGGCACTGGTGCGCGAGCGGGGCGACCTGCAGTTCTGGGTCGCGTCGGGCAAACAGGTGCTGCTGCTGCGCGATGGCCTGGCGGTGCGCAGCATCGGCCTGGGCATTGAAGGCGACCTGGACGGCACGCGCCTGGCGGCTGAATCGCCTTTCAAGCAGGGCCTGCAGCGTCTGCCCGATGGCTACACCAGTCAGCGCTGGATCGATCTTTATCAAGGCCAGGAAGTCGGCGTGACCTTGAACAGTCGCTTCTCTCGAAAGTCCCTGGAAACCCTCGAAATCCTCAACAAGGAATATACCGTGCTGCGTGTCGATGAGCAGATTGACGCCCCGGCCATCGGCCTGCGGGCGACCAATCGTTATTGGGTCGATCCCGTTGACGGTTTCATTGTGCAGAGTGAACAGCAACTGACCTCGCAACTGCGGGTGCGGATCGTGCAACTGACCCCTGATCGCAGGCACGCCCGTTGAAGCGGCTCAGGGTTCTATCGGCGTGCCTGATGCTGATCACCGGCATCAGCCAGGCGGCGGTCACGGTCAGCGGCGACGTCGCCAATCCCGGTCCGGTCGAGCTGCCACCGGGTGGACGCTTGCTGGACGTGATCAGCGTGGCCATCCCCAATGCCGAAAGTTACTGGCTGGCAGCGGTGTTGCAGCGCCGGTCTTTGCTCGAAGAGCAGGCACGGCTCAAGGCCGGGGTGCTGTTCGATCTGGACGTGTTGCGGCGCATGGCCTTGCTCTTCGACCGGCCGAGCCGGGCGGCGCTGGCGGTGCGGGTGGCCGAGCAGGTGCGACAGATGCCAGTCACCGGGCGGCAAGTCGCGGTGCTGGACCCGGTCGCGGTAGAAGTGGGGTTTGCGCGCAACATCCGCCTCGACGATGGCGACCGCCTGACCTACCCGTTGCGGGTCGACGAAGTGCAGGTGTTCGGTGCAGTAGCCGAACCCTGCAGGCTGCCCTATCTGCCGTTGCAGGAGGCCAGCGACTACCTGAAAGACTGCCAGGTGCTGGTCGATGCCGATGCCGATTACCTGTGGCTGATCCAGCCCAACGGCATGTCCCGGCGGGTCGGCATTGCCGCCTGGAATCGCGAGAGCGGTCAGGTCCCGGCCGCCGGCAGCAAGATTCTGGTGCCGATCAAGAACGATGATCTTGATCCGCCTATTCCTGAACTGAATCAGCAGTTGGCCGAATTCATTGCCACGCAGCTGGCTGAGGTGGTTCGTTGAATCTACGTTTTGCAGCCGTATTGTTATTGCCCTGCGGTCTGGCTCATGCCGAGCCGCGTATTACCCAAAATGATTTCGGCGGCGCCGGCCTGTTGCAGACCCCGACGGCGCGCATGGCGCCGGCCGGCGAGTTGAGCCTCAACGCCAATCGCACCGATCCCTACAGCCGTTACAGCGTGTCGTTGCAACCGTTCGAATGGCTGGAGGGCTCGTTTCGCTACACCGCGATCACCAACCGACCCTATGGCCCCGAATCGCTGAGCGGCAACCAGAGCTATAAGGACAAGGCGGTCGATCTCAAGGCCCGGCTGTGGCAGGAAAGCCATTGGGCGCCCGAACTGGCGCTGGGCTTTCGAGACATTGGTGGTACGGGCCTGTTCTCCAGCGAATACTTCGTGGCCAACAAGCGTTATGAGAATTTCGATCTAAGCGCCGGCATCGCCTGGGGTTATCTGGGCAATCGTGGTGACTTCGATAACCCGCTGGGCGAACTCGATGATCGCTTCAAGACCCGGCCGGCCAGTGAAGGCACCGGTGACGTCAACGCCGGGTCGTACTTTCGCGGCAGCCCGTCGTTTTTCGGTGGTGTGAGTTACCAGACGCCCTGGGATCGGCTCAGCCTGAAACTCGAATACGAAGGCAACGATTACAAGCACGAACCCAAGGACAACGAGATCAAGCAGGACTCGCCGATCAACCTTGGCGCGGTGTTCAGGGTGACCGATTCGATCGACGTCAGCGCTGCGTGGGAACGTGGCAATACGGCAATGTTCGGCATCACCTTTCACACCAATTTCGCCAGCCGCAAGGCACCGGCGAAAACCTACGATCCACTGGCCGAACCGCTGCCGGCCAAGGCGCCGACCACGGCGCTGGATCAGGTCGATTGGGCCGACGTGTCCAGGCGCCTGCAACAGAATGCCGGCTACCAGGTCGAGCGCATCAGCCAGCGTGGCCCGGAATTGATCGTGTACGGCGAGCAGTCACGGTACTTCCATTCGGCCAAAGCGGTCGGTCGCGCGAGCCGGATTCTCGACAACAGCGTCAACGACGACATCGACTGGTTCACCTTGGTCAACAAGCGCTACGACCTGCCGCTGGAAGAAACCAGCGTGCCGCGCCAGACCTTTCGCGAAGTCATCAACAACGAAGAACCGCTGCAGTCGCTGCACCGCACCACCGAGATCAACGCGGCGATGCCGCACAACGAGAAGACCCTCTACACCCAGGCGATGCAGCCGTTCAACTATGGCGTTGGCCTGGGCTTCAAGCAGAACGTCGGCGGCCCTGACGGGTTGCTCTATCAGTTCAGCGCCGATGCCGACGCCGAGTACCGCTTTACACGCGATACCTGGTGGAGCGGCTTGCTCAGCACCAACCTGAAGAACAACTTCGACAAGTTCACCTACGACGCACCCAGCGGCTTGCCCCGGGTTCGCACCGACTTGCGCCAGTACCTGACCACCTCCGAAGTCACCATGCCGCTGTTCCAGGTCACCCACGTCAAACAGTTGGATAAAGACCTGTACGGCATGGTGTATGGCGGTTACCTGGAATCGATGTTTGCCGGGGTAGGGGGCGAGGTGTTGTTCCGCCCGACCGGCGAGCGTTGGTCGCTGGGGGCGGATTTGAACTATGTGCGCCAGCGTGAATTCGATCAGGGGTTCGGCTTGCGCGATTATTCCGTGGTGACCGGGCATATCACCGGCTACACGGACTTGCCTTACGACACCCTTGCGGCAGTCAGTGTCGGGCGATATCTGGCCGGGGATTGGGGCGGCACGCTGGACATCTCGCGGGAGTTTTCCAACGGTGTGCGGTTCGGCGCCTGGGCGACCATCACCACGGTGACCGGCGCGCAATATGGCGAAGGCAGCTTCGACAAGGGTATCTACCTGTCGATCCCGTTCGACGAACTGATGAGCATGTCGACCATGCGCCGGGCCAACCTGGTCTGGTCGCCGCTGACCCGCGACGGCGGCGCAAGGCTCAATCGCAGCTTCCAACTGCACTCGATGACCGATAGCCGTGATGACGATATGTTCTACCGGAACTTCGAGAAGATTACCGAGTAGGGCAGGCGAATCACGCTGTGGGAGCTGGCCTGCCAGCGATAGCGTCGGCGGCTGACCTGACGCTTTCGCGAGCAAGCCCGCTCCCACAGGTTTTTTGGGTAGGTCGCCTGTTCTGAGAACAACGCTGAACCCTGTGGGAGCTGGCCTGCCAGCGATGGCGTCGGCGCCTGACCTGACGCCTTCGCGAGCAAGCCCGCTCCCACAGGTTTTTGGGTAGCTCGCCTGTTCTGAGAACAACGCTGAACCCTGTGGGAGCTGGCCTGCCAGCGATGGCGTCGGCGGCTGACCTGACGCCTTCGCGAGCAAGCCCGCTCCCACAGGTTTTTGGGTAGGTCGCCTGTTCTGAGAACAACGCTGAACCCCTGTGGGAGCGGGCTTGCTCGCGAAAGCGTCAGACCCGTCACCCTCAATCTCGCCAACTACCCCCAACTCCCGCCCACAAAAAAGGGGACTCTCGTCCCCGTGCGGTCTTGCGCCACGCTAATCCATCAGTAGATATCTTTGGACAACAAGGTAAACGGTGTCTTCACCAGAATCTTCAGGTCCAGCCACAACGACCAGTTATTGATGTACTTGAGGTCGATCTCCACTCGCTTCTGCATCTTGTCCAGGGTATCGGTCTCACCACGGCAGCCGTTGATCTGCGCCAGGCCGGTAATCCCCGGTTTGATCCGGTGACGTGCCATGTAAGCAAGAATCTTCCCGGAGTAATAGTTGTTGTGCGCCACCGCGTGCGGTCGTGGCCCGACCAGCGCCATATGCCCCTGCAGCACATTGAACAATTGCGGCAGTTCATCCAGGGACGTGCGGCGGATGAAGCGGCCGACGGCGGTGATGCGCGAGTCGTTGCGGCTGGCCTGCTTGACCTCCTTGTCATCGTGGACCCGCATCGAGCGGAACTTCCAGACCTGAATCACCTTGCCGTTCCAGCCATGACGATCCTGCTTGAAGAACACCGGGCCCGGCGAGTTGAATTTGACCGCCAGCGCAATGATCAACAGCACCGGGCTGAGCAGGATGATCGCCAGCAACGCCACGCTTTTTTCCATCAAACTCTTGCTCAGCGCAGCCGTCGGCCGACTGGTCAGCGGGCTTTCGTTCAAATAGATCGCCGGCAGGCCATCCACGACTTTCACCGAGTGATTGAGCAGGGTCAGGCTGTTCAAGTCCGGCACCCACACCACGTCGACGTTGGCATCGAGCAAGTCGACGTACATGGCTTCGATTTTTGCTGCTTCCGACAAGGGCAGGGTGATGTACAAGCGGCGAATATCGTGGGCCTTGATCAGGTCCAGCAGCGCTTCCTGGGCGCCGACCACGCGCGGTGCACCGGGCTCCAGGTCGGGCAGGGCGCCGTTACTCACCAGGCCCACCAGCGGCAGGTTTTCCAGATGGCTCAGCTTTTTGGCCAGGCCCAGCGCCAAATCGCCAGTGCCGACGATCAGGGTTCTGTGCTCGCTCTTGCGCGAGCGCTGGTAATACTTGGAAAACGCATGCAGCGGCGCATACAACAGCGCCTGACCCAGAAAGCCGTACACAGCCCAACCCATGATCACCTGGCCGGAAAACAACCCGTCGGCCTTGCAGATAATGGCAATGAAGGCCAAGGCGGCCATGGTCATGGACCAGCCCACGAACAGGCGCCCCAGCCCGGTCAGGTAATTATCCCGTTTGCGATACACGCCGCTGAAGGTGTACGCCGGCACCGAAGCCAACACCGCCAGGGTTGCGCACATCCGGTAGTAAAACTCGACCTTCCCGGTCTCTTGTTCCGCCAGTACGAACAACAGCGAAACAACAAAGCCCTGCGCCAGCGCCCATTGCCCCCAAAAGGTCAGTCCCTTGAGGCCGGTATTTCGATTGATACGAAGACTGAGATCCATGCGATATCCCCAAAAAACGTCCGTCAGGTTTCGACAGTCGAAAACCGAGTTGTTTATGCAGGCTTATTGTTGTTGTTAAAACCCGTGTCCTGAGGCTAACAACATCGAGAGGCCGAACTGTCGTCAGTCAATAGATTAAGTTATTGGCAAATGGGCTGTCTGACGAGTTCTAACAAGATGGCAAAGTGCCAAATTTGTAAAATGACTCAAAAGAATCGTCCGTTAAAAAACGTCGATTTTTAAGTAATGAACTTCTCGTGTTGTATTGGGTATTGTGGGTGGGTGGAGGCAGGAGGCTAATCAGGAGAGGAACAAACAGAGTGCTCTTTTTATTGTTTTAGTCGCACTGTTTGAGTTTGTTTTGTTCGTTCAGGCGGAATGTGTCTCGGACACCACTTGCTGGATCAGGCAATAGCCGCGATTTCTGACGGCACGAAACAGTCGTTCACCGTTGCTGGCACTTTTGAATTTGTCTTGCAGGCGGCTCAGGCACATTTCCAGACCGCGGTATTGTTCGGGTTCCCTGCCGATGCTGAGTATCAGATCATCACGACTCACGACACGTTCATCATGGTGCAACATCTTCCTGACAAGTGTGGCTTCTAGCCCGGTCAGATTGATCTCGACCCCGTCTTTGACCAAAACATTGTGATCATCGTCCAGCTGCCAGGTGTCACTATCAACAGCATGACCGTCGATGTTCAGCGGGATATCAATGGTGTCTACCAATGGACGCGGGGATTGCGCCGCCAGCCATTCAGACTCCAGGGTGGCGACTATTCGCTGGGTATCGTGTTCGATGCTGTGCGCGATGTTTTTCCTTGTACCGCTGGGGTAGGTGAACTCCATCAACATCGGAGTGGAAGAGGGCGGATTCACACCTTCAATAAACATTTGCGCCTGGGAAGTACTAAACGAATTGAAGCGTTCGCTCGACAGGATGCTTTCGAGTTCACGTTGCGAAGTTGTGCTGTGTGTCACAACGACAAAATATTTTCTTGAGAGGTTAGTACTGGTTTCCATGTCGCTCTCCTGAACTACGCACCAAAGTTGGCGAAAAAAGTGATCGGCAGGGGAGTAATGAACTCCCTCGGAAGTAATCGCAAAGGCAGGGTCTGGGCCCTAAATGAGCCTCGATAGGTTCCACTCGATCGGCTATAGAGTAAGCTTTTATTGTTATGGTTTAGTGTTAACACGGTCATGGAATTGAATAACAACGACAAATATTTCGGTGGTGCCTGTGTATTCGTATAGTTGCTTTGAAAGCCTGCTTTGGAACCGGGCTCACAGGGTCGAAATCAGGCCTCGCATCAGACGGTATCCGTACCCGCGAATGCTCTGGATGGCGTTGGTGCCATACATGTCCTTGATTTTCCCTCGAAGGCGGCTGATGGATTTCTCCAGGGCCCTGGGATCGTAAAAATGAGTATTGAGCCCCATGATGCTGGCGATTTCGTCATGACTCAGAATGTGGTTGCTGTTTTGCGCAAACGCTTCGAGGATCTTCATTTCCGCGAATGAAATATCCAGTTTCTTGCTGGTGCCCGACAGGCATATACGCGTGGGATCCAGCACCAGATTGATGTCTCTTTGCCATTCTTCGCTATTAAAAACGTCGGCAAGCGACTCGCATCCCTCATCGGAAAGGGTATTGAGCTTGATACAAAAGTCGGCCCCGGCAAGAAAGTACTTAATCTTGTTGTAGGCGCCTCGGCCGGTGATGACCGCACAAATAATGGCAGCCAAGTTGTCGTCGCGCAGGTTTTCCACCAACGCGAGGTTTTCTTCCAAGGCCTGAGGGCTATCGATAATGACGAAGATTGCGCGGTATGAATCCAGGCGTTCATTGCTGTTACATGAATGGGTATACGAACTCGCTTCCAGCGCTACATCGGTCCGTACATGCTTTGCGACTAATGCACTAAAATGTTCAGCCGCGCAACGCGTACGACCCAAAGTGAGAACACCGGGTTCGCTATTTGTTGGGTGCTGGCTTTTAGTAGTCGCTAAGTTCCCTGTAAGCATCAGGCATTGACTCGAAAAAGTACTGACATCGGGATGTTAAAGCACCGGTTCTGATCTGTGACTGACAATTGGTAACATTCACGCGGATTTTAGACGTGGGTCCCGAGTTTTCTAACAATAATCAGACTTTTCAAGGTTTTAGTTGATTTTCTCGGTAGCCTGAATTAGAGAAATGTGGGCCATTAATGGTGGCAATATGGAATTGTGCCACTATTTTGTATCTATGGCGACTGGTTATTTAATGTCCTTTTGCCACTGTTTGTAGATGGGCACCAGTCATATTGTGAGATAGGTCACACTTTGTCGGGGAGTGCGGGTTTTTCTTCCTTAATAAATAAATCCTTCGAAAAAAGTGCCAGACGGACGTTTATTAACAAGCCTTGAGTGTGCCGTTTGATAAGTCCTATTCTGCGCCGCTGACTGCATGCGTTAGTTGATGGGATGTCTCATCAGGCGACTTGGCGGAGGATGAATGGATTTCTGGACCCTTTTGAAGGTGTTGATCCTGGGGGCTGTAGAGGGGCTGACCGAGTTTTTGCCCATCTCCAGTACTGGCCACCAGATTATCGTTGCTGACTTACTGGACTTTGGCGGCGAACGCGCCATGGCGTTCAATATAATTATCCAGCTCGGC
Source organism: Pseudomonas sp. KK4 (assembly GCF_001984065.1). Taxonomy (GTDB): domain Bacteria; phylum Pseudomonadota; class Gammaproteobacteria; order Pseudomonadales; family Pseudomonadaceae; genus Aquipseudomonas. The sequence continues at coordinate 35,692 of NZ_LYVP01000004.1, forward strand.
GCGATTCTCGCGGTAGTTTGGGAGTTCCGTCACAAAATCTTCGATATCGTCAAAGGGTTGCCAACTCAGCGCAATGCACAACGTTTTACCCTGAACTTACTGATCGGCTTTCTTCCGGCGGTCGTCCTGGGCGTTTTATTCGCCGACAAAATTCATCAATACCTCTTCAACCCGATTACTGTGGCAGTCGCGCTGGTCGTGGGCGGCATCGTCATGTTGTGGGCGGAAAGGCGAGACCACGTGGTGCATGTCGACAGCGTCGACGACATGCGTTGGACGGATGCCTTGAAGGTAGGTTTCGCACAATGCCTGGCGATGATACCGGGCACGTCGCGCTCGGGTTCGACCATCATCGGCGGCTTGCTCTTCGGTCTGTCCCGCAAGACCGCAACCGAATACTCGTTCTTTCTGGCGATGCCCACCATGGTCGGCGCCGCAGTGTATTCGGGCTACAAGTATCGGGATCTGTTCCAGAGCGGCGATCTGGCGGTATTCGCCACGGGTTTTGTGACAGCGTTCGTGTTCGCGATGATCGCCGTGCGCGGCCTGCTCAAGTTCATTGCGAACCACAGCTATGCGGCGTTTGCCTGGTACCGGATCGCCTTCGGCCTGCTGATCCTCGCCACCTGGCTATTCGGCTGGGTGAACTGGACCGCCGCTGCCGCTGCCTGACCTGCTTCTGTACCTGCATCTGTATCTGTAGGAGCGAGCATGCTCGCGATGAACTTGAAAACACCACGGGGCGTCAGACTGCCAACGTTTTCGTCAACACCCATCGCGAGCGTGCTCGCTCCTACAGGAGCAGGGCGTTAACGCCCTTCAAGCAACGCCGCCGCCTGGTCCAGCAACGCCAACGGGTCCTTGGCCTTGTGGATATCCACCGACAACAACTGCCGAAACTTGCGCGCCCCCGGGAACCCGGTACCCAGCCCCAGCACATGCCGTGTGATGTGATGCATCGAGCCGCCCGATTCGATATGCGCGGCTATATAAGGACGCAACTGCGCCAGCGCCTCGGCGCGGGTGATCACCGGCGCGGTGCTGCCGAACAACTGCTGATCCACCTCAGCCATCACATACGGATTGTGATAAGCCTCGCGCCCCAGCATCACGCCATCGAACGTCTGCAAATGCTCGTGGCACGCCTCCAGCGACTTGATCCCGCCGTTGAGAATAATCTCCAGGTCCGGAAAGTCCGCCTTCAACCTTGCCGCCACGTCATAGCGCAACGGCGGAATGTCCCGGTTTTCCTTCGGCGACAACCCCTCCAGAATCGCAATCCGCGCATGCACGGTAAAACTTGTACACCCTGCCTCATGCACCGTCCCGACGAACTCGCACAGCTCCTCATAACTGTCGCGCCCATTGATCCCGATCCGATGCTTGACCGTCACCGGAATCGACACCGCATCACGCATCGCCTTCACGCAATCGGCCACCAACCGCGGATGCCCCATCAGCACCGCACCGATCATATTGTTCTGCACCCGATCACTCGGGCAGCCGACGTTCAGGTTCACCTCGTCATAGCCGTGGTCCTGGGCCATGCGCGCGCAAGCGGCCAAATCCAACGGAACACTGCCACCCAACTGCAACGCCAGCGGATGCTCGGCTTCGTTGTGACGCAGGAAGCGCTCGTGATCACCGTTTAGCAGCGCGCCGGTGGTGACCATCTCGGTGTAGAGCAGGGCGTTTTTCGACAGGATGCGCAGGAAGAAGCGGCAGTGGCGGTCGGTCCAATCCATCATGGGGGCGACGCTGAACCGCCGAGACAGCGCAGGGCTTGTATTTACTGGGCTGGAGTGGGTGTTCTGTACCATTTTGCTCTACGTATGTTAAGCGTGTTTGGGGGTGTTTTCGGGCGTATTCGAGTTCCGTGGAACGACATACCACGAGAAAACTGGCAGATGGCACTGTGAGCTAAACGGCTCAGAGCCTAATCGAGCGCGACGGATTACAAGTCTACCAAGAGAGCAAGTCTTTCGTCCGGAAACAGGTGGCAAAGACTCGGGTATGGCGACCGCTTGAGCATTCAAAAGGCCGGCGACGGGTCGTTACAGCAGGAATTGATTGAGAGATCCCTTCGAGCGACACCGGTGACAAGATGGTGGCTGGTCGTGGTGATGATAATGTACGATAATCCTCGTACACATTAGGGGTCGCAATGGAAAAAGGCTTCAAGAAAGCCCAACGTGATGTGCTATCAGCTCTAGAGACGGGCGATTACCAACATGCTTCTCGCGGCTCTATCGATGTCAAAAATTTACTGGCGACTGGGGAGGTATCTGCACAGGAGGTGATAGACGTCATCAAGCGGTGCAGTGGCAAACAGCACAGCTCTAGTGCGCATCACTCGGTCTCCAGTATTGAAGTTCACGTGCTGAAAACCGGGGGCTGGTACATAAAATTCTATTTTATCGATCCAAGCGCTTGGTTTATTAGCGTCCATCGTTGAGGGAGCGTATGAAGCTTCTATTTGAAGGTGATCAAGGCAAGGCTCTCTGCGAGCACTGCCAGCAAATTGTTACCACGACTTATGTTCGACGCGATGTGCCCTTCAGCGATGGCCAAGGTCAGGCAAAGGAAATTTTGGTGGGAGTCTGCGACGATTGTGACACTGTCGTCGCAATCCCAGCGCAATCCACGCCCTCTATTAAAGAAGCACGAAAGCAGCAATTGATCCCCATCGAGGCGCGGCTGCCTGCGATTTACCTTGATGTCCTTGATGCGGCGATGCATGTCGTGACTAAGGAAGCCAGCGTTCAGACGCGAAAACTGTTCATCAGTTATTACTTGAGAGTACTGGTGGAGACTAAGTCTGCCACTCGTTTGCAGAGAACGCATGATGAGTTTTCTGAATGGCTATCGAAGCAGATGACATGTCGCCAGTTGACGCTGTCACATTCGATGAAGCGGCTTTCGATGAAGGTGAATCCCTATGTCGCTGATGATTTCATAGTGCTCCTTGAGGCAACCCATATGACCCGCACGGAGTTACTGAAGTCTGTGATCTGTCATATACAGGAGGATGTGATTGAAGACAGAAATGCAGCAATCATCTCTGACTTGCAGCGATTGACCAGAGTCGCGATGTAGAATCGCCGGTTTTTTGCTGCGGGACTAAATCAACACATCAGTAACCCCTGATTAAAAAGAGGCATCGAATTGTGAAGTCGAAGGGCGTCCTTGCCGGACGCCCTTTTTTACATCACGCCGGCTCAGCATCCATCCGCCGCGCAATCACATCTAGCACATCGCACCCATCGCGCAACGGTATGGCGCACAACAATGCGAAGTCGCTGAGGATGACGGAGTCGGAGCTGATTTCGCCGCGCATGGCGAGGTTTTCGAGGACCTGCGTTACGGCTTGAATCCGGTAGCAGGCGGTGCTGAGCAGGGAGTGCAGGGGTTGGGTGGTGTTCACATACAGTGAGGGGAGGTCGTCGGCGTTGCTGGTTAGAGCCATGTATTCGTTCATGAGTGATTCCTTGTATTGAGGTTATCTACCACTCAATGTCGCCAAACAATGGGTGGCAGCTGTACGCAGGTTGGCGAACCGGGACAAGGCAAACCGGCAGACCCTGGGGTCTCCCACGCACAGCCACCAAAAAAGGTAGCCAAGCGTTCAGAAACGCTCCGAGAGAACTCGGAGGTTTCTGTGCTTTGTCATCGAGTCGCCAAACCCGATACGCCATTGGGGCGCGCTCGGGACTATAGGTCTCATGACAAAGGCACAGCAATGCGCAAGTCTACGGACATTTCCCAACGTCGTGTAGGACGCTGCTCTATTTGATGATTGCCTCATTGTTCAAGAAAACTCTGAACCTGATGCTGTTCACTCAAGAAAATCTCTGGACGAAAAAAACATGTGTGGCGAGGGAGCTTGCTCCCGCTGGGCCGCAAAGCGGCCCCGATTGGTTTGGAAAAAGCAGGGGACTGCTACGCAGTCCAGCGGGAGCAAGCTCCCTCGCCACAGCATCCTGAACCAAGGCTGTCGCCCTGCGAAGTTTCACCATCTCTGCCCGGGCTGCAGCCTAGGATGAAGGCACAAGCCCACTTCGCAGGAACAATAAAAATGATCCCAAACGTCATCAAGGTCGCGCTCATTACCAGTGCCGTTCTGTTGAGCGCCTGTTCCGGTGTCAGTACTGCTCATCGTTATTCGGACGACACCGTGCCCAGTGGATTCGGCCCAGGCCCCACCAATAGCCACCCGGACAACATGAGTGTCCACGGCAGCGCCTTGGGCAGCAGTTACGGTGAATACAGCTCCGGCCTACTGCACGACGATTGATCGGCCGGCGACTGCCGCGCAGTCGGACGCAGGCTTCGCCAGCCGCTACAGGGCTACTTGGGTACCGCGATCCACTGACCGAGGACCTTCTGGTAATTGCCGGTGACCTTGGCCAAATGCAGCCACTGGTCCACATACAATTTCCAGGTCATGTCATCGCGCGGCAGCAGGTAGGCCTTTTCGCCGTACTGCATGTATTGCGTCGGGTTGACCGCGCACAAACCGGGTTTCAACTTCTGCTGATACAGCGCTTCGGAAGCGTCGGTGATCATCACGTCCGCCTTTTTGTCCAACAACTGTTGAAAGATGGTGACGTTGTCGTGCAGCTGAAGTTGCGCCTTGGGCAGGAAGGCGTGAACGAAGGCTTCGTTGGTGCCGCCGGCAGGTTCGACCAGGCGCACCGCAGGTTGGTTGATCTGCTCGATCGTCTGGTACTGCGCCTGCTCTTCACAGCGCACCAGCGGGATCTTGCCGTCGACGTCCAGGGTGGTACTGAAGAAGGCTTTTTTCTGCCGTTCGAGGGTGACCGAGATCCCGCCCATGCCGATGTCGCACTTGCCGGCGATAAGGTCGGGCATCAGGGTTTTCCAGGTGGTGGGCACCCATTGGACTTTGGCGCCAAGGCTGTCGGCCAGGGAGCGGGCCATGGTGATGTCGATGCCGGAATATTCGCCGTCTTCGGCTTTGAAGGTGTAGGGCTTGTAATCGCCGGTGGTGCAGACCCGCAACTGACCCTGCTCAATGACGCTGTCCAGATGTGACGGGCCTTGCTCTGCCTGTGCCAGCGACGACAGGGTGAGCAGGCTACCGAGGATGATCGTGCTTTTTAGGGTGTTCATGGTTCCCGGACTCTCCTTGTTTGAAATATCTCGACTAGCTCTTCGGTGCGGCGCCGTCCTTTAACGGAAAGCGCACGCTGAACAGGGTCCCGCTGTCGGCGCTGGAGCTAACGGCGACATCGCCGCCATGGGCCTGGGCGATTTCCCGGACGATGAACAAACCCAGGCCGACGCTGCGCAGTTCGCTGTCGTCCTCGGTGCCGCGGGTCATGGGTTCGAACAGCACGTCGATCAACGCCGGCGGGATGACGGGGCCTTGGTTGTGCACGGCGACAATCGCCGTATGGTCTTGCAGGCGGGAGCTGATGATGATCGGCTGCTGCAAGTCGCCGTAAGCCACGCCGTTGGCCACCAGATTGCCGATGATTTGCTGCAGGCGATCGGCATCCAGATAAACGCTGCCATTGCCAAAAGATTGATGAACGAGTTGTGCGCCGGGAAAGGTCACGCGCAATTCGTCGATGCTTTGCCGGGTGACGTAGTGCAGGTCGATGGTCGAGGGAGCGATGCTGATGCCCTGGCCGACGCGGGCGAGGGCGAAGTCCAGCAGATCGGCGATCATCCGTTGCGCGCGTTCGGACGATTGACTGATGTGGCCCAGCAGTTGCGTCTCCTTGGCCGTGCGCTCGCTGCGGGCGAGGATGCCTGAGGCCATTTTGATGGCCGTCAGCGGGTTTTTCAGGTCATGGCTGACGATGGCGACCATTTGCTCGGCAAACGATGCTCGGCGCTGGGCTATTTCATACGCCTGGTTGAGTTCGGCCTGGGCGTGCTGCAGCGCCGTTTCGGCGGTGGTTTTTTCTTGCAGCAGGGCTTCGGCGAGTTTGCGGGCGTTGAGCAGTTCGCGCTCGTACTTGTCGCGGTCGGTGGTGCCGAACAGCGCCAGTTCGTAGAACGCGCCGTTGGCGTGTTCGCGTCGTACGCCGTTGAGCAGCATGGTGATGGTATGCCGGTCGCGGTGCAGCAGGTCGAGTTTGACCTCGGCCACCGAACCTTGCATCTGCATCAGCGGCGCCCAGTGGGTCTGGTGAAAGATGCGCCCGCCCATGGTCAGCAGGTCCTGGAAACGTCGGCCGCACAGCTCTGGCTGACTGAAGCCGATCCAGTTGCTGAACGTCAGGTTGGCCCGCAGGATCGTACCGTCCTCTTTGGTCACCACCAGTGCGCAAGGCGCGTTTTCAAACAGCGTATGCGGGTCGGGCAATGGCGGTAGATCAGTCGACATGAACGCGTTCCCAGGGCGACAGGAAGGTGTTCATGGCTTCGGAGCAGGCACTGGGCGCGCTCATGTGCGGGCAATGGCCGACGTTGGCGACCAGGCTCAACGTGCTATTGGGCATTTGCTCATGCAGGTATTGGCCGACGGCGACCGGGGCGATGAGGTCGTCACTGGACTGCAGGATCAGCGTCGGGGTCGTCAGCCCGGCGACGTCCCGGCGGTTGTCGGACATGAACGTCACCCGTGCGAATTGCTTGGCGATTTCCGGCTCGGTGCTACAGAAACTGTTGGTGAGCGCTTCGCCCAGGGCCGGTTGCCCGGGCGCCCCCATGATCACCGGGGCCATGCTGCTGGACCAGCCGAGGTAATTGCTGTCTAGGGTGTCGAGCAGGGAGTGGATGTCTTCGAGCGTGAAACCGCCCACGTAGTCGTGCGAATCGATGTAGCAGGGCGAGGGGCCGATCATGATGTGGGCGGCGATGCGACCGGGATCCAGTCGGTCAGCCAGCACGCCGATCATGGCACTCACCGAGTGGCCGACCAGCACCACGGGGCCGCTGGCGTATTGATCGATGATCTCTTTCAGGTCTGCCGCGTAGCCCGCCAGCGAATCGTACTTTATCCGGTCGTAGGCGCTCAGGTCCGACTGGCCGGCGCCGACCAGGTCGTACAGCACGACCTTGAAGCGGGAAGAGAAGTGCGGGAGCAAATAGCCCCACATGGTCTGGTCGCAACCAAAACCGTGGGAGAACACCAAGGTGGCCGGACCTTCACCCATCACGTTGATGTTGTTGCGATGTTGAAGGTTCATGCAGGGATTCCCGGGGAGGCTGAAGATCAGTGGCATCCCCGCGAGTGTAGATAGTCACCGGCGTGCGGTCACGCGTTGACTTTGTCGAGCGGTGTTTACCGCCGGGAGGTGGACTTCTCCGACGACGCCACCGTCCCACTCCCACAATTGATGTAGGAAGACGACTTCAGCCAGCGCTGGTCGGGGTAGTAGGAAAACAGCAACTGGCCGTCTTTCATCGAGTCGATCAGCTTGTGCGCGATCGCCGGTCGGACGGCTGGGCAACCCAGGCTTCTGCCGATACGGCCGTTGGCGCGGGCCAGCACCGGGCTGACGTACGGTGCGCCGTGAATGACGATTGCGCGATCAAAGGCGTTATCGTTGAAGCCCGGCTCCAGGCCTTCCATGCGCAGGGAGTAGCCGTTCTGGCCGCGATAGCTTTCCTGGGTGCGGAACAGGCCAAGGCTGGTGGCGAAGCTTTCGTTCTGATTGGAGAACTGAGTGGCCATGTTTTCGCCGCTGTTGCGGCCATGGGCGACGAGTTCGTGGAACAGTAATTTGCGCTTTTTAAGATCGAACACCCACAGCCGTTGTTCGGTCGAAGGCAGGGAGTAATCGATCACTGCCAGCCTTTGTGCCGCTGGCGCGCCTTGTGCGCGGGTGCATTGGGTGGCTTTTACTGCCAGGGCGATGACCTTGGCATTGGCATTTGGGGCGGCTTTGGCCAGCGCGACTTCAAGCGAATCGGCGTAGGCTGTGGCGATGAAGGCCGACGTCAACAGCAGCGCTGTGAGTTGCAAGCCAAAGCGATGTAGCGCCATATGTATATCTCAACAGGAATATGTTCGAGTCTAGCAGCGAGTTGCACGCTAGCTTTTTGATTTGCGGGAGATTAAGGATTATCCATGGTGCAATTAACAAGGTTATTCGTCATAAGCCCCGCGTTTGTTATGGTCTTTCTGATCAGCGGCACTGCGTTCGGTGAAACTTCGCCGATTGTGCCGTCATCTGCATTCATCAGCGAATTGTCCGCCAGGCCCGACGATGTGGTCGGTCAAGGCATCCAGGCCGCGCTGGAGCCCCTGCAATCCTCGTTTCCGCCGCTGCTGACCTCGCGCAAACACCAACGGATGGACATCAACCGCGTCGTTCTCTATTTCTATTCCCATCGCAACTACCGTGCCGCCTGGACAGACGGGCGCGATTTCACTCAACTACTCAAAAGCCTCAATGAAACGTCGGCCGATGGCTTGAACCCTGCGGATTTTAGAGGCGATGAGCTGGCCGAGGCGCAAATGTTGATGCAAGCCTCCGCACCGACCCCGGCCCAGGCCGCCGCCTTCGATATCGCACTGACCCGCACCTATATCACCGCGCTTTTGCAATTGCGCCGCGGCAAGGTGGACCCGTCCCGCCTGGATTTCCATTGGAACTTCGAGCCCGAAGGCGTGGATCCTCGCGAGGACGTGAACAGCTTTTTTACCGCCCTGGATGCTCACGACGTGGCCCGTGCCTTTGCGATAGCGCCGCCTCAGGAAGCGGTGTATCGCAGCCTGCGCGAGGCGTTGGCGCGGTTGCGTCAGGTTCGCGATGCCGGTGGCTGGCCGACAGTCGCCGAGGGGCAGTCGCTCAAACCTGGGATGGACGGTGCGGCGGTGGCACAGTTGCGGGCGCGTCTCGTGGCCGGCGGTTACCTGGAACCGCACAAGGGCAAGCGCACCGATTACGACGACAAGCTGATCGCTGCGGTGAAGAAGTATCAGACCGAGCAGTATCTGGGGGCCGATGGCGTCGCGGGTGCGACGACCCTGGCGGCGCTGAATGTGCCGGTGCAGGCACGGATCGATCAGGTCCGGGTGAACATGGAGCGCGCGCGGTGGTTGCTGTACAAGCTGCAGGGCACTTTTGTGGTGGTGGACATCGCCGGCTACAAGGTGGCGCTGTACCGTGACGGTCAGCCGATCTGGCGCTCCCGGGTGCAGGTCGGCAAGCCGTTTCGCAGCACGCCGGTGTTCCAGTCGGAAATTACCTACATCACCTTCAACCCGACCTGGACCGTGCCGCCGACGATTCTGACCAAAGACATGTTGCCCAAGATTCAGCAGAACCCGGATTACCTGGCGGCCAACCGGATCCGCGTGCTCGATCGGGCGGGCAATGTGCTCGATCCGGCTGGCATCGACTGGTACAACGCCCGCGGCCTGACGCTGCGCCAGGATGCCGGCCCGACCAACTCGTTAGGGCAGGTGGTCATACGTTTCCCCAACGACTACTCGATTTACCTGCACGACACGCCCCATCGCGAGCTGTTCGCCAAGTCCATGCGCGCTACCAGTTCCGGCTGTATTCGCGTGGAAAACCCGCTGCAATTGGTGGAGTTGCTGTTCAACGACCCCACGCGCTGGAACAGTGAGGGGATTCAAAAGCAGTTGGCCAATGGCAAGACAGAGAACATCAAGCTCCCGGTCAAGGTGCCGGTGTTGTTGGCGTACTGGACGGTCGATCTGAGCAACGAGGGGCGGGTGACGTTCAAGCCGGATGTGTATGGCTACGACACGCCAGTGCTGCAGCAGTTGGACTTGCCGTCCAGACTGCCGGCGCTGCAGTTGCCAGGCACCGAGACCAAAATGGTAGTGAATGGGCAAAGCCAGCTGTAATCGGACAGCGGCAAGGTGGTTGCTTTTCCGAGCAGCAACCGGCGCTGTTCACCGACGCCATGCGCCTGAGTGAGCGGTCTCCAGGATTCCCCGAACGTTGATTCCTCGACTGACCCTCGATGAAGTCGATGAACTGATCTGACAGCTTTCATGCCGGGCTCAATTCCACCCGCAAAAACTCCACCAGCGACCGTTGCAGCCCACTCAACGCACCTTCGCGGCTGATCAGCGCCAGTTCCGTAGGCGGCGGTGTCGGCAGGTCGGTGCAGACGCTGTGCTCGGGCAGGACCGCCGACGCCGGCAATACCGAAATGCCCAGGCCACAGGCCACGGCGGCTTGAATCCCGGTCAGGCTATGGCTGCCGAACGCGACTCGCCACGGCCGCTGGGCCACGTCCAGCAAACGGATGGCCCGTTGTCGATAGAGGCAGCCCTGAGGAAACAGCGCCAGGGGCACCACATCGTTGGCGGCCAGGGTTTGCGCACCTTTGACCCACACCAGTTCTTCCGGCCAGGCCGCCCAGCTCGGGCCGCTGTCCGGTTCGCGCTTGACCAGTGCGATGTCGATGTCACCGCTGGCGAGTTTCTGCTTGAGGTCGGTGCTCATGCCGCTGACGGTTTCCAGGCGCGCCTGGGGTTGTTGCCGGTTGAAGCCGGCAAGAATCAGCGCCATGCGCCGGGCATCGAAGTCTTCAGGCACACCGATGCGCAAAATCTCCAGATCGACGTCGCTGGCCAGCGCCTCGACGGCCTCTGAGGACAGGGCCAGCAGGCGTCGCGCATAGTGAATCAACATTTCGCCGTGCTCGGTCACGCTGATGTTTTGCCCGGTGCGATCACGCAGCAGCAGCGAATGGCCGACCAGCTCTTCGAGCTTGCGCACCTGCTGGCTCACGGTGGATTGAGCGCGATGCACACGCTCGGCCGCACGGGTAAAGCTGCCTTCATCCGCCACGCAAACGAAGGTCTTGAGCAATTCGAGATCGAGCATGACGGGCACCTTGATATTTATTTTTCAACTGACGTGTCGGTATTAATTTAATTTCACACTATCACTGTTGACTCGTAATCTGAAGGCCACAACGTCAAGAGGATGCTGCCATGACCCTGCAAAACACCCCGCGCCCCGAATGGTTGACCTTCGATTGCTACGGCACACTGATCCAATGGGATGAAGGCCTCAATGCCGTGGTGGGCGAAATCCTGCATGACAAAGGCGAGCACGCCGTGGATGCCCAGCGCCTGATCGAAGTCTATGACCGGCACGAGCATCGGCTGGAACAGATTCCGCCCCATCGCTCGTTCCGGCAACTGAGCACCCTCGGGTTGCAACTGGCGCTGGAGGAACTGAGCCTGTCTAGCACGCCACAGGACAGTCAACGCCTGGCCGAGGCGATTCCGCGGATGCCGCCGTTCCCCGAAGTGAAGGCGACACTGGCACAACTCAAGGCGATGGGCTTCAAGCTGTGCATCGTCTCCAATACCGACGACGACATCATCGCCGGCAACGTCGATCAGCTTGGCGGGTACATCGACCGGGTCATCACCGCTCAGCAGGCCGGCGCCTACAAGCCAAACCCACGGTTGTTCGACTACGCCCACCAACAACTGGGTGTCAGCCGCGAGCAGGTGGTACACATCTGCGCCAGCCCGACGCTGGATCACACTGCCGCTCGTGACATGCACTTTCGTTGCGTGTGGATCGACCGTGGCACCGGTCGGCAATTGCTCCCCGACTACCGGCCCGATGCGATATTGAACACGCTGGATCAGGTGGTGCCCTTGTTCACGTCCCTTGGCTGGTAATACGCGGAGTCAGCGTCATGGCACATACACTCGCAGGTCGTTCGCATTCTTGCACTTACGCCGGCCTGGACCTGGACTCGCCGACCGTCATCACCACGCGCACGGAGCTGGCGGCGTGCTTTCAACTGGCGGCGCGGCATGGGCTGGAGGAGGGGATCTGCAATCATTTCTCGGCCATGGTGCCGGGGCGCGATGATCTGTTTTTCGTGAACCCGTACGGGTACGCCTTTGAAGAAATCACGGCGGACAACCTGCTGGTCTGTGATTTTCATGGCCAAGTTGTGGACGGGGAAGGTCAGCCGGAAGCGACGGCGTTCCATATCCATGCGCGGCTGCATCAGCGATTGCCGCGGGTGAAAGTCGCGTTTCACACGCACATGCCCCACGCCACGGCGTTGTGCCTGTTGCAAGGTCCGCCGTTGCTGTGGCTCGGGCAGACAGCCCTGAAGTTCTACGGCCGCACGGCGGTGGATGAACACTACAACGGCCTGGCCCTGGATGCATCCGAAGGCGATCGGATCGCCAGTGCCATGGGCAACGCCGACATCCTGTTTTTGAAGAATCACGGGGTGATCGTCGCCGGGCCGACCCTCGCTGAAGCCTGGGACGATCTGTACTACCTGGAACGTGCCGCCCAGGTGCAGTTACTGGCGATGGCGACCCAGCGAGAGCTGCTGCCGGTGCCCCACGACATCGCCCAATATGCCTATGAGCAAATGCGCAGGGGGGATGCCGAGAGTGCGCGGGCGCATTTGCACAGTGCGATTCGACGGATGCAGCGGGGACATTGATGGAGCGGTGTTTCACCGCTGCAACATCGCGGTGGCGCCGGCTGTCCGGTCGTCAGGGCACGTTCATATGATCGTCTAAAGTTCCGTTAGCGCTGCCGAGCCCCGCCGCGCTCCCCTACGCACGGACGATCGCCAACATGTTGATTACCCAAGCATTGACAGCCGTTGCTCTGACCGTTGCAGCCTCCGCCATTTTTCCACTGGCCAGTCACGCGCAGTCGAAAGTCAGTCCCGAAGAAGCCCACAGCATTGGCATCGATGCCTACGTCTATTTTTACCCGCTGTTGACCATGGACATCACGCGAAAGCAGTTCACCAACATCGAGCCGGGCAAGGCATTCGGCAAGGGACCCATGAACATGTTCGTGAGCGTGCCGGAGTATCCGCCGGCAAGCTTCAAGGGCGTGGTGCGTTCGAATTTCGACACGCTGTATTCCATCGCCTGGCTCGACTTGACCAAGGAACCGCTGGTGATTGCCGCACCGGACACCGCCGGGCGCTTCTACCTGTTGCCGATGCTCGACATGTGGAGTGACGTGTTCGCCTCGCCGGGCTGGCGTACCACGGGCACCGGGGCCGCGCAGTTTCTGGTGACGCCGCCGGGCTGGACCGGCACGGTGCCGGCCGGGTTGCAGCACTTGCCTGCACCGACGCCTTACGTGTGGATCATCGGCCGTACCAAAACCGATGGCGCCGCTGATTATGCGGCGGTGCACAAGATTCAGGCCGGCTATACGGTGACGCCGTTGTCGCGGCTCGGTAAAGATCCTGAGCCGGTCACCGTCAAGATCGACCCGGCGGTGGACATGCAGACGCCACCGAAGATTCAGGTCGACACCCTGCCAGTCGGCAAATATTTCGCCTACGCCGCCGAGTTGCTCAAGGTGCATCCGGCCCACAGTACCGATCAGCCGATCCTGGCGCAGATGCGACGGATCGGCATCGAACCTGGCAAGCCGTTCGACATGGAAGCGTTGGACCCGGATATCAAGGCGGCGCTGCAGAACGTGCCGCAGGACGCGCAGGCGCTGATGAAGTGGAAAGTCGACACCCTGGCGCGGGTGGCCAATGGCTGGTCCATGAACACCGATACCGTAGGCGTATACGGCAACTACTATCTCAAGCGGGCCATCGTGGCCCAGGTCGGATTGGGCGCCAATTTGCCCGAGGATGCGATTTATCCGTTGAACCTGGGTGATGCCAATGGCAAGGCGCTCGATGGCGCGAACAAGTATGTGCTGCACTTCGACAAGGGCGAGGTGCCGCCGGTGAACGCGTTCTGGTCGATCACACTGTACGACCCGGAGGGCTTCCAGGTCGCCAACGGGCTCAATCGCTTTGCCGTCAGCAGTTGGATGCCGTTCAAAACCAATGCCGATGGGTCACTGGATATCTACTTTCAGAACGAAAGCCCCGGCAAGGATCAAGAAGCCAATTGGCTGCCGGCGCCCAAAGGCCCGTTCAACCTGACCATGCGGCTGTATGGACCAAAAGCCGAGGCTTTGAACGGCAAATGGAATCCGCCACCGATCAAGCAGATGTAAGGGGCGGTCCAATCGCAGCAGCCGACGGTTTACCACCATCGGCTGCCTTTACGCGTTCAGCTGCCTGTACCGCCGCCGGCACCACCGGTACTGCCGCCGGCCGATCCGGTACCGCCACCTGCGCCGGAGCCTGAGTTGGAGCCGCTGGCACCACCGGCACTGCCGGCTGATGATCCAGTGGCGCCACCGTCACCGGCATTGCCGCCCGAGGGCGAGGCGGGGGTGTTGTCCGGCGGCATGACCGGGCCGCTGGTGGCGCCTGATTTAGTGCCTGTCGTGTCGGCCCCGTCGTTGGACGCGGCAATGGCTGTCAGCGAAGCGGCGGATAACAACCCGGCGAGTAGCAGCGATGTGAGTTTGGTATTCATCAGGGTGCCTCTGCAGAAAGTGAGTGGTTACCTGAATTTGGTGCTCAGGGCAGGGCGGTTGGTGCCGGTTGGATGACGAGTGGTTCAATCGCGTGGCCTGACGCAACCACCGTGAGGCAAAGCGGTCCCAACCAGAACACCCCGCCAAACGGACCGCTGGCCATGAAAAAGCTGAAAATCGCGACCTTCAACGTCAACGGCATGCGCGCCCGATTGCCCAACCTGTTGGCGTGGCTTGAGCGCGAGAAACCCGACATTGCCTGTTTGCAGGAACTCAAGTCGGTGGACAGCGCCTTTCCCGCCGCCGAGCTGCAGGCGATCGGCTATGGCGCGGTGTGGCAGGGGCAGTCGTCATGGAACGGAGTGGCGATTCTGGCGCGGGATGCGCAGCCGCTGGAAAGTCGGCGAGGTTTGCCGGGCGATGACAGCGATACCCACAGCCGCTATCTGGAAGCGGCGGTGCATGGCGTGCTGGTCGGCTGTCTGTATTTGCCCAACGGCAACCCGCAACCGGGGCCGAAATTCGATTACAAACTGGCGTGGTTCGAGCGACTGATCCGCTATGCGCAGACGTTGCAGAGCAGCGAACATCCGGTGGTGCTGGCCGGTGACTACAACGTGGTGCCTACCGATAGGGACATCTACAACCCGCGTTCCTGGCTCAAGGATGCGTTGCTGCAACCGGAAAGCCGCGAGTGTTATCAGCGCCTGCTGGATCAGGGTTGGACTGATTCACTGCGCCATCTGTACCCCGAAGAGCGCATCTATACCTTCTGGGATTATTTTCGCCAGCACTGGCAAAAGAACTCCGGGCTGCGCATCGATCATCTGCTGCTCAACCCGGCCTTGAGTCCGTACTTGCAGGAGGCTGGCGTGGATGCCTGGGTGCGTAATGAAGAGCACGCCAGCGATCATGCGCCGACCTGGATTCAATTGGGTTCACGCAAGCGCCGCTAGTGGATGGGCGGGGCGATTGGTGAAATCAATTGTCGGTGGCGCCGGCTCATCCTTTATACATAGGGCCCATTGACGGAGCGATCCGCCCTGCGTGCAAAAGGATTGAACGATGAGCGAGCCACGCCTGACCAACCCCACCCTGTACCTGCAGCGCCTGGGCTTCGATGCGCCCCCGCCACCCACACTTGAAACCCTGCGCCAGTTGCAGTTCCGCCACACCGGCGCTTTCCCTTTTGAAAACCTTGCGACGCTGTCGGGCGAACCGGTGTGGATCGACTTGCCATCGATCGAGCGCAAAGTGCTGCATGACGGGCGCGGTGGTTATTGCTACGAACTCAACAATTTGTACCTGGCCTTGCTTCAAACGCTGGGTTTTGACGCGCGGGGTATCAGCGGTCGCGTGGTCATTGGGCAACCGGAAGGTGCCTGGCCTGCCCGCACCCATCGCCTGAGCTTGGTGACTCTGGACGACGAGCGCTATATCAGTGACGTCGGCTTCGGCGGCATGGTGCCCACCGCGCCGCTATTGCTGGACAGCCGCGGGGAACAACCCACGCCCCATGAGCCGTATCGCATCGACCAGCACGTGGATGGCTACACCCTTCGCGCGCGGCTAGGAGACGAATGGCGGCAGATGTATATCTTCGATCTGCAGCGCCAGGAAGACATCGATTACGCCGTTGGCAACTGGTATGTCTCGACCCATCCGGAGTCGTCCTTCACCAGGCAACTGATGGTGGCGCGGACCGGGGAGGGCTGGCGGCGTACGCTGAACAATGGCAGTTTCGCGTTACACCGCATCGGGCAGGAAAGTGAACGCCGGGAGGTGGCCGATATTCAGGAACTGATTGCCCTGCTGGATGACGAGTTCGGCATTCGAGTGCCCGAAAATGCGCTGCTGATCCGAACACTGGAAAGGTTGATCGAACTGCAGTAGACGCAATCATCGTGCACACAAAAAAGGGGCAGATTGGATCAATCTGCCCCTTTTTGCGTCAGGGCCGTGCTTCGGGCTCCATCACGCGATGGATCTCCTTAAGTGCTTCGGAAAGTTTTTTCTCCAGCGCTTTCAGTTCGGACGGCGTGATTCGCTTTTTGAGATGCCCGGTAACGCCGGATTCTGCCGTGGAGCCCTGGTCCGCCAGCAAGGCCCGGCGCAAGGTGTTGTTGATTGCGGTCTGGTAACCGTACCCCTCGCTTTCCGCCAGAGCCCGAGCGGCCTCGATGACGACGTCATCGAGCATTATGGTGATGCGGGTTTTGCCTTTGCTCGAGGCAACGGCCCCGCGCTTGGCTTCGCCGAAGTCATATTCGTCTTTCATGGGTCAGGCCTCCTGATACTGGCGGCGCTCATTGTTGCTGGCGCGACGCGCGGAAATGATTCGTACGAAATTCGGATCACGATAGGTGTACGCGACCACCAGCAAATGCCCTTTGCCATCCATTCCTACGGTGACCCAGCGCTGTTCATCATGGTGATCGTCCTGGACAGTCAGGGCACGTTCGTCATGGAACACCGATTCTGTCTCGGCCAGGCTGATGCCGTGTTTGAGTTTGTTGGCCGCGTTCTTTGCCTTGTGGAACTGAATTTCGAATGGCTTCATTATGCATACTTTATATGTATATGAAAGAGGGTGAATACGACCGACGGTCGTCAGGAACTCAAAAGACTAGCGGGCGAGGGAGAATGAGCCGGGAGGATGTATTTCAAGGTTTTGATGAGCGATGGCACACAGTCTGCATGACCGACCGTTCATAATTTGACGTGTAAGTTGTATACAACTCTATGGACATTTGTCCTGACTCTTGCATACAGTGTGCGCATAACAAAAACCAGGGAACCCCCTAACATGAAAACGCCCCATGTTTCACACCAACGGCCCGAAGACGAAAACCTCGGGATCGGCGCGAATATGGCTTACGGCCTGCAACATGTTCTGACCATGTACGGTGGCATCGTCGCGGTGCCTTTGATCATTGGTCAGGCTGCCGGGCTGTCGCCGGCGGACATTGGTTTGTTGATTGCTGCTTCATTGTTTGCGGGGGGGCTGGCCACGTTGCTGCAAACCCTGGGTCTGCCGTTTTTCGGTTGTCAGTTGCCGCTGGTGCAGGGCGTGTCGTTCTCGGGTGTCGCAACCATGGTGGCGATTGTCAGCAGTGGCGGGGAGGGCGGGTTTCAGTCGATTCTGGGGGCGGTGATCGCGGCGTCCCTGATCGGTTTGTTGATCACGCCGGTGTTCTCGCGAATCACCAAATTCTTTCCGCCGCTGGTCACGGGGATCGTGATCACCACCATCGGCCTGACCCTGATGCCGGTGGCCGCACGTTGGGCGATGGGCGGCAACAGCCATTCTCCGGAGTTCGGCAGCATGGCCAACATCGGCCTGGCGGCGGTGACGCTGGTGCTGGTGTTGTTCTTGAGCAAGATCGGCAGCGCGACTATCTCGCGACTGTCGATCCTGCTGGCGATGGTCATCGGCACGATCATCGCGGTGTTTCTCGGCATGGCAGACTTCTCGTCCGTGGCCCAGGGCCCGATGTTCGGATTCCCCACGCCGTTCCATTTCGGCATGCCGACGTTCCACTTCGCGGCGATCCTGTCGATGTGCATCGTGGTCATGGTGACCCTGGTGGAAACCTCGGCGGACATCCTGGCGGTCGGTGAGATCATCGACACCAAGGTCGACTCCAAGCGCCTGGGCAATGGCCTGCGGGCAGACATGCTGTCGAGCATGATCGCGCCGATCTTCGGCTCCTTCACCCAAAGCGCCTTCGCCCAGAACGTCGGGCTGGTGGCGGTGACCGGCATCAAGAGTCGCTATGTGGTCGCCACCGGCGGGCTGTTCCTGGTCATCCTCGGCCTGCTGCCGTTCATGGGGCGGGTCATCGCCGCCGTGCCGACCTCCGTGCTGGGCGGCGCCGGCATCGTGCTGTTCGGCACTGTCGCGGCCAGCGGCATTCGTACGCTGTCTAAGGTTGACTATCGCAACAACGTCAACCTGATCATCGTTGCAACGTCTATCGGCTTCGGCATGATCCCGATCGCTGCACCGAACTTCTACGATCATTTCCCTGGCTGGTTCGCCACCATCTTCCACTCGGGCATCAGCTCTTCGGCGATCATGGCGATCGTGCTCAACCTGACCTTCAACCACCTCACGGCGGGCAACTCCGACCAGCAGTCGGTATTCGCCGCGGGCACCGAACGGGTCCTGCGTTATCAGGACCTGGCGGCATTGCGTGAAGGGGATTACTTCAGCGACGGCAAGCTGCATGACTGCGATGGGAAGGAGATTCCGGTGGTGGAATCGGCCCATGGCGCGGTGGAACCGCGGCCGGTGCTGGCCAAGAGTAGTGAGCATGTCTGACGACTTGTAGCCAGAAGATCAAAAGATCGCAGCCTGCGGCAGCTCCTACACGGGATTGATGCACACCTGTAGGAGCTGCCGCAGGCTGCGATCTTTTGCATTTATGCAGCCCACAAAAAAGCCCCTGAACCTTTCGATTCAGGGGCTTTTCGGTTTTGCTGTCTGGCTCCACGACCTGGACTCGAACCAGGGACCCAGTGATTAACAGTCACTTGCTCTACCAACTGAGCTATCGCGGAATGGCGCCTATGTTACTGATTCAAAAAGAGAAGTCAAGCGTTTGGTAGCGCTCTGGCAAATTCGGTGGGACGGGCGGTGAATTATCGGTGATTGGCGGTTACCAGAACCGCATCGCAGGTCTACCATGGCCGCCCGGAAGTGGTTACACGCGCTACCGGCCCTCAGCCGAAAAGGTATGCGCCATGACTTACACATCCATCCCGTCTGCAAACAGCGAGGTGCTCGCATGAGCATCGCGCAGATCACGCTGCCAAAAGGCGTCGGCCCGCACGCCGAAAAACTGTTCGATGCCATCACTGGGGCAAGCACCGCTGAAGATTTGAACCGTGCCGGTGGCAAGGCCGAGGGCTTTGTCCTGGGCCTGGAAAGCGCTAAAGCGATCAAGAGCCAGATCGCCGAATCGCTCTACGTTGCGTTCGACGATGCTGCCAGCCAGCGTGCGAGCGAATTGGCTTAACTGCCGAAGGTGATCGTGCCCAGCATCAGCTTGGCGTAAAGCGCCGTGGCGCCCAGTTGTACCAGCCACAGGGCCAGGCCGCCGAGGAATACGCCGGCGGCGACTTGCAGCACCAGGTTGTTGCCGCGTTTGGCTGCGGGGGTGCGGGGGATGAAGTCATCCAGGTCGTCGCGGTCGGCGCGTAGGTCATCAATTTTCATATCAGCTCTCTTGGAAATTCAGTACGTGTGAAGTTTAGAGGGATGAGCCTCGGCTTTGAGATTTATCTGAGACAAATAAAAAACGGGAAGCCCTGAGGCTTCCCGTTTTTCGTATCACGGCGCGGTTCAGATCACCTGAACGATGGCATCCGTCACAACCTTGATGTTGCTCTGGTTCAGCGCGGCCACGCAGATACGGCCAGTGTCCAGGGCGTAGATGCCGAACTCGTTGCGCAGGCGGTGAACCTGTTCAACGCTCAGGCCGGAGTAGGAGAACATGCCGCGCTGGCGACCGACGAAGCTGAAATCACGCTGAGGTGCGTTTTTCGCCAGCAGGTCGACCATCTGGGTGCGCATGCCGCGAATCCGCAGGCGCATTTCCGCCAGTTCCGCTTCCCACTGGGCGCGCAGTTCCGGGCTGTTGAGCACGGCAGCCACGATGCTTGCACCGTGGGTCGGCGGGTTGGAGTAGTTGGTGCGGATCACGCGTTTGACTTGCGACAGTACGCGCGCGCTTTCTTCTTTGGATTCGCTGACGATCGACAGGGCGCCTACGCGCTCGCCGTACAGCGAGAAGGATTTGGAGAACGAGCTGGACACGAAGAAGGTCAGGCCCGACTCGGCGAACAGGCGCACGGCAGCGGCGTCTTCGTCGATGCCGTCGCCAAAGCCCTGGTAGGCCATGTCGAGGAAGGGCACGTGCCCCTTGGCTTTAACCACGTCCAGAACGTTTTTCCAATCCGAAGGGCTCAGGTCGACACCGGTCGGGTTGTGGCAGCAGGCGTGCAACACAACGATCGAGCCATTGGGCAGCGCGTTCAGGTCTTCCAGCAGGCCGGCACGGTTCACGTCGTGGGTCGCGGCGTCGTAGTAGCGATAGTTCTGCACCGGGAAACCAGCGGTTTCGAACAGAGCGCGGTGGTTTTCCCAGCTCGGGTCGCTGATCGCCACGATGGCGTTCGGCAGCAGTTGCTTGAGGAAGTCGGCACCGATCTTCAGTGCGCCAGTGCCGCCAACGGCCTGGGTGGTGAGGACACGGCCAGAAGCAATCAGGGGCGAATCATTGCCGAACAGCAGCTTTTGCACGGCCTGGTCATAGGCCGCGATGCCGTCGATTGGCAGGTAGCCACGGGAAGCGTGTTGAGCGACGCGAATCGTCTCGGCTTCGACAACGGCGCGCAGGAGTGGAATTCGCCCCTCCTCGTTGCAATAAACACCGACCCCCAGGTTGACCTTATTGGTACGGGTATCGGCGTTGAATGCTTCGTTGAGGCCCAGGATTGGATCGCGTGGTGCCATTTCGACAGCGGAGAACAGGCTCATTTTTGCGGCGGCTCTGAATGGAGTGTGGAGGGACGTGTCGCGCTCCAGCCGAATGCACTAGAGCGGTGCACAAACGGGGAGCTAGTATAGAGGCCATCCGCGACCCATGGCGACAGACAATTCGGCTTTTACGGCAAGTTTTTCCGATTATTTTTCGACCGTTAGTCGATTGGCGTCGTCAAAGTCTTCAAGGGATGTAGGACGTTTGCCTTGAAAGCGCTGGCAATCGGCTCCACATTGAGCACAATCCAGTTTTTTCCCCGGGCGACTACAGTCGTTTGCGGCCTTTCTCGTTGCTGTCCGGTTTGCCCGGACGGGCGCGACCATGAGGGTATTTCATGTCTGAATTCCAGCTAGTCACCCGCTTCGAGCCCGCCGGCGATCAGCCGGAAGCCATCCGCCTGATGGTCGAGGGTATCGAAGCCGGGTTGGCGCACCAGACGTTGCTAGGTGTGACCGGCTCGGGCAAGACCTTCAGCATCGCCAATGTCATCGCCCAGGTGCAGCGTCCAACCCTGGTGCTGGCGCCGAACAAAACCCTGGCGGCGCAGTTGTACGGCGAATTCAAGGCGTTCTTTCCAAACAACGCGGTCGAATACTTCGTTTCCTACTACGACTATTACCAGCCTGAAGCCTACGTGCCGTCCTCGGACACCTTCATCGAGAAGGACGCCTCGATCAACGACCACATCGAACAGATGCGGCTGTCGGCGACCAAGGCGTTGCTGGAGCGCAAGGACGCAATCATCGTCACCACGGTCTCCTGCATCTATGGTCTGGGCAGCCCGGAAACCTATCTGAAAATGGTGTTGCACGTGGATCGCGGCGACAAGCTCGATCAGCGCGAGCTGCTGCGCCGGCTCGCCGACCTGCAGTACACCCGCAATGACATGGAGTTCGCTCGGGCAACGTTCCGCGTGCGCGGCGATGTGATTGACATTCACCCGGCGGAATCGGATTTCGAGGCGATCCGCATCGAGTTGTTCGATGACGAAGTGGAAAGCCTGTCGGCATTCGACCCGTTGACCGGCGAAGTGCTGCGCAAGCTGCCGCGCTTCACGTTCTACCCGAAAAGCCACTACGTAACGCCCCGGGAAACCCTGATGGGCGCCGTCGAGGGGATCAAGGTCGAGTTGCAGGAGCGTCTGGAATACCTGCGTTCCAACAACAAACTGGTGGAAGCCCAGCGTCTGGAGCAGCGCACCCGTTTCGACCTGGAGATGATCCTCGAGCTGGGTTATTGCAACGGCATCGAAAACTACTCCCGCTATTTATCCGGCCGCGAAGCGGGGGCACCGCCGCCGACCCTTTACGATTACCTGCCAGCGGACGCCTTGCTGGTGATCGACGAATCCCACGTCAGCGTGCCGCAGGTGGGCGCCATGTATAAGGGCGACCGTTCGCGTAAAGAGACGTTGGTGGAATACGGTTTCCGCCTGCCGTCGGCACTGGATAACCGGCCGATGCGTTTTGATGAATGGGAAAGCATCAGCCCGCAGACGATTTTCGTCTCGGCGACGCCGGGCAACTACGAAGCCGAGCACGCCGGGCGCGTGATCGACATGGTGGTGCGCCCGACGGGGCTGGTGGACCCGCAAATCGAGATCCGCCCGGCGCTGACCCAGGTTGACGATTTGCTGTCGGAGATCACCAAGCGCGTGGCCCTGGAGGAGCGTGTGCTGGTCACCACGCTGACCAAGCGCATGGCCGAAGACTTGACCGATTACCTGGCCGACCACGGCGTGCGGGTACGCTACCTGCACTCGGACATCGACACCGTGGAGCGTGTGGAAATCATCCGCGACTTGCGTCTGGGCACCTTCGATGTACTGGTCGGGATCAACTTGCTGCGTGAAGGTCTGGACATGCCAGAGGTGTCGCTGGTGGCCATTCTCGATGCCGACAAGGAAGGCTTCCTGCGTTCCGAGCGCTCGCTGATCCAGACCATCGGCCGGGCGGCGCGTAACCTCAACGGCCGGGCGATTCTCTATGCGGACCGGATCACCGGTTCCATGGAGCGTGCCATCGGCGAAACCGAGCGCCGGCGCGACAAGCAGATCGCCTTCAACCTGGCCAATGGCATCACCCCCAAGGGCGTGTTCAAGGACGTCGCCGACATCATGGAAGGCGCCACGGTGCCGGGCTCGCGCAGCAAGAAGCGCAAAGGCATGGCCAAGGCTGCCGAGGAAAACGCCAAGTACGAAGCCGAGTTGCGCTCGCCGGGTGAAATTGCCAAGCGCATCAAGGCGCTGGAAGAGAAAATGTACCAGCTGGCCCGCGATCTGGAGTTTGAAGCAGCGGCGCAGATGCGCGATGAGATTGCCAAGTTGCGCGAGCGCTTGATTACGGTTTGAGTTTTTGTGTTGTCAGGGCGGGCCCCTTCGCGAGCAAGCTCGCTCCCACAGGGTTTGTGTTGAACACGCTTTATGTGAACACCTTCCATCCTTGTGGGAGCGGGCTTGCTCGCGAAGGGGGCAGCCCGGTCACGACGTAATCAATGTGCTTCCCCTGCCTTGAGCCCCGCCGGCAATGTCTTGGTCAACAACACCGCCAGCATGCTGATCCCTAGCGCAATCCCGACAAAATGGAAGGCATCGTTGTAGGCCATGATCGACGCCTGCTGGTGAGCAATCTCGCTGAGTTTGCCCAGCGCCGCCGTTTCGCTGCCCAGCCTGTCGGTCAGGGACGCCAGGCGTTCGGCCACCTGCGGGTTGCTCGGCACGATGGACTCGCGCAAATAGTCGAAATAGACCTTGGTTCGCGCATCCAGCAGCGTGGCGAGCAGGGCGATGCCGATGGCGCCGCCCAGGTTGCGCAGGATGTTGAACAGGCTCGACGCCGAGCCCGCATCCTGGGGCAGGATGTACGCCGTAGCGATCAACGAGATGGTGACCATGATCAGCGGTTGCCCCAGCGCGCGGATGATCTGGATCTGATTGAACTGCGGTCCGGCGAAGTCCGGGTTCAGCACCCCCGACGAGAAACTCGCCAGACCGAACAGGCCGAAGCCCAGCGTGCACAGCCATTTCGGCGAGACATACTTCATCAGCTTGGGCACCAGCGGAATCAGAAACAGCTGCGGCACGCCCATCCACATGATCACTTCACCGATCTGCAAGGCGTTGTAGTTCTGGATCTGCGCCAGGTACAGCGGCAAGAGGAAAATCGAGCCATACAATCCGACCCCCATCCCGAGGCTGGAAATGCTCGACAGCCCGAAGTTGCGATTGCCCAGGATGCTGAGGTTGATCAGCGGGTTGGGCTTGGAAAACTGCACGATCACAAAGGTGATCAGGCTGATCAGCGCGATGCTGCCCAGGGTCAGGATCAGGTCCGATTCCAGCCAGTCCTTGCGATGGCCTTCCTCCAGGAACACCTGCAAACAGCCAAGCCCGATGCCGAGGGTGACGATCCCGGCGTAGTCGGTGCTCTTGAGCAGTTCCCAGTGCGCTTCTTTCTTTTCCAGACCGTACATCAGGCCGGCGATCATGATCAGGCCGGGCGGGATGTTGATATAGAAGATGTATTCCCAGCCCCAGTTTTCGGTCAGCCAGCCGCCGAGGGTGGGGCCGATGGAGGGAGCGAAGGTCGCGGTCATGGCGAACATCGCCATGCCTTTGGCGCGGTGATGTTCGGGCAACTTGATCAGGGTGAGGGTGAACGCCAGCGGGATCAGGGCGCCGCCGGTGAAGCCCTGCAGCGCGCGAAAGACGATCATGCTTTCCAGGCTCCAGGCCATGGAACACAGCAGCGAGGCGAACAGGAAACCGAGGGACACCCACACCGCCAGGCGCCTGGCCGACAGCAGCTGCACCAGCCACGCGGTCAGCGGGATCATGATGATTTCCGCCACCAGGTAGGAGGTGGAAATCCATGAGCCCTCTTCGAGGGTGGCCGACAGCGCGCCCTGAATGTCCTTGAGCGACGAGTTGGTGATCTGGATGTCGAGCACGGCCATGAAGGCGCCGAGCATCACGCTCATCACCGCGATCCAGTCCCGGCGGGTCGGCTCCCCGACCGGTCGGATCAGTTGATCACCGGCCATCGTCTGGGGCGTCTTTGATGTTCACTTTGGCGGTGACCGACATGCCCGGGCGAATTTTGCCGCGCAACGGATTGTCCGCAGCAAAGGTCAGTTTGACCGGAATCCGTTGTACGACCTTGGTGAAGTTGCCCGTGGCGTTGTCCGGCGGCAGCAGGCTGAACTGCGCGCCCGAGGCGGCGAAGAGGCTGTCGACCCGGGCCTGGATCGGCGTGTCGCCATAAGCGTCGAAGGTCAGTTCGGCTTGCTGGCCGGGCTGCATGTGGCCGATCTGGGTCTCCTTGAAGTTGGCCTGAATCCAGATGTCTTCATCGGGCACGATCGACAGCAGGTAGGCGCCGGCCTGCACGTACTGACCTTCGCGGGCGGCGCGCTGGCCGATCAGGCCGCTGATGGGCGCGTGGATTTCGCTGCGGGTCAGATTCAGCTCGGCCTGGGCCAGGTCGGCTTTGGCATTGGCGATCTGTGCGTCGAGGCGCTTGATCTCGGCATTCAGCGCGTTGACCTGCTGGCGCTGGCCCTGGGCGTCGGCCTGGGCTTTGGTCAATTGAGAGCGGGCGATGTGGTTGTCGGCGGACAGGGTGGTCACTCGTTCTTCCGAGACGTAGCCGGGCTTGCGCAGGGTTTCGGCGCGATTCAGGTCGATCTGCGAGCGGCCGAGACTGGCCTGGCTGGAGGCGACTTGCGCATCGCTGGCGGCGATCAGGCTGGCCTGTTGGGTGAGTTTGCTCTGGGCCTGCAGGCGTTCGGCCTGGCGTGTGGCGAGGGCGGCGTTGGCGCGGTCGACGGCAAGGCGAAAGTCATCGCCTTCGAGCCGGATCAGCAACTGGCCTTTCTCGACGTGCTGGTTGTCCTGCACCAGCACCTGATCGATGCGCGCGCCCAACTGGCTCGATACGCGGGTGATCTCGCCCTGGACATACGCGTTGTCAGTGCTTTCATAAAACCGGCCCTTGAAGAACCAATGGGCAAATAAGCCCCCGGCAATCAGCAGGACGAGCAGCAGGAAAATGGACAGGCGACGCTTGAGTTGGGCAGGCATGGGGCAAACTGTAGTCGAGAATAGGTAAGGGAAGTTATCAGCAGGCAAATCTGGCATACAGCCGATAAACGGTAAATGTCATCGGCTGATATTCGGCCATTCACCGCGCGATACGGGCGTTACAGGCGCAACCTTGGCTTAAATGCCCTGTTCACTGGAGCGGGGCGGGTGTCGCCTGTTACCATTCGCCTCTTGTTCAAACTTTGCTTTTCATCTTTTCGAGACATGCCATGACCACCGTCCGCACTCGCATCGCGCCATCGCCTACCGGGGATCCTCACGTAGGTACCGCTTACATCGCATTGTTCAACTACTGCTTTGCCAAGCAGCACGGCGGTGAGTTTATCCTGCGGATCGAAGACACCGATCAGTTGCGTTCGACCCGCGAGTCCGAACAGCAGATTTTCGACGCTTTGCGCTGGTTGGGCATCGACTGGAGCGAAGGCCCGGACGTCGGCGGCCCGCACGGTCCGTACCGTCAGAGCGAGCGTGGCGATATCTATCAGAAGTACTGCCAGCAACTGGTCGACATGGGTCATGCCTTCCCGTGCTTCTGCACCGCCGAAGAGCTGGACCAGATGCGCGCCGAGCAAATGGCCCGCGGTGAAACCCCACGCTACGACGGCCGTGCGCTGCTGCTGTCCAAGGAAGAAGTCGAGCGCCGCCTGGCCGCCGGCGAACCCCACGTGATCCGCATGAAAGTGCCGAGCGAAGGCGTCTGCGTGGTGCCGGACATGCTGCGTGGCGACGTGGAGATCCCGTGGGATCGCATGGACATGCAAGTGCTGATGAAGACCGACGGCCTGCCGACCTATTTCCTGGCCAACGTGGTCGACGATCACCTGATGGGCATCACCCACGTCTTGCGTGGCGAAGAATGGCTGCCGTCGGCACCGAAACTGATCCTGTTGTACGAGTACTTCGGCTGGGAACAACCAGAACTGTGCTACATGCCGCTGCTGCGTAATCCGGACAAGAGCAAGCTGTCCAAGCGCAAGAATCCGACTTCGGTGACGTTCTACGAGCGCATGGGCTTCATGCCCGAAGCGATGCTCAACTACCTGGGGCGCATGGGCTGGTCGATGCCGGACGAGCGCGAGAAGTTTTCGCTGCAGGAAATGGTCGACAACTTTGACCTCAAGCGTGTTTCCCTGGGCGGGCCGATTTTCGATATCGAGAAACTGTCCTGGCTCAACGGTCAGTGGCTGCGTGATCTGCCGGTAGAAGAATTCGCCGCGCGGGTGCAGAAGTGGGCCTTCAACGCTGAATACATGATGAAGATCGCGCCGCACGTACAGGGCCGGGTTGAAACCTTCAGCCAGGTTGCACCGTTGGCAGGCTTCTTCTTCGCCGGTGGCGTGAATCCGGACGCCAAGCTGTTCGAGTCGAAGAAGCTCTCGGGCGATCAGGTGCGTCAGCTGATGCAGTTGATCCTGTGGAAGCTCGAAAGCCTGCGTCAGTGGGAGAAGGACAGCATCACGGCGACGATCCAGGCCGTAGTCGAGTCCCTCGAGCTGAAGCTGCGTGACGCCATGCCGCTGATGTTTGCGGCAATCACGGGGCAGGCCAGCTCGGTATCGGTACTTGATGCGATGGAAATCCTCGGTCCGGACCTGACCCGCTTCCGCTTGCGCCAGGCCATCGACCTGCTGGGTGGCGTGTCGAAGAAAGAAAACAAAGAGTGGGAAAAGCTGTTGGGCAACATTGCCTGATTGCCCCGGCAGGCGCTGCTGCGGGCTGCGATCTTTTGGCTTTGGCTTTATGGAGCAAGAACAAAAGATCGCAGGCTTCGCCAGCTCCTGCGGGACGCTGTTGACCTCAAGGCCCCGAATTTCCGGGGGAGGGCGGTAAGTGGTTGTTATGCCGACAAAAAATTTTGAAATTTTTCGAAAATAAGTTTGACAGGCTTCCGATACGCCCTTAAGATTCGCCCCGTCCTCAGCGATGACATCAACGATGAGGGGCTATAGCTCAGCTGGGAGAGCGCTTGCATGGCATGCAAGAGGTCGACGGTTCGATCCCGTCTAGCTCCACCAATTTACACTTCAAGGTCTGGCCACACCGGCCTTGAAGCGATCAACACTCAGCGTTGATCAGTTGTATAGAAGGGTTTGCGTCCCCTTCGTCTAGTGGCCTAGGACACCGCCCTTTCACGGCGGTAACAGGGGTTCGAGTCCCCTAGGGGACGCCAGTTTTACAGAAGCGATGTTGCAAGATGTCGCTCCGCCGAGAGGCGAAAAATCCGGGGCTATAGCTCAGCTGGGAGAGCGCCTGCATGGCATGCAGGAGGTCAGCGGTTCGATCCCGCTTAGCTCCACCAATTTACAGTTCAAGGTCTGGCCACACCGGCCTTGAATCGATCAGCACTCAGCACTGATCAGTTGTACAGAAGGTTTGTGTCCCCTTCGTCTAGTGGCCTAGGACACCGCCCTTTCACGGCGGTAACAGGGGTTCGAGTCCCCTAGGGGACGCCACGATTACCCGCTCTGCGGGATTTTATAAGGGTCATTCAATTATTGAATGGCCCTTTTGTTTGTCTGCTGTTTGGCCAAATCCCCCCATTTCTTTCAAACTGTTCTTCAGACCAGCGGTCACATCCACGACTTGCAGAATATTATTATGAGAATAATATTCTAGTCGTAATATTCGGAGGCAACGATGAACGATAAAAAAGCTCAAACCCGCGAACGCATTCTCAAGGCCGCCAGCGCAGCGCTGATCCAGCGCGGCCCGGCCGAACCGAGCGTGGGCGAAGTGATGGGTGCGGCCGGCCTGACCGTCGGCGGCTTCTATGCCCACTTCGAAAGCAAGGACGCGATGATGCTGGAGGCGTTCAAACAGTTGTTGGGCCGCCGTCGTGACCTGATTGCCGACATGGATGCCGAGATGACCGGTGAAGAGCGTCGCGCCCTGGTCGCCGCGTTCTATCTGTCGCGCAAGCATCGTGATTCCAGCGAGGCGGCGTGCCCGATCCCGGCTTCGATTGGCGAGCTCGGACGTCTGCCCGAGTCGTTCCGGATTGCGCTGAACGAGCACCTGGAATTGATGGTCGCGCAGTTGGCGGCCAGTCCTGAAGACACCGACAAAGCCCTGGCCGACATGGCCTTGATGGTGGGCGGCCTGGCGCTGGCACGCGCGCTGGGGCCCGGTGATTTATCCGATCGATTGCTGCGCGCTGCCAAGTCGGCGGTGCGTTGACCTGAAGGCAGCAGCCTGAGGAGAGAGCGATGAGCACGTTGAAGTGGGTTCGTGGCGTTAATGGCACCTTGGGTTGGTTTGCTCCGAAACTGGTCGCAAGCAAAATGCGGCTGGCGTTCATGACGCCGCGAAATTTCCAACCGCGTGAGTGGGAATTGCCGCTGCTGTCCAAAGCCGAGCGCATCACCTTGCGTTTCGGGCTCTCGGCCTTGCGTTGGGGGAACGGCCCGGCGGTGTTGTTGATGCACGGCTGGGAAGGTCGGCCCACACAGTTTGCCAGTCTGATCAACGCCCTGGTCGATGCCGGTTACACCGTGGTTGCCCTCGATGGCCCGGCACACGGGCGTTCGCCGGGGACCGAAGCGAATGTCGTGCTGTTCGCCCGCGCCATGCTCGAAGCCGCCGCTGAATTGCCGCCATTGCAGGCGGTCATCGGTCACTCCATGGGCGGCGCCAGTGCCATGCTTGCCGTGCAACTGGGCCTGCGCACCGAAACCCTGGTCAGTATCGCCGCACCCGCGCGCATCCTTGGCGTACTGCGTGGTTTCGCCCGCTACGTGCGTTTGCCTCCCAAGGCCAGATCAGCCTTTATCCGTCAGGTCGAGAGAGACGTCGGCATGCGTGCAGCGACGCTGGATGTCGCCCACTATCAGCTCGACATGCCCGGCCTGATCGTCCATGCCGAAGACGACAATTTCGTCTCGGTCAAAGAGTCGCAATTGATCCACGAGGCCTGGTTCGACAGTCGCCTGTTGCGCCTGGAGGAGGGCGGTCATCAGCGGGTACTCGCCGACCCTCGGGTAATAGATGGCGTGTTATCACTGCTGGCCGGTCGCAGCCTGCAATCGCGCCAATCGGCCTGAGCATCCGTTACACTGCCCCGGTCGACATAAACTGACCGGGAGTGGGGCATGGGCTGGGATCGGGCAACGCCATTTATCATTGATCTGCAAGTGGGCGCCGAAGACATCGACGGGCTGGGCCACGCCAACAATGCGGTGTACGTGACCTGGCTCGAACGCTGCGCATGGCGTCATTCTCAGCGCCTGGGCCTGGATCTGGTCGAGTATCGCCGACTGGACCGGGCGATGGCAGTCGTACGGCATGAGATCGACTACCTGGCAGCCGCCTACGAAGGCGATGAACTGCAATTGGCGACCTGGATCGTCGATTGGGACCAGCGCCTGAAAATGACCCGCCATTTCCAGCTCAAGCGCCCCAGCGACAATTCGACACTGTTGCGTGCGCAAACCACGTTCGTCTGCATCGAACTGTCCACGGGCAAGCCCAAGCGTATGCCGAGCGAGTTCATCGAGGGCTACGGGCCGGCCATTCAAGTGCCGGCCTGACCTTGCCACAAGGGCACACTCAAGTCTTTCGCTCGATAATCCAGTAAACTGCCCCACGTTTTTCGTCGAGTGTGTTTTTCATGCAAATTGCTTTGGCGCCCATGGAGGGGTTGGTCGACAACATCCTGCGCGACGTGCTGACCCGAGTGGGCGGCATCGATTGGTGCGTGACCGAGTTCATCCGGATCAACGATCAACTGCTCACGCCCGCGTATTTCCACAAATTCGGTCCTGAATTGCTCAACGGTGCCCGTACCGCTTCCGGCGTGCCGCTGCGCGTGCAACTGCTCGGATCGGACCCGGTGTGCCTGGCGGAAAACGCCGCGCTGGCCTGCGAGTTGGGTTCGCAAGTGATCGACCTCAACTTCGGCTGCCCGGCCAAGACCGTGAACAAGTCCCGTGGTGGCGCGGTATTGCTCAAAGAGCCCGAGCTGCTGAACCAGATCGTCGAACACGTTCGTCGCGCGGTGCCGGCGCACATCCCGGTCACCGCCAAAATGCGCCTGGGCTTCGACAGCCCCGACGGTTCGCTGGTCTGCGCCACGGCCCTGGCCGAAGGGGGCGCGGAGCATATCGTGGTTCATGCCCGGACCAAGACCGACGGCTACAAGCCGCCGGCCCATTGGGAGTGGATCCCGCGGGTGCAGGACGTGGTCAAGGTGCCGGTGTTCGCCAATGGCGATATCTGGAGCGTCGAAGACTGGCGTCGCTGCCGCGAGATCAGCGGCGTGGAAGACATCATGCTCGGCCGCGGCCTGGTGTCGCGCCCGGACCTGGCCCGGCAAATCGCCGCCGCACGGGCCGGCGAAGCAGTCGTCGAGATGACCTGGGCCGAGCTGCTGCCCCTGATCCAGGACTTCTGGCTGCAAGCCAAGGCGCAGATGACGCCTCGTCAATCGCCGGGTCGTTTGAAGCAATGGCTGGCGATGCTGACCCGCAATTATCCGGAAGCGGTAGAGCTGTTCACCGTGCTGCGGCGTGAGACTGAACTGGATCAGGTCTCGCGTTTGCTCGGCCTGGAAGTGGCGCAAGCCGCCTGAAAAAAATCTCGAAATAATCTCTTGAAATGCAATCAGCGGTCCCTATCTAAGGGTTACGCGATGCCGAATTCGGGTCGTGGAGACAAAAAAACTTGCTGATTGTTTTCAGGAGATTTGAATCATGACTACTGCATTTTCCCTGGCACCTCTGTTCCGTTCCTCGGTGGGTTTCGACCGTTTCAACGACCTGTTCGAAACCGCCCTGCGCAACGAACCAGGCAGCACCTACCCACCCTACAACGTCGAAAAACACGGTGACGATCAATACCGCATCGTCGTGGCGGCGGCCGGTTTCCAGGAAGAAGACCTGGAACTGCAAGTGGAGAAGGGCGTGCTGACCATCAGTGGCGGCAAACGTGATGCCAGCGAAGGCGTGACCTTCCTGCATCAAGGCATCGCCCAGCGTGCCTTCAAGCTGTCCTTCCGTCTGGCGGACCACATCGAAATCAAGTCCGCGGGCCTGAGCAACGGTCTGTTGAGCATCGACCTGCTGCGGGTGATTCCGGAAGAAGCCAAAGCCAAGCGCATCCCTATCAACGGAGCGCAAAAGCCGGCTCTGCAACATTGAGTCAGGCCACTGGCTGAAAAAAAGACCCCGAGTGATCGGGGTCTTTTTTTTGCAGCGGGTTTTCACCGCGCTCAGGTCCAGCCGTAGCGAACCAGGTGAAAGAAGATCGGCGCCGCGAAACAGACCGAGTCCAATCGGTCGAGCATGCCGCCATGGCCTTCGATCATGTGCCCCCAGTCCTTGACCCCACGATCGCGTTTGATGGCCGACATCACGATGCCGCCAGCGAATCCCAACAGGTTGATCAGCAAGGCGATGAGCAGTGACTGCCAGGGGGCGAAGGGTGTGATCCACCACAATGCACAACCGATCAGGGAGGCCAGCACAATGCCCCCGACGAAGCCTTCCACGGTCTTGGACGGTGACAGGTTCGGGGCAATCTTGCGTTTGCCGAACAGTTTGCCGCAGACGTACTGCAGCACATCCGACATCTGCACCACGATCACCAGATAGGCGATCAGCAGCAGGTTTCGCCCCTCATAGTCCGGGATGTCCAGAGTCAGCAGGGCTGGCACGTGGGACACGCAGAACACCGCGATCATCAGGCCCCACTGGACTTTCGAGGCACGTTCGAGGAAGTGCGTGCTGTCACCGCCAAGGGACGCCAGGATCGGCAAGAGTAAAAACACGTAGACCGGAATGAAGATCGAGAACAGTCCGTACCAGTCGTAGTAAATCAGCAAATACTGCAACGGCAGCGTCAGATAGAAGGCCGCGACCAGTGCCGGGTAGTCGCTGCGGCGGGTCGGTGTGAGGGTCAGGAATTCGCGCAGGGCGTAGAAGGACACCAGGTAGAACAGCACAATCACCGCGGTCGTGCCGAGCCAGAAAGCGACACCGATCACCAGCACCATCACCCACCAGGCGTTGATCCGCGCGTTGAGGTTGTCGATCACCGGATTGGGCGCGCCATGGCTGCGGCGCTTGAGAACAAGGCCAATCAGCGAGGCCAGCAGCAGAAACCCGCCAATCGCGCCGAACAACATCAGGGTTTGTCTATCCATGTCAGGCATGCTCCCCGGCCAGGCTCAGCAGCGCGTGGCGGCTGCGTTCGAGAAACTGCGCCTTGCTTTCGTCCTGATCCACGGTCAGCGCAGCGCCGAAACTGATGGTGCACAACAGCGGCAGCGGCAGGACTCGCCCCTTGGGCATGACGCGGTTGAGGTTGGCGATCCAGACCGGAATCAATTGCGCCTGGGGATATTGTTTGGCCAGGTGGTACAACCCGCTTTTGAACGGCAACAAGCCTTCCTCAAGATTGCGCGTACCCTCGGGGAAGATGATCAGCGAGTCGCCGTTTTCCAGGGCATCGAGCATCGGCTGCAAGGGGTTGTCGGCAGCATCCTTGCGCTCTCGGTCAACCAGTACGCCGTTGAACACCCGATTGATGATGTAGCGGCGCACCGTGCTTTTGAGCCAGTAGTCCGAGCCGGCCACAGGTCGGGTGATGGTACGCAGGGTGGGGGGCAGCGAGGCCCACAGCAGAACGAAATCGCCATGACTGCTGTGGTTGGCGAAATAGATGCGCTGCACCGGTTCCGGTGCGCAACCGAGCCACAGGCTGCGGGCGCCGGTCAGGAGGCGGGCAGCCGAGGTAATGACGGTGGCAACCACGGGTTCGAGCATGATGTCTCCTTATCCGGCAAAGGTCAGCCAGGGGCTGGCGAGGATGAATGCCAGCGCCACCAGCGTTTGTGCTGCCACCAGCAGGGCCTGGCGGCGCAGCAGGTTGAGGGCGCCGGTGATGCGTTCACTCCAGGGCCGGCCCCCGCGGTTCGCCGGCTGCAGATTCAGCGCCGTCAGCGCCTTGTCCAGGGATTGTGTTCGTTCATCAAGGTCATCCTCGCCAGTGGCCAGGTGCTGGAACAGATCGGCATCGAAGGCGACCCGCAGTGCCCAATATTTTTGCCACAGGCCAAGAACCAACAGGGTGCTGCCGCAGACCAGGCCCCAGCCCCCCGTGCATGCCATCACGTACTGACTCAGGCCAAGCAAGGCCCCGAGCAGGGCGAGCCCGGTGGACATCCGATCCAGCGAGCGACCACGCCGCAACAGGCTGGCCGTCACGTGCAACTGCATTTCAATGGACACAGGGATGCTCCAGGATGAGTGACTGCTCCAGCGCCTGCCGTTGAAGTGGGCCCAGTACGACCCCAGGCCGCGCGCGTCGAATCAGCTGGATCGCTTCATCGACACTGGAGGCCCGCCCGCTGTGCACGAGCCAGGCGGCCAGCGCCGTGGCGCTGCGCGAGTAACCCAGGGCGCAGCAGACCAGCAGCGGGCCGTGTTGGCGCAGGCTTTCGATGGCGCTTGCCGCCTCCCGGCATTGCAGGCCCGTGGGGGCCGTCAGGTCCAGGACCGGCAGCGCGCGATAGGCAATCGCGCCCGGGTCGATCGACAGCTCGGCACACAGGTCCAACATCGCTGTGAAGGGACCGTACTCGAGTGCCTTTCGGGTCGGTAAGCGCCCCAGCCAGACGTTATCAATCACCTGATCGGGCTGTGGGTGCTTGCGAGTCCACAGGCGTGAATTGAGCCAAGCGGCCGCAAGGTAGGGGGCGAACAGCCAGCGTGCGGCAGCGGACAGGCGTCCGTCGGCGCGTTTCTGAAAACCCGCCGCGCCTAGCACCGCGTAATTGAAGGCCACGAGCAACAAGGCCAATGCGGGCCAGAGTAACCACAGCCAGACGCCCGAAAAGCCGAACGCCGGGACCGCGAACAACGCTGCACCCAGCAGGTAATACAGCGCCAGGCGCCAGCGTTTTCTCTGGGTTGCCAGACGTGCATCGTGCAGCGGGCCGGCACCCTCCAGTGGCCACAGCCAGACGCACACCCAGCCGAGCAGGGCGCCGGTGGGCAGGTCGATGAAATGGTGCTGATAGGTGGTCAGCACTGAGACCCCGATCAGGGTGAACCAGGCATGCACCAGTACACGCCAGCGCCCGTGCAGATACCGCTGATAGCAACTCCACAACACCACCAGCAACGCGATGTGCAGGGAAGGCGCCTGATTGAACGGTTTGTCAAAACCTGCAAGCACATCGAACAACCAGCCGAACATACCCTCGAGTTCAGGTCGGGCGAAGGTGAAGCGCAGCGGCCAGATCAGGAAACAACTGACGGCGACCAGTTGAGCGGTGAGCAGACGCAAGGCGTGGCGTTTGAGGGCCAGGCGGCTGGCCGGGAGCAGCAGTGACAGGCCGTACAGCAGGTCGATGGACCAGTAGGGCACGATGCTCCAGTCCCAGAACGGTATGTGGCTTTCCCAGTCGAACACCAGGCTGCCGACGTCGTCGCGTTGAGTGGTGACCCAAGTGGCAAAACCATAGGTTCCAAAGAACACAGGGGCCAGGAGCAATAGCCAGAGCACCGCAGGCTTGAGCAGGCCCGGCTCGCGTAGCGTGGTTGCGTCACGCAGCATCACGACACCCGTTGCGCGACGGACACGCTGAAAATGCCCCATCGATCGACGCGCATGCCGACCTTGCGAAACCCCGCAGCCTCCACCAGTTGATCCATTTCCACCTGGGTGCGTCGACGCATGACCCACGCCTGGCCTTCGCGGTGGCTGGTCAAGGCGCGGGCGATCAGTTCCAGTTGCGGGTGCCAGGGTTGGCCGGTGTACACCAGATAGCCGCCAGGCTCGACGGCGTCGGCCAGCCCGGCAAGAGAACGACTGACCATTTGGTTGTTGGCGAACAGTTCGTACAGGCCGGACACCACCGCCAGTGTCGGCCTGGGTTGCAGAGCTGCCAGATCGGCGCGATCAAAGGCGTCGCCCTTGACGAATCGGGCGATCCCTTCCAGCTGTTTTTCCCGGATCAGGGCATTGCCGTCACGCACGTTGATGTCGCTGTAGTCGCGCAGCAATATCGACTCGGGCAGCGGATCGACGCCCTGCAAGGCTTCGAGAATGTAGCGCCCGTGGCCGGCTGCTATATCGACGATGCGCACTTCGCGGCCTTGGTCACGCAGGCGGGCCATGGCCATGCGCAGTAATTGCTCGACGTGCACCTTGCGTTGGCGGATACCCCGCCAGCCGATGGAGTTCAGGTAATTGCGATCGATCATGCGACCGATACCCGACGTGCCGGTGGGCCGACTGCGGTAGACATAGTCCAGTGTGCTTCCGGAATCGAAGCCGGTATCGAACCCCAACTTGATGCCCGACGACAGCCGGCTGCCCAGGCGCAGGCTGGCGCGGGTGATGCGCCAGTACAGATCACGCAGCGAGTTGCGCGGCAGCGGCGTTGCCAGTCGCTCGGATTCGGCACAGGTCAGGCCCAGGCGATCGGCGGCCAGCAGGGAGGGCCGGTCAGGCGCCCGTTCAAAGTTCTCGAGGATGAAGCGCCGTGCGCTGGCGATGGCGGGGCCGCGATCCCTTTCGCCCAGGGTGTCGTGGAAAAATCCGGGGAGGATGTGTTTTTCCTTTTGCAAGGTGCCCAGGCGTTCGAAAAACTGTTCCTGGGGTTTGCGATGCACAACGAAATCCGCACCGGAGATCAGCAGCTGGGTGGGGATCTGGATGGCCTGGGCGTCCGCCACGACCCGTTCGGCGGCCTCGTAAAGACCAAGCAAGACATTCACCGAAATGGCCTTGGTGATCAGCGGGTCGTTGTCATAGCTGGCAACACGCTCAGGGTCATGGCTGAGGAAGCGTGCTTTTACGTAACTGTTAACGAAAAAGTTGCCTCGAAATGTGCGCATCAGCGCCAGCCCCTGGCGTGCGAAAGGCGCGTAGAGCTTTACCTTGAATGCCGGTGATGCCAATACCAGTGCGCGGATGCGCGGGGCGTAATCGTGGGCCCAGGTGGCCACGATCACGGCGCCGACACTCTGGGCGATCACGGCGAGATTTTCTTCCTCGATCCCGTAGGTCGTGGCCAGGTGTTCGCAGAAGGTTTGCACGTCACGCACGCTGGTAGCGAAATCCGGGCTGTCGCCCCGGGCGCCGGGAGAGAGGCCATGGCCACGGGCGTCCCAGGCAAAGAAATCCATGTCAGGCAGATTCAGTTCGTCCACCACATGGGCGATGCGTTGCGAATGCTCATGGCCACGGTGAAACAGCAGGATGCCCTTGCGCGGTTCGTTCCGGGCAGGGCTGGCTGGCCAGTATCGGTAGAACAGTTCCACGCCGTCGTGGGTGGTGAATGTCTGATGTCGTGCTTCTCGCATCGTCACTTCCTTATGTTGCAGGGCTGTCTTGTCGAGCTTCCCTGAGGCCCTGACGGACCCGGTTTATCAGCGTGCCGATCAACAGCGCTGCAAGGACTGCGAACACTGCGTTTATCCACGCAGCACCCATCCAGCCAAGGGCAATCGCAGTGGCCAGGCAGCCGAGCACGAAAGCCCGGTCACTTTTACCCATGGGGCCGTCATAACGCCGCGAAGCGCCGATCATCGGCCCGAGTACGCCAGCGTATTCGCTGAACAGGGCGAGCAGGGTCACCAGCAGCACCAGCCACAGGCTGACGTCGGGAAGCAGAGCAAAAGGAAGAATCAGGGCGCAGTCGGCGACGATGTCACAGAGTTCGTTGAGGTAGGCACCCAGGCGCGACTGCTGGTTGAATTCCCTGGCCAGCATGCCGTCGATGGCATTGAGGGCCATGCGCGCGATCATCCAGGCCGGCACCAGGGCGAACACCCAGGGGTGATGCACGAAGGCAGCGATCAGCACGCCCACCAGCACCGAGCCGATGCCGGCTATCAGGGTGATCTGGTTGGCCGTGGTGCCGTTATTGAACAATCGTCGAACCAAAGGTCGCAGGAGGTTTTGAAACGCAGGTTTGATCTGGTAGATGCTGGGCACTTCGATCGGATCTCGGCCGGTTAGAGTTTTTCCAGTGTAGATGCCATCCCTCTGTTAGCTCGGATCAGACGCGTCCTGATTTTGTGTAGGACGCATCCGCAACCGGATCTGCTCATCAACAGGTCGCTTGACCTTGAAATGCAATACGCCCGATGCAATGCACCGGGCGTCTGCAAGCGTTCAAAGGCCAGCTTCAACGCTGTCCGGTGAACTCCGTGGAATTGATGGCACGTGGATGCCGAGACGAAAACAGCAAACCCCCCGCAATCTGCCAGATCACCGCAAACGCCCCCACCAGGAACACAATGTCGCCGAACGTGCGAACCCAGCGCAGGGTTTGCAGCAGGTCCTGCTGCATGAATGCTTCGCTGCGGGCGTACCACAAGCCCTGGCTGGCGCTGGCGTAGAACTGCAGGATGCCGATCGGCAACAGGCTGGTGACGATCATCAGCATCAGGCCGCCGTTGAGCCACCAGAAACCGGTGCTCATCAGGCGATCGTTGAACTGCAGGTTCGGCCGCAGGTAGCGCAGGATCAGCAGGCTGAAGCCCAGTGCGAGGGAACCGTAGACCCCGAACAGCGCGGCGTGCGCATGCAGCGGCGTCGTGTTCAGGCCCTGGATGTAATACAGCGCGATCGGTGGATTGATCAGGAAGCCGAACACCCCGGCGCCGAGCATGTTCCAGAACGCCGTGGCGATGAAGAACTGCAACGGCCAGCGAATCCGCGCCATCCACGGCGCACGTTCCTTGAGGCGCCAGTTTTCCCAGGCTTCGTAGCCCAGCAGAATCAGCGGCACCACTTCCAGTGCACTGAAGGTTGCACCCACCGCCATCACCGGCGTGGTGGTGCCGGCAAAATAGATGTGATGGAAGGTGCCCGGTACGCCGCCGAGCATGAACAAAGAGGCGGAGCCGAGGGTAGCGGTGGTGGCCAGGCGCTTGGACACCAGGCCCATGCTGGTAAAGATGAACGCCAAGGCGGTGGTGGCGAACACTTCGAAGAAGCCTTCGACCCACAAGTGCACCACCCACCAGCGCCAGTACTCCATGACCGATAGATTGGTCCGCTCGCCGTAAAACAGCCCGGCACCGTAGAACAGTCCGATGGCGACCACAGAGGCGGCCAGCAGCGCCAGCAGGTTTTTATCCCCGGGCTGGCGCAGGGCAGGGACCATCGCCCGTAGCATCAACACCAGCCAGAACACGATCCCGGCGAATTTGGCGATCTGCCACAGCCGTCCCAGATCCACATATTCATAACCCTGGTGACCGAGCCAGAAACTCCACTGCTGCGGCATCAATTGGGCGATGGCGAGGAAGTTGCCGGCGTAGGAGCCGACCACCACCAGCACCAGCGCCCAGAACAGTACGTCAACCCCCAGCTTCTGCCATTTCGGATCTTTGCCGCCATTGATGAACGGCGCCAGAAACAGCCCGGCTGCCAGAAAACCGGTGGCGATCCAGAACATCGCACTTTGCAGGTGCCAGGTGCGGGTCAGCGAATAGGGGAACCATTTCGAAAGCGGCAGCCCATAAAAATCCTGCCCTTCGACTGTGTAGTGAGCGGTCAGGCCGCCCATCAGCACCTGAAAGCCGAACAGCGCACCCACCAGCAGCAGGTATTTGCCCAGGGCTTTTTGCGAGGGCGTGAGTTTGATCAGGCTCAGCGGGTCCTGGGCCGGAACCTTTGCCTCGCCTTCTTCGTGGTTGCGCAGGAAGGCCCAGCCCCACACCAGAAAACCGATCCCCGCCAGCAACACGACGATGCTGACGATCGACCAGACCATGTTCTCGGCGGTCGGGCGATTGTCGATCAACGGCTCATGGGGCCAGTTGTTGGTAAAGGTCGCGCTCTGACCATCCCGTTCGGTGGCGGCAGCCCAGGCAGTCCAGAAGAAAAACTGCGTCAACTGCTCGCGCCGGGCGGCGTCCGGCAGGGTGTTTTCTTTCATCGCGAAGTGTTCGCGGCTGTTATGCAGCGAAGGGTCGTTGCCGAACAGTGCGTGGTAGTAGGTGGCCGTTTGCGCGATGGCCTGGGCCCGGCGTTCGCTGAGCACCAGGGTGCCATCCACCAGGCGATTGCCGCGATACTCGCGTTTGAGTTGATGGCGCAGCGCGGCCTGTTGATCGTCATCGAGGTCCTGGTAGGCCTTGGCGTATTGCTGCTGGGCTGCCAGTTCCAGCCAGGCGAGCAGTTCGCGGTGCAGCCAGTCGGCGGTCCAGTCCGGTGCCTGATAGGCGCCGTGGCCCCAGATCGAGCCCAGTTGCATGCCGCCGATGCTCTGCCAGGCCGTTTGGCCGTCGAGAATGTCGGTGTCACGGAACAGCGTCTCACCGTCGGCGTTTTTCACCCGTTCGGGGATCGGTGGCGCCTGTCGGTAAATCTCGTGGCCGAACCAGCCGAGCAGACAGAAGGTCACGCCGAGGACGCCAATCAGCGACCACCATAATTTGCGGTATTCACCCATGGATCACCTCAATTTCAAAAAAAAAAGCGCCCGCATAACGAGTATGCGGGCGCAAAAAACCGGCCAAGTGATCGGGAAGAGAGGCCGGGTGTTGCGCGGGAGAATGATCGCCTGCCTGCGATCATCCATCATCGTGACGGCCGGTCACGCCGTCGTCCGATTGCGTGGGATCCAATTTACGGCGCAGCCGGGATCGCGTCACTTGTACACAGGGACAGTGGCGTCATGTATGGGTTTAAGCGATTCATACATAGGTATGAACGTGCGCAGGCAGCGGTAGGGGCGCTACCTCAGGAGCTGTTGAAACTCCTCCACCGGCAACGGCTGGCTGTGCAGGTACCCCTGATAGAAGTGACAACCCAGCCCCTGCAGAAACTCCAGCTGTTCCGGCGTCTCCACGCCTTCGGCAATCACCTTCAATTCCAGGCTGCGGGCCATGGCGACGATGGCGCGGATGATCTCGGCGTCGTTGGGGTCGGTGGTGGCGTCGCGAATGAACGACTGGTCGATTTTCAGGGTGTCGACCGGCAGGCGTTTAAGGTAGGTCAGCGACGAGTAACCGGTGCCGAAGTCGTCCATGGCGAAGCTCACGCCGAGTTTTTTCAGCCGGCGCATTTTGCTGATGGTGTCCTCCAGGTTCTGGATCACGATGCCTTCGGTGATTTCCAGTTTCAGCAGCGAGCAGGGCAGGCCATGGCGCGCCAGGCTTTCCTCGACCCGCTCGACGAAATCGGTCTGGCGGAACTGGCGCGGGCTGATGTTCACGCACAAGCTGAAATCCAGTGGGTCGATCAGGCCGTTGACGATCAGCTGTCGGCAGGCCTGGCAGGCTTCGTCGAGAATCCAGGTGCCGACCTCCAGGATCAAGCCGCTGTCCTCCAGCACCTTGATGAACTCGTTAGGCGATTGCGCACCCAGTTCCGGGTGATTCCAGCGCACCAGTGCCTCGGCGCCGACGATGCGGTTATTGCGGGCATCGAGTTGCGGCTGGTAATGCACGCGAAACTCGCCCCGGGACAGTGCCAGGCGCAGGTCGGTCTCCATGCGCAGCCGCTCGCTCGCCGCCTTCTGCATGGTGTTGTGGTACATCTGCGCGGTGTTGCGCCCCGAATCCTTGGCCCGATACAGCGCGATGTCG
This sequence comes from Pseudomonas sp. KK4, assembly GCF_001984065.1. Taxonomy (GTDB): domain Bacteria; phylum Pseudomonadota; class Gammaproteobacteria; order Pseudomonadales; family Pseudomonadaceae; genus Aquipseudomonas. Next base: position 77,201 of record NZ_LYVP01000004.1, read on the forward strand.
GCGCGTTTGAGCAGGTCGGTGGGCGTGGAGCCATGGTCGGGGATCAGCGCGATGCCGATGCTCGGCGTGACTTGCAGGCGCTGGCCGTCGAGGAACATCGGCTCGGACAGCAGCTCGCGCAGGGTATCGGCCAGCTCCCGCACCTGAATGCTGACGTCGTTGCGCGAACCTTCGAGGCCGCTGAGCAGCACCACGAATTCATCACCGCCCAGGCGCGCCACGGTGTCTTCCATGCGCACGCTGGCTTCCAGGCGTGCGGTGATGATTTTCAGCACGGTGTCGCCCACCGGATGGCCCAGCGAATCGTTGATGTGCTTGAAGTGGTCCAGGTCGAGGAACATCAGCGCACCGCGCAGGTTATGGCGCTTGAGCAGGGCGATCTGCTGGCTCAGGCGATCCATCAGCAGGGCGCGGTTAGGCAGGTTGGTCAGTGGGTCGTGATAGGCCAGGTGGCGGATTTGCGCCTCGGCGTTTTTCAACAGGCTGACATCGCGAGCGGTCAGCAGCAGGCACGCGGTTTCATTGAGGGTGATCGGCTCCACCGAGACTTCGACCGTCAGCAACTCGCCGCGCTTGTTGCGCCCGAGCATTTCCTGATGGTGCACCCGGCCCTTGATCTGCAGTTCGGCCAGCAATGCCGAGCGTTGTTTCTCCTCGGCCCAGATCCCCACCTGATACACCGTGCGGCCCACTACTTCGTCGGCGCGATAGCCGGTGAGGCGGCAGAAGCCATCGTTGACCTCCAGATAGCGCCCGGTGTCGCGCTCGGTGATGGTGATGGCGTCGGGGCTGGAGTGGAACGCCTTGGCGAACTTCTCCTCGCTGGCCTTGAGTGCGGCTTCCGAGCGTTGCTGCTGGGTGATGTCGCGCAGGGTAGTGACGACGCACGGCTGATCGCCGACGCTGATCTGACGGCTGGAAATCACGCAGGTCAGCAATTGCCCGTCCTTGTGCAGGACAATGATCGCCACATTGTTGAGCGCCTGTTCGCGGATCACCTGTTCGATGCGCTGCAGGCTTTTCGCCGAGGCGTCCCACAGGCCGATTTCGTCGGCGCTGCGGCCGATCACATCGTCGGTGGTCCAGCCGAAGGTCTGGGTGAAACTGGAGTTGATCTCGATGAATTGCCCGGTGTCCTGGTGCGTCACGCAGATTGGGTCCGGGCTGACCTGGAACAGCGTGGCGAATTTCTCTTCGGACGCCACCAGCCGTTGTTCGCGCTCGACCTGGTCGGTGATGTCGAGCAGCGTGCCGGCCATGCGCAGCGGCAGGCCGTTTTCGTCGCGATACAGGCGAGCGCGGCTTTCCAGATAACGGGAAGTGCCGTCGGGCAATTGCACGCGGTAGGTCAATTGATAGTTGCCGGCCGGGCCTTCGCGCAGGCTGCGGTAGGCGTCGCGCATGGTGTCGCGTTCCTCGCCGGGCACACCCTCGAAAAACTCTTCGAAGGATTCATGGAAAGGTTTGGCCTCCAGTCCGTGCAACTGCGCGGCGCGGGCCGAGCCGTAGAGCATGCCGCTGGGGATGTGCCAGTCCCAGGTGCCCAGTTGCGCCGAATCCAGCGCCAGGTCGAGGCGTTCCTGGCTGTCCTTGAGCGCATGTTCGGCAGCCTTGCGCTCGGTGGTGTCGAGGAAAGTGCTCAGCAGATAAGGCTGGCCTTCGAGTTCGACCTTTTGCGCGCTGAGGATGCCGTCGTGAATCTGGCCGTTGCTGGCGCGAAACTGCACCTCCATGCTGATCAACTCGCCCTTGTCCCGGGTGGCCTTGACCAGCGCCAGGCGCTGCTCGGGATGCACCCACAGCCCCAGTTCCACGGTGGTGCGGCCGATGGCGTCTTGCACCGGCCAGCCGAACAGGCTTTCGAAGTACTGGTTGGCCTCGGTGATCAGGCCATCTTCCTGGCGGGTCAGCAGCACCATGTTCGGGCACAGGTGGAACAACGTGGCGAAGCGCTTCTCGGAACTGCTCAACGCCTGTTCGCGCTGACGCTGGTGGGTGATTTCGCGAATCACGCCGATCATCCGCGGCCGACCGTGTTTGTCCGGCAGCAGGCTGCCGTTGATTTCCAGCCAGTGCAGGCTGCCGTCGGGCCAGCGGATGCGGTGGTGCATCGCTTGCTCCAGCGGCGCGCCGGCGATCACTGCATGGAAGGCCCGAACGGTTTTCGCCCGGTCTTCGGGGGGCAGCAAGTCGAGGTATTCCAGATCCTCCGGCAGCGGTTGTCGCGGATCGAAGCCAAACAGTGCCTGGGTACCCCGCGACCAACTGATCTGCCCGCGCTCGATATCCCAATACCAGGCACCCAGGCGTGCGCCATTGAGGGCGGCCAGCAGTTGCGGGGCACTTTCCCAGCTTTGCTCGGAGCGTTTGGGGTCAAGTGCCTGGATTCGCGGCATCGGCGGAATACGGTCAACAGATTTCGGCATTGGCAAGCCTTGGACTGAGTTAAGCGTTTGGCGCAGGATTTCGCGGCTCTATAGGAGTAGCACAAGTTAGCCTTGAATCCCTGGCAGATCGATTTGAGCATCCAGCAAGGCCATGAAGGCCCTTGCGGCGTTCGACAGCGTCCGTTCCGTGTGCAGGATATAGCCTAGCTGGCGCGAGAGCTGTATGCCCGGCAAAGGTATGCGTGCCACCTGATCGTCGAGCATGGTGCGCGGCAAAACGCTCCAGGCCAGGCCGATCGACACCATCATCTTGATGGTTTCCAGGTAATTGGTGCTCATGGCGATGTTCGGTGTCAGCCCCTGGGCCTCGAACAGGCGCTGGACGATGTGGTGGGTGAAGGTGTTACCCCCGGGAAACACAGCAGGGTGTTGGGCGATGTCCGCCAGGCTGATCCTGCCGTTGTTGAGCAGCGAATGCTCCGGGGCGACCACGAAGTCCAGCGGGTCGTCCCACACCGGCGTCGCCTTGACCAGTGCGTGGGGCTCCGGCGCCAGGGTGATGACCGCCAGTTCCGCGCGGCCGTGGAGGATTTCCTCGTAGGCCACTTCCGAATCCAGAAACTGAATATCCAGCGCCACCTCAGGGTAGTGCCGGGTGTACTCCCTTAATAAAGGTGGCAAGCGGTGCAGGCCGATGTGGTGACTGGTGGCCAGGGTCAGACGGCCGGTCACTTCCCCCGTGAGGTTGGTCAGCGCACGGCGCGTATCATCAAGGACATTGAGGATCTGGTAAGCGCGGGGAAGCAGGGCGCGGCCAGCCTCGGTCAGGCCGACTTCTCGGCCCAGGCGATCGAACAGCCGCACCTTCAGTTGCTGCTCCAGCCCGGCGATGCGTTTGCTGATCGCCGGCTGTGTCAGGTGCAGCCGTTCGCCCGCGCCGGAGAAGCTGCCGGTCTCGGCGATGGCAATAAAGGCATTGAGGTTGGCCAGGTCCATGGTCGCATTCCAGTTGGTTATCCAAAGCATAAAAAATATGAATTTGAGTTATTTAATGTAACCCCATAGGATCAGCCTCACAAGCCAAAGGGTTATTGAAATCGTCAAAGCCCGGGGCATAGAAACAAGCTGATGAGGAACCGTCTGATGGCCGGCAAAACGCTCTACGACAAGCTCTGGGATTCGCACTTGGTCAAACAGCGCGACGATGGCTCTGCGCTGATCTACATCGATCGTCACATCATCCACGAAGTGACCTCGCCGCAAGCCTTCGAAGGCCTGCGTCTGGCCGGGCGCAAGCCATGGCGCATCGATGCCAACATCGCGACCCCGGACCACAACGTACCGACCACCCCTGAACGCAAGGGCGGCATCGAAGCCATTGCCGACCAGGTCTCGCGTTTGCAGGTCCAGACCCTTGATGACAACTGTGATGAATACGGCATCGTCGAATTCAAGATGAACGACGTGCGTCAGGGCATCGTTCACGTGATTGGTCCGGAGCAGGGCGCGACCTTGCCGGGCATGACCGTGGTGTGCGGCGACTCCCACACCTCGACCCACGGCGCCTTCGGTGCGTTGGCCCACGGTATCGGCACTTCCGAGGTCGAGCATGTGCTCGCCACCCAGTGCCTGGTCGCCAAGAAAATGAAGAACATGCTGGTTCGCGTTGAGGGCAAGCTGCCGTTCGGCGTGACCGCCAAGGACATCGTCCTGGCCGTGATCGGCAAGATCGGCACCGCCGGCGGTAACGGCCATGCCATCGAGTTTGCCGGCAGCGCGATCCGCGATCTGTCCGTCGAAGGCCGCATGACCATCTGCAACATGTCCATCGAGGCCGGCGCTCGCGTGGGGTTGGTGGCGGCTGACGAAAAAACCGTGGCCTATGTAAAAGGTCGCCCATTCGCCCCGAAAGGCGCGGAGTGGGACTTGGCCGTCGAAGCCTGGAAAGACCTGGTGTCCGACGCCGACGCGACGTTCGACACCGTGGTCGAGCTCGATGCGACCCAGATCAAGCCACAAGTGAGCTGGGGCACCTCGCCGGAAATGGTCCTGGCCGTTGACCAGAACGTGCCGGATCCTGCGAAGGAAATGGACCTGGTCAAGCGCGGCTCCATCGAACGCGCCTTGAAGTACATGGGTTTGACCGCCAATCAGGCGATCACCGACATACAACTCGATCGCGTATTCATCGGTTCCTGCACCAACTCGCGGATCGAAGACCTGCGTGCCGCTGCCGTCATCGCCAAGGGCCGCAAAGTGGCCTCGACCATCAAGCAGGCCATCGTGGTGCCGGGTTCGGGTCTGGTGAAGGCGCAAGCCGAGTCGGAAGGCCTGGACAAGATTTTCCTCGAAGCCGGTTTCGAATGGCGTGAGCCAGGTTGCTCGATGTGCCTGGCGATGAACCCGGACCGTTTGGAGTCCGGCGAGCATTGCGCCTCGACCTCCAACCGTAACTTCGAAGGCCGTCAGGGTGCCGGTGGTCGTACTCACCTGGTCAGCCCGGCCATGGCCGCCGCCGCCGCGGTAAACGGTCGTTTCGTCGACGTCCGTGAATTGATCTGAAAGGAGCGCAGCATGAAAGCTTTTACCCAGCACACTGGACTTGTCGCGCCTCTGGATCGTGCCAACGTCGACACCGACCAGATCATCCCGAAGCAGTTTTTGAAGTCGATCAAGCGCACCGGTTTCGGCCCTAACCTGTTCGACGAATGGCGTTATCTGGATGTGGGGCAGCCCTACCAGGACAACTCCAAGCGTCCGTTGAACAAGGACTTCGTCCTTAACGCCGAGCGTTATCAAGGCGCCAGCGTGCTGCTGGCCCGGGAGAACTTCGGTTGCGGCTCCAGCCGTGAGCACGCGCCGTGGGCCCTGGAAGAGTACGGTTTCCGCAGCATCATCGCGCCAAGCTATGCCGACATCTTCTTCAACAACAGCTTCAAGAACGGTTTGCTGCCGATCATCCTGAGCGACGAAGAAGTCGATGAGCTGTTCAAGCAGGTCGAGGCTGATCCGGGCTATCAATTGCAGATCGATCTGCAAGCCCAGACCGTGACCCGTCCGGATGGCAAAGTCCTGAGCTTCGAGATCGATGCGTTCCGCAAGCACTGCCTGCTCAATGGCCTGGACGATATTGGCCTGACCTTGCAGGACGGCGATGCGATTGCGGCGTTCGAGAGCAAGCACCGGGCGAGCCAGCCCTGGTTGTTTCGTGACGCGTGATTGATCTGAATGTTAGGTAGACAGGGTTGGGCCCATCGCGAGCAAGCTCGGCTCCTACAAGGATCCGTGAGCGCTACGCATCTCTGTAGGCGCCGAGCTGGCTCGCGATGAGGCCCGGCCACACACCACAAGACTCACCCCCAAAAGGAAGTCCCCATGACCCGCACCGCCCAGCACAGCCAGGTAGTCCAGAAACAATTCGGTGAACAGGCCGCGGCCTATCTGAGCAGCGCCGTTCACGCTCAAGGCACCGAATTCGCTCTGCTACAGGCCGAAGTGGCGGGGCGGGGCGATGCCCGGGTCCTGGACCTGGGCTGCGGCGCCGGTCATGTGAGCTTTCAGGTGGCGTCGCTGGTGAAGGAAGTGGTGGCCTACGACCTGTCCCAGCAGATGCTGGATGTAGTCGCCGCTGCCGCGGCGGATCGCGGCTTGAGCAACGTGTCCACGGTCAATGGCGCGGCCGAACGCCTGCCCTTTGCCGATGGCGAGTTCGACTTCGTGTTCAGCCGCTATTCGGCGCATCACTGGAGCGATCTGGGGCTGGCCCTGCGGGAAGTGCGTCGGGTGTTGAAGCCTGGCGGCGTGGCAGCCTTCATTGACGTGTTGTCACCGGGCAGTCCGTTGTTCGACACTTACCTGCAAAGCGTCGAAGTGCTGCGCGACACCAGCCATGTGCGCGATTATTCCGCCGGCGAGTGGTTGCGTCAGGTCAGCGAAGCGGGGTTGCACACCCGCAGCACCGCCCGTCAGCGCCTGCGTCTGGAATACAATTCCTGGGTCGAGCGCATGCGCACACCGCAAGTCATGCGCGCGGCGATCCGTGAGTTGCAGCAGTCGATGGGCAATGAAGTAGGCGAATATTTTCAGATTGAGGCCGATGGTTCGTTCAGTACCGATGTAATCGTACTGATGGCCGAACGATAAGCATTTTCCGGGCGCGCCATGGGCGCGCCGACTGATGACATGAGGAAAGCATGAGCAAGCAGATTCTGATTCTTCCAGGCGACGGTATTGGCCCGGAAATCATGGCCGAAGCGGTCAAGGTGCTGGAACTGGCCAATGACAAGTTCGCCCTGGGCTTCGAGCTCAGCCATGATGTGATCGGTGGTGCAGCCATCGACAAGCACGGCGTGCCACTGGCCGATGAAACCCTGGAACGTGCCCGCGCTGCCGATGCGGTGCTGTTGGGCGCCGTTGGCGGCCCGAAATGGGACACCATCGAGCGTGACATCCGCCCTGAACGCGGCCTGCTGAAAATCCGTGCACAACTGGGCCTGTTCGGCAACCTGCGTCCGGCAATCCTTTACCCGCAACTGGCCGAGGCTTCCAGCCTGAAGCCGGAAATCGTTTCGGGCCTGGACATCCTGATCGTTCGCGAGCTGACCGGCGGTATCTACTTCGGCGCACCGCGCGGGACCCGTACCCTGGAAAATGGCGAGCGTCAGTCCTACGACACCCTGCCGTACAGCGAAAGCGAAATCCGTCGCATCGCCCGTGTCGGTTTCGACATGGCCATGGTGCGCAACAAGAAGCTGTGTTCGGTGGACAAGGCCAACGTGCTGGCTTCCAGCCAGTTGTGGCGTGAAATCGTCGAGGAAGTGGCCAAGGACTACCCGCAGGTCGAACTGAGCCACATGTACGTCGACAACGCCGCCATGCAACTGGTGCGTGCGCCGAAGCAATTCGACGTGATCGTCACCGACAACATGTTCGGCGACATTCTGTCCGACCAGGCCTCGATGCTCACCGGTTCCATCGGCATGCTGCCGTCGGCGTCCCTGGACACCCACAACAAGGGCATGTACGAGCCTTGCCACGGTTCGGCGCCAGACATTGCCGGCCAAGGCATCGCCAACCCGTTGGCGACCATCCTGTCGGTGTCGATGATGCTGCGTTACAGCTTCAACCAGCAGGTTGCGGCCGACGCCATCGAAAAAGCCGTCAGCCTGGTGCTGGATCAGGGCTTGCGCACCGGCGACATCTATTCGTCCGGTTGCACCAAAGTCGGTACGCAGCAAATGGGTGACGCAGTAGTCGCCGCGCTGCGGAATCTGTAATCTCTCGGGCCCGCTGCCATTTTCATCCCCGAAAGCAGCGGCCCACTTTTCAAGAAGGTGTAGTTGCGATGAAACGTGTAGGTCTGATCGGTTGGCGCGGTATGGTCGGTTCCGTGCTCATGCAGCGGATGCTGGAAGAGCAGGATTTCGATCTTATCGAGCCGGTGTTTTTCACCACTTCCAATGTCGGTGGCCAAGGCCCGTCCGTGGGCAAGGACATTGCTCCGCTCAAGGACGCTTACAGCATTGAAGAGCTGAAAACCCTCGACGTGATTCTGACCTGCCAGGGTGGCGACTACACCAGCGAAGTCTTCCCCAAGCTGCGCGAAGCCGGCTGGCAGGGTTACTGGATCGACGCCGCTTCCAGCCTGCGCATGCAGGATGACGCGGTGATCGTGCTGGACCCGGTGAACCGCAAGGTCATCGACCAGCAACTGGATGCCGGCACCAAGAACTACATCGGTGGCAACTGCACCGTCAGCCTGATGCTGATGGGCCTGGGCGGTCTGTTCGAGGCCGGTCTGGTGGAGTGGATGAGCGCCATGACCTATCAGGCGGCTTCCGGCGCCGGCGCGCAGAACATGCGTGAGCTGATCAAGCAGATGGGCGCGACCCACGCCGCTGTCGCCGATCAACTGGCCGATCCGGCCAGCGCGATCCTCGACATCGACCGTCGTGTGGCCGAAGCCATGCGCAGCGACGCCTACCCGACCGAAAACTTCGGCGTACCCCTGGCCGGCAGCCTGATCCCTTGGATCGACAAGGAACTGCCGAACGGTCAGAGCCGTGAGGAGTGGAAGGCCCAGGCCGAGACCAACAAGATCCTCGGTCGCTTCAAGAGCCCGATTCCGGTGGACGGCATCTGCGTGCGCATCGGCGCCATGCGCTGCCACAGCCAGGCGCTGACCATCAAGCTGAACAAAGACGTGCCGATCGCCGATATCGAAGGGCTGATCAGCCAGCACAACCCTTGGGTCAAGCTGGTGCCGAACAACCGTGATGTCAGCATCCAGGAGCTGAGCCCGAACAAGGTCACCGGCACCCTGAACATCCCGGTCGGCCGTCTGCGCAAGCTGAACATGGGCTCGCAATTCGTCGGCGCGTTCACCGTCGGCGACCAACTGCTGTGGGGCGCGGCCGAACCGCTGCGGCGCATGCTGCGGATCCTGCTCGAGCGTTGATCGCTTGAAGCCATGAAAGAACCCGCGCCTTGAAAGAGGTGCGGGTTTTTTTATTCCTGGCAGCCTGATGTGTTTGGGGTGTCTGTGCCGGCCTCTTCGCGAGCAAGCCCGCTCCCACAGTTTTCTGTGGTGTACACGAAATTTCGACACATCTGTGGGAGCGGGCTTGCTCGCGAAGAGGCCAGTACAGGCACCACAAATCCCCGCGCAATTGCTTGCTTCCCAGCCACCCGGTAAAGTGCCGCTCCCCCCGTTTCGCCAGAGGTAGAACCATGAGCCAGTCCTTCGATATTGCCGTGATCGGCGCCACCGGTACTGTCGGCGAAACACTCGTGCAGATTCTCGAAGAACGCGATTTTCCGGTCGGCGACCTGCACCTGCTGGCCAGCAGCGAATCCGCCGGGCATTCGGTGCCATTTCGAGGCAAGAACGTCCGGGTGCGTGAAGTCGATGAGTTCGATTTCAGCAAGGTTCAGCTGGTGTTCTTCGCCGCAGGCCCTGCCGTGACCTTGAGTTTCGCCTCGCGGGCCACGGCCGCCGGTTGCTCGGTGATCGACCTGTCTGGCGCCTTGCCAGCCGATCAGGCGCCGCAAGTGGTGCCGGAAGCCAACGCGCAGGTGCTGGCCGGGCTGAAAAAACCATTCCTGATCAGCAGTCCCAGCCCATCGGCCACCACCCTGGCGGTGGTGCTCGCACCGTTGCTGGGCTTGCTCGATTTACAGCGCATCAGCCTGACTGCCAGCCTGGCGGTGTCTGCCCAGGGGCGTGAAGCGGTGACCGAGCTGGCGCGGCAAACCGCCGAGCTGCTCAATGTGCGCCCGCTGGAGCCGACGTTCTTCGATCGGCAAATGGCCTTCAACCTGTTGGCTCAGGTCGGAAAGCCCGACGAGCAAGGTCATACCCTGCTGGAAAAACGCCTGGTGCGAGAGCTGCGACAGGTCATGGCGCTGCCTTCTTTAAAGATTTCTGTCACTTGCATTCAAGCCCCGGTGTTTTTTGGCGATAGCTTTAGCGTGACTTTGCAATCGGCAAGCGAGATCGACCTGAGCAAAGTCAACGCGGCGCTCGAAGATGCCCCGGGCATCGAACTGGTCGAAGCGGGCGATTACCCGACGCCGGTCGGCGACGCGGTAGGGCAGGATGTGGTCTACGTTGGTCGGGTGCGTCACGGTATCGACGACCTGTCGGAACTAAACCTGTGGCTGACGTCAGATAACGTACGCAAGGGCGCGGCGCTCAATGCTGTGCAGCTGGCCGAATTGTTGATAAAAGACCTGCTGTAAAAGATACTTGGCGACAATTTTTCGAATGTTCCGTGCGGGCGCTATGCTTGCCCGGAATGCTGAAGGCAAGCCACCTTGCGGGGCTTTCCGGGGCATGCACGAAACGATCGCGCGCGACGACCCTTCGCCGCCGCGCGCAATGCCTTACGGCAGCGGCATCACCATCTTCTCGCTGGCCGAGGAATGTTCAAACTAAGGATGAGCTATGGTTCAAGTTCGCAAACTGGTGTTAGCAATAGCGGCCGCCTCGGCGCTGTCCTCCGGTATGGCGCATGCCCTCGGGCTCGGGGAGCTGACCCTGAAATCGACGCTGAACCAGCCGCTGGTGGCGGAAATCGAGTTGCTCGACGTCAAGGAACTCACTGCTGCCGAAGTGGTGCCGAGCCTGGCCTCGCCTGAAGACTTCGCCAAGGCCGGTGTCGACCGCCAGGCGTTTCTCAACGACCTGACCTTCACCCCGGTGCTCAACCCCAGTGGCAAAAGCATACTGCGTGTGACATCCAGCAAGCCGCTTTCCGAACCGATGGTGAAGTTCCTGGTTCAGGTGATGTGGCCCAACGGTCGACTGTTGCGCGATTACAGCGTGCTGCTCGATCCGTCCAAATTCTCCCCGCAAACCGCTGAGGCGGCTGCGCAACCGGCCCCGCAAACCGGCACCACGCCAGTGACCGGGGCGACCAAGCCCGCCCAGTACACCACCACGCCGCGCGATACCCTGTGGGAAATCGCCGCCAAGGCGCGCAATGGTGGGTCGATTCAGCAAACCATGCTGGCCATCCAGGCGCTGAACCCGGATGCCTTCATCGATGGCAACATCAACCGGTTGAAGACTGGCCAGGTCCTGCGTCTGCCGGATCAGGCGCAAAGCACCAGCGTGCCGCAGCCCAAGGCGATTGCCGAAGTGGCCGCGCAGAACACCGCCTGGCGTCAGGGCCGTCGCTATGTGGCCAAGCCGGGCGCGGGCCAGCAGCAGCTCGATGCCACCAACCGCGGTCGCGGTGAGGCGACTGCCACGCAGGCCGCCCGCGATAATTTGAGCCTGGTGTCTGCCGAGTCCGGCAAGGCTCGTGGCAAAGGGCCGGCCGGTGATGCCAAGGCACTGAGCAACAAACTGGCGGTGACTCAGGAAAACCTCGACACGACCCGTCGTGACAACGAGGAACTGAAAAGCCGCATGGCCGATCTGCAAAGTCAGCTGGACAAGCTGCAGCGCCTGATCGAGCTGAAGAACAATCAACTGGCCAAGATGCAGGCCGAAGGTGCTTCGGGTGCGCCGGCTGCGGCCGCAGCCGCTCCGGCGATCACCGCTGAACTGGCATCGAGCCCGGCTGCGGCGCCGGCCGAGCCTGCGCCTGCCACGCCTGCACCAACGGCGGCTGCGCCTGAGGCGGCCCCGGTACCGGCCGAGCAACCGGGCGAACCGACACCGTCAGCCGCTTCCGATGAGCAGTCCTTCAATGAATTGCTGACCAATCCGTGGCTGCTGGGCCTTGCCGGTGGCGGGGTGGTCGTGGCGCTGCTGTTGTTGCTTCTGCTGGCCCGTCGTCGCAAAGCCCAGCAGGAAGCCGAGAAACACCTGCGTATGGCGCGTGCCCTGGCCGAAGAGCAGGCGTTCTCTGCGGACCTGGACCTGCCGGAAAGCAGCTTCGAAGGTCTGGAAACCCCACCGCCAAGCGTGAAACTCGCCACTGCACCAGCGCCTGCCCCGGCCCCGGTGGTTGCGCCGGTGGTCATGACCACCCCGATCGCCGCGCCTCTGGTGGCACCGGCCGGCGAGCGCTCCAGTGATGTATTGGGCCAGGCTCAGTCGCACATCGACGCCGGTCGTCTGAATCAGGCAGCCGCGCTGCTGGAAGAGGGTGTCAAGCTCGAGCCGCAGCGCAGTGATGTGCGCCTGAAACTGATGGAAGTCTACGGGCAGCAGGGCGATCGCGATGCGTTCGTGGCCCAGGAGCGTCAGTTGGTGGCCAATGGCGAAAATTTTGCCCAGGTCGAAAAACTCAAAAGCCGTTTCCCAGCCATGGCGTTGGTCGCGGCCGGTGGCATCGCCGCTGCGGCCGTCGCCGCCGAGTTGGACGCGCAATACGTCAAGGATCTGCTGCTGGACGAGCCGCAAGCGCCGGCACCGCTCGATGATGATTTCGACAGCGCCTTCGACCTGAGCCTGGATGATCTGGACAACATTGCCCCGGCAACCGTTGCGCCCGTGGCAGAGCCGGCGCCAGAGCCGCCAGCGACGCTGGATGAATTGGAAGATTTCCCGCTGGACGACGATCTGAGTTTTGATTCGGTGCTGCAGCAGCAGACTGAAATCAGGGAAAACCTCGACGACCTGTCGGATTTCGATCTGGACATGGATCTGGGGGGCGAGGCTTCGTCAGCCATCCTGGCGGAAGACGATTTCCTGCTGAGCCTGGACGACGACGCCAAGGACCTGCCTGTTGCTAAAACACCGGCGGCCCCGGAAGTGACCCTGGACGACTTGGAGCTGCCGGCGGACTTTGACCTGTCCCTGGCCGATGAGATGGACGCGTCAGCCGCTCCGGACGCGTTTGCCGCTGAGCTGGATGATGTCAATGCCGAGCTCGATCGGTTGTCCCAGAGCATCAGCGAGCCGACCTTCAACGTGGACGATGCACTGGCCACGGTCAACGATGAGCCGGAGTTCGATTTCCTGTCCGGCACCGACGAAGTCGCCACCAAGCTCGACCTGGCCCAGGCCTACATCGACATGGGCGACAACGACGGCGCTCGCGACATTCTCAATGAGGTGGTGACTGAAGGTGATGATGGCCAGAAGAGTGAAGCGAAGGAGATGCTTTCGCGGTTGGCTTGATTGACCGGTGGTAAATAGAACGGCAGCCTGGTGAGGCTGCCGTTTTTGTTTGGGCCTGAAATGCAGGGGTGTCTGTCGGGATGCCTTCGCGAGCAAGCCCACTCTCACACCAATGTGCGGGCTTGCTCGCGAAGAGGCCGGTACATTCGGCGCTGTTCTGACTGATGTACTGGCATCCCCATCCGGCGGCCTTATAATGCCCACCTTTGCGTACCTCAGCAGGCTGTCACCCCTTGGCAAATATAGATAACCCGGCCGCAGAAATGGCGGCCGAGGGCTTTTTCCGGATCGCGTTGGGCGTTGAATACAAAGGCTCGCGCTACCGCGGCTGGCAACGTCAGGCCTCCGGTGTGCTCACCGTGCAGGAAACCCTTGAAAACGCCTTGTCCAAAGTCGCCGATTCACCGGTTTCGCTGCTCTGTGCCGGGCGGACCGATGCCGGGGTGCACGCGTGCGGCCAAGTGGTGCATTTCGACACCCAGGTCGAGCGCTCGATGAAAGCCTGGGTGATGGGCGCCAACATCAACTTGCCCCACGATGTCAGCGTCAGTTGGGCCAAAGTCATGCCGGCGCATTTTCATGCGCGGTTCAAGGCTATCGCCCGTCGCTACCGCTATGTGATCTACAACGATCAGATCCGCCCGGCACACCTGAACGAAGAAATCACCTGGAACCACCGCCCGCTCGACGTCGAACGCATGGCCGAGGCGGCGCAATACCTGGTCGGCACCCATGACTTCAGTGCCTTCCGCGCCGGTCAGTGCCAGGCCAAGTCGCCGATCAAGGAACTGCACCACCTGCGCGTTACCCGCCACGGCAAGATGATCGTGCTGGACATCCGTGCCAGCGCCTTCCTGCATCACATGGTGCGCAACATTGCCGGTGTGCTCATGACCATCGGTGCCGGCGAACGCCCTGTGGAGTGGATGAAGGAGGTGCTGGAAAGCCGGATCCGCCGGTCCGGTGGAGTTACGGCGCATCCGTTCGGGTTGTATCTGGTGCAGGTCGAGTACCGCGACGAGTTCGAGTTGCCTGAGCGTTACATCGGGCCGCACTTCCTTACCGGTTTCTCCGAACTGGACGGCTGACGCCCTCCAGCGCTTTTGTTACCATCCGGGACTTTCTCGGATTTGCCGTGGGGTTTTCTCGACATGTCAGCCGTTCGCAGCAAAATTTGCGGGATTACCCGCATCGAGGATGCGTTGGCAGCCGTCGAAGCCGGGGCCGATGCCATCGGGTTCGTGTTTTACGCCAAAAGCCCGCGTGCCGTGACGTTCGAGCAGGCTCGCGTGATCGTCAAGGCACTGCCGCCGTTTGTCACCACCGTGGGGTTGTTCGTCAACGCCAGCGATCAAGAGCTGCGGGAAATTCTCGGCGCCGTGCCGCTGGACTTGCTGCAGTTTCATGGCGATGAAAGCGCTGAAGCGTGCGAAAGCTGGCAGCGTCCTTACATCAAGGCACTGCGGGTCAAGGCTGGGGATGACATCGTTGCGGCTTGCGAGGCTTATCCGGGCGCCAGCGGTATCTTGCTCGACGCCTATGTCGAAGGTATCCCCGGGGGAACCGGTGAAGCGTTCGACTGGTCACTGATACCGCAGGGTCTGAGCAAGCCGATCATCCTGGCCGGCGGCCTGACCCCGGACAACGTCGCCGAGGCGGTGGCGCGGGTTCGGCCTTATGCGGTGGATGTCAGTGGCGGGGTAGAGGCGAGCAAGGGCATCAAGGATCACGACAAGATTCAGGCGTTCATCAAAGCGGTACGCGGTTGATGTGACGGCTGGCACACTGCCGCCGTCCACTGCACTGTACAAAAAGGCTGAGGGTTTTTTGGGGGGTACGCAGGTCACGTTCGCTGACCCGGCCATCCATCGACCATCGCCGCACACATGAATTTAGCTCAAGGGCATACGCGGGGCTGCGAACCAGAGCGTTCGGGCCGCCGGTACTGGAGAAAGAAAGCATGAGCAACTGGTTGGTAGACAAACTGATCCCTTCGATCATGCGTTCCGAGGTCAAGAAGAGCTCGGTGCCTGAAGGTCTTTGGCACAAATGCCCGTCCTGCGAGGCAGTGTTGTATCGTCCGGAGCTCGAAAAGACCCTGGACGTTTGCCCCAAGTGCAATCACCACATGCGTATCGGCGCCCGCGCCCGCATCGACATCTTCCTCGACGCTGAAGGCCGTGCCGAACTGGGCGCGGACCTGGAGCCGGTTGACCGTCTGAAGTTTCGCGACGGCAAGAAGTACAAGGATCGCCTGACCGCTGCGCAGAAGCAGACTGGCGAAAAAGACGCGCTGATCTCCATGAGCGGTACCCTGCTGGGCATGCCAGTGGTGGTTTCCGCCTTCGAATTCAATTTCATGGGCGGCTCGATGGGCGCCATCGTTGGTGAGCGCTTCGTGCGCGCCGCCAACTACGCGCTGGAAAAGCGTTGCCCGATGATCTGCTTCTCCGCCTCTGGTGGTGCGCGGATGCAGGAAGCCTTGATTTCCCTGATGCAAATGGCCAAGACCTCCGCGGTACTGGCGCGTCTGCGTGAAGAAGGCATCCCGTTCATCTCCGTGCTGACCGACCCGGTCTACGGTGGTGTTTCCGCCAGCCTGGCAATGCTGGGCGACGTGATCGTCGGCGAGCCGAAAGCACTGATCGGTTTTGCCGGTCCGCGCGTGATCGAGCAGACCGTGCGTGAAAAATTGCCCGAAGGTTTCCAGCGCAGCGAGTTCCTGCTGGAGCATGGCGCGATCGACATGATCATTCATCGTCAGGAACTGCGTCCACGCCTGGGCAACCTGCTGGCGCAGATGATGGGCCTGCCGACGCCGAAATTCGTCGCCGCGCCCATCGAGCCGGTTGTCGTGCCTCCGGTGCCTGCCAACCTATGACCGAACGTACCCTTGGCGAGTGGCTCGCCTACCTCGAGCAGTTGCACCCTTCGGCCATCGACATGGGCCTTGAGCGCTCGCAACAGGTAGCGTCCCGCATGGGGCTGGGCAAGCCAGCGCCTCGGGTGATCACGGTCACCGGCACCAACGGCAAGGGCTCCACCTGTGCGTTCGTGGCGTCCCTGCTGCGAACCCGGGGCCTGAAGGTCGGTGTCTACAATTCCCCGCACCTGCTGCGCTATAACGAGCGGGTGCAGGTCAATGGCGTCGAAGCCACTGACGCCGAACTGTGTCAGGCCTTCGCTGCGGTGGAGGCGGGGCGCGGTGACACGTCCCTGACTTATTTCGAGATGGGCACCCTGGCGGCGTTCTGGCTGTTTCAGCAGTCCGGGCTCGATGCCGTGGTGCTGGAAGTCGGGCTGGGCGGGCGTCTGGACACGGTCAACGTGGTGGATGCCGACATGGCGCTGGTTACCAGCATTGGCGTTGATCACGCGGACTATCTGGGTGATACCCGTGAGTCCGTGGCATTCGAGAAGGCCGGCATCTTCCGCCAGGGCGCGCCCGCGCTCTGTGGCGACCTGAATCCTCCACAACCTCTGCTGGATAAAGCCCGGGAGCTCAATTGCCCGTTTTTCCTGCGAGGGCGCGATTTCGATCTCGGGATCACCGATCACAACTGGCAATGGCGCGGTGTCGATGCTCAGGGCCGTGCGGTCGAGCTGCGCGATCTGCCCTTACTCGATCTGCCGATGGAAAACGCGGCGCTGGCGCTGCAGGCGTATCTGTTGCTGGGAATGCCTTGGGTGGATGCGCAGATTGTCCAGGCCTTGCAGGCGACGAAGGTAGTCGGTCGTCTCGATCGCCGGCAGTTCGGCTGGCAAGGCAAGCGTCTGAATCTGATGCTGGATGTGGGCCATAACCCCCATGCGGCAGAGTATCTGGCCCGGCGTCTGGCCAGTCGTCCACCGGTGGGCAGGCGCCTGGCGGTGTTCGGATTGTTGGCGGACAAGGATCTGGATGGTGTTATTGACGAATTGAGTGCTAGTGTCGAGCACTGGGCTGTCGCGCCGCTGGGTTCGCCGCGGGCGCGTCCGGTAGTCGAGTTGCACGACGCGCTGCAGCGGCGCGGTGCTTCGGTCATGTCCTATGAAAGTGTCGCCGCGGCCCTGGAAGGGCAGTGCGCGCTGGCAACCAGCGACGACGAAATTCTGTTGTTCGGATCATTTTATTGTGTCGCCGAGGCCCTGGATTGGTTGGCCCGGCGCTCCACGGAGGAAGCGGCAAATGGCATTGCTGGATAAGACCTACAAACAGCGCATGGTCGGCGCACTGGTGCTGGTCGCGCTGGCCGTGATTTTCCTGCCGATGCTGTTTTCCCGTCAGGATGAGCAACGTCAGGTCACGGTCGAAGCCCCTGCGGCGCCACAGGTCTCTGCCATGCCGCAAGTTCAGGTTGAGCCGGTGGTCGTGCCTGAGCCGCAAGCATTGCCGCAGGAACCGGTACCGAGCGACGAAGACATTGCTCAAGAGGTCCCGGCTCCGGCCGTTCCTGCAGTTCCTGCTCCCACTGCAAAAGCCGTCGCGCCTGCACCCGCACCGGTCCCGGCATTGGCTGCCAAGCCCGCGACAGCGCCTGCCCAACCCATCACAGCAGCGCCCGGCAAGCCTGATACCACCCAGAGCCGTGTCGACGCCAATGGCTTGTCGGTGAGCTGGTCGGTGCAATTGGCCAGCCTGGCCAATCGCGAAAGCGCCGAAAAGCTGCAGAAAACCCTGCGCAGCCAGGGCTACAACGCCTATATCCGCTCTGCCGACGGCAAGAACCGGGTGTTTGTGGGGCCGCTGATCGAGCGTGCCGAGGCCGATCGTCTGCGTGACTTGTTGAACCGTCAGCAAAACCTCAAGGGGTTTGTCGTACGCTTCCAGCCAGAGCGCGGCTAAATCTATTACCCCGATTTGAAATGCACTGACAATCGCAGCTTACCGATCAGCATGGGCTCTGCTAAAATGCGCCGCCTTATCCGTCTGTAGGCTGCACTGTGCCATTTACCTGGGTTGACTGGGCGATCGTTGCAATCGTCGCCATCTCCGCATTGATCAGTCTGAGCCGCGGCTTCGTCAAAGAAGCACTGTCGCTGGTGACCTGGATCATCGCAGGAGCGGTTGCCTGGATGTTCGGTGGTTCATTGTCCGAGTACCTCGCCGGATACATCCAGACACCTTCGGCTCGCGTGATCGCGGGCTGTGCCATCATGTTTATCGCCACGTTGATCGTCGGCGCAATGATCAATTATCTGATCGGCGAATTGGTACGCGTCACCGGGCTATCCGGGACCGATCGATTCCTCGGCATGGCCTTTGGCGCCGCCCGTGGCGTGCTGCTGGTGGTCGTGGCGGTCGGGCTGTTGAGCCTGGGGCCGGTACAGCAGGACGAGTGGTGGAAGCAGTCACAGCTCGTGCCAAGATTTCTATTGGTCGCAGACTGGTCCAAAAACCTGATTCTCGGGTGGAGCAGTCAGTGGCTTGCCAGCGGTATCAGCGTACCCGCTGATATACCGTTCAAGGAACAGCTCTTGCCGACGGCCAAAACGCCTCAGTGAGTGTTGTTCAGTTCAGATCCATTAAGTAGGGGTTGCGTCGCATGTGTGGCATCGTCGGTATCGTCGGTAAGTCGAACGTCAATCAGGCGCTGTATGACGCGCTAACCGTCCTCCAGCACCGCGGCCAGGACGCTGCCGGTATCGTGACCAGCCATGATGGCCGGTTATTCCTGCGCAAGGACAATGGCCTGGTGCGTGACGTGTTCCATCAGCGTCACATGCAGCGCCTGGTCGGCCACATGGGTATCGGTCATGTGCGCTACCCGACCGCGGGCAGCTCGACCTCGGCCGAAGCTCAACCGTTTTACGTCAACTCGCCTTACGGCATCACCCTGGCGCACAACGGTAACCTGACCAACGTTGAACAACTGGCCAAGGAGATTTACGAATCTGACCTGCGCCACGTCAACACCAGTTCCGACTCGGAAGTACTGCTCAACGTGTTCGCCCACGAACTGGCCCAGCGCGGCAAGTTGCAGCCGACCGAAGAAGATGTGTTCGCCGCCGTGACTGACGTGCACAACCGCTGTGTTGGTGGCTACGCGGTGGTGGCGATGGTGACCGGCTACGGCATCGTCGGTTTCCGCGATCCGCACGGCATCCGCCCGATCGTGTTCGGCCAGCGTCACACCGACGAAGGCGTCGAGTACATGATCGCTTCCGAAAGCGTGTCCCTGGACGTGCTCGGTTTCACCCTGATTCGCGACCTGGCACCGGGCGAAGCGGTCTACATCACTGAAGACGGCAAGCTGCACACCCGTCAGTGCGCGACCAACCCGTCCCTGACCCCGTGCATCTTCGAACACGTCTACCTGGCGCGTCCGGACTCGATCATCGACGGCGTGTCGGTCTACAAGGCCCGTCTGCGCATGGGTGAGAAGCTGGCCGAGAAGATCCTGCGCGAGCGTCCTGACCACGACATCGACGTGGTTATCCCGATCCCTGACACCAGCCGCACCGCGGCCCTGGAGCTGGCGAACCACCTGGGCGTGAAATTCCGCGAAGGCTTCGTCAAGAACCGCTACATCGGCCGTACCTTCATCATGCCAGGCCAGGCAGCGCGGAAAAAATCCGTACGCCAGAAGCTCAACGCGATCGAGCTGGAATTCCGCGGCAAGAACGTGATGCTGGTGGACGACTCCATCGTACGCGGCACCACCTGCAAGCAGATCATCCAGATGGCACGGGAAGCGGGCGCCAAGAACGTTTACTTCTGTTCCGCCGCACCGGCCGTGCGTTTCCCTAACGTCTACGGCATCGACATGCCAAGCGCCCACGAGCTGATCGCCCATAACCGTTCGACCCAGGACGTGGCTGACCTGATCGGCGCCGATTGGCTGATCTACCAGGACCTGCCTGACTTGATCGAAGCGGTCGGTGGCGGCAAGATCAAGATCGACAAGTTCGATTGCGCGGTGTTCGACGGCCAGTACGTGACCGGCGATGTGGACGAGGCTTACCTGAACAAGATCGAGCAGGCTCGCAATGATGCCTCCAAGGTCAAGACCCAGGCGGTCAGCGCGATCATTGATCTGTATAACAACTGATTTGACTACCGGCCCTGAGGGGCCGGTTTTGTATCCAACTTTTAAATTACGAGAACAGGGAAAGGTGACAGCATGAGTCAGGATTGGGATGCCGGTCGGCTGGACAGCGACCTCGAAGGCGTAGCGTTCGATACCCTGGCCGTACGTGCCGGTCAGCACCGTACCCCGGAAGGCGAACACGGTGATCCGATGTTCTTCACTTCCAGCTATGTATTTCGCACTGCCGCCGACGCCGCCGCGCGTTTTGCCGGCGAAGTGCCGGGCAACGTTTATTCGCGCTATACCAACCCGACCGTGCGTGCGTTCGAAGAGCGCATTGCGGCCCTGGAGAGCGCCGAGCAGGCCGTGGCCACTGCCACCGGCATGGCCGCGATCATGGCGGTGGTGATGAGTCTGTGCAGTGCCGGCGACCATGTCCTGGTCTCGCGCAGTGTATTCGGCTCGACCATCAGCCTGTTCGAAAAGTATTTCAAGCGCTTCGGCATCGAAGTCGATTACGTGGCCCTGGCGGATTTGTCCGGTTGGGATGCTGCGATCAAGGCCAACACCAAGCTGCTGTTCGTCGAATCGCCATCCAACCCGCTGGCCGAGTTGGTGGATATTGCCGAACTGGCGAAAATCGCCCATGCCAAGGGCGCGATGCTGGTGGTCGACAACTGCTTCTGCACGCCTGCATTGCAGCAACCGCTGAAAATGGGCGCGGACATTGTCGTGCACTCGGCCACCAAGTTCATCGACGGCCAGGGCCGCTGCATGGGCGGTGTGGTCGCCGGTCGCAGCGAACAGATGAAGGAGGTGGTGGGTTTCCTGCGGACCGCCGGGCCGACCCTGAGCCCGTTCAACGCCTGGATCTTCCTCAAGGGCCTGGAAACCCTGAACCTCCGGATGAAAGCTCATTGCGCCAACGCCCAGCAACTGGCCGAGTGGCTGGAGCAGCAGGATGGCATCGAGAAGGTTCACTACGCCGGTCTCAAGAGTCATCCGCAGCATGAATTGGCGCTGCGTCAGCAGAAAGGTTTCGGTGCGGTGGTGAGTTTCGAGGTCAAGGGCGGTAAAGAAGGGGCCTGGCGGTTCATCGATGCGACCCGATTGATTTCGATCACCGCCAACCTGGGCGACAGCAAGACCACCATCACCCACCCGAGCACCACCTCCCACGGCCGTCTTGCGCCGGCAGAGCGGGAAGCGGCAGGCATCCGTGACAGTCTGATCCGTATCGCGGTCGGCCTGGAAGATGTGGCTGACCTGCAAGCCGACCTGGCGCGTGGGTTGGCGGCCTTGTGATCGAGTTGTCCACCCCAACCGGCTCCAACGGTCGTGTAGCGCTGGTCACTGGCGCTGCCCGGGGCATTGGTCTGGGCATTGCGGCCTGGCTGATCAGCGAAGGCTGGCAAGTGGTGCTGACGGATCTGGACCGGGTACGCGGCTCGAAAGTGGCGAAGGTGCTGGGCGAAAATGCCTGGTTCATCGCCATGGATGTGGCGAACGAAGGCCAGGTGGCGTTGGGCGTTGCCGAGGTGCTGGGGCAGTTCGGGCGTCTGGATGCGCTGGTGTGCAACGCAGCCGTGGCCGATCCGCACAACATCACACTGGAAAGTCTCGACCTGGACTACTGGAATCGGGTGCTGGCGGTCAATCTCAGCGGCCCGATGCTGTTGGCCAAGCATTGTGCACCGTACCTGCGCGCCCACAGCGGGGCGATCGTCAATCTGGCCTCCACCCGTGCCGGGCAGTCGGAACCCGATACCGAGGCCTATGCGGCGAGCAAGGGCGGCCTGTTGGCCCTGACCCACGCGCTGGCTATCAGCCTGGGGCCGGAAATACGCGTCAATGCCGTCAGCCCCGGCTGGATCGACACCCGTGATCCTGCCGTGCGCCGTGCCGAGCCGTTGACCGATGCCGATCACGCCCAGCATCCGGCGGGCAGGGTAGGGACGGTAGAGGACGTGGCAGCAATGGTGGCCTGGTTGCTGTCGAAGAACGCCGGGTTTGTCACGGGCCAGGAATTCGTGGTGGACGGCGGCATGACCAAGAAGATGATTTACAGCGAGTAAATCCGTGCCAGCTCCGGGGCGTCGATAACACGTCGACGTCTTCGCGAAACAGGCACGCGTTCACAGTGGATCGCGTCAGCGAGCAAGTCGGCGCGCGATAGCGGTGGATGCCGCATCGATTGAAAGATTTTTGTCTTTTTTAGAAAAACTTCAATCCTGCTATTGACTTAGGTTCGCCACCTGCGTAAATTTCGCGGCCTCGGAGATGCAAACGGGTGATTAGCTCAGCTGGGAGAGCGTCTGCCTTACAAGCAGAATGTCGGCGGTTCGATCCCGTCATCACCCACCAAATCCGAGAGTCTTGCGAAAGCAAGATGGAAGCTGAAAAGCCTCCACCGACGCGCAGCGGTAGTTCAGTCGGTTAGAATACCGGCCTGTCACGCCGGGGGTCGCGGGTTCGAGTCCCGTCCGCTGCGCCATATTTTACGAATCGGATTCATCCGGTTTGCGATTGAAAAGCACCGAAGCTTTCAATCAAACGAGTTACCTGGACGCAAGTCCACAGCGATACGCAGCGGTAGTTCAGTCGGTTAGAATACCGGCCTGTCACGCCGGGGGTCGCGGGTTCGAGTCCCGTCCGCTGCGCCATATCTGCATCAAGGCCCACTGAACGCCTTGGTGCTACGAAGAAAGCCATCAGCGCTGACTTCGAGTCGATAGCAAAAACCCTGGTCGAAAGACCGGGGTTTTTTGTGTCTGCGATTTGGCCCCATGCGACCCCCCCCCCTCAATTTTCCATCCTGTTTATCCCTTCCTCGGTATGTCGAGCACATCAGTGGTGAGTTGGCACTGGTCATCGACTTGCTGCACTGCAAGACGGTGTAATTTTGATTCTTTAGTCAGTTTTTTGTAACTGGTTGTTTGCCGCAACGGCATAAGCCTATAAACTTAACTTATCGGTCAGCTTTGCACTGTCATTCACAGCCCTTCGCAACGTCAGGAAGGGCTTCTGCAAGACTCGAGATTTCCAGAACATAACCAAAAGGGCGGCGCCCATGACCGCCCAGAGGATGATCCATGTCCAACCGTGATATATCCCGGCGCTCGTTCCTTCAGGGCGGGCTCGTAGCGGGTGTGAGCGTGACGCTGACACCGTTGAGCAATCAGGCGCTGGCAGCCTTGATGGAAAACAGCGTGACCGTGCCGTCCGAGCAATGGCTTGGCAATAACGGTAAGGCACGTTCGCGTAACGACGCCTTGTCCAAGGTCTGCGGCAGCAAGGTCTTTGCCCGCGACATCCGCGCCAAGGACATGCCGGGCTGGCCGCAGCAGCAAGGCCACGCCATGCTGCTCAAAACCATCAAGGCCGACCGCATCTACGACGGTTATGACCTGTCGTGGCTCGGCGCCGAGTTGCAGCCCGACCGCATCGTCACCGCCGACGATCTGATCAAGGATGGCATCGTCTTCCCGGAAGAGCACGCGCCCGATCCATTGTTGCCCGCCGGCAAGGTGCCGATGTTTATCGGTCACCCGGTGGCGATCCTGATCTGGAACGACTTCGAGCGCTTCCGCCAGGCCAAGGCCAAACTCAAGTTCAACGACAAAGCGATTCGTTACGGTGCACAGGTACCGTTCTACGAAGGCGATCCCTATGGCAGCTTCCGCTATGTTCGGGTTGGCGGAGCGACCTCGGCGGACGAAGACGAGTTCGCCAGCCTCAAGGATTCGATCCTGTTCCCGATGCTTCGCAACCGCCGCCCGGTGTGGAACTCGCAGCCGAACCTGCACGGCAACCTGACCGAGCGCGGGTTGTTCTACGCCGAGCGCATGAAGCAGCAGATCGACACGCCGCCGGACAACTGGCTGGTGTTCGACGAGCGCTACAAAACCCCGTCGATCGAGCCCGCCGCGATGGAGCCGGACAACGGCAATGGCTGGTATGACCCGGCGACCAAGACCTTGCATTTTGTGGTTGCAACCCAGTGCCCGCTGGAAACCGCGACCGAGACCGCGAAGATGATCGCGCCGTCGCGTTTCGGCCTGGCCAATCTCAACATGCACCCCGGTTACACCGTGGGTTACGGCTCCAAAGATCACAACATTTTCGTCTACTACGCAGCCCTCGCGGCGCTGTACGGCGCGGGTGTGCCGGTACGCCTGGCCAACGACCGCTACGAGCAGTTCCAAAGCGGCATCAAGCGCCATCCGTTCGACATCCGCTATCAACTGGCGGTCGACAAGACCGATCACAGCTTCAAGATTTTCCGCGCCGAGATGAGCGTCGACGGTGGCGGTCGCGTCAACTACAGCCCTTCGGTAGCGGCGGTGGGTGCCACGGCGGCGCAGTCGATCTACTACATGCCGCAGAACGATTTGCAGGTCACCGCCTATCATTCTCGCGCCGTCGAAGCAGGGTCTATGCGCGGTTACGGCACCCTGCAGAGCATGGCGTCGACCGAGATGATGGTCGATGAAGTCGCTGGTCGCCTGGGCATCGATGCCATTGAACTGCGTCGCAAAAACGCTTTGCGTTCGGGCATGAAAAACACCCAGGGCGCGGTGCCGGCAGGTGCCTTGCGCCTGCACGAGATTCTCGACAAGGCCGCTGAACACGAAGTCTGGAAAAAGCGGGATGTGATCAAGATGCAACGCGAAGCGGCCGACCCGGACAACTGGTACGGGGTGGGTTTCGCCATCTGCCAGAAAGACTTCGGCACCGGTTCCGAAGCGCCAATGGCCAGCGTTGAATTCACCGCTGAGGGGCGCATCAGCCTGCGTCACATCGGCATCGAAATCGGCACCGGCATGTCCACGTCCCAGGCGATGGTGGTGGCTGATTTCCTCGGCAACCCGGCGCACGATGTGAAGACCGGCGAAACCGACTGGAAAGAGATGCAGCTGATCACCGGCGGCAACCCTTACATCATGAGCCAGGCCGAGCAGGACGGCTTGCTACGCAACCCGCGCTGGGTCGGCAAGATCGCCTCGGCGTCGTCGGCGACCAACTCCGCCTACTACTTCAGCCACGCTACCCGTGAAGCGGCGCGCGTGCTGTTCAACCACGGACTGTGGCCGGCGGCGCTGGAAATCTGGCGGCAAGGCCCTTATGGCGGCCAGGCCAACCCTTACGTGGTGCGCCGCGAAGACGCCCATTGGGTCGACGGCAAACTCACCGCCAATGGCATGGAACCGCTGCCATTTGCAGTGCTGGCCAAGCGCGCGCATGAGCGTGGGCTGGTCACCGGTGCCACGGTGCATGGTTTCAACCGCTGGAGCTGGGCCGAGGCCGAATACAGCATCGATGGCGTGCGCGAGCGGTTGCCTCTCGATGGCCTGGCGGTGAAGTACGGCGACGGTGCGCCGAAGGCCAAGCAGGCGCAGATGACCAGCGGCGGTTTCCATCTGCTGGACCGGCAGAACATCGCCTACCCACCCACCCAGTTGAACAACGCGGCGGTGACTTACTACAGCCCGGTGGCAACGCTGGTGGAACTGAAAGTGAACAAGGGGTCGGGCGAGGTGCAGGTGCTCAACCATCACTCGTGGGTCGAGTGCGGTCGGGTGCTGGTGCCGGAACTGGTCAAGGGCCAGATCGAAGGCGGCACGGCCATGGGCATCGGCCATGCGCTGATGGAAGAGATGCCGCTGTACGAAGGCGGGCCGGGGGAGGGCGACTGGAACTTCAACCGCTATCGCCTGCCGATGGCGCGCCACGTTGCGGTGTGGAAACAGACGGCGGAGATTCTGCCGCCGCTGTCGCCGAGCGACCCATCCAAGGGCATCGCCGAGGTGGTGATGATCCCGGTGGTCGGTGCCATCGGCAACGCCGTGGCCCACGCCATCGGTAAACGTGTCCGCGACCTGCCTATCACTTCTGCACGCATCAAGGAGGCCCTCAATGGCTAACCGTCCGCTTCAACTGACCCTCAACGGTCAATCCGTCGGCCCGGTGGACATCCCTGATGACCTGCCGATGATCGACTACCTGCACGAATACAAGAACCTCACGGGTTCGCGCCTGGGCTGCGGCCAGGGTATCTGCCACGCCTGTGTGGTGATCGTCGACAACCCGGACGGCACCAGCGAGGAAGTGCGCACCTGCATCACCGGCGCGCATTACTTCGAAGGCAAGAACGTACGGACCATCGAAGGCCACGCCAAACGTGATGAAGAAGGCAAGGTCACCGAACTGAACCCGATCCAGCAGCGCTTCGTTGACGAGTTCGCTTTCCAGTGCAGCTACTGCGCACCGGGCTTCGTCAATGCCGCGACCGTGCTGGTGGAAAAACTGCAGCGCCAGCCGATCGCCAAAAGCCAGTTGGAAGCCGTCATCGAAGACAGCCTCGGCCACCATATCTGCCGTTGCACCGGGTACGTGCGTTATTACAACGCGACACGCAACGTGCTGACCGATCTCGGCCTGGTCAAGGAGGGCTAAGCATGAAGCATTTACTGAGCTGCCTGACCCTGGCGGTTGGCCTGGCTGCGCCTGTGTTGCTGGCGCAGGCGGATGATCAAGTGGTGCGCGGGGCATACCTGGCACGCGCCGCTGACTGCATGGCCTGCCACACCGCGTCGGGTGGCGCCCCCTTCGCGGGCGGTCTGCCGATCGTCTCGCCGTTCGGCACCATCTATGGGACCAACATCACCCCGAGCAAAGCGCACGGCATCGGCTTGTACAGCGATGACGAATTCTTCGCCGCGTTGACCGAGGGCAAGCGCCGCGATGGCGCCAACCTGTACCCGGCGATGCCCTACACCTCGTATCACCTGATGCCGCGCGAAGACTCCGACGCGATTCATGCCTATTTGAAAACCGTCGAGCCGATCGAGCGCGCCGCCCCGGTGACCCGCCTGAGCTTCCCGTTCAACGTGCGCCTGGGCCTGATGGGCTGGAACATGATGTATGGCAAGGACGTGAAGCTGGCACCGACCGAGGGCAAAAGCGAAGCCTTCACCCGTGGCCAGTACATGGTCGAGGTGCTCGGCCACTGCGGTGAATGCCACACACCACGCGGCCTGCCGGGGGCGATGCAGCAGGACAAGCGCCTGACCGGCGGCCTGCTCAATGGGTATCTGGCGCCGAGTCTGCTAGCCACTGACCTGGCGGCGCGCGGCTGGAATCATCAGGATCTGAGCGCGTTCCTCAAGCATGGCATGAGCGCCCAAGGCACCATGTTCAACGAGATGTTCCCGGTGTTCCACAACAGCACCCAGGGCCTGAACGATGCGGACCTGACGGCGATGGCGACCTTCCTGCTGGGTGATCAGCCACCGGCGGCGAAATTACTGACCGATGTGCCGCTGGACAAACTCAGCGCCAGTGCCCAGCGCGGCCGTCAGGAATATTTGAACGTCTGCGCCGGATGCCACGCAGCCGATGGCGAAGGCAAACCGCACATCGCTGTGGCCATGCGCGGCAATACCACCCTGCGCCTGGAAGATCCGCGCAACCTGGTGCGGGTGATCGACGACGGTATCGGCGAGCAGAAGTTTGCCGGTTTCGAACACATGCAGCCGATGCCGGGGTTCGCCGAGAAGCTCAGCCACGAGCAATTGACGGACCTGCTGAACTACCTGCGTCAAGGGTGGGGCGGTCAGCCGGGTGATTTGGCGGTCAACGACGTGCAGAAGCTGCGGGCCGATGCGCCGCCGCTCGAGCACAAGGCGCACTGACGTGCAGCATCTGGATCTGCAAGTGGTGCGCCGGGCGTTGGCGTGGTCGGTGGCGGGGCAGCGTGTCTGGTTATGCACGGTGCTTGCGACTTACGGCTCGGCGCCGCGGGCACCGGGTTCGTTGCTGGCGGTGAGCGCCGACGGGCAATGGATCGGCTCGCTGTCCGGCGGCTGCGTCGAGGAAGATTTCCTCGAGCGCGTCGCCGAAGGGGCGTTCGAGCAGGCGGTCAGCGTGGTGCGCTACGGCGAAGGCGATGACCCGCGCTCAAGGGTCAGCTTGCCCTGCGGCGGTGTGCTGGACGTGCTGGTCGAGAGGCTTGAGGCTGATTGCGACGTACAGGGGCATTTGCGTGAGTTGGAGTCGGCGCTGTTGGGCCGGCGCCGGTTGATTCGTGAAGTGGACCTGGCCAGCGGCGCACGCAGCCTGTTCGACGATCGCGAGCAGGGCGTGCGGGTCGAGCGCGAGATCGACCGGGTTCGACTGCGCATCGGCGCGGCCCAGCGTCTGTTGCTCGCCGGCTATTCCAGTGTCGCGCAGGCCTGCGCGGAGTTCGCCGTGGGCCTGGGGTTCGAGGTGATTCTGTGCGATCCGCGAGACGACGTGCTGCAAGGCGTAGTGCTGGATGACGTGGAGATTCGCCGCCAGCTACCGTCAGTGTTCATCGCTGACGGCGGCTGCCACCGCGACACTGCGGTGGTCGCCCTGACCCACGACCCGCGCATCGACGACCTGGCGATGATGGAGGCGGTGCGCACCGAGGCGTTCTATATCGGCGTGATGGGGTCTGTGCAAACCTCGCACAAAAGGTTCGAGCGTTTGCGCAGGATTGGTGGTTTGGGGGATGCGCAATTGGCGCGGATCCACGCGCCCATTGGTTTGAACCTGGGCAGCAAGACACCGGCAGAAATCGCCCTGGCGGTGCTGGCCGATATCCTGCGGATTCGCAGTGGCATTGCACGGGATCGGCTCTGATGCAATTCCATCGTGGGAGCGGGCAGGCCGCTCCCACGGGGTACGCTGCTCAGTACCCGAATTTGTCCCGCAATCCATAGTACCAGGCGCCCAACGCCGCAAACGGTGTGCGCAGGAGTTGGCCGCCAGGGAAGGGGTAGTGGGGCAAGTCGGCGAACGCGTCGAAACGCTCGGCCTGGCCACGCAACGCTTCAGCCAGGACCTTGCCCGCCAGGTGCGTGTAGGTCACGCCGTGGCCGCTGCAGCCCTGAGAGTAATAGATGTTGTCGCCCAGTCGCCCGACTTGCGGCAGACGCGACAGGGTCAGCAGGAAATTGCCCGTCCACGCGTAGTCGATCTTCACGTCCTTGAGCTGCGGGAACGCCTTGAGCATCTTCGGTCGGATAATCGCTTCGATGTTCGCCGGATCCCGCGCGCCATACACCACGCCACCACCGAAAATCAGACGCTTGTCGCTGGTGAGGCGGTAGTAGTCCAGCAGGTAATTGCAGTCCTCGACGCAGTAATCCTGAGGCAACAGGCTTTTCGCCAGCGCATCGCCCAGCGGTTCGGTGGTAATGACCTGCGTGCCGCATGGCATCGACTTGGCGGCCAGTTCTGGCACTAGATTGCCCAGGTAGGCGTTGCCGGCGACGATGATGAATTTGGCCCGAACCTTACCTTTGGGGGTATGAACCACCGGGTTGGCGCCGCGCTCGATGCGCACTGCGGGCGATTGCTCATAGATTGTGCCGCCCAGCGACTCCACCACTGCCGCTTCGCCCAAGGCCAGATTGAGCGGGTGAATATGGCCGCCGCTCATGTCGAGCATGCCGCCGACGTATTGATCGCAGGCCACCACTTCGCGGATGCGCTTCTTGTCCAGCAACTCCAACTGAGTATGACCGAAACGCTCCCACAGGCGCTTCTGCGATTCCAGATGGCCCATCTGCTTGGCTGTGATGGCGGCGAATACACCACCGTCCTTCAAATCGCACTGGATGTTGTACTTGGCGACGCGCTCACGAATGATCCGCCCGCCCTCGAACGCCATCTGCCCCAGCAACTGCGCCTGTTTGGGCCCGACGCTGCGCTCGATCACATCGATATCGCGGCTATAACTGTTGACGATCTGCCCGCCATTGCGTCCTGAGGCACCGAAGCCTACTTTTGCGGCTTCCAGCACCGTGACCTTGAAACCGTTTTCCAGCAAAAACAGGGCAGAGGACAGGCCGGTGTAACCGGCGCCGATTACACAGACATCAGTCTCAACGTCATCCTGCAAAGCCGGGCGTGGTGGAACCGCATTGGCCGATGCGGCGTAGTAGGACTCTGGGTAAGGGGTGTGCGCCATCCTGCTGCCTCTGTTTAATATATTTTACGAGTGCGCCGATCCTACCCGAGTTGAAAAACCACCGCCAGCTACCGGAAAATCTTCTTTGCAGCCGCGAAATTAAATATTTTGCATATTCATAGGGTTAGCGTGAAAAAAGGTGTTGACACCCCTACGCAATTCCGTAGAATGCCGCCTCACAGCAGGCACGTAGCTCAGTTGGTTAGAGCACCACCTTGACATGGTGGGGGTCGTTGGTTCGAGTCCAATCGCGCCTACCAAACAAAATCCGCTCTGCTGGGCGGTCTGGAAGGGCTCACCGAAAGGTGAGCCCTTTTTTGTTGTCTGGGATTTGCAAAACTTTTGCAGAACGCCTGATCACAGCGCTAATTAGCATTGGCCTGAACGTATTCGATGTTCTTCCCGTCATACACCCTCCCGATATTGTCTGCTCATTCTCTCCTTTGACAGGAGGAGCGCATTATTTTCAGGTTCCGCTAGAACTTGCCGATATCTGGACGTTCGTACATGCGTTCGGCAGCGTTAAGTCCATTCTTATCCTTTGGCGTTATAGCGCGTGGTTATGAAGGGGTGGATACTCCTGCGCCTCTATTGGAGTGTTTCAATGCAAAGAAGAGATGAGTTTTTGGCGAAGGCCTTGTCAGTCCATGGTGATTACGAAAAGGCCACAGCTGTGATCCGTGGGTTGAGAGTGCGAGACGTAATAGATGGCCCTGAATGGGATTCTGCGGTCGCCAGCCAGAAAGCAGCGCTGGATGCATGGCTGGCGCTTCTTGATGACTATCCGGAGCTTCAGCCCGGTCATGAAAAATATCCAGGCTGAGCAAGCGGGATCGGATTTGGCAATCAGTATCGAATGAAAATTAGTTCGATTGGATACTGAACTGTCAGCCGAAAACTCCATCCAACCAGAACACGTGACCAAATGTTTCGTTTTTGTTTGTGTGGGAGACCGGTGAATGGGGAGGCGAGCGATGATCAAGTTCCTTGCGGCTTACTTGTCCATTTGCCTGTTGCTTCAATGGACGGTGGTCGAGGCTTCGCCCTGGATCGCTTCACACGTTCTCTTGAGGTGGATCCTTTAGCTCGCTGGCCGCTGTTGAAAAACATTCGGCGAAAGATGGCCCTGCCACCTCATCGACAGGCGTCGAGCATGATCTCCGTACTCACGAACCAGCCCTCCTCAGAGACCCAAACCGTCTTGAATCAATACAGAAAATAACCAGAGCCCAGCCATCGTGCTGGGCTCTTTGCATCTGAATGCTCCAACATGATAACGGCGGTTCAGGCAATCAATTCGACCTTGCCGGTCGCCAGGCGATAGAGGCCACCTACTATCTTCAACTTGCCGTTGCCGAGCGCATCAGTCAGCAGTGGAGTCGCTGCTTTGAGGCGCTCGACCGAGTTTTTGACATTTTGCACGGTCGCATTCGCCACAAGGTCCCCGGGTTGTTTGAGTACTTGCTCAATTGAGGGCTGGAGCGCATTCGTGAGTTTCGGAATCTGCCCAGGGAACACTGTACGGTCCTTGACGGCTTTTACACCCGCCTCGATGGCGCCGCAGCGCTCATGGCCCAAAACCAGGATCAGTGGCGCACCCAGTACGGCGACACCGTATTCAAGACTTGCGAGGCCTTCATCGGTTACGAAGTTGCCGGCGACGCGAATGGCAAATAGATCGCCTCGCGCTGTATCGAACGCGTACTCGGGGGCGATGCGCGAGTCGGCGCAGCTGAGTACGGCCACGAACGGGTTCTGACCAGAAACCAATGCTTCGCGTTCGTCCTTGAAATCGTGCGTCTCTGAGTTGCCACTGACATAGCGTTCATTGCCTTCGATCAGTCTTTTCAGCGCCTCATCCGGGCCGATGACGTTTTTCGGTTTCGGGGGCGTGGAGGTTTTCTCGGCAGCGTGAAGGACCTGGTTGGGCAGCGCGTTGGCGAGGAGTAATGCACCAGTGCCTAATCCGGCGAGGCGAAGAAAGCGGCGGCGCTCAATGTCGTTGCAAGCAGAGTTTGAATCACAGGATTCACGCATGAACTGTGTACTCGAGGCTGATCCGGTGGAAAGGGCTGCGGTTGGGGGCAGGGCGGGCAAGAACATGTCGCACTGGCGTGGAGGAGTCCAGTGGCGGTGTGTAACGCCATATCTATTGCCGATCGCGGGGCGGGTCGATGGAAAAACCTACGCATTTGCTAATCGTTGTCCGGATGCAATTACTCGGTTCATAAGCTACTACTGACAGGCTTGGTCCTCTTCTTACTGACAGGAGTTCATCGATGCTGACCCACTGGCTTCTTGCGGCCGTTCATCTTTTGGCATTTGGCCTGGGGCTCTGGGCAGTGCTGATGCGTGGGATGAATTTTCGGCGTTTGACGGCTGGCACGGGGGAAGCTCGCAGCGTGCTGATTTCAGATAATGTCTGGGGGATTTGCGCGCTTGTATTGCTGGTGACCGGTGGGATGCGTGCCTTTGACGGGTACGAAAAGGGCACGGATTATTACCTGCACCAGCCGCTGTTCCACCTGAAGATGACACTTCTTGTGCTGATCCTGTTGCTCGAGGTGGCGCCGATGGTGACGTTGATCAAATGGCGCGTGGCGCTGGCTCGTGGGAAGCCGGTCGATATCGGGCGCGCAAAACTGTTTGCAGGGATCAGCCATGTCGAAGCGTTGCTGATGATGCTGATGGTGATAGCAGCCACAGGCATGGCGCGTGGGATAACGTTTGGTTAGCCGGATTCGATCGGGACGCTGGCTCCGCAGAGCAGGGGAGATGACTTGGGCCATATGGAATTGAGCATGAATCTTTAGCCAGCCATCGTTGCAGAGCAGACGGGCTGGCTACTGACTGCATCAGGATTCAAGGCGTTGGCGGTTTCGCCGGAGCGGTCAGGCCAGCCTGAATGCGCTGATAAATTTCTTCACGATGCACTGCAACGTCTTTCGGAGCGTTGATGCCGATTCTGACTTGCTGACCGCTTACGCCGAGGATGGTGATCGTAATGTCGTCACCAATGTTTATGCTTTCACCGACTTTGCGGGTGAGTATCAGCATGGTCTTCTCCTTAATTACTTCGTGGGGCACCTGATTCGAACAGTGCAGAGGTCGGTGGTATGTATAGATTAGTGCGAAGTCTCACGGTTTGGGTGCCTCTTTCTGACGCGCAGATACAGCATTAATTCCCAAGGCGTAACTATACAGAGGCCGCAACCATCATTCTCGTTGTTTTGCGCCCATTTTGCGGCACTCCGGAAGTATTCATGAGTGTTAAAATCTTCGCTTTAGGCTTTCAGAGGAAAACGCTGTGCGCAAAATGGTCTTGGTAATGGCGGTACTGGCGCTGGCGGGATGTGGTGAAGGCAAGCGTGTCGAGGCGCCCAAGCCTGCGCAGGCGACGCAGGTTGCACCTGTACAGGCATCAGGGCCGCAATGGGATCTGGAGGTGCGCGGTGAAACACCACAGGCCGTCAGTGACCTCAGCGGCTGGTTGATCGAGCACAGTTTCATGTCCAGTGTTGTCAGGGAAAACGGCAAGACGCGAATTCTGATGGGCCCCTACGCTTCGAAGGCTGAAGCCGATGCCAAGCAGGCTGAGGTGAATGCTGCACTCATCCGGGCGAAGAAACAGAACATTGAAGTGCTGGTTCTCGAGCGTCCCGTGGTTCAGTAGCACAGTAATCAGGTCGGCATAAACAAAAGGCCTCGGGAAGTTAACCCGAGGCCTTTTCGTTTTCAGCGGTCGATCAGCCGCAGCTTTTCATGTCGACGGGGCCGACGAATTCGTTGGCGCGGCCCATGACGCACGCCACGCTCTGGTTGCGTTGCCGTTCCCAGGCCTGAACGGGATAGGTTTTGTTCCAGGCTTCATACAGTTGGCGATCCTGCTTGGACAGGCGAAGACCATACTGCTTGCTCATATAGAAATATGTCCGGGCGATCATGCCGCGAATGGACGGGCGAGGCATGACCTTCTTCGCCTTGAAGTCGATTTGAGTCAGGCATGAACCGTACTGACCCGATTGCTCCGGCAGCCAGCCGAAGCTGAAGTTGCTGCGGTCACCGTTGACCTCACCGATGCTGGGCACCAGGTTGTGCAGGTCGGCCTCGGCCTTCTGGTAGACAGGGTCGTAGCGCGTGCAGTTTTTACGACCGCCTTCCTGCCAGCATTGACGCTGGTGACCGATCTGCCAGGCCGGAACAATGTGCTCCCACTCGATGCGGGCAGCGCGTTTGGCACTCTTGCGTGGCACGTAACCACAGGCCGCGAGATCAACCCGATTGCCAGTGTATTTGCAGCCGCAATAAAACTCGGTGGATTGTGGCGCGTACAACGTCCAGGCGACTTTCTTGGCTTCTTCGAACGTGCGCGGTGCGTCTGCCTGGGCACCCATGGCGAACAACAGAAGCAGCAAAGCAAAACAACGAACATTCATCGAATCAGTCTTCCTTCGGTACAACCCAGAAAACCTGCACACCGCCATCGTCGCGATAGGCGAGAGTAACGTTGTCGTTTTCATCGATTTCTTCAAGCAGGCGCTCCCATTCATCCACCGGTTCGTCCGGCAAGCGGAAAATCAGTGCTGCCTTGGCTTTTTGGGCGGTGGGGGAGTTGATGATTTTCTGAACGCGCAGGCCCATGCGGACATAGGTATCAGGAGAGGCGGAGTGGGTGTCCACGGGATTATCCTTATTAAGCTGTACGTGCATACAGTATTTAACTGTAGGCATTTTCGCAACTGCTTAAAATTCAAGAGAATCCTCTGACCGCGGCTTTTGTCTTTTGGTGTGCGGCAAAGCGAGATTTTTTGCAGGCAGGACCACTCGCCAGACCGGCGAGTGGTAAAAACGGTGCCCGAGCAGGATCGCTCGGGCGAGGGGGAAATCAATACTCCCAGAACATCCGCTGCAGCTCTTTGCTGTCATTGGTCTTGGTCAGGGCGACCATGGCCAGAATGCGGGCTTTCTGTGGGTTCAGGTCGTGCGCCACAACCCAGTCGTACTTGTCGTCAGGCTGTTCGGCGTTGCGCAGCACGAAGCCGCCGGCGTTGACGTGGGACGAGCGGATGATTTGCACGCCATCCTTGCGTAGCGCCTGCAAGCTTGGAACAACTCGCGAGGAAACCGAGCCATTGCCGGTGCCTGCGTGGATGATCGCTTTGGCACCCGATTGAGCCAGGGCCTTGTAGGCGGTGTCGCTGACGTTGCCGTAGGAGTAGGCAATTTCCACGTCTGGCAGGCTCTTGATAGTCTTGATATCAAACTCGGAATCCATGGTGTGACGCTTGGCCGGCAGGCGGAACCAGTACGACTTGCCTTCAACCACCATGCCCAGCGGGCCCCAGGCACTTTTGAACGCCTCGGTCTTGATGTTGACCATTTTGCTGACATCGCGACCCGACTGGATCTCGTCATTCATGGTCACAAGCACGCCTTTGCCACGGGCTTCCTTGCTGCTGGCCACTGCCACGGCGTTATACAGGTTGAGCATGCCGTCGGCCGACATCGCGGTGCCGGGACGCATGGAGCCGACAACGATGATCGGCTTGTCGGTTTTTTCCACCAGGTTCAGGAAGTAGGCGGTTTCTTCCAGCGTGTCGGTGCCATGGGTAATCACGATGCCATCGACGTCATCGCTGTCGGCCAACTCGGCGACGCGGCGGCCGAGCTGCAGCAGGTTCTCGTTGGTGATGCTCTCTGAAGCGATCTGCATCACCTGTTCACCGCGAACATTGGCCAGTTGGCCGAGCTCCGGCACGCCGGCGATCAGTTTGTCGACGCCGACCTTCGCCGCTTGATAGGTCGCGCTGTTGGCGGTGCTCGCACCTGCTCCGGCAATGGTGCCGCCGGTGGCCAGGATGACCACGTTCGCCAGTTTCTGTTGGTTTTCGACTTCTTTCGCCTGGGAGGCAGTTGGCAGGAGCAGCAGGAGGGCCAATGCGCCCGGAAGAATGGTTTTCAAAGCGGATGTCATTATTTTTCTCTCTTGTAGTGACGGTGCAGAAGCAGGTTCATCAAGAAGCGCCCCAAGCGAATGTGAACGAATGGGGTGCTGTACGAGAGCAGGATCCATACCAGGCGGGAGAAAAATACTTAACCTACTGATTTGTTTAACTATTTAAACAGTAATCACGTAGCTGAATGGGGCGGTTTCATCCGGTTTTCCGACCGTATGGCGATTTTGCGTTCGGCCCTCCGACAGCACCGCACTCTCGAGCGCATTTCAACAGGATTCAAGAAATCGGATCACCGGTCGATAATTCTCTAAAGGACCTTTTCCCATGGAGTTCACATGTCGTTGACCGTCGGTTTTCCACAAGCAGCTGTCATCAACGTCGGCGGTAAACCTCCGGTGACAGCTGACGCCTTGGGTGATGCAAGCTCTGAAACGGCCGCGCAACGACTGGGCCTTGAGGAGGATAAAAAGTCGGTCAGCCTGGGCGACGAAGCGCGGGGCGGCGAGAAAGTCGAAGGCACGGGCAGTACGCAAAGTATTGCGGTGCAGACACTGCTCAAACGCATGCGGGAACTGCAGGAGCAATTGCGCGAACAACAGCAGCAATTGGCGGCAACCCAGGCCGCTTCCTTCCCGACGCCCGAAGCGAAAACCACCGCGGTCATGGCCATTCAGGCACAGATTGCAAGTACCACCGCGGCACTCATGCAGGTTGTGGCCAGTCTGGCCAAGGAGCTGGCGGGTTCGGGCAGCGTGGTCAATACGACGGCGTAAAGGGATTGAGCAGCTTCGAATTCGAGATCGCTTCTCGTCGTTGACAAATTTCGACAAGGTTCGCATAGTTCGATCTTCGCAAACGTTTGCGAGATGTTTCCGGTGAGCAAAATCCACCGGCCAACACCCTGCAGCTTACGCCAGTGCAAACGTTGCTCACAATAATCATAAGATCGGAGTGAACCCATGAAGCTGCCATTCGCTGGACGTCTTCTCGCTGTCGCTATGCTGGCTGCCGTTTCCGCCGCACTGCCTGTCTCTTCGGCTTTCGCCGAGTCCCCGGAAAAACCAAAAGTCGCCCTGGTCATGAAATCCCTGGCCAACGAATTCTTCCTGACCATGGAAGATGGCGCCAAGGCTTATCAGAAAGATCACGCCGGCGATTTCGAGCTGATTTCCAACGGTATCAAGGACGAAACGGACACTGCAGGTCAAACCCGCATCGTCGAGCAGATGATCCTTGCCAAGGTCAATGCGCTGGTCATCGCGCCGGCTGACTCCAAGGCCATGGTGCCGGTGATCAAGAAAGCCATCGACGCGGGCATCACCGTGATCAACATCGACAACCAACTCGATCCTGCGGTAATCAAAAGCAAAAACATCAACGTCCCGTTCGTAGGCCCGGATAATCGCAAGGGCGCGCGCATGGTCGGCGAATACCTGGCCAAGCAACTCAAGGCCGGTGACGAAGTCGGCATCATCGAAGGCGTGTCCACCACCACCAACGCCCAGGCTCGCACCGCGGGCTTCAAGGACGCAATGGAGGCCGCGCAAATCAAGGTGGTTTCCGTACAATCGGGTGATTGGGAAATCGACAAGGGCAACAAGGTTGCCGCCTCGATCCTCAGCGAATATCCAGACGTGAAAGCCTTGCTGGCCGGCAACGACAGCATGGCGGTCGGTGTGGTATCCGCCGTGCGGGCAGCAGGCAAGGCCGGCAAGGTGCAAGTGGTCGGTTACGACAACATCAACGCCATCAAGCCGATGCTCAAGGACGGTCGTGTACTGGCCACTGCCGACCAGTTCGCTGCCAAGCAAGCGGTGTTCGGTATCGAGACCGCGCTGAAAATCATCAAGGGCGAGAAGGTCGACAGCAGCGCCAGTGGCGTGATCGAGACGCCGGTAGAGCTGGTTACCAAGTAATCTTCTGGCGACACAACGGTGCTCGCCCGTCCGGGCGAGCGCATGGAGAGTTTTTATGTCCGTTCGCGCACCGAACGCTGTCCTGTCGGTCAGCGGTATCGGCAAGACCTACGCCCAACCGGTCCTGACCGGCATCGACCTGACGCTCATGCGCGGCGAAGTGCTGGCGCTGACCGGCGAGAACGGCGCAGGCAAAAGCACGTTGTCGAAGATCATTGGCGGGCTGGTCACACCGACTACCGGCCAGATGCAATTTCAGGGGCAGGATTATCGCCCCGGCAGCCGCACCCAGGCCGAAGACCTGGGCATCCGCATGGTCATGCAGGAACTCAATCTGTTGCCGACGTTGTCGGTGGCGGAAAACCTGTTTCTCGACAACCTGCCGAGCAAGGCCGGCTGGATCAGTCGCAAGCAACTGCGCAAAGCGGCGATCGAAGCCATGGCTCAGGTCGGTCTCGATGCGATCGACCCGGACACCCTGGTCGGCGACCTCGGCATCGGTCACCAGCAAATGGTCGAGATCGCCCGCAACCTGATCGGCGATTGCCATGTGCTGATCCTCGATGAACCGACCGCGATGCTCACGGCCCGCGAAGTCGAGATGCTGTTCGAGCAGATCACCCGCCTGCAAGCCCGGGGCGTGTCGATCATCTATATCTCCCATCGCCTCGAAGAACTGGCCCGGGTTGCGCAGCGTATCGCGGTACTGCGCGACGGCAATCTGGTGTGCGTCGAGCCGATGGCCAATTACAACAGCGAGCAACTGGTCACCTTGATGGTCGGTCGCGAGTTGGGCGAACACATGGATATGGGCCCACGCAACTTCGGCGCCCCGGCATTGACCGTCAAGGGCCTGAGCCGTGCCGACAAGGTGCGTGACGTGTCCTTCGAAGTGCGTGCCGGGGAGATCTTCGGCATTTCCGGTCTGATCGGGGCAGGGCGCACTGAACTGCTCCGGTTGATCTTTGGTGCCGACATTGCCGACAGCGGCACGGTGGCATTGGGCTCGCCCGCGCAGGTCGTCAGCATTCGCTCTCCGGTGGACGCGGTCGGTCACGGCATCGCCCTGATCACCGAAGACCGCAAGGGCGAAGGCCTGTTGTTGACGCAGTCGATCAGCGCCAACATTGCATTGGGCAACATGCCCGGCATCTCCAGCGCCGGGGTGGTCAATTCCGGCGACGAAACCGCGTTGGCCCAGCGCCAGATCGATGCCATGCGCATCCGCAGTTCCGGCCCGACGCAATTGGTTTCAGAGCTCTCGGGTGGCAACCAGCAGAAAGTGGTGATCGGCCGTTGGCTGGAACGCGACTGCTCGGTGCTGCTGTTCGACGAACCGACCCGCGGCATCGACGTCGGCGCCAAGTTCGACATTTATGCATTGCTCGGTGAGCTGACTCGCCAAGGCAAGGCACTGGTGGTGGTGTCCAGCGACCTGCGCGAGCTGATGCTGATCTGCGACCGCATCGGCGTGTTGTCGGCGGGCCGTCTGATCGACACCTTCGAGCGTGACAGCTGGAACCAGGATGACTTGCTTGCCGCCGCATTTGCCGGCTACCAAAAACGTGATGCGCTGCTCAACGAAGCAGCGCCTGGGGACCTTCCATGAAAACCGCAACATCGGCCGGCAAACGCAACGGCAACTTTTACGGCCTGGGCACTTACCTTGGCCTGGCCGGCGCCTTGCTGGCGATGGTCGTGCTGTTCTCGATCCTGAGCAGCCATTTCCTGTCCTATGACACCTTCAGCACCCTGGCCAACCAGATTCCGGACTTGATGGTGCTGGCAGTCGGCATGACCTTCGTGCTGATCATCGGCGGCATCGACCTCTCGGTAGGCTCGGTGTTGGCGCTCGCCGCTTCGACGGTCAGCGTGGCGATCCTCGGCTGGGGCTGGAGCGTATTGCCCGCGGCACTGCTTGGCATGGCGGCGGCTGCGTTGGCCGGGACCATCACCGGCTCGATCACCGTGGCCTGGCGCATTCCATCGTTCATCGTGTCCCTGGGCGTGCTGGAGATGGCCCGCGGCCTGGCCTATCAAATGACCGGCTCGCGCACGGCCTACATCGGAGATGCGTTCGCCTGGCTGTCCAATCCGATCGCTTTCGGCATTTCGCCGTCGTTCATCATCGCCTTGCTGATCATCATCATCGCCCAGGCGGTATTGACCCGCACCGTGTTCGGGCGCTACCTGATCGGCATCGGCACCAACGAAGAAGCGGTGCGGTTGGCGGGTATCAATCCAAAACCCTACAAGATCCTGGTGTTCAGCCTGATGGGTCTGTTGGCCGGGATCGCTGCACTGTTTCAGATTTCGCGCCTGGAAGCGGCTGACCCCAACGCCGGTTCCGGCCTGGAACTGCAGGTGATCGCAGCGGTGGTGATCGGTGGCACCAGCCTGATGGGCGGGCGTGGATCGGTGATCAGTACGTTCTTCGGCGTGTTGATCATCTCCGTGTTGGCCGCGGGGCTGGCGCAGATTGGCGCCACCGAACCGACCAAACGCATCATCACCGGTGCGGTGATCGTGGTCGCGGTGGTACTCGATACCTACCGCAGCCAACGTGCAAGTCGGCGGGCCTGATTCATGGCAACGATCAAAGATGTGGCAGCCATGGCGGGGATTTCCTACACCACGGTTTCCCATGTGGTGAACAAGACCCGACCGGTCAGCGAAGAAGTGCGGGTCAAGGTCGAGGCGGCAATCAAGGCTCTGGACTATGTGCCCAGCGCCGTGGCCCGGTCGCTCAAGGCCAAGACCACGGCCACCATCGGTTTGCTGGTACCCAACAGCCTCAACCCGTATTTCGCTGAACTGGCTCGAGGCATCGAGGACTACTGCGAGCGCAATGGCTACTGCGTAATCCTGTGCAATTCCGACGACAATCCGGACAAGCAGCGCAGCTACCTGCGGGTATTGCTGGAGAAGCGCATCGACGGCCTGATCGTTGCTTCAGCCGGTGGTGATAACGGGTTGGCGCAGGGACTGGCAGGCGTGCGCACGCCCATGGTCATCGTCGACCGCGGGCTCGAAGGTGTCGATGCCGACCTGGTGCGCATCGACCACGAATACGGAGCCTACCTGGCCACCCGGCATCTTCTGGAACTGGGGCATCGGGACATCGCCACCATCAGCGGCCCGGCAACCACCAGCGTGGCGCAAATGCGTCTGGCCGGTTTTTGCCGAGCCCTCAAAGATGCCGGCATCGAGGTCGCGCCCGAGCGCATGGTCGAAAGCGACTTCACCAGCACCGGCGGCTACAACGCCGCCGCGACGCTGCTGGAGCGTGACCCGCCCAGCGCGATTTTTGCCGCCAACGACATGATCGGTATCGGCGTGCTGCGCGCCGCCGCCGAGCGCAATGTTCGTGTGCCCTCGGAGCTGTCGGTGATCGGCTTCGACGATATCCAGATGAGCCGCTATGTCTATCCGGCATTGACCACGGTAGGGCAGTCGATCCTGCAGCTCGGCGAGATGGCCGCTGACGTGTTGCTGCGCCGGATCGCCAAGCCGGATCTGGTTACTGAGCAGCGGATCGTGACGCCAAGCATCGTGATACGTGAATCGACCGCGCCGCTGGCCGGTGTGTTTGCGCAATTTCGCTAAACGATGAAACCGAATTGATGAGTAGCAATGTATGTCAGCAAAAGTAGTGGTAATCGGCAGCCTGAACATGGACCTGGTGACCCGGGCGCCGAGGTTGCCTCGGGGCGGTGAGACGCTGATCGGTCATTCGTTCTCCACGGTGTCCGGTGGCAAGGGTGCCAATCAGGCCGTGGCCGCCGCGCGACTGGGCGCGCAGGTATCGATGGTCGGTTGCGTGGGCAGCGACGCCTATGGCGCGGAACTTCGTGACGCTCTGCTGGCCGAGCAGATCGATTGTCAGGCGGTCAGCACCGTGGCCGGTTCCACCGGCGTGGCGTTGATCGTGGTCGACGACAACAGCCAGAACGCGATCGTGATCGTTGCCGGCGCCAACGGTGAGCTGACGCCGGCGCTGATCGGCTGTTTCGATTCCGTCCTGCAGGCCGCCGATGTGATCATCTGCCAGCTGGAAGTGCCCGATGCCACGGTGGGCCACGCGCTCAAGCGCGGTCGGGAACTGGGCAAGATCGTCATCCTCAACCCGGCGCCGGCCAGCGGCCCGTTGCCGGCGGCCTGGTACGCCAACATCGATTACCTGATTCCTAATGAGAGTGAAGCGACGGCGCTCAGCGGTTTGCCGGTGGACTCCCGGGAAACGGCGCAGGCAGCCGCGACTCGCCTGATCGAAATGGGGGCGGGCAAGGTGATCATTACCCTCGGTGCCCAGGGCGCGTTGTTTGCCGACGGCCAGGGCTTCGAACACAGCGCGGCGCCTACCGTGAAAGCGGTCGACACGACGGCGGCGGGCGATACCTTCGTCGGCGGTTTTGCCGCCGCGCTGGCCAGCGGTAAAAGTGAAGTCGATGCGATCCGTTTCGGCCAGATCGCCGCGGCCTTATCGGTCACCCGCGCTGGCGCGCAACCCTCGATTCCCACCTTGTCCGACGTGCAGGCGTTCAATACACCATGAAAAAGACTCCATTGCTCAACGTCGCACTGTCGCGACTGATCGCCTCCCTCGGGCACGGCGACAAAGTAGTGATCGGTGACGCGGGGCTGCCAGTGCCGCCGGGCGTCGAGCTGATCGACCTGGCCCTGACCCACGGCGTTCCGGACTTCATCAGTACCTTGAAGGTCGTGCTCAGCGAGATGCAGGTCGAGAGCCATGTGCTGGCCCGGGAAATCCTCGAGAAAAAGCCAACGGCGCTGACGGCGCTCGATCAGCTGAATGCCGAGGGTGCGCTGGGGCAGCGCGAGTTGCTCAGCCATGAGCAATTCAAAGGACTGAGCCGACAGGCCCGGGCGGTTGTACGGACTGGCGAATGCCAGCCGTACTGCAACATCGTCCTGGTCGCCGGAGTGACATTCTGATTCGCCGTTGAATCCCACTTTGCACAAGGAGTGCGCCATGTATCGTTACGCCCGTAAACTGCCTCATCTGCTTCGGAGCCTGCTGCTTGTGTCCCTGATGACCGCCACCGGCGCCCACGCGGCGGAAAAAATCGACTTGATCATCGACACCGATCCGGGGGCTGACGATGTGGTTGCGCTGCTGTTTGCGCTGGCGTCGCCGCAGGAATTGAACATCCGCGCCTTGACCACCGTCGCCGGCAATGTGCGTCTGGACAAGACCTCGCGCAATGCGCGACTGGCCCGCGAGTGGGCGGGACGCGAGGACGTGCCGGTCTACGCCGGCGCAAAGAAACCGCTGTTGCGCACACCCATCTACGCCGAGAACATCCATGGCATGGAAGGGCTGTCGGGCGTTCCCGTGCATGAGCCCAAGGCCGGCCTGGCCGAGGGCAGCGCGATCGACTACCTGATCGACACCTTGATGGCGGCCAAGCCCCACAGCATCACCCTCGCCATGCTGGGGCCGCAGACCAACCTGGCCCTGGCGCTGATTCAGGAGCCGGAGATCGTTCAGGGCATCAAGGAAGTGGTGATCATGGGCGGCGCACATTTCAACGGCGGCAACATCACGCCGGTGGCCGAATTCAACCTGTTCGCCGATCCGCAAGCGGCCGAGGTGGTGCTCAACAGTGGCGTGAAACTTACCTACCTGCCGCTGGACGTGACCCACAAGATCCTCACCAGCGACGCCCGCCTGAACCAGATCGCCGCGTTGAACAACAACGCCAGCAAACTGGTGGTCGACATTCTCAACGACTACATCAAGGCCGACATGGCGCACTACGGAATCCCGGGTGGACCGGTGCATGACGCAACGGTGATCGCTTACCTGCTCAAGCCTCAGCTGTCCAGCGGGCGTCAGGTCAACGTGGTGGTAGACAGTGGTGAGGGACCCGGGTTCGGGCAGACCATCGTTGACTGGCACGACGGCCTCAAGGCGCCCAAGAATGCGTTCTGGGTTGAAAACGGCGACGCTCAGGGATTCTTTGATTTGCTGACGCAGCGTCTGGCGCGTCTGAAGTAGATCACGCTTCTTCCGAATGCCTGACGCTCGTCGGGTACTTCTCGAAAATCTGCCCGATGAACGACTGGGCGGCTTCGGTGCCCAGTTCCTTGACCAATAGATCGATCGCAATGATCGCTAGCTCTTCAGGGCTGCCGGGACTGTAGGAGCTGTGGCCCTCTGGCCACTTGGCTTTGATGTCGGCGTCGATGCTTACGGTGGTCATGATGGGCTCGTGCAGTCGAGGGTGTCTGAGCGAGGAGTTAACCATTTTGCCGGGCGTTTGGCACTGCGACTTAGGCATGAAAGAGCGGCTATGCGACACTTGGTCTTTGAACACTTTTCAAGGACTGCGTTGTGCAGATCGATCTGAACACCCCTGACGGCTTGACCCTCGAGGCCGTGCGTCAACTCTTGGCCTGCGCCAGCGACGATGACCACACCCAGTTGCGTGTGACCAAGGGCGGCATCGCCTATATTTCATCGGGCGTCGTGGGCGGCACCGATATCGATGGGTTGCTGTTTCGCCTGGAAACCTGGGCCAAGGGCTCCGGTTATGTCGGTCGTGTCGCTGCCAGCGACGAAGTCTGGGTCATGCAGATCTTCAATGCGCTGAAACAGAACTGGCCGAAACCGGCATTCGACTATATCGACGTTTATTGAGCGCCGTTCATATTCAGTCACGATTGAGGCGTGTAGGGCAGGGCGATGCTCAGGCAAACTCGCCGTTTGTTTTTAAACGA
Organism: Pseudomonas sp. KK4; assembly: GCF_001984065.1. Classification (GTDB taxonomy): domain Bacteria; phylum Pseudomonadota; class Gammaproteobacteria; order Pseudomonadales; family Pseudomonadaceae; genus Aquipseudomonas. The sequence continues at coordinate 121,791 of NZ_LYVP01000004.1, forward strand.
AGTGCAGGGGCGCCTGTACGTAATGTGAAACCAATCGCCATAACGGCGGTCGCACGATCTCAGCTTAATTATCGAAAAAAGGAGGCTTCATGCCTTGGAAGCTCGCGTCATTGGGTACTTTGTTGGGCGTTGCCATGCTGTCAGGTTGCAGCACGGGCAGCACCGAGTCGGCAGACCCTGTTACGACGACTGACACAGGTCACAGCCGTTGTGAGGCCAAAGCGGCCGAGTTCGCCATTGGCAAACCGGCGTCCCCTGAGCTGCTGGAACAGGCGCGTACGCGTGCCGGGGCGCAGAATGCGCGGTTCCTTCAGCCTACCGATATGGTCACGCTGGAATACCGTTCCGACCGTTTGAACCTCAATACCGATGCCAATCGAGTCATCATCCGCGTCAACTGCGGCTGATTGCTCGGGCATTTGCTTCACCCATAAAAAACCCCGTCACATGGACGGGGTTTTTTTAGTGCGCCTGGAAATTACTCTGGGCGAACTTGAGCAGCTTGCATACCCTTTTGGCCTTTCTCAGCCACGAAGGAAACGGTTTGGCCTTCTTTCAGGCTTTTGAAACCGTCGCTTTCGATAGCTTTGAAGTGTACGAACAGGTCGTCACCGCCACCTTGAGGAGTGATGAAGCCGAAGCCTTTTTCATCGTTGAACCATTTAACGGTGCCGGTTTGGCGATTAGACATGGTGTATCTCCAAGAAACATATATTTTCAGTAGTACTGTGCTGCTCAGGCCAACTGGGCACACCGGGGTATCATAGTCGAAATGTTCGCTTTGGGAGCCCCCCGCAGGTGCCGTTTGCCCTACAGTCACACATTCTTTGTTGCCTGTTTCGGCTGCAAGCCCCGTTTTAAAAGGCTTTCAGCCGAACGTAAAGACGATAAAAAAAGCTGTAAAACCTGCATAAATCGTAGAAAAAAGCCCTTTTCAGCCGCTTTTTTTCAGCTCAAAACGCATTTTCAGGCTGGGTCGGGCTTATTTTTTCGCCGGGTTATTGGCCTTGCACTTGCTGATTTGGGTCAGCGCCTGTCGTTGCAGTTCCTCGCTGGCCTTGTTATCCATCAGTGCCTGAAGGTCTTTGGCCGGATAGGATTTGATCGCGTCAGCCCCGCAAGCGCAGTGGGCTTTTGCCGCCGCAGCGCCAATCTGTGGCGTAGCGGCCTCGGTGCACTGGGCCATGTACTTCTCGCGCTCACCCTTGGGCCAATCGGCGTGGGCGGCCAGTGGCAGCAGCAGAACGATAGGTGCGACTACAGCGAAAAAACGATTCAGACGCATGCCAGCATGCTCCTTGTGGGTCAATGTCTTGTTATCTGAGGGGTGAAGCGAGGTTCAAGTTCAGCACTCTGGCATAAAAATGCCGTATTTGCCCCAGTTGTAACCTCCACGCCGCCACGACCGTTCATCTGTGCTAGCATGCCCCGCTCGGGCGTTCGCAGGCGCCGGTCGACCTTCAGTCCTGGCCGCGGCGAATACCCGAAAAATCCTGATTTGAATCCCAGTCACTCTGGTTCGGTTTTCCGGTTGGCCGCAAGGCTCCTGCCGCTGTAAGGCAGGCGTTCGTCATTGAATGGCCTGGATCGGATCTTGTACTGGCTCATCCCAACCCACGTGACCTTTGGTAGGGGTCACCACTAGGAGAGGAGGCGCCATGCCAACTATTACTCTTCCCGACGGCAGTCAACGCTCATTCGATCACCCGGTTTCCATCGCCGAGGTCGCCGCATCCATCGGTGCCGGTCTGGCCAAGGCCACCGTGGCCGGCAAGGTCAATGGCAAGCTGGCTGATGCCAGCGACATCATCGACAGCGACGCTACGCTGCAAATCATCACGCCAAAGGATGAAGAGGGGCTGGAGATCATTCGCCACTCTTGTGCGCACCTGGTTGGCCATGCGGTCAAGCAGCTGTACCCGACCGCCAAAATGGTGATCGGTCCGGTTATCGACGACGGCTTCTATTACGACATCGCTTACGAGCGTCCTTTTACACCGGACGACATGGCGGCCATCGAGCAGCGCATGCAGCAGCTGATCGAGAAAGATTACGACGTGATCAAGAAAGTCACTCCGCGCGCCGAAGTGATTGAAGTGTTCAAGGCCCGTGGCGAAGACTACAAGCTGCGCCTGGTCGAGGACATGCCGAACGAACAGGCCATGGGCCTGTACTATCACGAAGAATACGTCGACATGTGCCGCGGTCCGCACGTGCCGAACACTCGCTTCCTGAAATCCTTCAAGTTGACCAAGTTGTCTGGCGCCTACTGGCGCGGCGATGCCAAGAACGAGCAACTGCAGCGCGTCTATGGCACCGCTTGGGCTGACAAGAAGCAACTGGCGGCCTACATCCAGCGTATCGAAGAAGCCGAAAAGCGCGATCACCGCAAGATCGGCAAGCGCCTTGGGCTGTTCCACACTCAGGAAGAAGCGCCGGGCATGGTGTTCTGGCACCCCAACGGCTGGACCCTGTACCAGGTGCTCGAGCAGTACATGCGCAAGGTGCAGCGCGACAACGGCTACCTGGAGATCAAGACGCCACAGGTCGTCGACCGCAGTCTGTGGGAGAAATCCGGGCACTGGGCCAACTATGCCGACAACATGTTCACCACTGAGTCGGAAAGTCGCGACTACGCCATCAAGCCAATGAACTGCCCTTGCCACGTGCAAGTGTTCAACCAGGGCCTGAAGAGCTACCGTGAGCTGCCGATGCGTCTGGCCGAGTTCGGTGCCTGCCACCGTAACGAGCCGTCAGGTGCGCTGCACGGCATTATGCGTGTGCGTGCGTTCACCCAGGACGATGCGCACATCTTCTGCACCGAAGAGCAGATGCAGGTCGAGTCCGCTGCATTCATCAAGCTGACCATGGATGTCTACGCCGACTTCGGCTTCAAGGACATCGAGATGAAGCTGTCCACTCGTCCGGAAAAACGTGTGGGCTCCGACGAGTTGTGGGATCGCGCAGAAGCTGCGCTGGCCGCAGCCCTTGATAGCGCTGGCCTGCCGTACGATCTGCAACCGGGCGAGGGTGCGTTCTACGGTCCGAAGATCGAGTTCTCGCTCAAAGATTGTCTCGGTCGAGTGTGGCAATGTGGTACTTTGCAGCTCGATTTTAACCTGCCTGTCCGTCTGGGCGCCGAATACGTCTCCGAAGACAACAGCCGCAAGCATCCGGTGATGTTGCATCGGGCGATTCTGGGCTCCTTCGAGCGTTTCGTCGGAATTCTGATCGAGCACTACGAGGGTGCATTCCCTGCGTGGCTTGCGCCGACTCAGGCCGTGGTGATGAATATCACTGATAAACAGGCAGATTTTGTCAGCGAAGTGGAAAAAACTCTCAACGAAAGCGGGTTTCGTGCCAAGTCTGACTTGAGAAATGAAAAGATCGGCTTTAAAATCCGCGAGCATACCTTGCTCAAGGTTCCCTATCTCTTGGTTATTGGAGATAAGGAAGTCGAGATGCAGACTGTCGCTGTGCGTACTCGCGAAGGTGCTGACCTGGGCTCGATGCCCGTCGCCCAGTTCGCCGAGTTCCTCGCGCAAGCGGTTTCCCGGCGTGGTCGCCAAGATTCGGAGTAATTATTATTAAGCGTGAAATGAGACAAGATAAACGAGCTGCACCGAAGGCCCCGATCAACGAGAATATCTCGGCACGCGAGGTTCGGTTAATTGGCGCTGACGGCGAGCAGATTGGCATCGTCTCGATTGATGAAGCGCTTCGTATTGCTGAAGAAGCCAAGCTTGATCTGGTAGAAATCTCCGCTGACGCTGTCCCGCCTGTATGTCGGGTGATGGACTACGGCAAATCGATCTTCGAAAAGAAGAAGCAGATTGCTGCGGCGAAGAAGAACCAGAAGCAGATTCAGGTAAAAGAAATCAAGTTTCGTCCAGGGACGGAGGAAGGGGATTACCAGGTAAAACTGCGCAACCTGGTACGTTTCCTGAGTGACGGGGACAGGGCCAAGGTATCCTTGCGATTCCGCGGCCGTGAGATGGCCCACCAGGAGCTGGGGATGGAACTCCTCAAGCGAGTTGAAGGTGACTTGCTCGAGTACGGTTCGGTCGAACAGCATCCTAAGATGGAAGGACGCCAGCTGATCATGGTCATCGCCCCGAAAAAGAAGAAGTAATCAACAGGGCACGGCAGGCCTTCTGATTATGTTTATCAACTGAATGCGGAGTATCCGAACATGCCAAAAATGAAGACCAAAAGTGGTGCTGCTAAGCGGTTTCTGAAAACTGCTAACGGTATCAAGCACAAGCACGCTTTCAAGAGCCACATCCTGACCAAAATGTCGACCAAGCGTAAGCGTCAACTGCGCGGTAGCAGCTTGCTGCATCCGTCTGACGTGGCAAAAGTCGAGCGCATGCTGCGCCTTCGTTAATTTTAGTCAAGAATAGAGGAAGTAACTCATGGCTCGTGTAAAGCGTGGCGTCATTGCCCGTAAGCGTCACAAAAAAATTCTGAAACTTGCTAAAGGCTACTACGGCGCACGCTCCCGCGTATTCCGTGTTGCCAAGCAAGCGGTAATCAAGGCAGGCCAATACGCCTACCGTGACCGTCGTCAGAAAAAACGTCAGTTCCGCGCTCTGTGGATCGCCCGTATCAACGCTGGTGCTCGTATCAACGGTCTGTCCTACAGCCGTTTCATCGCCGGCCTGAAAAAAGCGTCCATCGAGATCGACCGTAAGGTTCTGGCTGATCTGGCAGTGAACGAAAAAGCGGCGTTTGCTGCGATTGTCGAGAAAGCTAAAGCCACCTTGGCTTAAGTACCCCCGACAGTCACCCGGCCTCACCTCCGTGGGGTCAGGTGTTAAACGTCATAAATAGGGGAAGAGCCTTCAAGCTCTTCCCCTATTTTGTATCTGGAGTCTGTACATGGAAAACCTGGACGCGCTCGTTTCGCAAGCTCTAGAGGCTGTGCAAAGCGCTGAAGATATCAATGCCCTGGAGCAAATCCGGGTTCACTACCTTGGCAAAAAGGGTGAATTGACTCAGGTGATGAAGACCCTGGGGAATTTGCCGGCAGAAGAGCGTCCGCAAGTCGGCGCGCTGATCAACGTTGCCAAGGAGCGTGTCACAGAGGTTCTCAATGCGCGCAAGGCGTTGTTCGAGGAGGCCGATCTTGCGGCCAAGCTCGCCGCCGAATCCATTGACGTGACCCTGCCTGGCCGCGGCCAGACCTCTGGCGGTCTGCACCCGGTTACTCGGACTCTGGAACGTGTCGAGCAGTTCTTCACCCGCATTGGCTACGGCATCGCCGAAGGCCCTGAGGTCGAAGACGATTACCACAACTTCGAAGCACTCAACATCCCAGGTCATCACCCGGCCCGGTCGATGCATGACACCTTCTATTTCAATGCCAACATGTTGCTGCGCACCCATACCTCGCCGGTACAGGTCCGCACCATGGAATCGAAACAGCCGCCGATCCGCATCGTCTGCCCAGGCCGTGTGTACCGCAGCGACTCCGATATCACTCACTCGCCGATGTTCCACCAGGTCGAAGGCCTGCTGGTCGATCGCGACATCAATTTCGCCGACCTCAAAGGCACCATCGAAGAGTTCCTGCGCGTGTTCTTCGAAAAAGAACTGGCCGTGCGTTTCCGCCCTTCCTACTTTCCGTTCACCGAGCCATCCGCCGAAGTCGACATGGAGTGCGTGATGTGCAGCGGTAAAGGCTGCCGCGTCTGCAAACAGACGGGCTGGTTGGAAGTCATGGGCTGCGGCATGGTTCACCCGAATGTGCTGCGCATGTCCGGCATAGACCCGGAAGAGTTTTCGGGCTTCGCCTTCGGCATGGGCGTCGAGCGTCTGGCCATGCTGCGTTACGGCGTGAACGACTTGCGTCTGTTCTTCGACAACGACTTGCGGTTCCTCGCGCAATTTCGCTAGTCGTAACGAATTCTTAGGAGAGCAGGATGAAATTCAGTGAACAATGGCTGCGTGGCTGGGTTAGCCCGCAGGTAAGTCGCGACGAGCTGGTTGCTCGTCTGTCGATGGCCGGCCTTGAGGTCGATAGCGTGACCCCGGCCGCCGGTGAATTCACCGGCGTCATCGTCGGTGAGGTGCTGAGCACAGAACAACACCCGGACGCCGACAAGTTGCGCGTTTGCCAGGTCAGCAACGGTTCGGAAACTTTCCAGGTCGTGTGCGGCGCGCCAAACGTGCGCCCCGGTCTGAAGATCCCGTTCGCCACCATCGGCGCCGAACTGCCGGGCGACTTCAAGATCAAGAAAGCCAAGCTGCGTGGCGTTGAGTCCAACGGCATGCTGTGCTCGCAAGCCGAACTGCAAGTCGGCGAGGGCAATGATGGCCTGATGGAACTGCCGGCCGATGCGCCAGTGGGTCAGGATATTCGTGAGTACCTGGGCCTGGACGACGCCAGCATCGAGGTCGACCTGACCCCGAACCGTGGCGACTGCCTGTCCCTGGCGGGCCTGGCCCGTGAAGTCGGCGCGCTGTACAACACGCCAGTGACCCGTCCGGTGGTTGCCGCAGTACCCGCGGCGCACGATGAAGTTCGCTCGGTCGAAGTACTGGCCCCCGCTGCCTGCCCGCGTTACCTGGGCCGTGTGATCCGTAACGTAGACCTGTCGAAGCCAACGCCGCTGTGGATGGTCGAGCGTCTGCGTCGCGCGGACGTGCGCAGCATCGATGCCGCGGTGGACATCACCAACTACGTGATGCTGGAGCTGGGGCAGCCGCTGCACGCTTTCGATCTCGCCGAAATCAACGGCGGCATCCGCGTGCGCATGGCCGAAGAAGGGGAGAAACTGGTACTCCTCGACGGTCAGGAAGTCAGCCTGCGTAGCGATACGCTGGTGATCGCCGACCATACCCGCGCCCTGGCGATTGCAGGGGTCATGGGCGGTGAGCACAGCGGCGTCAACACCGCGACTACCCGTGACATCTTCCTCGAAAGCGCGTTTTTCGATCAGATTGCCGTCGCTGGCAAGGCCCGTTCCTATGGCCTGCACACCGATGCATCGCACCGCTACGAGCGTGGTGTGGACTGGCAACTGGCCCGTGAAGCCATGGAGCGCGCCACTGGCCTGCTGCTGGACATCACCGGCGGCGAAGCCGGCCCGATCATCGAAACCGTCAGCGAGCAGCACCTGCCATCGATCGCACCGGTAACCCTGCGTGCGCAACGCATCACCCAGATGCTGGGCATGGAAATGGATTCGGCCGAAGTCGAGAGCCTGCTCGGCGGCCTGGGCCTGGCCATCAAGGCTGCCGGGGCAGGGCAGTGGCGCGTAGACGTGCCAAGTCATCGCTTCGACATCAGCCTGGAAGTCGACCTGATCGAAGAACTGGCTCGCCTCTACGGCTACAACCGCCTGCCGGTGCGTTACCCGCAAGCGCGTCTGGCGCCACAAGCCAAGGCTGAAGCGCGCAGCGACCTGCCGGAACTGCGCCGCCTGCTGGTAGCCCGTGGTTATCAGGAAGCGATCACCTACAGCTTCATCGATCCGAAACAGTTCGAGTTGTTTAATCCAGGTGTCGAGCCACTGCTGTTGGCCAACCCGATTTCCAACGACATGGCTGCCATGCGTTCATCGCTGTGGCCAGGCTTGGTCAAGGCACTCCAGCACAACTTGAATCGCCAGCAGGATCGCGTTCGTTTGTTCGAAAGCGGCTTGCGTTTCGTCGGTCAACTCGACGGCTTGAAGCAAGAGCCGATGCTCGCCGGTGTGGTTTGCGGTAGCCGTCTGCCGGAAGGCTGGGCGCAAGGTCGCGATGTCGTCGATTTCTTCGACGTCAAGGCTGATGTTGAAGCAGTACTGGGCTTCGCCGGTGCACTGGATGCGTTCACCTTCGTACCGGGCAAGCACCCAGCGTTGCACCCGGGTCAGACCGCGCGCATCGAGCGGGAAGGTCGACTGGTCGGTTTCGTTGGCGCGATCCACCCGGAACTGTCGAAGACACTGGGCCTGGATCGTCCGGTCTTCGTTTTCGAGCTGGTTCTGGCGGAAGTGGCGTCGGGCAAAATGCCGAAATTCCACGAGTTATCGCGCTTTCCTGAAGTGCGTCGTGACCTTGCACTGATTGCCCACCAGGACGTTGCAGCCTCGGCTGTACTGGACGTAATCCGTGAAAATGCAGGCGAATGGCTGACAGACCTCAGGCTATTTGACGTGTATCAGGGTAAAGGCATTGATCCTGATAGAAAAAGCCTCGCAGTCGGCTTGACCTGGCAGCATCCATCGCGCACTCTTAATGACGATGAGGTGAATTCCACGACGCAAAATATCCTCACCTCGCTCGAACAAAGGTTGAACGCCACGTTAAGGAAGTGACGTATGGGGGCTTTGACGAAAGCTGAGATGGCGGAACGTCTGTATGAAGAGCTGGGCCTGAACAAGCGGGAAGCCAAGGAATTGGTCGAACTGTTTTTCGAGGAAATCAGGCACGCTCTTGAAGACAACGAGCAGGTCAAATTGTCCGGTTTCGGCAATTTCGACCTGCGGGACAAACGCCAGCGGCCTGGCCGCAATCCGAAAACGGGAGAAGAAATCCCGATCACGGCTCGCCGTGTGGTCACCTTTCGTCCAGGGCAGAAGTTGAAGGCCCGAGTTGAGGCTTATGCTGGAACCAAGTCATAACGACGAGCTACCCGTCATCCCAGGCAAACGCTACTTCACCATTGGTGAAGTCAGCGAGCTGTGTGCAGTAAAGCCACACGTGCTGCGCTACTGGGAGCAGGAGTTTCCTCAACTCAACCCCGTCAAACGCCGCGGAAACCGCCGGTATTATCAGCGCCAGGACGTGCTGATGATCCGGCAGATCCGCGCGCTTCTTTACGATCAAGGTTTCACCATCGGCGGCGCACGCTTGCGTTTGTCCGGCGATGAAGCCAAAGATGACACTACGCAATACAAGCAAATGATCCGCCAGATGATCGCTGAGCTCGAAGATGTTCTGGTGGTGCTCAAGAAATAAAAATTACTGCTTTTAAATACTTCCAGTTTTCAAAAGCTTGCGATATATTCTTGAGCGTTCCTCGAGGTTGAGGAACAGATTTCACGCCTAGTCGGGGCGTAGCGCAGTCCGGTAGCGCACTAGCATGGGGTGCTAGGGGTCGAGTGTTCGAATCACTCCGTCCCGACCATATTCCGAAAGGGGATCAAGTATTCAGACACTTGATCCCCTTTCTCGTTTTAGATCAGCGAAACACCTGAAAAGCGGCAACCTCAGTATCATTCAAACCCCAAAAACCTCCCCAAGCACCACCTCCAACCCCTTAGGCTCCCTCTCCAACAACCCCTCAAGCGCATCACTCCCCTGATCAAACCCTCCTTTCTCAATCGCCCCACACCAACCATTGATAAACTTCGCCAGTGCCGTCGGCCAGCCTTCACTTTCACGGGCACTGATAAAAGCTTCGGCCGTAATGGGCTGATAACCAACCGACTTCCCCGTCATCCGCGAAAAAGCCTCTGCGATGTCCTGAAACGACCAGGTTTGCCCGCCGCTCAGCAGATAGCTACGGTTTTCATAACCCGCCTCGGTGAGCAATGCGGCGCCGGCCTCGGCCAGTTCGGCGAAGGTGACGATTCCCATCCGGCCTTGACCTGCGGGAGCGCTGAAGCCTGCTTTTGCCGCATGGGCCCCCATGAGAAACGGCAGATCGTTGGCGTACAACGGATGTTGAACGATGGTGTAGGTCATCCCCGATTTCTCAAGCAGTCGCTCTGTAGCGATGTCGCTCTCGGTCACTCCCTCAATCGGGGCCCGTTCATCGTTGAGCCGTTGAATGCTGGTGTAAATCACATGACGAACACCCGCCCTGCCCGCAGCGACGATGGCGTTTTTATGTTGTGTCACGCGATCGCTGAAGGCGACGGCCGAGACCAGGTAGATCTTCTCGATACCTTCGAAAGCGGCCACCAGCGAGTCGTAATCGGTGTAGTCGCCGTAACGCACGTCGACTCCCAGTGCCGCCAGAGGCGCTGCCTTGTCGACATCCCGCGCCATTGCCGCAACCTCGGTTGCAGGGATTTTCTGTAGCAGTGCGCGCACGACAGCATTGCCCAATCTGCCTGTCGCGCCAGTAACCAGAATTTTTGCCATGAGACTTTGCTTTCCAATCATAAAGAGCCGGGAGGCCCCATCATGATCAAACCATCAAGGATAAATTAGTCAGTAATAGGTAGAATTACCTTCAACCAAAAGTTGGAGGTGGGCATGGAAACCCTGGGGAATCTGGAGTCATTTGTCCGCGCCGCGCAGGCGAACAGTTTTTCCGAAGCCGCGCGCAGGATGGGGATTTCCGCTGCCGCGGTGAGTAAAAACGTGGCGCGTCTTGAAGCCAACCTGGGCATTCGACTGTTCCAGCGCAGCACCCGCAGCCTGACCCTCACGGAGGCCGGAGAGAGGTTCTACCTTCAGGTCGCCGGCGGTCTTGAGACCATCCAGGGCGCCATCGCTCAGATTGGCGTGACCCGTGAAATACCGGCAGGGCGATTACGGGTGAATATGTCGCCCTCGTTTGCCTACGATTACGCATTGCCGCTGCTCAAGACCTTCAGGCAGCGTTACCCCGCCGTGGTGCCGGACTGGCATCTGGAGATCCGTCGCGTCGATCTGATTGGCGACGGTTTCGACGTGGCCATAGGTGGCGGTATGGAGTTGTCACCGGGTGTCGTGGCACGGGAACTGACCAAGCTTCATCTCGTGGCGGTTGCAGCTCCGTCGTGGCTGGAGGGCAAGACGCTCCCCACGGTTCCCAGCGATCTGCAGGGGCTGGACGGCGTCGTGATGCGTTCGACCCATTCCGGACGCGTGCTCAACTGGACGATGCGTGACGCAGGGGAAGGGCGCTTCGACCTCTCACTAAATCCCACAGCCATCATGAACGACCCAGAGGCATTATGCAGTTGCGTGGTCATGGGGTTGGGGGTCGGGCTCGTCCCCATGGAGCGCGCGTGGCCTTGGTTGCAGCGCGGCGAGCTGATTCGATTGTTGCCTGACTGGTACGTGGATCTGGGCGTCTTCTCGATTTACTTCTCATCGCGCAAAGCGCTGCCGGCCAAAACCCGAGTGTTCGTGGATTTCATGTTGGAGCATTTTCAGAGAGAGCCTCGCGAGCGCTTCCGTGCCGATTGAACGCTGGGGCAATTGAGCCAGCAGCATAGGCGCCACACGCCGCAATTGCGCTTTGCTGGCTCCGGCCTTGGCTTGCTGGCCACGCTGTTTCTGAAGTGGCCGGACCTGCCGCCCTGCAATCCCTTAGATCGACGCCCCCGCATCCAGCGCGGCAAGCAGCCTTTGACCCCGCTGCCAGAGCGCCTGCTGCTTCGCTTGCGGCATACGATCAAGATTTTTGTAAACCATCCCCATGCGCTGATTGCCACGCAGCAACTCGCCATGGCGCATCACAAAATGCCAGTAAAGGGCATTGAAGGGGCAGGCATCGTCGGTGGTGCTTTCGCTGACCTTGTACGCGCAGTCCTTACAGTAATCAGACATGCGTTTGATGTACTGGCCGCTGGCGCAGTAAGGCTTCGAACCCAGGTACCCGCCATCGGCATGCATGACCATGCCCAGGGTGTTGGGCAGTTCTACCCAATCAAAAGCATCCATATAGATCGCCAGGTACCACTCACAAATCTGGCTCGGCGCCACGCCAGCCAACAGCGCGAAGTTGCCCGTCACCATCAGCCGCTGGATATGGTGGGCGTAGGCATGTTTCAGACTCTGGCCGATAGCCTGACGCATGCAGTTCATCTGCGTCTGGCCCGTCCAGTAGAATTCCGGCAGCGGCCTGCTGTTGCCCAAGGCGTTGCCGTCGGCGTAGTCGGGCATTTTCAGCCAATAGACCCCTCGCACATATTCACGCCAGCCGATCAACTGCCGAATGAATCCCTCAGCCGCATTCAGGGCAATACGACCCGACCAGTAAGCCGCCTCCACATCACTGCACAACTGGCGCAAGTCCAGCAGCCCGATATTCAGGGCTGCGCTGATCCGCGCGTGAAAAAGAAAGGGTTCGTCGCTGGCCATGGCGTCCTGATAGTCGCCGAATCCGGCCAGGCCATAGTCCAGGAAGTACTCCCACAGCACCTGGGCATCGGCATGGGTGACCGGATAATTGAAGTCATCCAGCGTGCCGTAGTGGTTGCTGAAACGTTCTCTGACCAGGTCGAGAACTGGCCGGGTGATTGAATCCTCGCAAAAGCGCAGCGGGTAGGGCGCCTTGACGCCTTTGGGCAGGGCCTTGCGGTTTTCGGCATCAAAGTTCCAGGCACCGCCCACGGGAGTGCCGTCGCCATTGAGCAGCAACCCGCTCTTGCGCCGCATCTCACGGTAGAAAAATTCCATGCGCAGTTGCTTTTTGTCTTTCGCCCAGGCAGCAAACTCGCCGCGGTCGCAGAGAAAACGACTATCGGCGTGCCACTGGATCGGCAAGCCGCAGTCGCGGATCGACTGTTCCAGGCGCCAGTCACCGCACTCGGTCAGGTGCACCGTCCGGGGCTGCATCAGGTCGTGCCATCGTCGCAGTTCGCCCGGCACTGAGCCGCTGTTGTGCGGATCGTCGAGGGCGACGTACCGGACCCGGATGCCACGCTGCTGCAGTGCTTGAGCAAAATGGCGCATCGCACTGAAGACCAGCACGATTTTTTGCGGATGGTGCTGTACATGGGTGGCCTCCTCCATGACCTCCACCAGCAACACCGTATCGTGCTCGCTATCAAGATCCTTCAAGGAGGCCAGGTCAAAGGACAACTGGTCACCCAGAACCAGGCACAGCCGCCGGGTCTTTTTCATAGTAAAAACGCCCGCGTCACGGGGCAGCCTGCCGGCGGAAAAACAACGTCACCTGGCCCACTTCGACGCCAAACTTGGACATGCTGGTGCGATTGATCAAGGTGTCCTCGTCCATCAGGTACATCCAGTCGTCCATGGTGACCTCGTACGTGGAGTCATCAACGGGCAGGTTCAGGCGATACAGCCAATGAATGGCGTTGCCCGCTATCTCTCCCTTTGCCTCGCCGACAACATCACCCGCACGGCCACGCCATTTGTTCGGCCCGTCCGGCGTGAGTGTCCAGACACGATGCTGGCGCGTGCCGTCGCTGTAGAGGAATCGCTCGTCCAGGATCAAATCGTTGCCCTGGCGACGACTTTCAATGTTGACCTCGAAACGTTTTGTCACCTCACCCGAGCGCTTCTGGAAGATGCCCCAGGCTTTCACCGGCTTGCTGAAAAAATGCTCCAGATTCAAGGTCGGCTGCTGATCCGCGTAGCGGCCGACATCGACGTTTCCACAGCTGGATACGCTGAGCACCAGCGCCAGTAGAGCCAGAAGACGTTTCATTGCCTTTCTCCCTGATTGAGCGGCTTGTCTTGTCTGGACTCAATATTTGTACAAGAAATTCGTTTTGTATAGGTTTTTGCTCGACCGGCGGTAAAAATCCTGCGTGAACAGGCAAAAAAAGGCCTCGTCTGCATGCCAATCAGACGAGGCCCTGCGCACCTCAAATCGGTTTACAAAAGCGAGATCGGATAGCTGATAAACAGCCGATTCTCATCGAACTCGTTGGCGCTGAAGGTTTTGCGGATACTGGAGTTGCGCCATTTGACGCTGAGATTTTTCAAGGCGCCGGACTGAATCACATAGGCCAACTCCGATTCACGGCCCCACTCTTTGCCATCGGTGATGGCGCCGGAGTGCACGTTATCGCCGCTCAGGTAACGGTTCATCATGGTCAGGCCGGGAATGCCGACGGCGACGAAGTTGAAGTCGTGACGCACCTGCCAGGAATGTTCCTGTGCGTTGTCGAAACTGGAGTTGTAGCTGTCGTTGGCCAGCGTACCGCCACTGGCGCCGTTGACGCGCATCCAGGCGGTGTCGCCGGTGAGTTTCTGCAAGCCGACATAGAAAGTGTTACCGCCCACTTTCGCAGAGAACAGGCCGAACGCGGTCTTGTTGTCCAGGTCGCCGGCGAGGCTGGCGCCGTTTTCCTTGCCGGTGAAAAAGCCCAGGTTGGCGCCCAGCGTCCAGTCACCCACCGGTTGGCTGTGACTGAGGCTGAAGTATTGCTGCTGGTAGATATCCTTGAGTTCGTCGTACCACAGCCCGACGGTGGTGCGCTTTTCGTTGAAGTTATATTCACCACCGCCGAAATTGAACCGGTCGGAGGTGAAGGCGGCTTTGCCGTTCATGGACATGTCTTCCATGCTGGCATCGTTGCGCGGGCTGTTCTGGCGGATCTGCCCGCCATAGAGCGTCAGCCCGTTGATCTCCTGGGAGGTGACCTGCGCGCCACGAAACGTCTGCGGCAACGAGCGACCATCGTCCGAGCGCAGGATCGGCAAGGTGCTGACCCATTCCCCGACCTTGACCACCGTTTTCGAGACCTTGGCCTTGGCGGCAACCCCGAGCCGTCCGAAGTTGTCGGCGGGGCGTCCGTCATCATGCACCGGCAGCAGTTGAGTCCCGCCGGTGCCTTTACCGCCATCGAGTTTTTGCGAGTACAGCCCCAGCACATCGACGCCAAAACCGACCACGCCAGGGGTGTAGCCGGAGCGGGCATCGAGGATGAAGTTCTGCGTCCACTCCTCAGCCTTGCCCTGGGGCGCAGTGCTGCTGGGATAAGCCGGATTGACGAAGTTGCGGTTGAAGTAAGCATTGCGCAGGTTCAGCGTGGCACTGGCACCCTCGAGGAAACCGCTGTTTTCATCGGCCTGGGCAACGGCAATCTGCCCCGTGCCGAGCGCCAGGGCCAGGCTGATCAGTGAGCGGCTCACGGGTACGTTGCGGTGTAATCGAGTGGGATGCATATCAAGTTTCTCGTCGTGATTTATTGTTTTTTTTAAGTGCACTGATGAGGTCTGCACCTGAATGTCAGGCGCAGGCGGTCCTGGCAAAGCATCTGCCGAGAAACCGCCGTGTAAGCGTTTAGCGAAGGGGGTGTTAGTGTTGGGGCACCTGGCGACGCAGCAGGTCATTGATCGCTCTGACGGCCAGCGGATAACCCTCGGCACCCATGCCGCAGATCACCGAATCGACCACCCCGGACATGATCGAGTGACGATGCAGTTCGTCCCGCGCGTGGATGTTCGACAGGTGCAGTTCAATCAACGGCGCGTCGATCAACTTCAGGGCATCCAGAACCGGGATCGAATGAAACGAAAAGCCCGCCGGGTTGATGATCAGGGCGGCGCCTTGCTCGAAGGCTTCCTGAATCCAGTCGACCATCACGCCTTCGTGATTGGTCTGGCGAAAATCGCAGGCCAGGCCAAGCTCCTCGGCCAGCGACAGGCAGCTTTGGCGGATCTGGTCGAGGGTGGTGTGGCCATAGATGTGCGGCTCACGGCGACCCAGCAGGTTCAGGTTGGGGCCGTTGAGGATGAAGACAGTGCGGTTCATGGTCGTCCTGCTGCGTTATTTGGAAAGAAGGGCGGTGGTGCTGGCATCGACTGCGTCCGGCGCGGCGACAGCGTTGAGGTCGATGCCTTTGGTTTCCGGCCCGATAAGGATCATCGCCAGAGAGATCAGGTTGATCACTGCGCACAGGGTCACCAGGGGCCATGGCGAGTTGTTCGACTGACTCATCAGCCACACCGCGATCATCGGCATCGGGCCGCCGATCACCAGGTTGGCGCCGGTGTAGGCCAGGGCCGAGCCGGAGTAACGAACCTGGGTCGGGAAGGCTTCGGCAAACGCCACCGGTTGAATACCGCTCTGGAACTGAGTGAACCCCAGGAACAGGCCCATGATGGCCATGATCGCGGTGACGTTCAGGGTGTTGAGGATCGGGAAGTAGACGAACAGGATCAGCAAGGTCATGCACGAACCCAGCGCCAATGCCTTTTTACGGCCCCAGCGGTCCGACAGATAACCACCGCCCAGCGCACCGAAAATCGCGCAGACGTTGGCCACCATCAGCGACATGAAGCCGGTCGACTGGCTGAAACCCAAGTGCTTGGTCAGGTAGCTGAGGGAAAAAATCACGATCAGATAGAACAGTGCAGCGGGCGAGCAGAAGAACAGCATCAGGCGCAGGATGGTTTTGTAGTGGCCGCCCAGCGCAGACTTGAGCGGGCTCTTTTCCTGCTTGACCGGGGTCTTTTTCAAGGCGACGAAGGCCGGGGTTTCATCGACTTTCAGGCGGATGAAAATCGCCACCACCACCAGCACGAAGCTCATGAGGAAGGGGATTCGCCAGCCAAAACTTTCGAATTGCTCGCTCGAAAGCGTCGCGGCCAGGCCCATCAACACGCCGTTGGCCAATATCTGACTGAGCGGTGAGCACAGGCCCAGCATGCCGGAATAACGCCCGCGGCGATCGGGGGAGGCGTGTTCCAGCGCCATCAGTTGCGCCCCGGTGGACTCACCCCCCAGCGCGAAGCCTTGAATGATCCGCAGCAGCACCAGAAGGATCGGCGCCCAGATGCCCACCTGGCCGTACGTGGGCAGCAAGCCCATCAGCACCGACGCCAGGCCCATCATGGTCACGGTGGCCAGCATCAGGTTGCGTCGACCGAGTTTGTCGCCCAGATAACCGCAGGTGATGGCGCCCAAAGGCCGTGCAGCCAGGCCGACACCGAAGGTTGCCAGCGAAGCCAGCAGGCCGGCGGTGGGTTCCATGGCGGGGAAAAACAGCTTGGGCAGAATGGTCGCCGACACGGCGCCATACAGCGTGAAATCGAACCATTCCAGGGCGGTGCCAATGGTGGCGGCCGTGACCGCCTTGCGAGGCATGCGCAAATCATGAGTATCGTTGCTGGTCGTGCTCATAAAGGTGCTCGTCATTGTTTTTATGGTTATGAGGATTCGCATGATCCCGCTTGGAAAAAGCCTGGGCGGGATTCGTCGAAGTCAGTAGACGTTAACCGATCCTGCTTGCAGAATAATTATCGAAATCTGCACAAATGCATAAGCCAACCTTATGAGTATGTTTTATGGAGCTGCGACACCTGAAGGCCTTTGTCGTGGCCGCCGACCTGCAGCACTTCAGTCGGGCGGCTGAGCAACTGGGCATTGCGCAACCGGCACTCAGTCAGTTGATGCGCACCCTGGAGTCCGAGCTAGGGCTGGCATTGTTCCGTCGGGAAAATCGCAGCGTGGCGCTGACGGCTGCCGGCGAGGCGTTCCTGCCTCATGCGCGGCAGTCCATCGAATCCAGCGAACTGGCCATGGCGGCCGCGCGGCGTGCCCGACGAGGGGAGGTGGGCGAGATCAACATCGGCTATCACTCGGCACTGTTCGAAGCCAACCTGCCGCAATTGCTGCGCCATTACTTCAGCACCTTCCCCGAGGTCAAAGTGTCGCTGGTGGACGCGGGCATTCGCACGCAGTTCGACATGTTGCTCGAGCATAAACTGGACCTGGCGTTTGCCCGGGTGTTCAAGGATCACTTGCCCGACCGCCTGCGCACCCACCACTTCAGCCAGTCCAGGCTCGTGCTGCTGATCCCCGACAACCATGAACTGGCCGAGGGGTTCAGTGGCGACCTGGCGACGTTGCGGCACGAGAAGTTCGTTTTCCTGCAGGACAGCGCCGGCATCGGCCTGACGTCCCACACGCTGCAGGCCTGTCGGCAAAACCAGTTGCACCCGCAGAACATCATGTACGTCCCGTCACTGATGAGTATTCCCGGGCTGGTGGCGGCAGGCATCGGCCTGAGCATCGTGCCGGAAACCATGACACGCCTGACCATGCCCGGGATCCGGATCGTGCCCCTGGCTCAACCGGAAATGGTCAGTGAACTGTCGCTGATTTCGCGGATCGATGAGCGCTCCAGCGCCGTGCTGCACTTTATCGAAGAGGCCCACGGCTGGGGATGAACGCCTTACTTGCGACCATCGACGACGTTGCCCTGATTGAGCCATACGAAGCCACCATCGTCGCTGATACTTTCGTGGCCCAGCAGGGCAGTTGAGTCGACAGGGCATTACCGAGCGGGGTCGCAAGCCGACGAGTCACGCCAGAAAGTCTATCCCCACCACCGCCAGCATCAGGGCAAACAGCAGTTTAAGGATCCTGGGCGACAGTTTATGGGCCAGCTTCGCGCCGAACGGGGCGAAGACCATGCTGGTCAGTGCGATGCCGATCACAGCCGGCAGGTAGATAAAACCGATGCTGTGTTCCGGCAGCGCCGGATCGTGCCAGCCCAGCGCCATGAAGCTGATCGTGCCCACAACCGCCGTCGGAAAACCGCAAGCGGACGAGGTCGCCACCGCCTGCTGCATGGTCAGGCTGCGCCAGGTCAGGAAGGGCACGGTCATGGACCCGCCGCCGATGCCGAAAATGGCCGACGCCCAGCCTATCACCATGCCGGCCAGCGTCAGGGCAGGCTTGCCGGGCAAGCCGCGGGTGACTTTGGGTTTGAAATCCAGCGCCATCTTGATCGACACCACGATGGCAAAAACACCGATGATTTTCTGTAAATGCGGACCGGCGATGACGCTGGCGGTGACCGATCCCAACCCGGCGCCGATCAGAATGCCGACGGTCATCCAGGCAAACACCTTCCAATAAACAGCCCCCGCACGATGGTGGGCCCTTACGGACAGGATCGTTGTAAAGATGATGGTGGCCAGCGAAGTGCCGACCGCCAGGTGCGTCAGCACTGAGCTGTCAAAGCCCTGCAGGGTGAAGCTGAAAACCAGCACAGGGACAATGATCAGGCCGCCACCTACGCCAAACAGGCCAGCCAGCACCCCAGCGCAGGCGCCAAGGGTCAGATAGAGCATGAATTCCACGGGCGTCTCCGAACATCATGGTGAACATGGGCAGTCGACGCGGGAATCGCGTCGAGGGGCCATCTTCCCCGTGCCTCGGAAACTGCGGAATGACCAGCGACTACAATCCAGCGTTTCATCCGCTGCAATGATCCAGGAGAAGCGAGCGAACGAGAGGCTGGAGACTTAAATCTCGCGACGCAGTTTGCCCGGTGCCTCCCCGTAAAAGTCCTTGAATTTCTTGCTGAAGGCCGACTGCGACTGATACCCCACCTGCACCGCAATATCGGCCAACCCCAGATGCGACTGGCTCAGCAGATTGAAGGCCATTTCCATGCGGACCTGCGTCAGCAATGCCCAGGGTGATGCACCCGCCACGCGTGCGAAGGCGCGCAGAAAGGTGGCGCGGGACATGCTCGCCAGTTCCGCCAGCCCTTCAACGGTCCACTCCAGTGAAGGATCGGCCAGCATCGCTTGCCAGGCGCGTCCCAGGCGCTTATCGCTGAGCAGGGCCAGTGAGCCGGTGGTCTGGCCGTTGCTGGCCAGGTGCGCTCGCAGGATCAGGGTGAACAACGCCTGGGACAGGGCGTCGAGCATGAATCGGGAGCAGACCTGGTCGCCGTCGGCCTCACCGCGCAGCATCTGCACCAGCGCCGGCAACTGCCCGCCGGCGGTCGGAGGGATCACCAGATGGTCGGGCAATGCGGCGAACAGCAGTGACGCGCGATTGAAGTGAAACCCGCCACAGAGCATGTCGAAATCACCACTGGCCCCGCCAATGCGATGCACCGGCACCACCCCACCTTCGGTCACTTTCGGCACGCTCGGTGCCACGGTTTTGCCCGGGCTGTGCATCACGTGCGGCGCGCCCCTGGGCAGCAGCAGGATGTCACCGGCCTTCATGGGCACCCGTTGGCCATCGGCAAAATCGACCCGGCACTCGCCGGCCAGCACGATGTGATAGGGCGCCTTGCCCAAGGCCTCTTGCTCATGCTCGCGGGCCCAATCGCCCTCGAACTGGCAACGCAAATCCAGGCTGCCGCGCACGTTGGCCAGGCTGATGAGTTTATCGATTGAATTCATTTTGAGTTTTTCGCAATAAAAACTGAGCGGATCGAACAAACCTGACCCGGGCCATAAGAGAAGACTGAGCGCGTCGAAACATTACACCCAATCTCAATTTCCGGAGAGACTCATGCTCACTTCATTGACTGCCTGGCTACGCTTTATCGGCAAGCTGGATACGTTTGGCGCATCGCTGATGCGACTGGCGATCGGCATTGTTTTCCTGTGGATCGGTGCGCTCAAGTTCGTACCCTACGAGGCGGACAGCATTACCCCGTTTGTCGCCAACAGTCCCTTCATGTCGTTCTTCTATGAACACCCGCAGGACTACAAGGCGCACCTGACCCACGAAGGCGAACTGAACGCCGACAAGCGTGCCTGGCAGACCGCCAACAACACCTACGGTTTTTCCACCGGTCTGGGCATTGTCGAGCTCCTGATTGGTCTGCTGGTGCTGTCCAACCCGATTTCACGCCGCACCGGGTTGCTCGGTGGTGCGTTGGCCTTTGGTACGCCGCTGGTCACCCTGAGCTTTCTGATCACCACCCCTGAAGCCTGGGTCGGCGCCCTGGGGGATGCTCAACACGGCTTCCCCTACCTGTCCGGCGCCGGTCGCCTGGTGCTCAAGGACGTGTTGATGCTGGCCGGTTCTCTGCCTGTCATGGCGGACTCCGCTCGGCAAATACTGCGCGAGCGTCACGCTTGATCATCCGGTGATACCGACACTGGCACCTTGCGGCGACTTGTTCTTTTATCAAGTAAAGGCGCGCAGAATGAGTGGCCCGGCGTTCCAGCGACGGGCCGAAGACAGCCAGTGCCGGAGGAGGCGTTTTGAAACCATTTCCGCTCAAGCCTGGCGCATCGCCCCTGGACATGTTCCTTCAAGCCTGCCTGCCACGCCGGGACGCTGTTCCGGCCACCTTGACGGAACACGCTGTCATCCCGGGCATTGCCAATGCTCGATTCAGGCTGGATCACGACGTGACTCCCTTCATTGAGGACGCGGTTCAGGCCAACAAACGTGAGAGCGAGATGCTCGCCCGGGCCGGGATGCCGAACGATGTCCTGCCGCTGGGAAACATGCTGGCAGTGTCCGGCGGCGGCGATGCAGGCGCCTTCGCAGCGGGGCTGATCGCCGGGTGGACCACCCAGGGAACCCGCCCCATGTTCAAGGTGGTCACGGGCATCAGCGCCGGTGCCCTGGTCGCCCCGTTCGCTTACCTGGGACCTGAGTATGACGGCGTGATTCGCCACGTCTCCAATGGCATCGGTCCAAAAGACATTTTCCATTCGCGAAACGTACTGACCCGCCTGGCCAGCGACGGCATGGCGGACAGCAAGCCACTGTCGCGGCTCCTTGCAAAATACGTCACTGCGCAGGTGCTGGCGGCGATCGCAGGCGAGTACGCCAAAGGACGCATTCTGCTGATCGGCACCACCGACCTGGATTCCGGGCGGCCAGTCACCTGGAACATGGGCGCGATTGCCGCGAGCCAGGCACCCGGCGCACTCGACCTGTTTCGCAACATCCTGCTGGCATCCATGAGCATTCCCGGTGCGGTGTCACCGGTCATGATCGACGTGGAAGTTGACGGCAAGCAGTATCAGGAAATGCACGTGGACGGCGGGGTGATCACTCAAGTGTTTCTGTACCCACCCACTACCGTGATGGCGCTGAGCAAAGCCAGCGGTGTTCCCATGCGACTCGAACGGCGCTTCTATGTGATTCGCAACGGCACCCTCGAGCCCCAGTGGTCCGGGACCAAGCGCCGTACATTGAGCATCGGCGGGCGGGCCATCAGCGCATTGATCCAAACCCAGGGGATCAGCGATCTGGAGCGCATCTATCGCATGGCGCAGCAGGATTCGGCGGACTTCAACCTGGCGTACATCGGCGCCGACTTTCAATGTCCGCACAATCGCAAGTTCGATGGTGAGTATATGAAGCGCTTGTTCGATTACGCCTTTGAGCAAAGCGCAAAGGGCTATCCCTGGCATAAATCGCCGCCCTCGGAAATCACCGCGAACAAGTGGGCAACGCTTTTTCGGGGAACAGAATAGCGTTCGAGCAAACGTGGTGGGCAGCCGCGACGGACTGCCCACCGCACTCAGTTGGCAACCGGCGTACGCAAGGTCACGAACTCTTCAGCCGACGTCGGGTGCACGCCGATGGTTTCATCGAACAGGCGCTTGGTGGCGCCCGCTTTCAGCGCGATCGCCAGCCCCTGGATGATGTCACCGGCATCGGGGCCGACCATGTGCGCGCCCAGCACCCGATCGGTCTGGGCATCCACCACCAGCTTCATCAGCGTCTGTTCCGACGACTCGGTGAGGGTCAGTTTCATCGGCTTGAAGCGGCTCTCGAAGATCAGCACTTTGTGACCCTGTTCCAGCGCCTGCTCCTCTGTCAGCCCGACGGTGCCGATGTTCGGCTGGCTGAAGACCGCGGTGGGAATGTGGCGGTAATCCACCGGGCGATAGTCTGCGGGTTTGAACAGGCGACGAGCCACTGCCATGCCTTCGGCCGTGGCGACCGGGGTCAATTGCACCCGACCGATCACATCACCCAACGCCAGGATCGAAGGCTCGCGGGTTTCGAAGTTGTCATTGACGTCGATGTAGCCCTTGTCATTGAGTGCGACGCGGGTGTTCTCCAGCCCCAGGTTGTCGAGCATCGGCCGGCGGCCGGTGGCGTAGAAAATGCTGTCGGCTTCCAGTTGGCGACCATCGTTGAGCGTGGCCAACAGAGTGCCGTCCGCCAGTTTGTCGATCCGCACGATATCGGTGTTGAACTGCAGTTGCAGGCCGCGTTTGGTCAGCTCCTGCACCAAGTGTGCGCGGACCGATTTATCAAACCCGCGCAGGAACAGATCGCCGCGATACAAAAGGCGGGTGTCAGCGCCAAGGCCGTTGAAGATCCCGGCAAATTCCACGGCGATGTAACCGCCACCGACCACCAGTACCCGCTTGGGCAACTGCTTGAGAAAGAACGCCTCGTTCGAGGTGATGGCATGCTCGCGCCCCGGGATGTCCGGAATCTGTGGCCAACCGCCCGTGGCAATCAGGATGCGTTCGGCACTGAAGACCTGACCATTGATTTCGACGTGATGGGCATCGGTCAGCCGGGCGTGACCTTCGAGCAGGGTCACGCCGCTGTTGACCAGCAATGTGCGGTAGATACCGTTGAGTCGCTCGATCTCGCGGTTCTTGTTGTCGATCAGGGTTTCCCAGTCGAACTGCGCCTTGCCGGCCGTCCAGCCGAAACCCTCGGCCTGCTCGAAGTCATCGGCAAAATGCGAGCCGTAGACCAACAGTTTCTTCGGCACGCAACCGACGTTGACGCAGGTGCCTCCCAGGTAGCGGCTCTCGGCAACGGCGACTTTCGCACCGAAGCCTGCGGCAAACCGCGCGGCGCGCACACCGCCGGAACCGGCACCAATGACGAATAAATCAAAATCGTAGGTCATTTCAATTCTCTGCACGACGGCACTGCACAGGTGCTGTCGAATGTCGTTAAAGGGGTGAAAAACGCAGCTTCAATGCACGCAAAAGTGCGACGCCCGATTTAAAGGCCGAAGGCTTTTGCGGATAAACCTCACAAGGGCGCGTGGCAGCAACCGCAATGGACTCGCTGGCCAGCGCACCCATCAGTTGCGGCAGCAGGAAGCTGCCTTCGAATTCGCTGTGGGCCATGGCTGGAGTGTCCAACCGCAGGCTGGCGGCGCAGGAATGAGTGAAATCAATCATGTGGGGACTCCCAGGGGTGGACACGGCATCGGCCCGCAATGGGTCAATGTCTGCTGGGTCCAGTCTCGCCATCCACGGACATTTAGAGAATAAGCAGGGTTGTCATGACTTAATTGTGCTGGGTGAAACAATCGCTCTGCGCCGATCGGACGAGCGTCATGACCCGCGGGTTCATTGGCCAACGGATGGTCTACATTGAATGGGCTTGCCCGGGTGTACGCCATCTCGTATGCCGACAAGCGTGTCAGATGTGTTGCAGACTCGGAGCCGCTGGTATCGCCACACAGCGTGCAATCCGGGGTCCCGATAATGTCCCTCCCGGTTGGAGCAATCGTCATGAGCCTCACTCTTTATGGTTTTGATGGCAGCCCTTACGTACGCACGGTCAAAATGCTGCTCAAGGAGAAAGGTGCGTCGTTCAATCAGCTTCAGGTCAACGTGATGAAAGGTGAACCGCATCAGCCGGAGCATCTGGCACGCAATGCTTTCGGCAAGGTGCCCGTGATCGAGCATGACGGGTTCAGGGTGATCGAAACCGCCGCGATCATGAGTTACCTGGACGAGGTGCTCCCAGGACCTTCGCTGACGCCGAAAACCGCCAGGGACCGTGCCAGGAGTCATATGGCCCAAGCCATCTACGATTCCTATGGCTACGGATCAATGGCCCAGGTCTTCGGCTATTACCTGTTCCCGGACTTCATCGGCGGGCAAAACGACGCCTCGCGCCTGCAGGGCATCGAGAAGTCGAAACTGGTGCTCAGCGAGGTGATGAAAATCAAGGGCGGCGACCCCTTCATTGCCGGACAGGCCCTGAGTATCGGCGACCTGTACCTGGCCCCGGCGTGCGCCTACCTGTCGATGACCCCGGACGCCGAGCAAGTGTTCGCCGTCAACGGCTTTGCCGATTGGTGGAGCCGGATGCAGCAACTGCCCAGCTTCCAGAGCACGCCACCGCAATAGCGGCATACGGATAGGCTGGATACGCAGTTGCAGATTTCTCCCAAACGTTTTTACACAGCGTCGATCGAGGCTGTGTAAGAACGTTTTCGGGCGGCATGGTGCAAAGGGTGTGTTCAGCCCGTGCTGCAACCACCACCCTCGACCAGGTAGGTCGCAATGTGCCGCGCACCCTTGGAGTCTTCGTACACCATCTCGGCTTGCACAACCCCGCAGGCCTGGCTGGTGTCGGAAATGCTGATGGTTTTTGCCACATCGAATGGAACGCCGGTGCGTGCAGTTTGAGCGTCGTTGGCGGCGAACGCGCCGCCAGCGGCGACGGTCAGGAACAGCGCAATCAAGGTTTTCATGGTTTTCTCCAAGGCATATCGAGCGAAGACCCCCAGGGGACAGGTTGTCTGTACTGTCGGGGTAGCCAGGTGTGTGGTGCCTGGTGTGTGAAGCAATCTTGTACCGATTGATTGATAGCGTCCAAGATCGATATACAATGCTGCGCATAAGCAATGCCTATAGAGGAGGCGCCTTATGCTGCTGCGTCATTTACGCTATCTGCTGGCCGTCGCCGATAACGGCGGCTTCACCCGCGCCGCCGAGGCGCTTCATGTCTCCCAGCCGACCCTGTCGCAACAGATCCGGCAACTGGAAGAAACCCTGGGGGTGGTGCTGTTCGACCGGACCTCGCGCACGGTCAAGCCGACCGATGCGGGGCAGGCCTATATCGAATGTGCGCGTCGCGTGCTGGTGGAACTGGCGGCGGGCAAGCGCGCGTTGCACGATGTGAAGGACTTGTCTCGCGGCACCCTGCGCCTGGCCATGACACCGACCTTCATGGCGTACCTGGTCGGGCCGTTGATGCGTGACTACATGGCCCTCTACCCGAACATCCACCTGGAAATCTTCGAGCTGTCGATGGATGACATCGAAACCGGTCTGGCGGATGATTCGCTGGATATCGCCATTGCGTTCGATGATGTGCGAAACGCCGACATCGAAACGATTTCGGCCTTTACCGAAACCCTGGGGCTGATGGTGGGGCGCGATCACCCGCTGTACGACTGCAATACACCGGTGTCGGCCGAACAGGTGGCGCAACTGCAGTTCGCATTGCTGACGCCGGACTTCGCCACCCGCACCTGCATCGATGAATATTTCGCCCGAACGCAGATCACGCCCAAGGTGGTGATCGAGGTCAACTCGGTGAACACCTTGCTGGAAGTCATCCGGCACACGGCGGTCGCCACCATTCTTCCGGAGCCCATCGCCACGCAGGACCGCGCCCTGCGCAAAATCGCCTTGCTGGATAAGGGGCCGCAACGGGGCGCTTCGTTGTTGCGACGCAAGAACAACTATCACAGCGCGGCGTCCGTCGCGTTCATGGAGCTGATGTTGGGCACCCAGCCGAGTCAGGCACACCACTGATCATTACGCTGGGTGAAATGCTGGATTGTAATTGCTGGTCATTCCGCAGTTTCGGAGGGGAGGGGAAGATGACCCCATCGACGCGATGACCGGGTCGAACTCAAAAACCAACGGAGTACGTCATGTCCCAGCAACCGATCAAACTTTATCGCCACCCTTTGTCCGGCCACTCTCATCGGGTTGAACTGATGCTGTCCCTGCTCGGCCTGCCGACAGAACTGGTCTTTGTCGACTTGATGAAGGGCGCTCACAAAACCCCTGAGTTCCTGGCGATCAACAGTTTCGGACAAGTGCCGGTGATCGATGACAACGGTACTGTGCTGGCAGACTCCAACGCCATTCTGGTTTACCTGGCCGCCAAATACGGCAAGGGCCAGTGGCTGCCGACCTATCCGATCGAGCAGGCCAACGTTCAGCGCTGGCTGTCGGTGGCCGCCGGTCAAATCAACTCGGGCCCGGCCACTGCACGACTGATTACCGTGTTTGGCGCCGGTTACGACGCCGAAGAGGCGATCAAACGTTCCCATGCCCTGCTCAAGGTCATGGAAGAGGAATTGGGCCAGAGCAAATTCCTCGCCGGTGACAAGCCGACCGTCGCCGATGTTGCCGCCTACACTTACGTGGCTCACGCACCGGAAGGCAATGTCGCGCTGACTGACTACCCACATGTTCGTGCCTGGCTCGGCAGCATCGAAGCACTGCCCAACTTCGTTGGCATGCAACGTACCGCCAAGGGTTTGCAGCAGGCTTGACCTGATCCACAAGGAGCTTGCCGGGACAATCATTCCGGCAAGCTCCTTTTTTTGTTTGTCCCGCCGATTTCCTGTTCGCTTGCCGTCGCTGCAGCCAGCCCGACAGCGCGTGCGAAATTCGCTGCAGCCGACGATACTGGCAAACAGGTCTGCCTGCGCGTCGCGGCCAGATACCTCGCTGTCCTCTCATCAAGGGTCGCTTATGGATCGTTTTCAGGAAATGCAGATATTCATGGCCGTTGCCGAGGAAGAAGGCTTTGCCGCCGCCGCCCGCCGTTTGAATATTTCCCCCCCCAGCGTGACCCGTGCCATCGCCGCGATGGAAGAACGTATCGGTACACAACTGCTTTCCCGAACCACCCGCAGCCTGCATCTGACTGAGGCTGGGCAACGCTATCTGGAGGATTGTCGGCGCATCCTCAGTGAAATCGACGAAGCGGAGGAGGCCGCCGCCGGCAGTTACTCGATCCCCTGCGGCCATCTGACCGTGACCGCGTCGGTGCTGTTTGGCGAGTTGTACATCGCGCCGCTTCTGGCCGACTACGTCGACCAGTTTCCCTCCGTGCATCTGAACGCCTTGCTGGTCGACCGTGTGGTGAACATGGCGGACGAGGGCATCGACGTGGCCATCCGCATTGGCCATTTGCATGAGAGCAACCAGCACGCCATCAAGGTCGGCGAAGTCCGCCAGGTGATCTGCGGCACCCCCGAGTATTTCGAGCGCAATGGCAGGCCACGCCATCCCGGTGAGCTGAGTAGTGCCAAGATCGTCATGTCGTCGGCCAGTCATCTGCTGAGCGATTGGCAATTCGTCAATGACGGCAACCCCTTGAGTTTTCGCTTTGAACCGCGCCTGGTGGTCACCGCCAATCAGGCGGCAATCAATATCGCCAGCCTGGGTTGGGGCATCACTCGGGTGTTGTCCTATCAGGTCGCCAGTCAGGTCGCCGCGGGTGAACTGGAGGTGGTGCTGGAGGATTTCGAGCCGCCGGCGCTGCCCATCCAGGTGGTGTACCTCAAAAGCACTCGAGTGCCGGCAAAGGTGCGCACCTTCGTGGACTTTCTCGCGGATCGACTGGGCAAGGATTCGGCGCTCCAGGCTGTGGTGAAGGGTTCTGCCTGATGGATCGCTACCATGAAATGCTGATGTTCGAAGCGCTGTCGGAGCATCCCAGCCTGGCGGCTGCGGCCCGTCGCCTGGATGTGTCCGGGCCTACGGTGATGCGCGCCATCGCACGGCTGGAGGCGCGGCTGGGCGTGCCGTTGCTGCTGCGCAGCACCCGAGGGGTGTCGCTGACCGAAGCCGGCGCCGGGTTCATGGCCGATTGTTCGCGCATTCTCAGGGCCGTCGAGGACGCCGAGGCGTCGGCCAAGGGCTCGCACGTGCAGGCCCAGGGCAATCTCACGGTGCTGATGCCGTTGCTGTTCAGCCGCTATGTCATGGCCTCGATGCTGACGGACTACATGAACCTGTATCCGGAGGTAAAAGTCTTTGCGCAATACCATGATCGTTTCCCGAACATGCATGAAGAGGGCATTGACGTGGCGGTGCTGGTGGGCAATCTGCCCAGTTCGTCATTGATTGCCCGGCATGTGGGCCATGTGCGCTCGATGGTGTGCAGCAGCCCAGCGTATCTGGCCGCTCATGGCGAGCCCGGTGTACCGCAAGATCTGGCCAATCATCGACTGGTCGCCACCCATGCCTATCGGGACCGGGTGCAGTGGGACTTTCATCAGGACGGTGAGTTGAATCACATCAAGGCGAAAACTCGGATCAGTTGCGCGACGGTGCAGGCCGCCATCGACGCGACCGCCCATGGCGCCGGCATTACCCGTTGCCTGAGTTATCCGCTGTACGAGTACCTGAACAGCGGGCGATTGCGACGTGTGCTGCAGCCCTACGAGCTACCGGCGCTGCCGGTGCACGTGGTGTACCGCGAAGGTCGCAGGGCCTCGATGCGGGTACGCAGCTTCGTCGACCACATCGTCGAAGGCCTGCGCGAACATCCGGCCATGCAGCCGGATGCCCTTTGAATCATTACGATCACGATACCGCCGAACAACACAAAAACCTGTGGGAGCGGGCTTGCTCGCGAAGGCGTCAGGTCATCCGATATGGATGTTGAATGTGCTGACCTCTTCGCGAGCAAGCCCGCTCCCACAGTGGATATCACCTCGGTTTGTCACTTGGCAGTAGCAGCGGTCTCGATCAGGCTGGCAACCACCTTCGGATTGGACACCATCACCACATGGGACGCGCCCTTGACCACCACGGTCTTCTTGGCGTGTGCCCGCTCAGCCATGAACACCTGGGCCTGCGCCGGGATGTTCTTGTCCTTGTCGCCGTAGACGAAATACGACGGAACGGTTTTCCACGCGGGCTCGCTCGAGGCTTCATTGAGCGCCGCGACGGTCACCGGGCGCTGGGTCGCGGCCATCAATGTTGCGTCCGCATTCGACACGTCCGCAGCGAACTGGTCATGGAACTTGTCCTGCTGGATGTACAGGTCCTTGCCACCATCGGCCAGTTCAACCGGTGGCGCCAGGATGCTGTGTCTCGCATGTGTCTGACTGACCCGTCCAGCGCATGGAAATGCGTCTGAAATCCCCTGAGCTACAAACGGATACACGCCGCTCGGGCATTTCAGTGGGCGAAACAGTGGATTGTATTTCGTGGTCGTTCCCCACACCGCGGTTAAAGCGGAGCATGGGCCCACACACTCTTCCAAGCCTTGAAACGGAGGCTCATACCCGATGAAACGCGTGCTCATGTTACTGGCCAACGGCGTCGAACCACTGGAAATGGCCGCTTTTACCGACGTGCTCGGTTGGGCCAACCTGTTGGGTGATCACCCTGTGGAACTGGTCAACGCCGGCCTTCGCCGCAACATCCTGACCACCTTCGGCCTCAGCCTCAATCCGAGTTTTCTGTTGAGCGATCTGGACCTGAACAGCTTCGACGCCCTGGCATTGCCGGGTGGTTTCGAGCCGTCGGGTTTTTACGAAGAAGCCTTGAGCGAACCGTTCCTGGCGACCATCCGTCACTTCGTCGCGGCCGGTAAACCGGTGGCCAGCGTTTGCGTGTCTTCGGTGTGCCTGGGCGTGGCCGGTGTGCTGCGCGACAGGAACGCCACCACCTATCACCAGGAGGGCGGCAAGCGGAAAAACCAACTCGTGGAAACCGGTGCTCGCTTCGTCGATCGGCCAGTGGTTGTCGATGGCCAGATCATCACGTCCAGCGGCCCGGGCACTGCGACTGAAGTGGCCTTCGTACTGCTCGAGAAAATCACCCACGCCGAAAATGCAGCGTTCGTGCGCAAGAAAATGCGCTTCGCCACCCCCGACCGTGACTGGTACGAGACGCCGCAAGTGCCTGCATAACCCGGCAACAAGCTGCTTTTTCTCGATTTCTGCTGACCTCTTCCAAAGGATGTACCCATGTTCAATCTTTCCAACGCTGTGGATTACTACTACTGGCCGACACCCAATGGACAGAAAGTCGCCATTTTTCTCGAGGAATTGGAGCGCCCCTACGTCGCGCATCCGATCAACATCAGCAAGGGCGAGCAGTTTTCCACCGAGTTCACGCGCATTTCGCCCAATCAACGCATCCCGGCGATCGTTGATCGAGAGACCGGTGTCGCGGTTTTCGAATCGGGGGCGATCCTGTTGTACCTGGCGCAGCGCCGCGGGCAATTTATCCCGTCCGATACCCATGGCGCGGCTGAAGTCATGCAATGGCTGTTCTGGCAGGCGGCGAACCTGGGGCCGATATTGGGCCAGGCGGTGTTCTTCCTCAATTACGCCTCCGAGCATGTGCCACTGGCCGTGGCGCGGTTCAGTAAAGAGACCGAGCGTTTGTACGGCGTGCTGGAGCAACAGCTCAGTGAACGACCTTACGTCGCCGGCGAGTACTCCATTGCCGATATGGCGATCTATCCTTGGGTGCTGCAACACGACAAGCAGGGCATGACGCTCGATGCTTATCCCAACGTAGCGGCCTGGCTGGCGAAAATCAGCCGGCGTCCGGCAGTGATTCGTGCCTACGCCAAGGGGGAGCAAATTCGGCCGTCGGCTCAGACCGATCAGGACAGAAAAAAGCTGTATGGGCTCCCATAGGCCTGTCGCCACTCGTCAACACTGCGTTGCGGCCGGCGAGAGAAGGCACCTGTTTACGAATGCGTAGAGGTGATCATGAGTCAGTCGGACGCGCCAGGTGCTTCGCCCTGGCATGCCGGTGAGCGGCAATTGCAGCAAAGCGTCGGCGTCGCCGATCAGATGGAAGTGTTCGGGCGCAAAGTCGTACGGGACTACATGCCCGATCAACATCGATTGTTCTACGAACAGCTGCCTTACCTGGTGGTGGGCGCGGTCGATGAACAGGGCATGCCTTGGGCCACGTTGATCGAAGGCCCGCCGGGTTTCATCCATTCCCCCGATCCGCGTGTGCTGCAACTCGAGCGCCTGCCCGCCGAAGGCGATCCGGTCCGGGCGGCGCTGAAACCGGGGGCAGCGGTGGGGCTGTTGGGCATCGACCTGAAGACCCGAAGGCGCAATCGCATGAACGGCAACATCAGCACCGCCTCCTCAGGCGGTTGTGCCGTTTCTGTGGTGCACGCTTTCGGCAACTGCCCGCAGTACATCCAGTTGCGCGGCGTTGAACCGGTCAGCCTGGGCCACGCCTCAGCCAGCGTCCCGGCTGAACGTCTCAATGAACTGGATGAAGATGCGAAGGCGACCATCAACAAGGCCGACACCTTTTTTCTTGCCAGCTACGTGGACCTCGACGGCGACCCGTCCCGACGCTCGGTGGACGTCTCGCACCGGGGCGGCAACTCGGGCTTCGTCAGGATCGAAGGCAATGTGCTGACGATCCCCGATTTCGCCGGCAACCTGCACTTCAACACCTTGGGCAATTTCCTGCTCAACCCGCGCGCAGGGCTGGTGTTCATCGATTTTGAAACGGGCGACATGCTGCAGGTCGCCGGGCATACCCAGCTCATTCTTGATGGACCGCAGATTGCCGCATTCCAGGGGGCCGAACGGCTCTGGACCCTGACCGTGGAGCAGGTGGTGCGGCGTCGCGCCGTGCTGGCCCTGCGCTGGCGGTTCGAAGGCTTTTCACCCAACAGCCTGCTGACCGGCAGTTGGGAACAGGCCGAGGGCCGGTTGCAGGCCGATGCCTTGCGCGATCAATGGCGGCCGCTGCGGGTCACGCGGATCGTCGACGAGAGCAGCACCATCCGCTCCTTTTACTTTGAACCGGCCGACGGCGCAGGCATGCCGCGTTTCGAGGCCGGGCAACACCTGCCGGTGCGCTTTTGCCTGGCCGAAGGGCAGACACCGCTGGTCAGGACCTACAGCCTGTCGAGCGCACCGTCGGACAGTTTTTTCCGCATCAGCGTCAAGCGTGAGGGTTTGATTTCGTCTCATCTGCACGACCGCGTTCAGGTCGGGGATCTGGTTGAGGCCCGCGCCCCGCAAGGACGCTTCACCGTGCAGGCCGATGAGTATCGGCCCTTGGTGCTGCTGGCCGCGGGCGTGGGCGTGACGCCGCTGCTGTCGATGCTGCGTGAAGTGATTTATGAAGGCGAACGTATCCGTCGCACGCGGCCCACCTGGTTCATTCAAAGTGCGCGCAGCCTGGCGGAGCTCGGCTTTCGCGATGAGTTGTATGAGCTGGCGACCCGTGCCAAGGACAAGATCCGTGCGCTGCGCCTGCTCAGTCAGCCGGAGGAGCACGCTCGTGAAGGCGAGGATTTCGAGGTGGCGGGGCGCGTCGACATTGCGCTGCTCAAGGCCTTGTTGCCCTTGGACGATTACGACTTTTACCTGTGCGGCCCCGGTGCCTTTACCCAGGCGCTGTATGACGGCCTGCGTGAATTGCGCATCGGCGATGATCGCATCCACGCCGAGACGTTCGGACCTTCGACCCTGATTCGCCAACGGGATCAAGTGACGCCGGCGGTCGAACAAATACCGGCGGCCAGCAGCCCGGTCAAAGTACTGTTCTCGGCGTCGGCCAAGGAAGCGCGTTGGGAGCCGGGGGGCGGGAGTCTACTGGAGCTGGCCGAAAGCCGTGGCCTGAACCCGGACTTCAGTTGCCGGGGCGGTTCGTGCGGTACCTGCCGGACCCGATTGGTCAGCGGGCAAGTGCACTATCTGAATCTGCCAGCCGAGATGCCGGCCGAAGGGGAGGTACTGATCTGCTGTGCGGTGCCGGCGCAAGCCAAGGAGGGCGAGGCCCCCCTGGTGCTGGATGTGTGAAGCGAGTGCCATCGGCCACCCATGATCAGGCGACAGCTTGTGCAGGGCGGGCATGCACGGCCACGGTGTTCGGATGCTTGACCAACGACTTGAAGGTCTTGTTGTCGGCATCCAGGGCATCGATCGAACCGCTGCCGATGTCGTAGACCCAGCCATGCAGATTGACCAGGCCTTTTTCCTGGGCCAGGCGCACGCTCGGGTGGGTCTGGATGTTGGCCAGTTGGGCGATGACGTTTTCACGCACCATCGAACTGACTTTGGCGGCTTCACTGGCGTGAGGGCGCGCTTCGTTGATGACTTTCGCCGACTCGGCGTGTTGCAACCAGCCAGCGACGGCAGGCAGGTGATCCATGCAGGTGCACTTGGCCACGGCCGTCATGGCGCCGCAATCGGAGTGGCCGCAGATCACGATATCGGTCACGCCCAGTACCGCGACGGCGTATTCGACAGTCGCCGACACGCCACCGGAATGCGGGCTGTAGGACGGCACGATGTTGCCGGCGTTACGGATCACGAACAGCTCACCGGGTTCTTGCTGGGTCAGCAGTTCCGGCACCACGCGGCTGTCGGAGCAGGTGATGAACAATGTGCCTGGGTTCTGCGTGGTGGACAGGTGTTTGAACAGGTCAGTGCGTTGCGGAAATGCTTCTTTCTGGAACTTCAGGAAACCTTCGATGAGCGCTTTCATGATGCTTACCTCTTATTGAATGTTGAAAGAGTGACAATCAGTTGGTGCAGCCGCTGCCGATCACGCTGTATTCCAGGACATGGGTTTCACCGTGAGAATCGCGGTAAGTCATTTGCACCGGCGTCGGGCCGCAGACATCCGCGGTCGGTGTAATGTGAATGACCTTGGCGATGTCCAGGTGCATGCCGTACGCATAGGGAACGGCCTCGGGTGCGACCTGGGCTTGCTGTGCGTAGGCAGAAAGCGATGCCGTCAGGGACAGGGCGAGAAACAGAAATTTTTTCATGATGAATCCTCCATTCAAATGTGGTGATTGATCGAAAGGGTTAAGAAATTTTTTTCAAGCAGGCCCGCAAGGCTGCGGGCCGATTTACTGGAGCGGTTGCATCCTTAGAAAGGACGCAGCGGCAGGAACTTGCCGTCGAGGGTGATCACCGCACGGTGGCCGCCTTCTGG